>NZ_JAVKSG010000081.1:0-13116 GCF_039583785.1 Mycobacterium sp.
CGGTCGCGGCCCCGGTGATGCTGGCCGGCGACGGGATCCAAAAGCTCTCCGTGACGTCCCTACCGACTACCTGGATCGGCACATGATCCTGGTCGCGAAATCCGTCCTTGTTCGGCGTTACCGGAACCCGATCGCCGAAAAGCGCGGCAAAGTTCGGGGCGCTGCTGGATATTTGTGCATCAGTGGAAGTCATTGAGGCTGGCCGTAGTTCGCAACGCCAAGCGTTGCTACGGCTTAAACACGCCGGTGCACTCAAAGACCAGGTCGACGCCAAGCTCCCGGGGCATTTTCGTCGACACAGACCGCCCGCGGGTAGCGGCCGTAGACGCTGTCGTAGCGCAGCAGGTAAGCCAAGGTGTCGACAGAGACGACATCGTTGACCGCCGCGACCCGGATGTCGTCAAGCTCGGTCAGAACTTTCAGCGTGGCCCGGCCGATGCGGCCCAGACCATTGATCGCGACCACGGCCATAGCGCACTCCTTAAACCCGACCGACCTCTTTGATCCGACCACTTGGCGGCAGGAGAAAGCCCCTTGCAGAGCGTCGTTGGTCGTTGCTCACGGCGTCAGTCGGCGGGACAGATCAGCCCGTAGTGTCCGTCGTAGCGGTGATACAGCACACCGGCTCGGCCTTGATCCAAATCGACAGAGAACAGGAACGGCAGCCCAAGAAGAGAGAGTCGCTCCTTCGCGCACTCGAGCGTGAGTCGCGGTGCCGGCGCTGAACTGATGGTCAGGGGTAGCTCGTATGGCGCGAGTTCCTCGGGCACCGGTTTGACCTGGGCCAGCCGGTATCCGCCCGGTTCCGTGCGGTACAACACGCTGGGCTGTTTTGTACCTTTTTCGGTAAACAAGTGGAAGTCGTAGCCGAGCAACTCCATCTCCTGCGCCGCTTCGTCGACCGTGCGGCTGCCCAGCGTGAAAGACTTTCGTCGAATGATTTGACGTTGATCGGGTGGCCGAGGAAAGTAGCTCGGTCGATGCGTGGGCTCAAACTGGTGACGCCATTCATGCGCGATGGCTTGAGAAGTATTGCCTCGGTTGGCTTCCCGGCGTTCGACGACGTGTTCAAGCCGACGCCGCAGTCGCGCCTCGAGTCGGTCGACCGCTTCACGGGCAGTCTCGCCCTCGACTTGGGCGCGGACAAGCCGGCCGTTGACATCCAGGTTGGCTTGGGCGACCACGGGGCGGGCCACCGCCGGATCGGCATGCCTGCTCAACCTGACCCGGGCATGCAGCACGGGTTGGCGCGTGAGCCGACTGAGCCCACCGATCTTTTCCTGTACGTAGTCGTCGATACCGGGTAGCTGACCGTGCGTCGTCACGTCAACGTGAATAGCCGCCAAATCGGTTCTGTGTTGCATAGTCTCGTTGTTACGCGGCCACGAAGCGACGTCGTAGGGCCGATGGTCACCGGGAAAGCGGTCGACCGTCATTGCACGCGGACACCTCTATGCCAGCGGCGTAGTAGGTACCGGCGAAATTCATCAGCGCCCCACACGACGAATGGGAAGGGCAGCAATATCAGCAGATTCGAGAGCGGCGGCGGCTCAGTGCCCAGGAGTGATTGGCACAGCGGAACGTAGACGAACACAGCGGCCAGCGCGATCTCGGCGGCGATACCGGCGAGCAGATATCGGTTGCTGAAGACACCCACCGACCACAGCGACGCCCGCTGCGTGCGCACCGCGAACGCGGTGCCGATCTGGCCGGCGATCATACCGAGAAACGTCATAGTCGTCGCTTGGCGGTAGGCATCATATAGCGGCGTGCCCGCGTCGACTGATACCCCGAGCCGCCAGCCTGCTTTGAGCAGAATGTAGAAGTAGCCACCCAGCGACAACGCCGTGACGATCGCGCCTAGAAATAGCCACGCTCGCAATAACATTGGAAGCTGGATGACCCCTTCATCGCGGGGCCGCGGTGCGCGTTGCATGAGGCCCGGCTCCGCTGGGTCGCGACTGAGCGACAGCGCCGGAAAGGTTTCACTTCCGACGTCGAACGCTAGAAGCTGCAGAATCGTGAGGGGCAACGGTATAGCCCCACCACTGAGCGCGAAGAGCAAGAACGGAACGACTTCCGGGACGGCGTGCGCGAAGATGTAGACGATGAATTTACGAACATTGTCGTAGATGCGGCGGCCGGCCTCGATCGCCGTGACGATCGAGCCGAAGTCATCGTCGGTGAGCACCATCGTCGCCGCCTCCCGCGCGACGTCGGTGCCGGAGAGTCCCATCGCAACACCAATGTCGGCGCGGCGCAACGCCGGAGCGTCGTTGACGCCGTCACCGGTCATCGCAATTACATGGCCATCACGGCGCAGCGCCTCGGCGATATGCAGCTTGGCCTCCGGCGAAGCGCGAGCGAATATTATCTCCGGGTGGGTACGGATGAGTTCGGCAAGCTTGTTCTCAGCGAGTTGCTCGAAGTCCGCACCGGCAAAGACTTTCGGGTGCGGGCCGGTGATGCCGATGCGCTCCGCGGTGGCGGCGGCGGTCAGCGGGTGATCGCCGGTGATCACGATAATGCGGATGCCCGCGGTCTGGCATTTCGCGACGGCCCCCACAACGCCTGTTCTCGGCGGATCGAGCATGGCGACCAAGCCCACAAAGCACAAATCCTGCTCGGCGGTAGTCCGACGTTGCGGTGGCCGCGTTTTCGGCGGTAGCTGCCGCTGCGCGAACCCGAGCACGCGTAAACCTTGCGCGGCCAGGTCGTCAACCGCTTCTTCGACTCGGCGGCGTTCGAACGAATCGAGCGGTAGCGATTGACCATCGGCGTCGAGGATGTGACCGCACCGCGTCAGCAGCGCCTCCGGTGCGCCTTTGGTGTGCACGACGGACGACCCATCCTCAGACCGGTCGATGGTCGACATCAGCTTCAGCTCGGGGTCGAAATGAAACTGCCAGCGCCGGTTAGCTTCTCGTGTTTCCGGATCAGTCTCGGCCCCGAGAATCCGGGCGGCTGTCAGCACCGCGACTTCCGTCGGATCACCCACCGTGCCTGCGGGGTCGTCCAACCTGGCGTTGTTGCAACGGGCTGCGATACGGCCCAGCGCTCCAAGGGGGGCCGGTGATTGCGCCGGGTCCGGGTGGCTGTCGGGATGCTCGGGATCGAGGCCGATTTGGCCTGCCGTGGTCCACACGGCGACGGGCGTCATCCGGTTTTGGGTTAGCGTGCCGGTCTTGTCGGTGCAGATCACATCGGTGGAACCAAGAGTTTCGACCGCAGACAGTCGCTTGACGAGCGCGCCACGGCCCGCCAACTCCCGCACCGCGACCGCCAGCGCAAGGGTGATCACCGGGAGCAATCCCTCTGGCACCATGCCTGCCAGCAGCCCCGCCGCGAAGATCAACGAGTTGATCAGGGTCAGGTGCGCCACCAGGGTAGCGACCGGGATGAACGACAATCCCAGCATTATCGAAACGGCGGCGATCAGCCAAGCCGCCCGCCTGACCTGTCGCTCCAACGGGCTGGGGTCAGGTTTGACGCGTTCGGATAGCGCTGCGATCCGGCCGATTTCGGTACCCATACCGGTGGCGAACGCGAGTCCCCGGGCATGCCCACCGGTACAGCTGGTGCCGCTGAATACCAGATCATGCGCAGTCAGTAACGGCACGTTGACGTCAACCATCGCCGCCGAGCGCAGCGCAGGCACTGATTCGCCGGTCAGCGCCGACATGTCCACTTCGATGGCGCCGACCAGTAATCGGATGTCGGCGGCGACGCGGTCTCCCTCCTCGATGACCACGACGTCGCCGGGCACAATTTGCGAGGCGTCGATTTCGGTGACGATGCCGTCGCGCTCAACTTGCGCCTTCTGCGGCAAGTATTTGGCCAGCGCTTCCACCGCCCGCTCCGCCTGCAGTTCCTGTACGAAGGAAAACGCAGCGTTCAACATGATGATCAACACCACCGCCGTCGCCACTACGTGTGATCCGACAATCACCAGCAGCCCCGCCGCCAACCACAGCAGTAGCGCCAGCGGATGAGTTAACTGCCTTATCAATGCTTTCGGCCACTGCGGGCCGGTCCGGCGCCGCAACGCATTTGGCCCGTATTGCAGCAGGCGCCGTTCCGCCTCGCTCCCGGACAGGCCGTCCCGGTCGCTGCGCAAATCACGCAACAGGCGCTCGGCCGCCTCCTCAGGGTCGAGCTCAGGCGGCGAGACCCAATCGCCGTGTTGGCTTCGCACCTCGCCATCGTGGCAGCGGCCACGCTGATCTGATAGAAACCGACGGACGCAATGTCGAGTGACCTTTGGCCCTGCGCGAATGAACTTCCGAGCCGACGAAGAAATGTCCGTGTCGTTTACGAACTTTGAGCCGGACATGCTGATCGCGACTGTTGACAGCTTGCAGTCTCCAGGCTTAGGCCACCGTGTCACTAGGGAATCCGCAGCCAGCACCTCCCTGATAATCATCGGGCGCCTGCACATCCCCCCGTTGAATCAAATCCGACCCCGGTGGGCTGCGGTTAGCCGTTGCTCGACCCACTGCCAGTCGATTCGCTCCTGTTCCAGGCGCACCCGTTCATCCAGCCCGTCTGCGACCAGTTCCGAGTACAGGTCGTACTCGTCAGGCGTCAGTCGCGTCAGGACCGATTTCGCAGGGCGGTCTTCGGTCACCCAACGGTCGCGGTGCGCCAGCAGCGTGTCGCGGTCCATCAGCACCGAGCGCGCTCGCGGGAGCCGCGCCCGCAGGCGGTCCAGAATGGCGAAGCCGTGAGTGTCGATGTCGCCCCAGTAGAGCACGTCAGCCTCCGCCAGCCATTGCAGCCGAGCAATGCTGTCGACTTCGAAGCCCTTGCCCCAGAACACCATCCCACCGTCGGGGACATCGACGCTCAGATAGCTGATCTCGTTCTCGACAATTACCGCAACGCGCGGTTCGACAGTGAGGCGTGCCAACTCCTCGGAACGCACCGCCAGCTCAGTCAGCGTCGACCCCGGGAAACCCAATGCGGGCGAGGGTCGGAACCGCACCAATCCGGGCTTGCACCGCAGACCCAGATCGGCCAAGAACCCGGAGGCCGTCGCTGAAACACCAAGCATCGCGGCCAGGTCCGTCCGGCGCCGCTCGGCGAACTTGGTGTCGACGTCGGGCGCGCTGATCTCGCGAAGGTATCGCTGCGACTGACGGTGGCTGTCGAGCCAGGCATAGGCGGCAATCAGCTGCGGCATCTCGTCCCCCAGCTCGAGCGCGCGATGCGGGTGGCCGACAATCCAGTCGCGAACCCGCGGATGCTGGTCGGCCAAGGTCAGCAGATCGTCGAATCGGCGAACCATCGTGGTTACGCCCAACAATGTCCAGGCCTGCTCGATCGAGGACACCACCGCGCGGACAGGCAGCAGGTTGCGGCCGATCTGTCGGCCGCCGATCGACTGCCATTGCAGGACATATCGGGTGTCGTCGCGGCGGCCGGCGTCGAGGGCGGCCACCCACTGGCGCGCGGCGGCAACGTCGTCACCGACCTGCGACGGTTTCGGGCCGCGCAGCGGCACGTCGATCGGATCAAACGGATCACCGTCGGCGTGGGCGCGCAGCAGCGACCCGTCGTCCCACCGTCGTCTCACCTTCGCGGCAATGTCGTGCGGCGTAGTCCACGTGATGGCGCCACTCCTTCTCATCGCTTCGCTCTGCATCGTCGTCGGCGCGGCACTCACGCCCGCCGTCCGTCGCGCCGGGTCCGGTACTCCTCGATGGTCATCGTCTGCAGGCGAGAGAACGTTCCGCTCGGGTTGTCGACGAAGCCGATCGCCTGCACGTAGGGCTCGATGACGTGAACCTTCTGCAGGGGCGTGACGATGAGAAGTTGCAGCCCGAGCGTCGCGAAGAGGTCCAGCGCGTAGCGTGTCGAGACATCCGAGCCGCGCCCGAATGCCTCGTCGATGACCGCGAAACGGAAGTCTCGTGACTGCTGCGCGCCCCACTCCAGCCCGAACTGGTAGGCAAGGGAGGCCGCGAGGATCGTGTAGGCCAGCTTCTCCTTCTGACCGCCGGACTTGCCGTCGGAATCGCTGTAATGCTCCCATTCATCACCGGTCTCGGCATCGCGCTCGGACGCGGAGAAGACGAACCAGTTGCGTACATCGGTGACGCGCCGGGTCCACGTCTTGTCGGATTCGGCGTAGCCGTCGCGGCCCCGGAAGCGCTCGATGATCCGCTTGACGTCTCCGAAGCGTTGCTCGGAGTACTGGTCGCCGTCGAGCGCGAGGCTGTCGTTGGTCAGGTTGCGAAGGTCCGAACGGAACTGCGCGATGTCCTGGTTGGTGGTGGGCTCCTTCTCCAGTCGGATGTAGCGGCCCGGGTTGTAGGGCACCGCGCCGAGCGCCTCGTTGATGCGATCGACGCGCTCGTCGATGGCCGACGCCTGCCTGCCCAGCCAGTTGTTGAACCCCGCCAGCTCCTGGATGGCGTTCTTGTTGAGCTGCTCTTTGAACTCGGCCTCGAAACGCGGGAGGTCGTCAGTCGCGACGCGATCGCGGAAGGCCAGAAAGTCTTGGCGGGCATCGACATTGGCATCCATGTCCGCGCGAATCTCGGGCCAGCGGCGCAACACGTCGCTCATGTACTGGACCAGGTTCAGCGCGTAGCCGTTGAGTTGGCCGGTGAGACGCTCGATGCGCCGATGCAGATCCGCCGACAGCGCTACCTCCGCCTCCGCGCAGTCCGCCGCCCGCACCGGGCGGTTCTTTCGAAGGCGTTCGTCGAGGGCGGCATACGACGCGCGGGCGGCCGCCAGCTCGCGCTCTGGCCGCGCCGCGACAAACTCATCGTCGCGCTTCTTTCCTTGCTCCGCTTGCCTTTTCGCCACTGCCGTGGTCGCGAGCCTGCCGGTCAGCGTGTCGATCAACTCCCCCACGCCGTTGGCTTGCTCGTCGTTGTCGGCCAGCGCCCGCGCGATCTCCTCCAGTCGCGACGAACCGGACAGCAGCCGGACACGTTCGGCGTCGTGGTCGTGTGCGCGCGCCTGGGCCTCATCGACGTCGAGATCGTTCCAGGAGTGGTATTCCTCCAGACGGGCCAGGGCTTGCAGCTTTGCCTGCACCGCATCCCGCTGCGCATCGAGCCCCGCCAACTCGGTGGCAGCCGTCCCGAGCTGTTCCTCCAGCCCGGCGAGCTCGTCGCGAAGCGCGGCGATCTTTCGCTCGTTGGCCCAGCCGAGGACCCACCGGCGGGGGTCGTCGACGCGGTGCCGGTCATCCTTCTCGTGGCGCTCACCCGAGCGCACCTGACCCTCGCGGGTCACGGCGCGCCGCTGACCGCGAAACTCCTCCAGGCTCGGCGCGCATCGGTAGTCGGCCCGCTTCGCGAGCTCGTCGGTGAGGTACTGACCGAAAGGCCCGTTCTTGACCTCGACGCAGTCGGCGAGCCACAGCCCCTCGTGCCCCGGCGATTGGAGCGGAACCCGTTGCCTGGCAACCCTTTCGTAGACCAGCTTGGCCCCGATAGGCTTGCCGCCGCGCCCACCGAACGTGAGCCTCCGGCCGTTCACCCAGCCCGCGACGGCGTCGTAGTGCTGCTGTGGCACCAGCAGCGAGAGGGCGAAACCGCGCAGTACCCGCTCCGCAGCGCCCCGCCACTCGGCGCGCTCGTCGGTCACGTCGAGCAGCTCGCCGGCATACGGAAGGTCGTCCGGCGTCAGCCCGAGCGCCGCACACAGCTCCGCGCGCACCTCGACCTGCTCGACGGGCAGGTTGGAAGTGCGTTGCTCCAAGCTGCTGAGTTCCTCGGCGACGAGGCCGCATTGCCGTTGGAACTCCCGCTCCCGCCCGATCGCATCGACCGTGGCCGCGTCGAGCGCTCCCTTGTCCGCGCTCAGCCGCGACCGCTCGGCGGCGGCCAGAGCGGACAGGGCCGCGAAGTCCTCGCCGCCGGCAACCGGTTCCAGCCCGGCCTCGGCGACGGCGACGTCGAACCGGGCCCGGGCATGACGACGGCTCTGGGCCTGGGCGCGGGCCTGCTCGGTGAGTCGCTCCAACTCGCCGATGCGGTCCCCGCCGGCCTTGGCGCGCTCCTCGATAAGAGCGTCGTGTTCGTGTTGTAGCTTCTGCTCCTGGGCTTTGGCGGCGTCCTGCTCCGCCAACAGGCCCACACCCTCGGCCTCCAGCGCGGCGATCTCGTCGCCGAGCAGGTGAGAGCGACGCTCGGCGACGAACAGCCGGACGGCGGATCGCTCGTGATCCAACGACTCGCGCTCCGCGAGGGCGGCGTCGTACTTCGCCGCGGTCACCACGACCGGATCGAGCGCTTCCAGCTGCTCTCGGGCTCGCTTGACGGCGTCGTGCGCCTTGGTCAGGTCCTCGAAGTGGGCGATAATTTCAGAGACGCGCGCACTGGCGTCGCTTGGCTCGAGCATGTGGTCGCGCACGAAGTCGTTGAGGTTGCCGACCGACTTCATCGAAACGGTCTGGTGGAACAGCTCGAGCGCCTGCTCGGATCGGATTCCGAGCAAGCGGCGCAACGAGGTCGCGTACTTGGGGAATTCGTCGAAGATCTCCGCCCCGGTACCGCGCAGCCGCTTGCGAAGATCGCGTAGGTCCGTGCCGAAGTCGGCGAAATCCGTGGCGATCGAAAGGGATTTGGTCGCGGTGACGAAGAAGCGGTAGGGCTGCCCGGTGCTCTCGCGCTGCTGGAAGACCTGGGCCAGGGTGACCGTCTCGTCGTAGCCGTGGTTGGTGAACACCCCGAGGACCACGGAGTAGGTCCGCCTGTTCTCGCGCAGGCCCTTGGCACGTGACCGTCCGGTGGCCTCGTTTCGCTCGGACTTGTAGTGGCCTTCGACGTAGGACCGCAGGGTGCGTTCCTTGGCCTCGGCGCCCGCGGCCTTGTTGTAGGCGGCCTTGTGGGACGGCATCAGCAAGGTGGTGAGCGCGTCGACGATCGTCGACTTGCCCGAGCCGATATCCCCGGTGAGCAGCGCCGTCTCGGTGTCGGGAGTGAACCGCCAGACCTGGGAGTCGAACGTGCCCCAGTTCAATACTTCCGCGTACTCAAGCCGGTAGCCGGCCCGTCGGGTATCACCGAGTCCGACCATGGAGAACAGTCCATCACTCATCGCCGGCGGCCGTTCCGGCATATTCCCGCAGCTTCGTCGCGAAGTTCGACAAGGTCTGGGCGTCGACGTAGGCCTTGAGAATGCGCCGCACCTCCCAGTGGTCGCTTTGACCGCGTAACTGCCGCAGGAACCCGAGTTCGCGCGCCTTGTTGATCGTCATCTCGGCTTGGTCGACGACGCGCGCGTCGTTGGTGGACTCGGCCTGAAAAAGCCTCAGCATCTCGACGATCTGATCGGTGGACAGGACCAGCCGGCCGTCGCCGCCGGCCGTCTCAAACTCGACGAGCCGCTTACGCAGCAACACCAGCAGCAGGCTGACGTTATAGGTCAGTGCGCGCCGTCGCACCAGGCGCGGCAGCGCCTCCTGTGCATCCTGGCCGTCTTCCTCGGGCCGGGACCGAAGATAGGCGTAGCCCTCGGCGTCATCGACGACCACGTCGACGCCGATGGTGGCGAAATGGTCTCGGACACCGGCGCCGAGGCGTTCCAGCGTCAGCCAGGTGTCCTCGTCCGATTCGCGGTAGACGACACCCTGCATCAGTCGGATGATCGCGCTGGCGACTGCGTGTTCATTGCTCATCGCCGCCGCACCGTCACTTTCGGCAGTCTCGCTCGCTTGGTGATCTCCGGGTCGGCGGGGTCGCAGTACTCCAGCAAAGTCTCGTCCGTGTCGTCCATATCGACCGTCACATCGTCGTCATTGAGCGCGAGGTAGCCGACGATCTCCGCGGCACCCTGCTCGATCGGGTGCATCGCGATGACGTCGGACAACAAGGCCATGGAGCTCTCGGGCAGAACGCTTCGGACGATCTCGACCAGGCGCGCCTGATCGACGAAGGTCTGAGTGAACAGCAGCTCGGCGTCGACCTCCTCGGTGGCCGCCGCGATCTGGCTCTCAACCGCCACCGCCGCGGGTTCTTGGTAGAGCGGCCGCTCGAACGGCAGCGCGATCTCGATGCCCGGCTGATCGACGTCGAGCCCGAAGATCGGGGGATTGCCGCGGAGCTCAAGGGCGACGCCTTCCACCGAGCGAACCAGGTCGAGAACGCGCCGGTTCTCCAGCCAGACCTGGTCGTCGAGGAAGCGGCGCAGTTGTTCGGAAATCTGGCGGACCGTGCGCTGCGCCCGATCGGCGGCCTCGGACCAGTCGTGGTGGATGCCGCGAATGCGTTGGTCGGCTTCGATCGTGTCGAGCGCTGACACCTTGGCAAGCAACTCCGCGAGTTCGGTTTGACGCGATTCGGAGAGCAGGAAGTCGTAGAACGACTGGAAGCTGCGCCCCTGGTCCGAACCGGCGATCTCCGAGCGGCTACCGACCAGCTCGGCAAGTAGTTCGCCCTTGGAGCCATCCCATGCCGCAATCTTTTCTCGCGCGGCACGGTCAAGAAGCCGGAAGTTCTCTTCGACCTCGCGGAAGTCCGATAGCAGTTCCCGCGCGGTCGCGGAGAGCTGCTGGTAACGGTCGCGGACCCCGGTCGCGTCCAGCACGGTGACGACGCCGGCTTGCACGGCCGCGATCTCGGCGTCGAGTTCGTCGCGGCGGCGGCGCAGTTCGGCCAACCGGACCTCGGGCTCGACTTCGGTTCCGTGCACGATCTGTCGCAGTAGCTCGACCACGGTGTGCAGCCTGGACTCGGTCCCCACAAAAGACCTGCCCTGCAGGCTCATCACCCACGCGTAGGCCTTCTCGAACGCCGGGGTGGCCTCGTAGTGCACTTCGTCGTCGCCGGGCGGATAAAACCGTCGCAGATACTCGGTGGCCGCCCAGTCCTCCAAATAGGACCGCGCGTCCTTCGGGAACCGTGCGCAGCCGTCCTCGGTGGAGATTTCGGCGTTCAGCGCATGCAGGTGGTCGTCCAACTTCGCCGCGAACTCGCTTGCCGGGCAGGCGCCGCGATTGCCCTCGACGAAAAACTCCCCGAGGAAGCACAGGATCAGCACGGAGTTGCCGGCACGCAGCAGTCGCCAAGCGGGGTGCCGTTCCCGCAGCGCGTCGATCGCCGAATATTCCATCACCGAAAGCGTAGAGAATCCCACCGACAGATTCCGGGTGCGCTCGCCGGAAAAGACCACCTGTTCCAAATCTGCCGAAGCTGGCCGTTGTCACCGGCGTCAGGAGATCGCATAACTACGCAACGATCACCGCCAATAAACGCAAGGCCGCCCCCTGGATGAGAGGCTGAGTAGATGGGTGGGTCGAGTGATGCGACGCCAGATGCCTTGATCGCGCAAGCGACCGTCGACTGCTATAACGACAGCGAGTGCGTGACCGGCTTATACACCATGATCGAGGAGCATCTCACCGTGCCGTTTGAGACTGTGGTGCTGGGCGTGGACGTCACCATCGCGGGTATCGACCTGACCGACGACGAGCAGATCGTGGCCGTCTGCGCGCGCGGCCCATCGACACAGCGCATCCCAATCCTGGACCTTCCCTTGCCTACCCCGCACCCTGACGGCGCGGAATGGATTGAGGCCTACCGCCGCTGGATGGAAAGAGCGTGAACACCGTGGACCACCTGCACGATGCCGACGACGAGCACTGGGTGCGGCTGACGCAGGCCGAAGCCCTGACCAACCTGCGCACTGTGCTCGAACTGTGCGCGGCCGGCGAGGTGAAGTGCAGCGGCAAGACGGGTCGGCCCTCGGCGGCGACCATCCGTGCCGTCGGAACGCACCTTGCCAACGGCGACTTCTACACGGGCGAACCCATCGCCAGCTTCGCCTGGCCGCTGCTCATCCAGGCCGGCGGACTGGCCAAGCTCGAAGGAACCCGGCTGCAACCAACCACGAAAGGCCATGCAGCGCTGGGCAAACCACCAGCAGAAGTCATTCGCCACCTGTGGCAACGTTGGCTCACCCACGCGACGATCGACGAGTTCAGCCGGATCGAGAACATCAAAGGTCAGCGCTGCCGCAACGTGCTCACCGCGGCCAAGACCCGCCGTCAGCTGGTCGACGAGGCGCTGACCGGATGCCCGCCAGGCGAGTGGATCGACCTGGCCAGTCTGTTCAGCAAGATGCGCCGCGGCAACACGAGCCCCACCATCGCCCGCAACGAGATGGCGCTCTGGAAGCTCTACCTGGTCGATCCGCAGTACGGCAGCCTCGGCTACGCCGGATACCACAACTGGGAGATCTTGGAAGGCCGCTACATTATGGCCGTCCTGTTTGAGTACACCGGCACCCTGGGCCTGGTCGACCTCGACTACATCCAATCGGCCGGCGCCCGCGAGGACTTCCGGGACAACTGGGGCAGCGACGACTTGGATGCCCTCAGTCGTTATGACGGCCTGCGGTCAATCCGTCTCAATGAGCTCGGCGCTTACGCGCTCGGCCTGACCGACACTTACCAGCCGGAGCCGGTCGACTCCGACGCTACCGACGCTGCGCCGCTGAAGGTGCTGGCCAACCTCGACATTGTCGCCATCGGGGACCTCCCAGCCGCAGACCGGCTCTTGCTCACCGCTTACGCGAAACAAACCGCCGACCGCGTCTGGACGGTCTCGACCACCAGCCTGCTCTCGGCGATCGATTCCGGGCGCCGACTTTCCGATTTCACCACGTTCCTGACCGCTCACACCACGCGCGAAGTCAGTGCGCTGAACACCCTGATGGCGGACGTCCGCCGGCGAGCCGGGCAGCTCGCCGACCTCGGCCACTCCCGCTTGATCGAATGCGCCGACCCTGCCACCGCCGCGCTCATCGCCGGCGACCGTAGGCTGCGCCCGTTGTGCCGCCCGATCGGCGACACACACCTCGCCGTCCCGCTCGATCGCGAGCTGAAATTCCGCAACGCGCTGCTCAAACTCGGCTACGTGGTGCCGGGACAAGCGATGACCTAGTACCCGCGGCCCCGCCTGGCAGTCAACAAGCATGTGTAGCAAAGGCGATATCTTGTCATTTGCGCTACAGTTGCTACATGACCGCCGGGTACGACATCGCCGAGGTCGGCGACAAGCTCGAAGTTCGGGGAGTGAGCCGGTCAGAACTCACCGAAGCACTGGACCTGATCCGCGAGCTGCAGGTCGAAGGGGTGCTAGAGGTCGCCACGAG
>NZ_JAVKSG010000082.1:0-13055 GCF_039583785.1 Mycobacterium sp.
GGCGCACCCGACCAGCGCGGCGGCTACCCCGACCAAGGCGGCTACGGCGCACCCGACCAGCGCGGCGGCTACCCCGAGCAGAGCGGCTACGGCGCACCCGACCAGCGCGGCGGCTACCCCGAGCAGAGCGGCGGCTACCCCGAGCAAGGCTACGGCCAGCAGCGCAGCGGATGGGACCAGAGCAGCGGCTACGGCCAGCAGCGCAGCGGATGGGACCAGAGCAGCGGCTACGGCCAGCAGCGCAGCGGATGGGACCAGAGCGGCGGCTACGGCCAGAGCGGCGGCTACGGCCAGCCCGGCGGTGGCCAGGGCTACGACGAGTACGGCCGCGGGCCGGCCCGCCAGGACGGCGGCGGCTACAGCGCACCCGACCAACGCGGCGGCTACCCCGACCAAGGCGGCTACCCAGACCAGGGCGGCGGCTATGACCCGGGCTTCGGCGGCGGTGGATACGGCCGACAGGACTACGGGCAGCAAGCCGACTACGGGCAGCAGGACTACGGCCAGTCGTACGCTGCCCCAGGTGGCGGCTACGTCGAACCCGACTACGGCCAGCCCGCCGAATCCAGCGGCTACGGTCAGGGCGGTTACGGCCAGGGTGGCTACTCGTCCCCAGTTTCGGCGGTCACATTGCAGCTCGACGACGGTAGTGGGCGCACCTACCAGCTACGTGAGGGCCCCAACGTCATCGGCCGTGGCCAGGATGCCCAGTTCCGACTGCCGGACACCGGCGTGTCGCGTCGTCACTTGGAGATTCGGTGGGACGGCCAAGTCGCGCTGCTGTCCGACCTCAACTCCACCAACGGCACAACTGTCAACAACGCGCCTGTACAGGAGTGGCAATTGGCCGACGGCGACGTGATCCGGCTGGGGCACTCGGAGATCGTCGTCCGCATCCATTGAGCCCGTAGGTCGCGCACTCATTCAGCTTCACCCCGCGCCGACCACCGTCCAAGTATCGTGACGTTGCTATATCCGGGCATGTGAGGCACCCGGCACCAGGACGGAGAGGACGCCAGATGCAGGGACTCGTACTGCAACTGACGCGCGCTGGCTTCTTGATGCTGCTGTGGTTGTTCATCTGGTCGGTGCTGCGGATCCTGCGCACCGATATCTACGCGCCGACCGGCGCGGTGATGGTGCGGCGTGGCTTGGCGTTGCGCGGAACGCTGTTGCCCGCGCGGCAACGGGGGAATACGGCACGCTATCTCGTTGTGACCGAAGGGGCGTTGTCCGGTGCGCGAATCACATTGAGCGGGCAGCCGGTGCTGATCGGTCGAGCTGACGACTCTACGTTGGTACTCAACGACGACTACGCGTCGACGCGGCACGCGCGGCTTTCCCAGCGCGGCTCGGAATGGTACGTCGAAGATCTAGGATCGACCAACGGTACATACCTCGACAGGGCGAAAGTGACGACGGCGGTACGGGTTCCTATTGGCACGCCGGTGAGTATCGGCAAAACCGTGATTGAGTTACGCCCGTGACCTTGGTCTTGCGCTATGCAGCGCGCAGCGATGTCGGCTTGGTTCGATCCAACAACGAAGACTCCGTGTACGCCGGTGCGCGTTTGCTGGCGCTTGCCGACGGCATGGGCGGGCATGCCGCCGGTGAAGTCGCGTCGCAGTTGGTGATTGCCGCGCTGGCCCATCTCGACGACGACGAGCCCGGCGGCGACCTGCTCGCCAGCCTCGACTCCGCCGTGCACTCCGGGAACTCGGCTATCGCCGCGCAGGTCGAGATGGAGCCCGATCTCGAGGGCATGGGGACCACGCTGACCGCAATCCTGTTCGCCGGCAACCGGATTGGGGTAGTGCACATCGGCGACTCGCGGGGCTACCTGCTGCGCGACGGCGAGCTGACCCAGATCACCAAGGACGACACCTTCGTTCAGACCTTGGTCGACGAAGGCCGGATCACCAAAGAGGAGGCGCACAGCCACCCGCAGCGGTCGTTGATCATGCGTGCGCTGACCGGCCACGAGGTCGAGCCCACCCTGACCATGCGTGAGGTCCGAGTCGGAGATCGTTATCTGCTGTGTTCCGACGGACTTTCCGACCCGGTGACCGATGAGACGATACTGGACGCCCTGAAGATTCCCGACGTCACCGACAGTGCTGACCGGCTGATCGAGCTGGCGCTGCGCGGCGGTGGCCCGGACAACGTCACCGTGGTGGTCGCCGACGTCGTCGACATCGACTACGGCTCCAACCAGCCGATCATCGCCGGCGCGGTGTCCGGCGACTCCGACGACCGCGATCAGTTGAACCGGCCGAACACCTCGGCCGGCCGAGCTTCGGCCCTTACCCCGCGCAAAGAAGTCGCCCAACGGGTCCCGCCCCCGATAGACAGCGCTTCGCAAGCGCGGCGATCGCGGCGGCGAATTATGATCGGACTGGCGCTGGGGATCCTGCTGTTGCTCGCGGCGCTCGCCATCGGCCGAACAGTGATCCGCAGCTACTACTACGTCACCGCCTACGCCGGGTCGGTGTCGATCATGCAAGGCATTCAGGTGTCCATTCTGGGTGTGCCACTGCATCAACCGTATTCACAAGGCTGCCTCAACAGCCGCAGCCAGTTGTCGGTGATCCGCGTCGGCACGGCTGCCGCCAACCACGACTGCCGGCTGATGAAGCCGTCCGATCTGGCCGAGTCGGCGCGGGCGCAGGTGGCGGCGGGACTTCCGGTTGGTACGCTGCACCAGGCCAATGCGCAGCTGCGCCGGTTGGCAGGCGAATCGCTGCTGCCGCTGTGTCCGATGGCCCGCGCCCAGGCGCCGGCCGCCACCCCGTCGCCCACGCCCTCGACGCCGCCGGTGCACGAACCGGGCGCGCAAACCTCTGTCCCGCAACAAAGTCCGGCAAGCCCCGCGCCGACGACGCCCGCGGTGCCTGCATCGCCCACTGTCACAGCGTTATCGCCGCCGCCACCTCAGCCGGGCACCGACTGCCGGACTCCGGAATGACGACACAGCCGCAGCCGCCCGTCACTGTCACACCCTCGTTGCCAAACCGGCGCAATGCCGAGCTGCTGCTGCTGTGTTTCG
Organism: Mycobacterium sp.; assembly: GCF_039583785.1. Lineage (GTDB taxonomy): Bacteria > Actinomycetota > Actinomycetes > Mycobacteriales > Mycobacteriaceae > Mycobacterium. Next base: position 3,047 of record NZ_JAVKSG010000082.1, read on the forward strand.
CCACGGTGATCACAGCGGCGGCGTTCGCCATCGTGCAAGCCAACCAGGAACGCAAGCTCAGCTGGCAGCTGCTGAACTACGCGGCGGGCTTTCTGGCGGTGTTCGCCGTCCCGCATCTGGCGATCAGACGCTATGCGCCGTACGCGGATCCGTTGCTGTTGCCGGTCGTGGCGCTACTCAACGGATTGGGCCTGGTGATGATTTACCGGCTCGATCTCGACGAGAGGCTGGCCGAGGGGAGTGGCCGCGCGGTCACCAGCCCGCAGATCCTGTGGACGCTGTTCGGTGTCGGCGCCTTCGCCGCGGTGGTGATTTCGCTGAGGGACCACCGCCAACTCGCGCGCTACGGCTACGTGAGCGGGCTGACCGGTCTTATCATCCTGGCTATTCCCGCGCTGCTGCCGAGATCGCTGTCCGAGCAGAACGGCGCGAAGATCTGGATTCGGTTGCCGGGCTTCTCGATTCAGCCCGCCGAGTTTTCCAAGATCCTGTTGTTGATCTTCTTTTCCGCGGTCCTGGTCGCCAAGCGCGGGCTGTTCACCAGCGCTGGCAAGCACGTACTGGGGATGGACCTGCCGCGTCCGCGTGATCTCGCTCCGCTGCTGGGCGCCTGGACAGCGTCGGTCGCTGTCATGGTGTTCGAAAAAGACTTGGGCACTTCGCTTTTGCTGTACGCATCATTTCTGGTCGTGGTCTACCTGGCCGCCCAGCGGTTTAGCTGGGTGGTGCTCGGTCTGCTGTTGTTCTGCCTCGGAAGCGTGCTGGCGTACTTCGCTTTCGGCCACGTCCGGGTGCGCGTGCAGACCTGGCTGGATCCGTTCGCCGACCCCGACGGTGCCGGCTATCAGATTGTGCAGTCGTTGTTCAGCTTCGCCACCGGCGGCGTCTTCGGCACCGGGTTGGGTAACGGCCAACCCGACACGGTGCCGGCTGCGGCAACGGATTTCATCACCGCCGCGTTCGGGGAGGAGCTCGGCCTGGTCGGGCTGGCCGGCCTGCTGATGCTCTACACCATCGTGATCATCCGCGGCATGCGGACCGCGATCGCGGTGCGGGACAGCTTCGGCAAGCTGTTGGCGGCAGGGCTGGCTTCGACGTTGGCCATCCAACTGTTCATCGTCGTCGGCGGCGTCACCAATCTCATTCCGCTGACCGGGCTGACCACACCGTGGCTGTCCTACGGTGGCTCGTCGCTGATGGCCAACTACGTGTTGCTGGCGATTCTGGTGCGCATCTCGCATGCGGCCCGCCGGCCGTTCCGCACCAAACCACGTAATACCGCTCCGATCGCCGGCGCCCCCACCGAGGTGATCGCGAAGGTATGAACACCTCGTTACGCCGGATCTCGATCAGCGTGATGGCGCTGATCGTGCTGTTGCTGTTCAACGCCACGCTCACCCAGGTCTTCACCGCCGACGGGCTGCGGTCCGATCCGCGCAACCAACGAGTCCTGATGGACGAATACTCCCGGCAGCGCGGCCAGATCACGGCGGGCGGCCAATTGCTGGCCTACTCGGTGGCCACCGACAGCCGCTTCCGGTTCCTGCGGGTATATCCGAACGCCGCGGTGTACGCGCCGGTCACCGGCTTCTATTCGCTGCGCTACTCCAGCACCGGCCTCGAGCGCGCCGAGGACCCGTTGCTCAACGGGTCCGACCAGCGGCTGTTCGGCCGCCGGCTGGCCGACTTCTTCACCGGCCGCGATCCCCGCGGCGGAAACGTGGAAACCACCATCAGCCCCCGCATCCAGCAGGCCGGTTGGGACGCGATGCAGCAGGGCTGCAACGGGCCCTGCCGCGGTGCAGTGGTGGCACTGGAGCCGTCGACCGGGAAGATCCTGGCGATGGTGTCCTCGCCGTCGTTCGACGCCAACCTGCTCGCCTCGCATGACCCGGAGCAGCAGGCCAAGACGTGGCAGCAACTGCGCGACGACCCGCAGTCGCCGATGGTCAACCGCGCGATCTCGCAGACCTACCCGCCCGGGTCGACGTTCAAGGTGATCACCACCGCGGCCGCCCTGCAGAACGGCGCGACCGTGGACGACGAGTTGACCGCGGCGGCATCGATTCCGTTGCCCGACAGCACCGCCAGCCTGGAGAACTACGGCGACCAGCCGTGCGTCAACGCCGAAACCGTCACGTTGCGTGAGGCATTCGCCCGGTCCTGCAACACGGCATTCGTCCAGCTTGGCCTGCTCAACGGTACCGACGCGCTGCGCGGCATGGCCCGATCGTTCGGCCTGGACGCCATGCCGGATCCGATACCACTCCAGGTGGCCGAATCAACCGTCGGGCCGATCCTCGACGCCGCGGCGCTGGGGATGTCGAGCATCGGCCAGAAGGACGTGGCGTTGACGCCTCTGGAGAACGCGGCCGTTGCGGCTACCATCGCCAATGCCGGCATCACGATGCAGCCCTACCTGGTCGACAGCCTGCAGGGACCGGACCTGGCCAACATCAGCACGACAGCGCCGCGTCAGCAACGCCGTGCGGTGTCCCCGCAGGTCGCGGCTAAGCTGACTGAGTTGATGGTCGGCGCCGAGAATGCCACCCAGCAGAAAGGGGCGATCCCCGGCGTGCAGATCGCATCCAAGACCGGCACCGCAGAGCACGGCTCCGATCCGCGTCACACACCACCGCACGCGTGGTACATCGCTTTTGCGCCCGCGAACGCCCCGAGGGTGGCCGTTGCGGTGCTCGTGGAGGGAACAGCGGACGGCGGCAGCCCATCGGCGACCGGAGGTGCGCTTGCCGCACCGATCGGGCGCGCCGTCATCGAGGCCGCGCTACAGGGAGGACCATGAGCCCGCGAGTAGGTGTGACGCTGTCGGGCCGCTACCGGCTGCAGCGACTGATCGCCACCGGCGGCATGGGTCAGGTGTGGGAAGCGGTCGACAATCGGCTGGGTCGACGCGTCGCCGTCAAAGTCCTCAAGGCCGAGTTCTCGCAGGATCCTGAGTTCATCGAGCGGTTCCGAAACGAGGCGCGGCTCACCGCGATGCTCAACCACCCCGGCATCGCCAGTGTGCACGACTACGGCGAGACGCAGATGGACGGCGAAGGCCGCACCGCCTATCTGGTGATGGAACTGGTCAACGGCGAGCCGTTGAACTCGGTGCTCAAACGGACCGGCCGGCTGTCGCTGCGGCACACCCTGGACATGCTCGAGCAGACCGGCCGCGCGCTACAGGTCGCGCACGCCGCCGGGCTGGTGCATCGCGACGTCAAACCGGGCAACCTGCTGATCACCCCGACCGGTCAGGTGAAGATCACCGACTTCGGTATCGCCAAGGCCGTCGACGCCGCGCCGGTGACCCAGACCGGCATGGTGATGGGCACCGCCCAGTACATCGCCCCCGAACAGGCGCTGGGGCATGACGCGACCCCGTCGAGCGATGTGTACGCGCTGGGAGTGGTTGGCTACGAAGCGGTTTCGGGTAAGCGGCCGTTCACCGGCGAAGGCGCGCTGACGGTGGCGATGAAGCACATCAAGGAGCCGCCGCCGCCGCTGCCGGCCGACCTGCCGCCCAATGTGCGCGAGCTGATCGAGATCACGCTGGTGAAGAACCCGGGCATGCGCTACCGCAGCGGGGGACCGTTCGCCGACGCGGTCGCCGCCGTGCGGGCCGGCCGCCGCCCGCCGCGGCCCAACCAGGCCGCCGGAAGCGTGCGCGCCGCCCCGTCCGCCATCCCGTCGGGCTCGCAGACCCGGGCCGCAGCCGCCGTCACCACCCGGGCGCCCGCCGCCCGTCGCGCCCGGCCGACCACCGGCGGTCATCGCACCCCGCCGCCGCGGCGCACCTTCTCCTCCGGTCAGCGCGCGCTGCTGTGGGCCGCCGGCGTGCTGGGCGCCCTGGCGATCATCATCGCGATCCTGATCGTGGTGAACTCGCACAACAACAATTCGCAGCCGCAACCATCCGCACCCACCGTGACCGAGACCGGAACACCGCCCAGCAAGTCCGAGTCGGCTCCGGCGCATCCAACTAATTGGACGTATCGGGGGGTTACGGGTAATCCTGGAGGGCAATGCAAGCCCCCCGCCCCCCGGCGGGCGTCGCCGCTGGTCGAGTCGAGCGCGGTGGCGTCCCAACACGAGAAGTTGCAATGACGACCCCGCAGCACCTGTCCGACCGCTACGAACTCGGCGAGATCCTCGGCTTCGGTGGCATGTCCGAGGTTCATCTGGCCCGGGATGTCCGGCTACACCGAGACGTAGCGGTCAAGGTGCTGCGCGCCGACCTGGCCCGCGATCCCAGCTTCTATCTGCGGTTCCGCCGCGAGGCGCAGAATGCCGCGGCGCTCAACCACCCGGCGATCGTCGCGGTGTACGACACCGGTGAGGCCGAAACGGCCGCCGGGCCACTGCCGTACATCGTGATGGAGTACGTCAACGGTGTGACGCTGCGCGACATCGTCCACACCGACGGGCCGATGACGCCCACCCGGGCCATCGAGGTCATCGCCGACGCCTGCCAGGCGCTGAACTTCTCCCACCAGCACGGCATCATCCACCGCGACGTCAAGCCGGCCAACATCATGATCTCCCACACCAATGCGGTCAAGGTGATGGACTTCGGCATCGCCCGCGCGCTCGCCGACGCCGGTAACAGCGTCACCCAGACCTCCGCGGTCATCGGCACCGCACAATATCTTTCACCGGAGCAGGCCCGCGGCGACGCCGTCGACGCCCGGTCCGACGTGTACTCGCTGGGCTGCGTACTCTACGAAATGCTCACCGGCGAACCACCTTTCGTCGGTGACTCGCCGGTCGCGGTGGCCGTCCAGCACGTCCGCGAAGACCCGGTGCCGCCGTCGCGGCGCTACAAGGGCATTTCCGCCGACCTGGACGCCGTGGTGCTCAAGGCGCTGGCCAAAAACCCCGAGAACCGCTACCAGACCGCCGCCGAGATGCGCGCCGATCTGGTTCGGGTACACAACGGCGAGCCGCCCGACGCACCCAAGATCCTCACCGAAGCTGAGCGCGCGTCGCTGATGACCGCGCCGCATTCGTCGGATTCGAATACGGCGCACACCAATCCGCTGCCGCGGCAGCAGCTCGAATTCGCTCGCGGGCGCAAGGTCGGTTCGGTGGGCCGCTGGGTGATCGCCGTCGCCGTACTGGCCGTCCTGACCGTCGTCGTTACCGTTCTGATCAACACCGTCGGCGGCGGCATGCGCAACGTGCAGGTCCCCGACGTCCGCGATCAGGCGTCGGCCGACGCGATTGCCGCGCTGCAGAACCACGGTTTCAAGACCCGGACCCAGCAGAAGCCCGACTCCACCGTCCCGCCTGATCATGTCATCGGCACTGACCCCGGCGCTAACGCTCAAGTTGGTGCCGGCGAACTGATTACGGTCGATGTGTCGACCGGACCCGAGCAGCGCGAGGTGCCCGACGTCTCGTCGCTGAGCTATGCAGCGGCGGTGAAGAAGCTCAAAGCCGCCGGCTTCGGCCGCCTCAAGCAGGTCAACTCGCCGTCGACGCCGGAAACCAAAGACAAAGTCATCGGCACCAACCCGCCGGCCAACCAGACGTCGGCGATCACCAACGAGATCGCGGTCATCGTCGGATCCGGTCCGTCGACCAAGCAGATCCCCGACGTCGCCGGACAGACCGCCGATGAGGCCCAGCAGAACTTGACGGTGTACGGCTTTTCCAAGTTCGCCCAGGCCGCGGTGGACAGCCCGCGACCGGCCGGGACGGTTGTGGGCACGAATCCGCCTGCGGGAGGCACTGTTCCGGTCGACACGGTGATCGAGCTGCAGGTGTCCAAGGGCAACCAGTTCGTGATGCCAGACATCACCGGAATGTACTGGACCGACGCCGAGCCGCGGCTACGCGCGCTGGGCTGGACCGGGGTGCTGGACCGGGGTCCCGACGTGGACGCCGGCGGCTCGCAGCACAATCGGGTGGTGTACCAAAGCCCGAGCGCCGGTCAGGGTGCGACCCGGGACGGCAGCATCACGCTGAAGTTCGGTCAATAGCGAGGCTGTCGACCAGTTCGCTTTCCAGCTTGCGCACCAACCCGTCGTCGCAGGCCTGCCCGCAGTCGGCCAGCCAGTTGGCCAGCATCCGGTGCCCGCCTTCGGTGAGGATCGACTCCGGGTGGAACTGCACACCGTGGATCGGTAACTCCTTGTGCCGGACCCCCATGATGACGCCGCTGCGGGTGCGGGCCGTCACCTCCAGCTCCGCTGGCAACGTCTCGGGCATGATCGTCAGCGAGTGGTACCGGGTTGCGCTGAACGGATCCGGCATCCCTTGCAGCACACCGGTATTCGTGTGATACACGCTGCTGGTCTTGCCATGCAGCAGTTCGGGCGCCCGGTCCACGGTGGCCCCGAACGCCACCCCGATGGCCTGGTGGCCGAGGCACACGCCCAGCAGCGGGGTGCTCGCCGCCGCGCAGGCCCGGACCAGGTCGATCGAGGCGCCGGCGCGCTCGGGGGTGCCCGGGCCGGGGCTCAGCAGAATGCCGTCCACCGCGGCGGCGGTTGCTGCGGGGTCGGACAGCCGTGGGTCGTCGTTACGCCAGACGGTCGCCTCGACGCCCAACTGGCCCAGGTATTGCACCAGGTTGAAGACGAAGCTGTCGTAGTTGTCGACGACCAAGATCTGCATCGTGTCAGGCTACTGAATCGCAGGTGAGCTCAGTAACTGACCGGGCCGGCGGGCTCGGCGAAGTGCATCCGCAGCGGCTCGGTGTGGCCCACCACGTGGGCGTCGGGAACGGGGTGCTCGGTGTAGCCGAGACCGAAGCGCACCACGTATTGCTTGTAGAGGACCACCAGGGGAGCGGCGGCCAGAGCCGCCTGCATGGCCGCGGCATCGCCGATCGCGGTCACCGTGTACGGCGGGCTGTAGGTCCGCCCGTTGAGCAGCAGCGTGTTGCCCACACAGCGGGCCACCGAGGTGGCGATGATCCGCTGGTCCTGCACCTGGATGGCCTCTGCGCCGGCGCTCCACAACGCGTTGAGGACGGCCTGGATGTCCTGCTGGTGCACGACCAGATCGTCGGGGGAAGCATCGCGGGGAAAGCGGCCGTTGGCATCGCGCTGAGCATCGTTGAGCGTGACGGTCAGGCCCGGGCCGTGCACCGGTTCCATCCCGGCCTCGCCGGCCAGCTGCGCCGACCGCCGCAGCATCGCCGCCAGCGCGGCGTCGGCGAATCGGCCGTGGGTGGAATCGATGGTGTTGGCCAGTCGATCCCGTTCGGTGGTCAGCCGGCCGACGGCGGACTGTTCGCTGCGCACGAGGTCGACCAGCCGGGGAGCGTCGCTGCGCCGGATCTCGCCGCCGCGGGACACCCCGTGGGTGGCTCCGACCATCAGGCCGGCCAGTAGACACACCACCGGAACGCCCACCCGCCACGGTGACCGCTGCGCCGCCGGGGCAGTCGGGCGTCGCGTCTTGCGGTCGTGGCGTGCGAGGGCCGGCCACCGGATGCGTGCCATCGGCTCTCCGTCCGCTGCTGGTGAGTGCGTTACGCTCATCGTTGCACCTGCCCTGCCTACCGTAGCTACGAGTTATACCCGAGGTAGAAATGCCCAAGTCCAAAGTCCGAAAGAAAACCGACTTCACCGCGCATCCGGTGAGCCGCACCCCGGTCAAGGTCAAAGCCGGCCCATCCAGCGTGTGGTTCGTGGTGTTGTTCTGCGGCTTGATGCTGATCGGGTTGATCTGGTTGATGGTGTTCCAGTTGGCCGCGACGGGCCCGGACGCGCCCTCGGTGCTGAGCTGGATGGCCAATCTGGGGCCGTGGAACTACGCTGTCGCGTTTGCCTTCATGATCAGCGGCCTGTTGCTCACGATGCGGTGGCGGTAGGCCCGGCACTGATCTTGTTGCGCCGGTTCCAGGCCGGAGCCGTTGCCGACTCAGCAACAAGTGAGAGCCTGGATCACACGCGTGTTATTCATCCCCATTGTGGATAGCGCTTGTGGATAACCTCATCGGCACTGGTAGACACCCCTAGGAAATTCGTGCAGCAAACACAGTGGGCGCCATCCGCGGCGGGAACCGCAGCTTGCGGGCTTGCCGGGATTGTGCTAGCTATCACGTCTGTGACGGTGGTCACAGACGCTCCCGGGCGCCTCCTGTTGGCCATTTCCGGGGCCGGCTTGCTGGTGTTTGCCGGCGGAACGTGGCGTGCGCGGCCAAAGCTGGCAATCACCGACGACGGCCTGCGGGTCGGCGGCTGGATCCGCCCGCAGCTTCTGCGACGGCCCGACATCAAGATCATCCGGATCACCGAGTTCCGCCGGATCGGGCGCAAGACACGGCTGCTGGAGATCGACGCCGACGACGGTCGGCTGTTCGTTTTCTCCCGTTGGGACCTCGGGACCGATCCGCTGGATGTGCTCGACGCGCTGACGGCCGCCGGCTACGCGGGGTCGTGAGCCGCGAACCTGCCGTCAGGGTCGTGAATCAGCGAAGATCGCGACCCTGGCAGCCGTTTCGCGGCGTCGTCAGGAGATGGTGATCGACTCGATGACGACCGGCTCGGTCGGACGGTCGCCGGGGCCGGTGGCCGTGGTGGCGATGGCATCCACGACGCCCTGCGAATCTCCGTCGACGACCTCGCCGAAGATGGTGTGCTTGCGGTTCAGGTGCGGCGTTTGGGTCACCGTGATGAAGAACTGCGAGCCGTTGGTTCCCGGGCCCGCGTTGGCCATCGCCAACAGGTAGGGCTTGTCGAACTGCAACTCGGGGTGGAACTCGTCGGCGAACTTGTAGCCCGCGTCGCCGCGGCCGGTGCCGGTGGGGTCGCCGCCCTGGATCATGAAGCCGCTGATCACTCGGTGGAAGATCACGCCGTCGTAGAACGGGCCCGAGCTTCCGCCGGAGGCGTTCTCCGTCGAGTACTCCTTGGTGCCCTGAGCCAGGCCGACGAAGTTGGCGACGGTCTTGGGGGCGTGGTTTCCGAACAACGCGATCTTGATGTCGCCGCGATTGGTGTGCAGGGTGGCAGTGGCGGTCTGAATCGGGCTGGTAGTCACAGGATCACAGTCTGCCATCACGGTTCGCCCCGCAAGACATCGGCGTGCCGGTAGCCTTTCGAACGTATTCCCAGGGCGGTTAAGCGAAAGGGCGAGAAATGGGCGCTGAGAACCACATCCGGCTGACCCCGCGGGAGCGGCTGAGCCGCGGCCTGACCTACACGGCGGTCGGACCGGTCGATGTGACGCTCGGCGTGGTGGGCTTGACCGCGCATTCGGCCCGGGCCGGCGCCGCCAGCCTGCGCCGCCGTTACCACGAGGGCCGGCTGGCCCACGACATCCAGGCCGCCCAGCAGGCGTTGGTCCAGGAATTGGCGGCCGCCCAGGAAGTGGTCACCGGCCTGCCCCAAGCTCTCGCCCAGGCCCGTCGCCCGCAGCGCCGCAGGCCGCGGCCGTGGGTGCTGGCCGGGGCCGCCGTGGTCGTGCTCGCCGCCGGCGCTGCAGCGTTCTCGATCGTCCGCCGCTCGTCGCAGCCGGAACCGTCGCCGCTGCCGCCCAGCGTCGACGTCGACCACCGCCCCTGACCGACCCGTGGGCTGGCATCGCTACGAGGGCCGGGCGCTCGCGGACGCCGCCCTGACCGGCGAAGCGCGCGACACCGAACTGGAAGCCTTCATCCGGCTGGACCACACGGACTTGTGCGACGTGCGGTTGGAGAGCGCGACCGAAACCGACGACTTCGAGCAATCTCGCCGTTGGTACAGCGTCACCTACCTGGCTGACGACGGCTGTGGAGCCTAGGAGATTCGAACTCCTGACATCTGCCTTGCAAAGGCAGCGCTCTACCAACTGAGCTAAGGCCCCTCGGGCCGGCCATCGATCTGGTCGGCGGCCACGTGCCAGACTTCGGCGCTGCGCCGAGACCGGATCACCACCGCCAGCACCGCGATCGCTGCCAGCGGCAACACCAGTCTTGAGAAACGTCTTGGCGAACACATGGTTGTGGGCCTAGGAGGACTCGAACCTCCGACCTCTTCGTTATCAGCGAAGCGCTCTAACCGCCTGAGCT
>NZ_JAVKSG010000083.1:0-12608 GCF_039583785.1 Mycobacterium sp.
GAGCGGGCGACGGGAATCGAACCCGCGTAGCTAGTTTGGAAGACTAGGGCTCTACCATTGAGCTACGCCCGCGTGTGTCAGTCGAGCGCGACTTTACGGCGCGGCAGACATCAAATCCAAATGTTGCCGTCCCGCAATCTGGTCGTGAGACCGGTACACAGGGCTGGCGAGCTGTGGCCGTAGTATCGCGTGGTCACCGCGGGGTGTAGCGCAGCTTGGTAGCGCATCCGCTTTGGGAGCGGAAGGCCGCAGGTTCAAATCCTGTCACCCCGACTGGCACGCCACATCAGCACAACCAAGGAGTACACCCGTGAAGAGCACCGTCGAGCAGCTGAGCCCCACCCGGGTTCGCATCAACGTGGAGGTGCCGTTCGGGGAACTGAAGCCAGACTTCGACCGGGCCTACAAAGAGCTCGCCAAGCAGGTCCGGCTCCCGGGATTCCGCCCCGGCAAGGCCCCCGCCAAGTTGCTGGAGGCCCGCGTCGGCAGGGAAGCGATCCTCGACCAGGTCGTCAGCGAAGCGCTGCCGAGCCGCTACGGCCAGGCCGTCACCGAGGTCGCCGTGCGACCCCTCGGCCAGCCCGAGATCGACGTCACCAAGAAGGTGTACGGCGAAGATTTGGTCTTCACCGCCGAAGTCGACGTGCGACCCGACATCACCCTTCCCGATCTCAGCGCGCTGAAGATCACCGTCGACCCGATCACGGTCAGCGACTCCGATGTCGACACCGAACTCCAGAACCTTCGCGCCCGGTTCGGCACCCTGACCGGCGTCGAGCGGCCCGCCGCCACCGGTGATTTCGTCGCGATCGACCTGTCGGCCACCATCGACGGCGAGGACGTTCCCGAGGCGTCGACGAAGGGTCTGTCGCATGAGATCGGGTCGGGTCAGCTGATCGACGGTCTCGACGAGGCGATCGTCGGCCTGTCGGCCGGCGAATCGAAGGTCTTCACCACCGAGCTGGCCGCCGGACCGCACGCCGGCAGCCAGGCCGAGGTCACCGTCACCGTCGGCGCCGTCAAAGAACGTGAGTTGCCCGAGCCCGACGACGAATTCGCGCAGATGGCAAGCGAATTCGATACCATCGACGAGCTGAAGGCCAACCTGTCCGAACAGGTCAGCCGGGTCAAGCGGGTGCAGCAGGCCGAGGAGATTCGCACCGCCGCGATCAGTGCGTTGCTCGAGGGTGTCGAGATGCCGTTGCCGGAAGCGATCGTGCAGGCCCAGGTGGACAACACCATGCACAACGCGCTGCACGGCATGGACCACGACGAGGCCAAGCTCGCCGAGGCCCTGGAAAAGCAGGGCACGACACGCGAAAAGTTCGACGCCGACGCCCGCGCCGAGGCCGAGAAGGCGATCAAGACGCAGTTGCTGCTCGATGCGCTGGGCGACGACCTCGACATCCAGGTCGGCCAGGAAGACCTGACCGAGCGGTTGGTGATGACCTCGCGGCAGTACGGCATCCAGCCGCAGGAACTGCTGGGCTACCTGCAGCAGCAGAACCAGCTGCCGGCGATGTTCGCCGACGTGCGCCGCGGTAAGACCATCGCCGCCGCGGTGCAGGCCGCGACGGTCAGCGACACCGATGGAAACGTGATCGACACCTCCGAGTTCTTCGGCACGCAGCGTCCGGAGGACGTAGTAGCTGCAGAAGGTGCGGAAACTGAGGAAACTGACGAGGCTGAGGCGTCGTCCGAGGAACCGTCGGGCGACACGAATTGACGCTGTGAGCGAACGCGGGTACTTCGGGGAGTGCTCGACGGCTCGGGTTGGTTAGTGTCGGTGAATACGGAACTGAAAGAAAGCGGGTAACCCACTGTGAGCCGTGGGACTGAAATGCGCGCCAGCGCGATGGGGCTGAACCTCACCGACTCGGTCTATGAGCGATTGCTCTCCGAGCGCATCATCTTCCTGGGGTCGCAGGTCGACGACGACATCGCCAATCGGCTGTGCGCGCAGATCTTGCTGCTCGCCGCCGAGGACGCCACCAAGGACATCCACCTGTACATCAACTCCCCGGGCGGATCGATCAGTGCCGGCATGGCGATCTACGACACGATGGTGCTGGCGCCGTGCGACATCGCTACCTACGCGATGGGCATGGCCGCCTCGATGGGTGAGTTCCTGCTGGCGGCCGGCACCAAGGGCAAGCGCTACGCGCTGCCGCATGCGCGCATCCTGATGCACCAGCCGCTGGGTGGGGTGACCGGTAGCGCGGCCGACATCGCCATCCAGGCCGAGCAATTCACGGTCATCAAGAAAGAGATGTTTCGGCTGAACGCCGAATTCACCGGCCAGACAATGGAGCGCATCGAGGCCGACTCCGACCGCGACCGGTGGTTCACCGCTTCCGAAGCGTTGGAATACGGATTCGTCGACCACATCATCACCCGCGCCGCCCACATCACCGGAGAAGCTGAATGAACCCCGAGACCCAGCCGCAGGCGCGCTATATCCTGCCGTCGTTCGTCGAGCACTCCAGCTGGGGTGTCAAAGAGTCGAACCCGTACAACAAGCTGTTCGAGGAGCGCATCATCTTCCTCGGCGTCCAGGTCGACGACGCGTCGGCCAACGACATCATGGCGCAGTTGCTGGTGCTGGAGTCGCTGGATCCCGACCGCGACATCACCATGTACATCAACTCGCCCGGCGGCAGCTTCACGTCGCTGATGGCGATCTACGACACCATGCAGTACGTCCGGGCCGACATCCAGACGGTCTGCCTGGGCCAGGCCGCCTCGGCCGCCGCGGTGTTGCTGGCCGCGGGTAGCCCGGGCAAGCGGATGGCGCTGCCCAACGCCCGGATTCTGATTCACCAGCCGTCGCTGTCCGGTGTCATCCAGGGTCAGTTCTCCGACCTGGAGATCCAGGCCGCCGAGATCGAGCGGATGCGTACGCTGATGGAGACCACGCTGGCCCGCCACACCAACAAGGACGCTGCAACCGTCCGCAAGGACACCGACCGGGACAAGATCCTGACCGCCCCGGAGGCCAAGGAGTACGGGATCATCGACACCGTCCTGGAGTACCGCAAGCTGTCGGCGTCGACGGCCTAAATTCGGTATCTCGCCGAGCATGCGCGCACGGCGATTTTTTTGACGATTCCTCCCGCCGCGACACGCTCGGCGCACGCCGGTCTCTCAGTCGCATAACGGCCGCGACACGCCAAGGACACGGCGGCGCGCCCGCCGAGCGTAGGGGACCCCGAGGCGATATGTTCATGCGTACAACACGAATATCACCGACGCGATTCACCTCTACCGGTCGCATCGCCGTGGAGCAAGCGGGTAGCGTCGGTCAGTACACGCGAGACAGCACAATCAACACGGTGAAAAGGAAGTAGGCCCCCAGCACCATGGCGCGCATCGGAGACGGCGGCGACCTGCTGAAGTGCTCGTTCTGCGGGAAGAGTCAAAAGCAGGTCAAAAAGCTCATCGCGGGGCCTGGTGTGTACATCTGCGATGAGTGCATCGACCTGTGCAACGAGATCATCGAAGAGGAACTCGCCGACGCCGACGACGTAAAACTGGACGAACTGCCCAAGCCCGCCGAGATCCGGGACTTCCTGGAGGGCTACGTGATCGGCCAGGACACCGCCAAGCGGACGCTGGCCGTCGCGGTCTACAACCACTACAAGCGGATTCAAGCTGGTGAGAAGGGGCGCGAGTCGCGTTCCGGCGAGTCGGTCGAGCTGACCAAGTCCAACATCCTGATGCTGGGGCCCACCGGATGCGGGAAAACGTATTTGGCCCAGACGTTGGCCAAGATGCTCAATGTCCCGTTCGCGATCGCCGACGCCACCGCGCTGACCGAGGCCGGCTACGTCGGTGAAGACGTGGAGAACATTCTGCTCAAGCTGATCCAGGCCGCCGACTACGACGTCAAGCGCGCCGAGACCGGCATTATCTACATCGACGAGGTCGACAAGATCGCCCGCAAGAGCGAGAACCCGTCGATCACCCGCGACGTCTCCGGTGAAGGTGTCCAGCAGGCGTTGCTGAAGATCCTGGAAGGCACGCAGGCTTCGGTGCCCCCGCAGGGTGGTCGCAAGCACCCGCACCAGGAGTTCATCCAGATCGACACCACCAACGTGCTGTTCATCGTGGCGGGCGCGTTCGCCGGGCTGGAGAAGATCGTCTCCGACCGCGTCGGCAAGCGTGGACTGGGTTTCGGCGCCGAGGTGCGCTCCAAGGCCGAGATCGACACCACCGACCACTTCGCTGAGGTCATGCCCGAAGACTTGATCAAGTACGGCCTGATCCCGGAGTTCATCGGGCGTCTGCCGGTGGTCGCCTCGGTGACGAACCTGGACATGGAGTCGCTGGTCACGATCTTGTCCGAGCCCAAGAACGCTCTGGTCAAGCAGTACACCCGGCTGTTCGAGATGGACAACGTCGAACTCGAGTTCAGCCAGGACGCCCTGGAGGCGATTGCCGAGCAGGCGATCCACCGTGGCACCGGGGCCCGCGGGCTGCGCGCGATCATGGAAGAAGTCCTGTTGCCGGTGATGTATGACATCCCCAGCCGCGACGACGTCGCCAAGGTCGTGGTGACCAAGGAGACTGTGCAGGACAACGTGCTGCCGACGATCGTGCCGCGCAAGCCGTCGCGTGCCGAGCGTCGCGACAAGAGCGCCTAGTCACCGCCAGACCTTGCACGCCGATGCCGCCGACGCGGTACCGGCCCGGGTTTCGCGGGCGCTGGATCTGTCGAACTTCTTCCTCGCTGACGTGCGCGACGGCCTGGGGCCATACCTGTCGATTTATCTGCTGCTGACACACCACTGGGACCAGGCGTCGATCGGGTTCGTGGTGGGGATCGGCGGCGTCGGGGCGATCGCGGCGCAGACCCCGGTCGGCGCGCTCGTGGACCGCACGTCGGCCAAGCGGGCGTTGATCGTGGCCGGCGCGGTGACCGTCACCGGCGCAACGTTGGCCATGCCGGTGTTTGCCCACTTCTCTGTCATTGCACTGCTGCAGGCGATGGCTGGGATCGCCGGGTCGGTGTTCGCTCCGGCGCTGGCCGCGATCACGCTGGGTCTGGTCGGTGCCCGGCGGTTCTCCCGGCGGATCGGGCGCAACGAATCGTTCAACCACGCCGGAAACGCCACCGCCGGCGCCATCACGGGAGGACTGGCCTACGGCTTCGGCCCGCTGGTGGTTTTCTGGGTGCTGGCCGCCATGGCGGCCCTGAGCGTGGTGGCGACGCTGTGGATCCCGGGCGACGCGATCGACCACGACCGGGCCCGCGGCATGGATCACGCGGCCGGCGAGACCCACCCGCGGCCGGCCGGGTTTGCGACGCTGCTGCGCGACCGCCCACTGCTGATCTTCGCTGCGGCCATGGTCGCCTTTCACCTCGCCAACGCCGCGATGCTGCCGCTCGTCGGGCAGGTCCTGGCCCTGCAGAACAAAGACGTCGGCACCGCGCTGATGGCGTCGTGTGTGGTGGCCGCGCAACTGGTGATGGTGCCGGTGGCCTACGCGGCCGGCGCCAAGGCCGACAGCTGGGGTCGCAAGCCGATCTTTCTGGTCGGTTTCGTCTTCCTGACCGCCCGGGGATTCCTCTACACGCTGTCTGACAGCCCCTACTGGCTGGTCGGCGTGCAGATCCTGGACGGCGTGGGTGCCGGCATCTTCGGCGCGCTGTTCCCGCTCGTCGTGCAAGACCTGACGCACGGCACCGGTCGGTTCAACGTGAGTCTCGGCGCATTGACCACGATGTGGGGCCTCGGCGCCGCCTTGTCGAACATCCTTGCCGGCTGGATCGTGGTGGTCGCAGGCTACCGCGCGGCGTTCATTTCGCTGGGCATCGTCGCCGCCGCGGGCCTGCTGCTGTTCGCCACGGCCATGCCTGAAACCGGCCCGAGGGCGGCCCGAAAAGCGGGTTAGCCCAGGCCGGCGGCCTCCCCCGAATGGGGGAGGCGGATCGCTAGCAAACGTTACCCGTGCGTAACTTTGGTTCTTAGACTTTGCCGCCGGGAAAAAGTGACGAACGCCACACTTCGCGTTTGTCGACATCAATCGCGTGTGTCTGACCTCGTGCTTTGCCGGAGAAGCGGTAGCGTGCAGGTATAGAGGACCGTCCATGAATCCCTAAGAGAAGTGCAATAATCGGTACTGGCAGTGACATAAATATCGGTCGGGGCGGTACTCGGACGATTCGCTCCGGTTTCGAGCAGATGCCGGGGCGGTGAACAGTTACGGGAGGCGGCGACGTGGGTCCGGACGGAAACGGAGCCGACACTGTGCGCCCCGGGCGGAGAAAACCGGAGAAACTGGAAAAGATCGTCATCCGTTTCGCCGGCGACTCCGGTGACGGCATGCAGCTCACCGGTGACCGATTCACTTCCGAGGCAGCGCTTTTCGGTAACGACCTGGCCACCCAGCCGAGCTATCCCGCCGAGATCCGCGCCCCGCAGGGCACCCTGCCCGGGGTGTCGTCGTTCCAGATCCAGATCGCCGACTACGACATCCTGACCGCCGGCGACCGGCCCGACGTGCTGGTCGCCATGAACCCGGCGGCCCTGAAAGCCAACATCATCGACCTGCCGATCGGTGGGCTGGTGATCGCCAACGCTGACGAGTTCACCAAGCGCAACCTCGCCAAAGTCGGCTACGACAGCAACCCGCTGGAGACCGGCGAGCTGTCCGACTACAAGGTCGAGGCCGTCCCGATGACCACGTTGACCCTCGGCGCGGTCGAGGCCATCGGCGCTTCGAAGAAGGACGGCCAGCGCGCCAAGAACATGTTCGCGCTGGGCCTGCTGTCGTGGATGTACGGCCGGCCGATCGAGACCAGCGAGCGGTTCATCAAGGAGAAGTTCGGCCGCAAGCCCGACGTCGCCGACGCGAACGTCCTGGCGCTGAAGGCGGGTTGGAACTACGGCGAGACTACCGAAGCGTTCGCGGTCACCTACGAGGTGTCGCCGGCCAAGCTGCCACCCGGTGAATATCGGCAGATCTCCGGCAACACCGCGCTTGCCTACGGCATCGTCGCCGCCGGTCAGCTCGCTGACCTCCAGGTCATGTTGGGCAGCTACCCGATCACGCCGGCGTCGGACATCTTGCACGAGCTGTCCACGCACAAGAACTTCAACGTCCTGACCTTCCAGGCCGAGGACGAAATCAGCGGTATCTGCGCCGCTCTGGGCGCGTCCTACGGCGGCGCGCTCGGTGTCACCAGCACGTCGGGTCCGGGGCTGTCGCTGAAGTCCGAAGCTCTGGGGCTCGCGGTAATGACCGAGTTGCCGCTGATCGTCATCGACGTGCAGCGCGGCGGGCCGTCGACCGGCCTGCCGACCAAGACCGAGCAGGCCGACCTGCTGCAGGCGCTCTACGGACGCAACGGTGAATCGCCGGTGGCGGTGCTGGCGCCGCGGTCGCCGTCGGATTGCTTCGACGTCGCGTTGGAGGCGGTGCGCATCGCGGTGGGTTACCACACGCCGGTGCTGATTCTGTCGGACGGCGCGATCGCCAACGGCTCCGAGCCGTGGCGTATCCCGAATGTCGAAGAGCTGCAACCGATTCAGCACACCTTCGCCAACCCCGACGAGCCGTTCCAGCCTTACGCGCGCAATCCGCAGACGCTCGGCCGGTTGTTCGCCGTCCCGGGCACTCCCGGGCTCGAGCACCGGATCGGTGGGCTGGAATCCGCCAACGGCACCGGCGCCATCTCTTACGACCCGGCCAACCACGACCTGATGGTGCGGTTGCGCGAAGCCAAGATCGAAGGAATCTCGGTTCCCGACCTGCAGGTCGACGATCCGACCGGTGACGCCGAGCTGCTGCTGATCGGGTGGGGTAGCTCCTACGGTCCGATCGGGGAGGCCTGCCGGCAGGCGCGGCGTCACGACGTCAAGGTTGCCCACGCGCACCTGCGCCACCTGCGTCCATTCCCGGCCAACCTGGGCGAGGTGCTGCGGCGCTATCCGCAGGTGGTGTGCCCGGAGATGAACCTGGGACAGCTGGCGCTGCTGCTGCGCGGAAAGTATCTCGTCGACGTGCAGTCGGTCACGAAGGTCCAGGGCGTGTCGTTCCTGGCCGACGAGATCGGACGCGTGATCCGGGCGGCGTTGGGCGGCACGCTGGCCGAAATCGAGCAAGACAAGACAATGGTCGCCAGATTGGCGGCGGCCACGGTGGGAGCAGGGAGCTAGTTCTATGACTGACCTGATCGGCGCAGACCTGGGCCTCACGGATTTGGTGTCCGGGCACGCCCGGGTGCCCACCACCGACCAACCGCAGAAGGCCAAGGACTTCACCAGTGACCAGGAGGTCCGCTGGTGCCCCGGCTGCGGCGACTACGTCATCCTCAACACGATGCGAAACTTTTTGCCCGAGTTGGGATTACGGCGAGAGAACATCGTCTTCGTCAGTGGCATCGGCTGCTCGAGCCGGTTCCCGTACTACTTGGAGACCTACGGCCTGCACTCGATCCACGGCCGTGCGCCCGCGATCGCGACGGGTCTGGCGCTCTCGCGCGAAGACCTGTCCGTCTGGGTCGTCACCGGCGACGGGGACGCGTTGTCGATCGGCGGCAACCATCTGATCCACGCGTTGCGCCGCAACATCAACCTGACCATCCTGCTGTTCAACAACCGCATCTACGGGCTGACCAAGGGTCAGTACTCGCCGACCTCCGAGGTCGGCAAGGTCACCAAGTCGACACCGATGGGCTCGCTGGACCAGCCGTTCAACCCGGTGTCGCTCGCCTTGGGCGCCGAGGCGAGTTTCGTTGGCCGCGCGCTGGATTCCGATCGCAAGGGCCTGTCGGAGGTGCTGCGCGCCGCCGCCCAGCATCGCGGTTCCGCACTCGTCGAGATCCTGCAGGACTGCCCGATCTTCAACGACGGCTCGTTCGACCTGCTGCGTAAAGAGGGCGCCGAGGAGCGGGTGATCAACGTTCACCACGGTGAGCCGATCACCTTCGGCTCAGGCGACGAATACTGCGTCGTCCGATCCGGCTACGGCCTCGAAGTGGCCAAGACCGCCGATGTCGATGTCAGCGAGATCGTCGTGCACGACGCGCACGCCGACGACTCCACCTACGCCTACGCGTTGTCGCGGCTGTCCCAGCAGAACCTCGAGCACACCGTGATGGGCATCTTCCGTCAGGTCAGCCGGCCCACTTATGATGACGCTGCGCGGTCACAGATTCGGGCCGCCCAAGAATCCAAGCCCTCCGACCGCGCCGCGTTGCAGTCGCTGCTGCACGGCCGAGACACCTGGACAGTGAACTGAGATGACCGCTACGGGTAAGCCGACTTCGCTGGCCGGTGTGGTGTTGGCTGCGGGCGCATCGCCCTACCAGGGCCGCGCCAAGGCGCTGAAGCAGGTTCGCGACGGGCACACCACGACGGTCGAACACGTCGTGAGCATCGTCGCGCAATGCTGCCAACCCGTCTTCGTGGTGACCTCGCCAGGGCAGTCGCTACCGCAACTCCCGGCGCAGGTCGTGCGGGACGACGTGCGCGGCTACGGACAGCTGTCCGCGGTCGGTTGTGGACTGCGTGCCGCTGCCGAGGCCGGTGCGACACACGCATTCGTGTGCTCTGTTGACGCGGAGCTCCTCGATCCGGACGTGATCGACCTGCTCGGTGCCCGAGCGGCCGCGGTGGACGCCGACATCGTATTGCCGTGGGACGGCACGAATCACTACCTGGCCGCCGTGTACCGCACCGAATTGGCCGCTGTGGTGGACGATCTCGTCGCGGCCGGCGAGCTGAACATCCCCGCGCTGATTGCTCGGGTGGACTCTCAGCGAGTCGTGATCTCCGATGCGGGTTCGCGCGACCTGCTGCACGCCGGACGCTGACCGATTCGTCGCCGCTACTCGGCGACTCGCATTTAGCTCGGCGGCAGAGCTGGTTTCTTGGTCGAACCGAATCCTCAAGCAGGAACCCCACGTCCGTGCTACACCAACACCACATGCCCGGGAGTGAGAAAACATCTATCGACGACGATAGTGACCTGAGAACCTCCTGGCTGGCCTTGGCTACCATTCTTTGAATGACTTCCGAGCCGTTGCGTGTCGACCCCGAGGCGTTGGCTGCCTCGGCAAGACAGCTGCTTGCTTCGGCTAATGGGCTTCCAAGCCCGCCCGCTCCGCACACTGTGACCGGCAGCGACCCGCTCTCGCAGGCCATCGCGGCGCAGGCAGGCAAGGTTGAAACCCCGATCACCGAGGGTCTGCCGGCGGCGCAGAAGGGCGCGGCTGGATTCGCCGAAAACCTTGCGACCGCAGCACAGGCCTACGAGCAGTCCGACCGCGAGATTGCCGACCGTACCCGTCGATCCAGCTTTCCCGACGAACGCGACAAGGTGCAGGCGGCGGGATATGGCATCAAGCCGCAAGCCCCGGCGAGCGGCCCGTTGCCAGGGGACATGTCTCCAGGTGACATCAATGCAATCGACCAGACCAACCGCAAACTGCTGGATGAGATGCAACAGGAGTACAGCAAGCTCCCCGCTGGCCAGGTAAGAACCGACCGGCTCGCCGACATCGCCGGTATCCGAGATGCTCTGCGAACGCCGGATTCGCACTTAATCTTCATCGCCAAGCCCGACGACCCTTCCCAGATGATCGCAGCGGCCACTTCAATCGGGGACCCGTTCAAGGCCGACCACGTATCAGTGACCGTCCCGGGCGTGTCGAGTAGCACGCGCCACAGCCTTGCCACGATGACTCAGGAGGCGTACGGGCTACGCCAGGAAGCACAGTTCGTCGCCGCCCACACCCCCGGAGAGAGCCAGAACATCTCCACAATCGCGTGGATGGGGTATCAGCCGCCCCCTGTGATCGACTCCTGGGACACCGTTAGTGATCGGCTCGCGCAGGCTGGCGCTCCCAATTTGCAGTCGTTCTTAAGCGACCTCAACGCCGGGTCCCATAACCCCGGGCACACCACGGCGCTGTTCGGTCATTCTTATGGGTCGCTGCTGGCGGGTATCGCGCTGAAAGAGGGCGCCAGCTCTGATCTGACCAACGTGGTGCTGTACGGCTCGCCAGGTTTCGAAGCGACATCGCCCGCGCAGCTGGGAATGAGCGACAGTCACTTGTTCGTCATGTCCACACCCGATGACCCGATTCGTCCCGTCGGTGGCCTTGCCCCGATGCACGGGTGGGGAGCAGATCCGAACGCAATCGTTTACGGCGACCTTGATCGCTACCGGTTCACCCACCTCGAGACTCAGGCAGGTACGGTCGGTGTCGGCGGTGACGAGTTGAACAAGACTGGGGCCAGCGGACATTCGGAGTATGGGCGAGACCCACTGCAGCGGATGACCGGCTACAACTTGGCAACGATCTTGCTCAACCGTCCCGACCTCGCTGCACGAGAAAGCCTGCCGCCCCAGTGAAGTCGCAAACGAGCGTCGTCGTTGCCGCCCTGGTTGGGATACTTACCGTATTCGGTGTCAGCGGATGCTCGGAGTACGAGAAACTGCGGAAAGGTGTGGACGAATTGAGTCATCCGGACAATGGACCTGCGCCACTTAGCGATCAGCAGGAGATCAAGCTCATCGACAGCATGCGCTCAAAGGGTTCATTCGAAGCTGCCCGTGACCGTCTCACCAATACTGCCCAGGCAATCGCGGAGCAGATCAGCGCGGCCATCCCGGGCCAAAGCTGGAAGTTCGGTGATGGCGAATATGCAACGGACGCCTACAAAGACGGGTCGCTATGCGACAAGCTCGACCCCGGCATCGTCCGACGACCGAAAGCCAAGCCCGTCGATTTTGGCAGCCCGTTCACGGCGGACGGCTTCAAGACCGCAGTCGACATCGTTCGCCACGCGGCTACGAAGTATGGTGCCACCGTTCAGAGTTCGTTATTCAACGAGTCGGCCAAGCGCGACTACGACGTGCAAGGTAATGGCTATGAGTTCAGGATTCTCCAGATAAAAACTGCTGGTCTTGACATCACCGGCGACTGCCGTCTGTTGCAGAAGGTGGTCGACCTGCCGCCAGGCCAGCTCCCACCCGAACCGCCGATCGTACCCACCACAACCACATCGCCCTGAGGCAGCATACTCCAGCGCCCACGACGAGAGTACTCGCGACCTTTCGCGTGGCGGGCGATCACCGCTTGTATGACAAATGCGCTACCGCCCGTATCGGGTACGTGCGTCCTGTGCGTCGCCGGTGCCTGCAACATCGAAACATGTTGGCGAACAGTGCGATCGGAGTGTTGGCAGATCGAAGCCGCCCCTCGCACGGTAATGTTCAGATTCGGTCGGCGTAATACTAATATTACTGTGCGACAGCTTATTTGGGATCTGATCGATTGCCGGATAACAGCGCTGAGAGCGAAATGGTTTGCGACACGCCACCTAACGTGTGATCCTGCCAACTTCTAGTTTCTAGTATGCAGCGCCAGACGTCCGTGAGACTCGAGCCCCGAGGTGCGGGCCCGGAATTCGGGTGGCGCAGGTCACAAAATCTGCGTGATTCGGCTCACTAATAGCGTTGCCGGACAACGTAACCGACGCCGGCGACAAATGTATGCGTGACCAGCTGGATCAATCAGCTGAGCCGATTGTGATCAAGCTGTTATCGACGCCGGGTGCCGGCGTGTCCCGAGATGACGAGTGCGGCGCATTTCT
>NZ_JAVKSG010000084.1:0-11871 GCF_039583785.1 Mycobacterium sp.
ATAGCGCTACCCGGGCGTGCGCCGATCAGCCGACGATGACGTCGCGGTTGCGCATCGCCACCCACCCGGCGGATACCGCCACAACGCACAGCCCCGTCAGCAATAACGCCGAGGCGGTTAGTGCCGGAGGATGAGCGGGGAGATGCCCCAGTAGTGCGATGCGTCGCGCACTGAGCGGCACTCGGGCGAGCGCCCCGAGCAGGACAGCGAATCCGCTCCAGGCGACGGCCGCCCACACCGCGCCCGTCAGCTTGGGCGCCGCGCCCACCGCGACGCAGGCGAGACCGACGGCGGCAAGCACGCCCGGGGCTTGCGTCAGCGGAGCCCAGAACGCCCAACGCGTAGCGCCGCCCGTCGGTGCCGTCGGTGCATCGCGCAACGCCGCGAGGGCCATTGCGGCCTGCACCGCCGAGCCCACGACGAGGAGTCCGAGTGCGCCGACACCGGCCTCGGCGGTTCGGGCCACCAATGGCCGCCAACGTGCCACGCCGGTCGCCAACTCAGCATCGAGCAGACCCGCGCGTTCGTCAGCGCGCGTACGCAGCACGGTCGCTGCTCCGTAGATCATCGGGAGCAGCGCGACGAAGATGTAGCTGAACGAAAAGTATTGGCGCACCGGGTCGATTGATGCGGTCATGGTGCGCAATACCCCCGCGGCACTGGCGTCGTCGCGTAGCAGACCGATCAGTCCGTGACTCATGCCGCCGAATAGCGCTGCGACTGCGATAGTCGGTGAGAACCACAGCAGCAGCGGGCCACGGTCGAGCCGCCATGCGAGCCCGGCCGCGGACCGAACCCGGAGTCTGCGTGTGCCGCTCGAACGCGGACGCACCAGGCCAGCGCCGAACTCCCTGTGCGCGTACATGATCGCCGCTAGCGCCCCGAGCACCACCACTCCTCCGGTCGCCACTGCCAGCGGGCCCACGCGGTCATCGGTGTACGGCAGGACGAGGTCTCGAAGACCGAACCAGGTGCTCCAGCGCAGCCATGTCATCGGGGTGAAGTCAGCGAGGACCCGTGCACCGAAACAAATCGCAATCAGCGTCCAAGCCGCCCTGGCTGCCGAATGCGCATCCCAGAGCACCTGAGCGAGCAGCATCGTCTGAGCTGTTGTACCCAGACCGACGAGAGTCACGACTGCGCCGAAACATACCGCGCCCGACACGGTCAGATCGCCTGGGTGCCCGATGGACTCGAACGCCAGCACCGCGGCGTCCGACGCCCCGAGCACCACGAACGAACCGACAAGCACCAGCGCGGCGGCGCATGGCTGCGCCCACCGCCCGACACCGGCAGCTTCAACGATCTCGGTGAAGCCGAGTTCCTCGTCCCTGCGGGTGAGTGCGACCGTCAGGAGTACCGCCATCACGGAAACCAGCAGCACCATGTACGTTCCAGTCTCCCATTGCGCGAGCTGGCCGAGAGTGCCTGGAAGCGGGAGCTTCCCGTACAGAACCTTGGTCGCGAGCGTATCCCGCAATTGGCGCACCAGCGGCTCGCGCTTGGCCAGCGACGGATACATGGGCGCATACCCCGGCACCGTGATCGCGACCAGAAGCACCAGTGGCACCAGCCACGCGAGCAAACGAAATCGGTTGCAGCGCAGTAACAACCGCGCGACGAGAAACGTTCCGGTCATCGCGCGGCCACCGCGTAGTGCCGTAGAAACAGATCCTCAAGGCTGGCGGGCGCACACGTCACGTCGGTGAGCCGCAGCGTTGCGAGCAATCCGAGGACATCGGGTACCAGGTCGCGCGGCACAGCACAGCTACACTGCTGGCCGTCGGGATTGGGGTCGAGACCCAACGCAAGCAGGCCCGACCGCAGTTCCGGCGGTAGCGCGCCGTCAGTGCTGGCGGTCACGGTGGTGGCCGCAAGGTGCCGCAATTGCGCGAGTGGGCCTGACTCGACCCGGCGACCGTCCTTGATGATTGTGACATCACTGCACAGGTTCTCGACCTCGCCGAGGATGTGGCTGGACAGCAGCACCGCCCGGCCGTGCGCCACCGCCTCGCCGACGCAGGCGCCGAACTCCTGCTCCATTAACGGATCCAGGCCGCTGGTGGGCTCATCGAGCACCAGCAATTCTGTCGGTGCCGCGAACGCCGCGATCAGGGCTAGCTTCTGGCGATTGCCCTTGGAGTAGGTGCGAACCTTCCGCGTCGGGTCGAGCGCGAATCGCTCGATCAGCGTCCGCTCGGCGGTTTCGTCGCGGGACTGCCGAAGCCCAGCCAAAGCGTCGAGCACCTCTGCGCCCGTCAGATTCGGCCACAGGGCGACATCGCCCGGAACGTAGGACACCTGGCGGGTTACGGCCGGTCCGTCGTCGGCGGGATCGCGGCCCAGGACCCGGACCGTGCCGCCGTCGCGCCGATACAGGCCCAGCAGAGCACGGATCGCGGTGGTCTTCCCGGCTCCGTTCGGGCCGAGGAAACCATGCACGCTGCCCGGGCGCACCTCGAGGTCAAGTCCATCGACAGCGGCGAACTGGCCGAATCGCTTGACTAGGCCACAGATTTCGACCGGGTTCATCGCAGCGCCCACGCGTGACGACCATTGAACGCGGCGCGCAGGCGCGGGCGTTCGTCCAATAATTGGGGTGCCGCGTCGAGGAACCTCCGCTGCGCCGGCGCGGGGTATCCGAGCATCGCGAGCCGCCGCACCAGTGTCCATGTGGCGGCACCGACCACTCCGCGCGGCACCGAGCGAAGGATCTGAATGGCCGTCTCCTCGTGCCGGTCGACGAAGCGCAGCGCCGCATCACGCACCTGGGCGGCCGCCGCCTCCTCAGCGGCTCCGGACGCCGAGGCGAGATCGCTGAATGCGACGTACATGACTTCGACGTCGCGCTCGTCTTCGTCGGTGAATTCGTCCGCGAGCCGTTCCAGGCCGTCCGGGATCATGCCGCGCAGCGCAAGAATCGTCATGACCTTGCGCTCATTCTCCGCGGCACGGCGGGCCCGCTCCGACGGCAGCCGCGGGATCAAGCGGTCGTAGAGCCGGGCAAGCGACGGAGGCAGCGGATTCACCTCGCCGTTGGCGCGGGCACGCTCCACAAGAGCCGCGACCTGCTCGCGCTGGCGTGCGAGCTCGGCCATCCGCAGATTAATGTCGGCCAGCGTGGCAGTCAGTTCCGTTAGGCCCGGGGCGCCCGGCGCAGACCCCATCTCGCCCAGCGCGTCAAAAATTGCACGCAGAGGCATCCCCGACCCTGCCAGCCAGCGGACTCGCAACACCCGCGCCAAATGGTCGAGCCCATAATCGCGCGTCGCGCCCAGTACCGCCGGAACAGGGAGCAAACCGACTTGGTGATAGTGGCGGACAGTGCGTACCGTCGTCCCCGCCAGGTCTGCCAACTCCTTGACTCTCATACATCCATGGTGGACATGTGACGTAACGTCACAGTCAAATTTCGATATATTGGGATAACCGACGCGAGTCAAATTCGGCTAGGTCGCTTCGCCGGTTTCATACTACGGTTAAGTTATGCCATCAGCGGTTCCCGAGTTGCACGTCGACGCCGAACCCGACGACGGTCGACGCCGTATATGTGTAGCAGCGATGAAGTGTTTCGCCGCCCATGGGTCCTCAGGTGCGTCGCTACGCATGGTCGCGGCCACCGCTGGCGTATCAGTGGGGCTTGTACAGCATCATTTTGGGCTCAAGTCAGCGCTCATCGCCGCCGTCAACGAGGAGCTGGTTGCGATACTTGCGCAGGCCGCTCCGAAGTCGCCTCCCACCGGCGATACGGTTGCTGATCTGAAGTCTCGGCTGACCTTGCTGATCGCCGAGCACCCCGACGCGGTTGATTATCTGGCGCGGCTTCTCGTCGACGGCCAACCGTCAGGCCGGCAAGTTTTCGATCTCCTGCTCGGTTTCGGCCGTTCGCAATGGGGTCAGCTACACAGCCGCTCCGCGTTCCGCGGCGGCGGCGGCCAAGACGAGGACTCGATCTGGGGTGCCCTTAACCCGCTCATCCTCATTCTGGGTACTCTCATTCTTCGAGGCCACATCGACCGTCAGCTGCCCGAGCCTCTTGATTCCCCCGCCCAACTGCGGGCGTGGAGCGCTGGGCTGGACGATGTCATTCGCGGCGCCCGACGACGCCACCCGGCTTCCGCCGTATGAAAGAGCTGTCCGCCGCGGCGCAGACGGGACTCGGCAGTCGGTCTCGCCCAGGGCGCCGTCTAGGCCATGGCACGCTCGTTGCTGATGAACGTTGTGGTTCTGTGTTTCAGTGCTATTCATTGCTGAGGCCGCGTACGGCTTGGGCGGTGTAGGTGGTTTTGACAGCGCCGCCGGGGGTGGTTTCGACTTTCATGATCGCATCGATACGGACCCGCATGGCCATTCCGTGTCCCCGCAGGTCGTCTTCGCCGAGTCGGCCTCTTTTGACGGTGACCGTTTCCCCGTCGTCTCGGCGGATCAGCCAGGACTGTACGGAGCTGACGGTGAGGTATTCGCCAACGATTTGCACGGGTTGTTCGTCTAGGTTCGCGTTTTCGACGGTGGCGGCGATGTAGGCGGCGGAAGTTGCCGACACGGTGACCCGGCGGGTGGCGCGGGATGGTTGCTGCCAGTCGATTTCGACGTCGAATCCCGCGCGGTCCAGCGTTTTCGAGAAGTCGCGTAGGGCCGAGGCGGTACGCGGCCCCATCTCGGCGAGCTGTTGGACAAACCTCGATTGCCCGGGGCTGGGCCCGATGTCGTTGCCGGCGGTGAACACATCGATGGCCGCACCGATTGCCGTGTCGAGCAGCTGGTCGTCGGTTTCGAGTTCGGCGAACATGCCGACTTTGCCGCCGGCGTAGCCGGTTTCGGTGATCGGCGAGGTGGCCGGGGTGACGGTCAAGATGATCGATCCCGGCCCCGGTGAGGCCCGCAGCAGCAGGTCGGTGCGGCGGCGCACATCGGCGTTGGGTTGGCGTCCAAGGGCCTTATCGCCCTGTTGGGCTGCCCCGACCGCTGTGGCTAGGCGTTGAAATCCGGCCATCACGCGGGCGACTTCAGACACCCGCGCCGATGCCCCGCTCACGCCGTCGCCGCTGATGCGGATGTTGCCGCATGACGGCAGTGTTCGCCCAAGGGTGTCGTCGGCGATCAGGGTTTCGACGCTGATGCGGGACAAGTCATCGGGAGTACTCCAGGCTGGGGTGTCGTCGTCGGTCATCGCCGCCAGGATCGCCGTCTCCATTCGGTCGATGTCGTCTTCACTGGTAGTCATCGACAATCACCTCCACATATCCGCAACGTGGCAGCGCGTCCTCGCGCACAGGCGGCGAACCCATTGGGCCGCAACGCGTTCGCTGCAGAAAGTCATCAACGCGACCTCTTCGCTCCAGGTACGGGGGCAGGTAGCGATCTTCGATCTCGGGGTCGGGTTGGCAGTGCCAGGCGACGACAGAAGTATCCACCTGCACTCCGACAATGCGGCGCAGCGTACCGCGCTGCGCGAACGCTCGCAGGATGTTGGCGCTGGCCGGGTCAAGCTGGGCTTTGGACAACTCCAGGTCCTCGGCCCAATACACACACGACACGACCTCGGGTTCGGGGTCGTCGGAGAGGAACCGTCCGTACAGCCAGCAGGCGTTGAGGTGCACGTGGCGGCCCAGCAGACTGGTCGCCGACTCCCAGTCCCGCCACACCCGCTGCCGGTGCTCGCCGCGACCGTCGACGAATCGTTGATAGACCTCGACCCGGGTTGCCCGGTAGCGACCGGGCGGCAGCAGCCCACCGGGTGGCTCCAATTCCGGAATCACACCATTGCCCCTCCTGCCGCGCCGTCTGCTGGCTTCACCCGACCGCGCGGGCGGGGCTATCTGCGGTGAATCCCGTGAAATCCGAGCGTGATTCGTCATCGGCCGGGTCTTGGTCGCTGGTCGCGGCGAACAGCGCGTCGATCACCTCGTCGATCCCGGCGACCGCCTCGCGCGCCGCCTCGACCAGCCGCGTGGCCGCGCTGTGCTCATCCCCGACGTTCAGCGCGGCACTGAGGCACTCCCGCGCGGCTAGCAGCCGACCAAAGTCCAGGCCCGCAGCCGCTGCCGGTTTGTCGTCGGCGGCGAACGTGCGAATCAGCTCGTCGATCGCCTTGCGCTGCCGGGTCGTCATCCGCTGCGCTTCGGCTGGAGGCTGATACACCACAGCGGCAGGTGCACTCACCGCCGCCGCCGCGAACGCGGCGTTCTCCGATACATCGGCCAGGTAGGCGATCGCCCGGATCGACGCGTCCGACGGGCGGGTGGCATACGTGCCCTGCCGTAGGCGATTCAGCGTGGCGTGCGAGATATCGTGGCCGGCGCACTGCGCCAGCTCCGCCAGACGGCGTCCGGACGCCCCCCCGTGCCGCGTGGCGGCGATCTCGATCAAGTCGATCAGCGACTTACTGGTCTTGGCCATGGCTTTCACACCCACTCCCTCGCTACGCTGACGCGCGCGTGCGCGCGAACCCCATTGTTCCGACGCGTGGAACACGAGTCAAGCGCAACACGCGGTCTCGGTTCCGCCACAACCAGATAACAACTCTGTAATCTGCCTCATGTGTCACACGGCAGGGTGATTGCGGGCGTCCCGTTTCCCGAGGGAGCGGCGGCGGGTGACGGCGTCTGCGTGCTCGGGCCACAACCGCCGGCCCAGCGCGTGTTCCAGGCGAGCCAACGAGCCGATGTGGCACAATACCGTGCCGGCCAAGATGCGCCCGATAGTGGTGTGGGCAACCCCGCTGGCCGCGGCCAGTGCCCGCTGACCGGTCGCGGCCTCGGCCATCGCCGCCCCCAGCGTGCGGGCCAACTGTTGCGCCGCAGACGCCGACGGCGGGGCATCGGGCTTGATATCGGCGTCGGGCCATACACCGCGAACCACGTAAGCCACCGGCGGCTTGTCGCCGTTGCTGCGCGCCACACGCCCACCCTATCTCGCGACCCCGTCGCGTCCGGGCCATCTGTCGTACCCCCCTGGTCCAATGGTGCATACATGCACCACCTGGGTCGGAGGCGGGATGCTGAACATGTCACGGACAGCGTGTACGCGTGGTGACCGTTGGGGAGCAATTGCTGTTGCCGCTGGCTTGGGGGCCGGCCATGGCTGACGGCAGCTTGAGCGCGGCGGTGGCGGCGGTGACCGGCGGGTGGGTCGTCGACGGCGTGCTTGCCACCCAGACCCTCGACAAGTTCGGTCTATTGACCCGGCGGTTCGCCCGCTTCGCCGCCGCGCACGACGTCACCACGCTGGCCGGCGTCGATCCTGTGTTGGTCGCGAAATTTGTTGCCGCCAAGGGCCGCACGCGGCACGGAGAGGTGTCGGAGGCGGCGATAGCGACCATGCACAACCGGCGCTCCGCGTTGCGCGCGTTCTATCGCACCGCCCGACGGTTGCGGCTAACCCTCGATGACCCCACCACCGACATCGACGTCCCGGCCCGCGAATCGTCGGGGCGGCGCCCACTCACTGATGACGAAGCCGCGTTGGTACGGCTATTCTCCGAACACGCCACCCCAACCAGGCACGCCGCCACCGCCGCATTGCTGCTGGCCGGCGCGCACACCGCCGAGTTGGGCCACATCAGCGCCGCCGACATCGACCCGCAAGCCGCGACGGTGTGGGCACACGGTTCAAGCAAACATCGCCCACGGACCCTGGCGCTCGACAGGTGGTCGGCGCGGGTGCTTGCCGAACGCGCCGCCCGCCTCACCGGCACACTTCCTGCTGGTCGTCACTCACCGGTGTTGTGCACCGGAGCCGCTGGCAGCAACGCCCACAAACAAGCCCGCGTGTGCGTGACCGTGCGCGACATCCTCACCCGCGCCGGACTATCCGACGACAACGGGATACGGCCCGCATCGCTGACCGGCTACGCCGCGCGCCGCGAGTTCGACCGCACCGGCCGTATCGAGGACGCAGCCCGCCTCATCGGCTCGCCCTCGCTGGACACCACCGCCGCCCTCATCGGCTACTGCTGGCACGACTCGGGCGCCACGCCATGAACCGAAAGACAAACTCCAGCAAGCTAACCCAAGCCTACGGCGCGCAGCGGATCGGCCAACGCGACCTTCACAGTCGCAACTGCCCCGATGAGCTCACCCTGCTCGAGATCGACACCATCGACGCCATCGCCTCTAGTGAGCTGATCTATCAACTCGCCCAAACCCTGCCCATCCATGAGCCCGGCAGTCCAGGTCGGCGGCCGCACTATCCGCCGTGGGTACATCTGCTGCACAAGGCCCTCGCGAGCGTGCTGGGCTCGCACAGCAAGGCCGCCCGCGCGATGGCCCATCCCGCGTACTGGCGCTCGATCCGCCATCACGCCGCCGCGCACCACGCGCCAAAAGCGCAGCGCAAACCACCACAGCGTTGGCACCACAACTACGCCCAGCAGCTGCTCGACGAGCACGCCGACGTGCTGCTCGACGCATTCCGCCCACTCGCGCGCCGGCTCGCCCGGGAACTCGGCTGCCTCGACCCGACCCGGTCGGTCTCGCACACCCACCCGGCACGGGGCCAATTCGTGGTTGGTGACGGCACCGTCGTCGCCGCTCCGGTCCGCAAAGCCACCGCCGACCGGTGGGCCGAACACGGCGAACGTCACGTCAACGCCGGCATCGAAGCCCAAAACGGCGAGAACGACACCGAATTCCGCTACGGCATCAAGTTCGCCATGCTGGCCACCCGCCCCAACGCCATCCGCAACAACCGCGTCATCCTCGACGTCGGAGCCGTGCCAGCGGGCAAGGGCTACGGCGGTGAAGCCCGCGTAGCGGTGGACATGATCGACCGCGTCATCGCCGACCCCGATATCCGATGCGACGGTGTCTGCTACGACGGCGCCTTCCGCGGCAAACACATCGACCACGCCATGAAACACGGCCTAACCGTGCTCTCACCCGTCCACGATGGCACCCGCAAGGCCACCGCATTCGCTTCTCTCGACTGTGCGTGCGGCGAGGTCCACGACCTGTGGACCCAGGACGGACGCATGTGTGAGCGCCAGATACTCGACACCGGAGAAAAGCATCTGCAGCCGTGTCCGATCGCCAAAGTCTTTTCGCGCCGCAACGCCGACGGAAATCACCGCTGGTACATTGAGTTCGCGACTCCCACGTGCGGCACCGTACAGCGAGAGCGCATTGACACCACCGACGACGACCAGAAGCGTGGCTACAACCGGGCCGAGCACCTGCGCCAGCACGTCAAAACCGAGGATGGCGACAGCATCTACGACCGCTGCTACGGGTGGCGCGAAGACGCCGAAAGCCTCAACAACACCCTCGACCGCACCCTCTACGGCGGGCGTATGATCGCCTACTCCGCTGTTCGCCAACTGACCGTCATGCTCGGATTCGCTTTGGGCCGCAACGCAATAGCGGCCTACCTGCACCGACGACGACACCCCGACGAGCGAGCAGCGTAACCCCCGCCACCACGACGAGCGGCCCCAAGCTGCCCACGGACGCCCAAGCGTCGCGTGGCATTCGTCGCGCCAGCTAAACTCACACCAGCCGGACTCGACAA
The DNA here is from genome assembly GCF_039583785.1 of Mycobacterium sp. Classification (GTDB taxonomy): domain Bacteria; phylum Actinomycetota; class Actinomycetes; order Mycobacteriales; family Mycobacteriaceae; genus Mycobacterium. Next base: position 9,508 of record NZ_JAVKSG010000084.1, read on the forward strand.
CACGACGCCCACCGTCGCGACGCCGACCACGGCACCAGGATGTCCAAGAAGCCGCTGAAATCGCGCCTCGCCAGGGTTTTAGTCAGGTATTCAAAGACGTCCCCAGCCCCCGTAGCTCAGGGGATAGAGCACGGCTCTCCTAAAGCCGGTGTCGCAGGTTCGAATCCTGCCGGGGGCACTCAACGTTTGTGCAGTTCAGAGATGGTTGCCAGGCGGCTGCCTTACTCCTCTCTGCTCCTCTCTGGTCGGTGTGTGGTCGGTGCTTCTGTGTTATCGGATGGTGCCGCCTGGTCCTCAGGGAGCCGTCCGTCAGCCAGGCGCTCCTGAACGCCGCGTCCGAGATCCTCGGCATTCTTGTCCGCCCACGACTCGATGAATTCGACGGCCGTAGGGTTGGCCATCAGCCAACTTTCGTGTTCCTCACTGCGGCAGCGAAGATGATGAGCGTCGAAAAGGTCGTCATCTACGTGCCGGCGGACCTCATCGAGGAGGCCCGAGTCGGGCGGCAGGTCGTGCAGTGTCTCCGGGAGTTCGTGACTGGGGATCCAGCGTCGCCGATCTGCCATTGCCGCCCCGTCCGCCGAGTTCTCTCGGAGAGTCTTGCGCGCAGCTGCGTCAAGGCGCAAAGCAACGTCATCGAGGTCACTCGGGAAGAGGGCAGCGTAGTGATTAAACGTCGTTGCCGCCGACTCGTGGCCAAGCAACCGCGCGGCCGCAACTACTGAAGCTCCGGCTTGGATGGCCAGGGATGCAGCGGTATCCCGCAGGTTGTGCAGGGTGATCTCCAGACCGACATCAGCGACAGCCCCATCAAAGACATCCCGGCGAGAATTGCAATTGCGGAGCGGTGTCGAACTCGCGGACGGAAAAACAAAATGGTCTGGTTCCTTTCCTTCACCATATGTAGCCAGTTCCTCCGACACAATCGCCGGAACAGGAACCGTCCGCGCTTGGTAATCCTTCACCGGAGACATCTGGCCACGTTCAGCCTCCTCCGAGAACGCCCGCGCGACTCGCAGGCTCGTCTGCACGAGGTCGACGTCACCCCAACGCAATGCCGCCAGCTGGTAGCGCCCCACTGCGCGTACAGCAGGCCACAGCCGACCCGGCAACCATGCTTCAATCTGAGCCGGCCCGCCCTGCTCCGATCAGTAATCGCGGATCTCGTAACCAAGACCCGCAGCGTCGGATTCAGGACGGTTCGACCCGGTGTCGTCGTTGGGCTCGGAGACGTCGTCCAAGTCGTCATCGACGGTGTTGTCGAGCACCCGTGCACGTTCTGAACCCCGAATGAGCGCAATGCCTGCAACCAACGCCTCAGAGTGTGCCAACTGGAACACCCCCTTAGCGGCGCTAGCAGGGACTTCGAAATGGACCGAACGGCCAACCGCCTGAACGCGCCAACCCGCAGGCATTGGGCTCCGTTCGCTCCCCAGATCGGAAATCGGCGGCCGGGAGCCAAATGACTTATGAGCTTCTGTGTCTCGTTGCATCTCGGAGCGAATGAATCAACGCGCTAGTCCGCGGCGGCCACATGCAGAAGATTGAGCCCAACGACGCCGGCGATGATGAGAAGGATGCACCCGACACGAGCAATACTGGCCGACTCCGAGAGCGCCACCATGCCGTAAACCGCCGTGCCTGCTGCGCCGATTCCCACCCAGACCGCGTAAGCCGTCCCCAGAGGCAGCGAACGGATCGCATACGTAAGGCCGGCCATACTTAGCGCAACTCCGACCACGAACACCACCGACGGCCACAGCCGAGTGAATGTATGCGTCTTCTCCAAGGCAGCCGCATAAATGATCTCCATCAGCCCCGCGAAAACTAGCGCAGCCCACGCCAACATTGTTTACTCCTCAACCCACGTCCAGTTCAGAGCCGTTCGAGGCCGGATGGTAGCCGTTGCAACTGAGTGATCTTTAGTGGTCACGGTGCTGAGTTGCTCCGGATCGGCAGCCGCAAGATGAGTGCGCCGAGCAATCAGATATGCGACATGCAGCTGGTTTTTCAGCGCCCGTGCTTCTTCGGCACTGAGGTCGAACTCGTCGTCAGGCCTGCCGGAAACACGTACGACAACGCGCGTCCCATTCACGTCGACGGACCAACCCATAGGCATTGGACTCATTTGGCACCGTCCACAACAACCGGGGCGTTCGTCCCGTCGCTTCGACGCAGAGCCAGAACTGATCTGCGGGATAGCATGCACCGGTGACGACGCTGGAAGAGCTTGAGGCGCGGGTCGCGGCTCTGGAGGCCAATCAGGCCGACTACAGAGCCGTTCTTGCAGCAGTGAACGTACTCGGGGCCAACCAGCGAGACATCGCCACCCCCGTACGTGACCACACCGCAAGACTGCACCGC
>NZ_JAVKSG010000085.1:0-5030 GCF_039583785.1 Mycobacterium sp.
GGCCCTTGGCTTCGTAGACCCGCATCGCCTTGCGGCTGACGCCCGCCGCGCGCGCGGCCTGCCCGATGGTCAGTGACGGAACGGTCATCGCGGTTTCCTCCTGTCTCCCAGTATTGACCTTGCCCCTGGGGCCGGGTTCTACGGTGATGTTGTCAGATGGAGAAGCGAGTAAAGGAGTTGAGGAAGATGCCATTTCAGGCCGGGGAGGTGTACCGCTGCCCCGATGCGGGCTGCGGGTGTGAGCTGACGGTGACCAAGGCGGCACCGCCGACGTGCAGCGGACAGAACACACCGACGTGCTGTTGCGGGAAGACGATGGTCAAGGTCCCCTGATCCCGACTGGGCCGGGCAGCCGCCCACGCATGGGGGTGTTCCGTCGAGTCGGCGCAGCACCCGCTCGGTGATCCCGGCGTTGCGAGAGTGGACGCTCGCCCGATAGCCGTCCCAGCCGACAGCGGTCACGTCGGTCACGTTAGGACAGATCGGCCAGGGCATCCTCGATCGCCCGATGAAATGTGGGATAGGCGTAGATCATCCGTCGCAGCCGCGCCGTGGGCACCTGCGCGTCCACCGCGAGAGTCAGCATTGCCAGCACCTCGCCGCCGGCCGGGCTGACGACGGTGGCGCCGACCAGCACGCCCCGGTCGGCGTCTTCGACAAGCTTGACCACACCGTCGTTTCCGGCCTTGTGGATCCAGCCCCGCGCCGACGACGGAATCGCCGCCACCCCGGTGCGCACCGCGATACCGCGGTCTCGGGCCGCTTGCTCGGTCAACCCGACCGCCCCGACTTCCGGGTCGGTGAACGTGACCCGCGGCACCGCGTGGTACTCGGCCGGTTGCGGGTTCTCGCCGAGAATGTCGGCCGCGGCGATGTTGGCCTGATACATCGACACGTGGGTGAACGCGCCCTTACCGGTGACATCGCCGATCGCCCAGACCCGCTCGGCGGCACGCATCCGCTCGTCGACGTCGATTCCGCGGGCAGTTTCGTCCAGCCCGACGGCGCCGACGCCCAGCGCGACCAGATCGGCGTGTCGACCGGTGGCCACCAGCAGCCGCTCGGAGGTGATGGCGCCGCCGTCGTCGAGGCTCACCACCGTGGCATCCGGGCTCACCTTGGTGGCGGATACGCCGGTGCGGATCTGGATGCCCTCGGCATCGAACACCCTCGCCAGCACGTCGCCCACTTCGGGTTCCTCCGCGGGCAGCAGCCGCGACTGGGATTCGACGATGGTGACCGCGCTGCCGAACCGGGCGAAAACCTGGGCGAACTCGCACCCGATCGGCCCGGCGCCGAGGATCGTCAGCGACGCGGGCACGTCCTCGACGGCGACGGCGTCACGGTTGGTCCACAACGGCGCATCGACCAGCCCCTCGATCGGCGGGATCGCCGGCTCGGTACCTGGATTGAGCAAGATCGCTTGCGAAGCTCGGAAAACCTGCTCGCCGTGCTCGGTCGTCACACTCACCCGCCCGGGTGCGGTGATCCTCGCGCGGCCGCGCACGAATCGGCCGCCGGCGTCTTCGAATCGCTGCACCGCCACCGTGTCGTCCCAGTTGTCGGTGGCTTCGCTTCGAATTCGGGCGGCCACCGGAGCCCAAGACGGCTGGGCGTCGGCCGATCCGGCCAGAGCACAGACGCGACGCGTCTCGGCGAGCGCGTCGGCCGCCCGGACCATCATCTTCGTCGGCACGCAGCCAAAGTAGGGACACTCGCCGCCCACCAGGCGAGCATCCACGCCGATCACCGTCAGGCCGGCCTGAGCCAGGCGTGCGCCGGCGGCTTCCCCGCCCGGGCCCAGGCCGATCACCACCACATCGACCTTCTCGTGCTCGGGCATGACGTTCGCCTCCTTTTCGTCACAATCTTCGCGGCGGTGGCGCCGCCGTCCAGCACAGTGTCAGTAGCCGGACAGTCGAGCTGACGACCGACCATGAACGCGGGTACCCGGAGACCATGGATTACGAACTCCTGGTGATCGGCGGTGGCGCCGCCGGGCTGGCCGCGGCCACCACCGCGGCCGGCGACGGCATGCGGGTGGCACTGGTGTCCGATGGCCCGCTGGGCGGTGACTGCACGTTCACCGGTTGCGTGCCGTCGAAGACGCTCATCGCGGCGGCAGCGCAAGGCTCGACCTTCGGCGATGCGATGCGCCGGGTACGTGCCACCGTCGGCGACATCGCGGCCACCGAGACCGCACCGCTGCTACGTCGTGCCGGCGTAGAGGTGATTGGTGGGCGGGCGCGCGTGGTGGGTGGTGGCGCCGTCACGGTTGACGGCACGCGGCTGGCGGCGGGCGCGATCATCATCGCGACCGGTTCGCAGCCCGCGATCCCGCCCATCGACGGGCTCGCCGACACACCGTTTCTGACCACCGATACCGTTTTCGAACTGCGCGACAAGCCTGACTCGATGGCGATTCTGGGCGCCGGGCCGGTCGGTTGCGAACTCGCGCAGGCGTTTTGCCGCCTCGGTGTCGACGTCTGCGTCGTCGACACCGCCGACCGGCTACTACCCGGCATCGATGCCGACGCCGCCGCCGTGCTCACCGAAGTCTTTGTACGGGAGGGCATTCGAGTACACACCAACAGCCGGGTGGATGCCGTGTACGGCAACGACAAGGTGGTGACGCTGCGGCTGAACGACAATCGGACAGTGACAGCTGCACAGCTGCTCGTCGCGACCGGACGCGTGCCGGACACCAAGGGCTTGGACCTTGCCGCGGCTGGTGTGCGCACCGACGAGCAGGGATTCATCACCGTGGACCGCCACCTGGCCACCACCGCGGCCGACGTATTCGCCGTCGGGGATGTCACCGGACTGTTCCCGCACACCCACGCCGCCTACGCCATGGGCCGCGACGCGGTCGGCGCCGCCCGGCATCGACTCCGGCGACCGTCGTTCGATCCAGGCGCGATACCTCGGGTGATCTTCACCGATCCCGAGATCGGCGTTGTCGGCAGCGACGGCCGCAACATCGGCACCGCCGGGGCCCGGGTGGCGTACCTGCCGTTCGCCGAGCTCGACCGGGCGATCATCGCCGGCCGTGTCGACGGGTTCGTCAAGATCGTTGCCGGCCCAAGACCCGTGTTGCGCAACCTCGGGGGCGGGCGGATCCTCGGCGCCACCATCGTGGCCCCGCACGCCGGGGAGATGATCCACGAACCTGCGCTGGCCATGCGTACCCGCATGTTCACCGGACGACTCGCCCAAGCCATCCACGCCTACCCGAGTTGGTCGATGGCCATCCAACAGGCCGCCGCACAGTTTTTCGGCGAATTCGGTGGCCGCCGAGCACAATTGGTCCAGCCCGAAAGCAGTGCGGCCCTCGCTGACCTGCGGTCCGTCACATCTGGCACCCTGGCCGCCGACGGAGGCGCAGCGTAATGTTCGCAGCCATGAGAGCCGCGACGCGCAGATGGGTGACGCTCGCCGCACTGACAAGCGTTGCGGCGAGCTCGCAGTTGAGTCCGGCGACCGCACTGGCCGACCCGCACAAGCCGCACAACATCACCTACGTTGCCAAAGTCGACGCGCCGATCTCCAGCGGCCGGGCGGTGTTCATGGCCAACGAGAAATACACGGCCACCGCCCCGCTGAGCGCAACCGGACGCGAATTCCGATTCGACACCATGCTGAGCGATCCGAAAACGGCGGGTATGCAGGTGGCGATCCCGTGGCCCTATTCGGGCAACGTGCACTGCGAGATCGACGTCGACGGCAACGTCGCCACACTGGTCGATCAATTCGTCGCATCCACTCCCGGCAACGGTAACCCGTCGAGCTACGGTGTGCTGCCCTGCGGGGCCGCACCACTCCCGGTACCCGAATGGTGGGCCAAAATCTGCGACGCATGGTGGTGTGTCGATAGTTCTTTCCCGTCAACCGCCCGCGCCGACGCGCGTGCGGTCGTCACCCAGCCCTCCGACCCGGCGGCCAACCCGTCGTATCCGGGATACGGGCCACCGCTCCCCCCAAGGGAATGACGGACAACAACGTTTCGTAGCAAACCCGCCGATCACCGAGATTGCGGCCGGCCGTCTACAAGCTCGACGGCGAGTCCACATTCGGCGGTGACGTCACATGTCATTCCGCTGCGGTGAAACGCAGTGCGAAGGCGCGGATCTCGTGTTCCAACTTGGCGAGGTTGGGTCCGGTGGAACGGTCGTTCGGGCTGCACAGGGCATCGAGCAGCGCGCAGATGCCTGGATAACGCTGGGCAACTTGTTCGAGGAACTGTCCTTCGTCGTGGTTTGTGCCGGTGAAGCGGTCGCCCGGGTAGCCTTTGTTCGCCCCCGCGACGACGCCCCCGAATGTCGCGGCGATACCGGTGCGGTATTCGGTTGAGTCGCCGAGCTTCGCAGAGACTGCCCGGCCGCCCATGGAAGCTGTGTCGCCGATGGCACGCCCGGCCATACTGGCCAGGGTCATCTCGCTGAATAGGCTGCCCGGGCTACCTGGCCAGACTTCCGGGGCGGCGCCCAGGCCGGTGGCCGGCAATGCCGCGGCGACAGTCCTGATCGCCGGAGCGGCCGTGGCCCAGGCCGGCGGCACCGACAAACCCCCGACGAAGCCCGCCCGGCTCAGACCCGTCGGCTCCAGCGCTGGCACCGTTCCCAACTGGTTGAGCCGGCCCAGAATTTGATCCTGCAAGTTGGTGATTTGATCCTGCGTGCCGGTGATCAGGCCCTGCGTGTCGCGAAGTTGCCCCTGCGTATCGTCGATCTTGCTGTCGGCGGCATGTGCGGACGCCGATGCCGCAGACGACGTGGACACCCCAGCCGACCCGATAGCCGAACCGATAGGGGCGAAGTAGCTGTTGATGGGGCCTAAAAACGTCTGGAACTGGCTGCTGGGTCCAATCAGCGAACCGAGGAGTCCCGACGGGACGGACGTCGACGATGTGGATGATGCGAGGCTTTGCAGCACCGTGGGCACCGCGGCGGCAAGCTGGGAGAGCATCGTCTGCGTGTTCGTTGCCGCCGATGTACCTGTGGCCTGGGTAACCGCGGCGGCCTGACTGGCCG
>NZ_JAVKSG010000085.1:5130-11835 GCF_039583785.1 Mycobacterium sp.
CTGGGAGAGCATCGTCTGCGTGTTCGTTGCCGCCGATGTACCTGTGGCCTGGGTAACCGCGGCGGCCTGACTGGCCGGGCCGCCTGGGTTGGTGGTGGGCGCCGGCGGCGCCCACTTCGTCACCTGCGACGCGACTGCCGAGGAGCCGGCGTAGCTGTACATGGCGGCGGCGTCCTGGGCCCACATCTCGGCGTAGTGCGCCTGGTTGGCCGCGATCGCCGGGGTGTTCTGCCCGAAGAGATTCGTGGTCACCAGCATCATCAGCTGAGCCCTGTTGGCCGCGATCACCGGCGGAGGTACCGTCGCCGCGAACGCGGTCTCATAGGCGGCCGCGGCCGCCTGGGCCTGGGTGGCGGTCTGGGCAGCTTGTGCGGCGGTGGTGCTCATCCAGGTCACATAGGGTGCGGCGGCGGCGGTCATCGCCGCCGATGACGGACCCACCCACGGCCCGCCGGTCAGCCCGGAGATCACCGATTGATATGAGTTGGCCGCCGATTCCAACTCGGCGGCCAACCCATTCCAGGCCGCTGCGGCGGCCAGCATCGGTCCCGATCCGGGGCCGGCGTACATCCTGGCCGAATTGATCTCCGGCGGTAACATCGCGAAATCCATTGCTGCACAACTTCCTAGCTGACTGCAAGCGCGTTGGCGGCTTTGGTGGCCGCACACGACCCCGCACTGGCGCCCAGGGTCGTGGCAAACATCTCGTGGATCGCCGCCGCGCTGACCGCCTGATGCATCCGGGCGCGCGCGGGGAACTGCGTCGCGGCGAGCGCCGACACCTCATCGGCGGCGCCGGGAATCACCCCGGTCGTGGGGGCCGTTGCGGCCGCATTCCCAGCGCTCACCGCGGAGCCAACGCCCCGCAAGTCGCCATCGCCGGCATCGCCGGCATCTCGGGCTCGGCATCAACGAACGACATGAGCTGCCTCCTTACTGTAAGTGATATTTCCGCTCGGAATGTGGACGTGGTCGATGACGCGTCCGTGGGACGCAAGCGCCCCGCGGACGGTGCATTTGTGGACAGGGGATCAGTGCGGTCGATTGTGGATCGGCAACAACTTGCCGACACGAGATCGCCACTTTGGGTGCTCTTTCTGCTCATTTGCTGAGGCGACGCTATAGGCAAAGCGTCAGACGGCTGACGAAAGTGTCAGTTTGCAGACATTGTTTATCCCATCGGGGTGCGCCTATGGAACCAGGGGTTGTCACTGCGGACAATGGATTGTGGTGCCCACTCGCCATCACATAATTGGTCGCGGAACCGCCTGCTCGATAACGGTTAGAGTCGATCCATATTTGGGTTTTGAGGTTCCAGAGTTCCGGCGATGATTTGTTGGCTGTGGTTGATCGCCTCGCCGCGTCGGCAGCCTTTCCGCACTATGTGTCAGTCTTCGAGCCGAGCGATGACGTGCTCGACGCGGATCCGGGGATTCGGGGATGCACCCGGTAGTGGTCGTCGCGGATGATCCGGCCAGTGGTGTCGCGACGTGGGCTGGTGATCGACGTGATGCCGCCACCAAGAACGTCGTGGCCCTCACGTAGGTGGGTGCGGGCGCGGCTGGCCACGATGACGTCGTTGCGGTGAACCGTCCCCCGGGTTTTCGTCTATGCCGGAAGACTGTCCGCCCCTGGGTACTTGATTTTGCTGTAGTTCCGAATCCCGTGGATAGGTCATTGGTAGTGGTCGTCAGGTGTTGGGCAGGCCGGAAATAATGCGAAGGGCAATCGAATCACCCGCTGTTAGTGGACAATCCGGGTGCGGCGGGGATGTCGAGCTCGGTCTGCGCGTAGTGGTTGAAGTAGTTGGTGAACAGATTCGCCAGCACGTGTGCGAAGAGTTCGGACAGCTCCTCGACGGTCCACCCAGCGGCCAGCGCGTCCTGCCAGGTGTGGTCGTCAACGTCGCCCCGTGCGCCGGCGATCTGGCGCGCCACCGCCAGAAGTGCGTGCAGTTTCGTTTCTTCCGCGATCGGGGTGCCGTTGCGCAACGCGACGGTCTGGTCCAGGGACCACCCCGCCCCCTGAGCGGCGATGGTGTGCGCGGACTGGCAGTACGTGCAATCGTCGACCGCTCCGACCGTGAGGGCGATCGCTTCCTGGGTGCGCGCGTCGAAGCGGCCGTGGGCAGCGATGGCCGCTTGCATCGCCGTGTAGGTGCCCAGGACCACCGGGGCATGTGCCATTTCACCGTGGATGTTGAGCACCGTGCCGAACCGCTTCTGCAATTTCCGCAGGATCTCGCCCGCTCCCTCGGGCGCATCGTCGACGTGGTGTACGGGTATACGGGGCATGGTGGACGCCTCCTGATCTGCGGACGGTTACCGGTTCACCGTCGGGCAACGGGTCGCGAGCTCCGCGCAAAGTGTCACTATGCCGACACAATTCATGTGCTCGGTGAGCAAAACTGTCAGCTCGACGACAGAGCGCCCGCGGGGTTACCTATTCCGTGCTGGACTGCCGACAACCGAAACCGACAGCTACCAGAGTCGGTTGAGCCGAGAGCGGCACGATGAACGTGCAAACCCGATCGGTTCGATTGCCGTTGATCGTGATCGTCGGAAAGGAAAGGGGGTGGACCGTGAGTCAGGCCAGCGGTTCGAGTGCGTTCGGCTACAACTACGACCATTTCGGGCTTCAGCACCGAACCATGGACCAGCTGGGTGGAGTGCAGGTCGGCGAACCCGCACCGGACTTCATCGCGACCCGCCTCGATGGCACGACGGTCAAGCTGTCCGATTTCCGCGGCAAGCCAGTGGTTTTGGAGACTGGCAGCGTGACCTGCCCGATGTACGTAGGACACATCGAGCCGATGAATGCGCTCGCCTCCCGCTTCCCGGACGTGGTGTTCCTGGTCTTGTATGTTCGGGAAGCGCACCCCGGCCAGCGCATCGGCGCGCACCGCGACACGACGCAGAAGTCCGCTGCCGCGCGCGCGCTCGTCGACGAGGAGCCCGAAGGCCGCACAGTGCTGATCGACGACCTGCAAGGCACCGCGCATCGCACCCTCGGTGCCATGCCCAATACCGTGCACGTGATCGCCCCCGACGGGAAGGTCGTGTTGCGCGGGATGTGGAACGACCCGTCGGCCGTCGAGGCCGCGCTACGCGCGGTGCTCGTCGGTCAGGATCCTGTGGCGATACAGACCCGCTTCCGCCCCAGTGGTGCGCCGACGCTGCTGCGAGTGTTGCGCAGGGCGGGCTGGCGAGCGGTCTGGGATTTCATCGTCGCCTTCCCCACGATGGCCTCGGCTCGTCGACGCGGACATCGAGCGGGGGCACCGGTCGACCCGTCATGACGTCCAACAACTCGCCGAGTCCCGCTTCCGGCGGATGAACGGCGTGGGCGAACCCGCTCCAGACTTCACCCTGCGCACGGTCGATGGCGGCACGCTGCGCCTGTCGGACCTACGCGGGCGGATCGCGGTATTCATGTTCGCCGCGATGACCTGCCCGCCGGCGCGGGCGCAACTGGCGCTGGCTGCATGCCGAATACGCTGATCGCGGCGTGACGGTCTTCGTCATCTGCTCGCGCGAGCGGCACCCAGGCGAATCGGGCTACCCCGAATTTCGGCACACGCGCACCGACGCCGACAAAACGGCCAACGCGCGCCTGCTGGCGCAGCTGGCGGAGATGCCTGTGGCGGTGGACGGCGTCGACGAGGCGGTGCTCGCGCAATACGGGCGGTGATCGATCGCCTGGGATGAGACGGGTCGCGAACAGCACCCAACCAGGATCGCCGCGTTGGTGCGTAGCTGATGCGGCACCGCGCGATAATGCGTTCGTCCTGATGATTGGCGCTGGACCGACGGCAGAGCAATTTCAACAGCCAATTTGTACCTTTCGGTCAGATTCAGTGGTGAGGCAAGGTATAGACTTTCCGCTATGGCATATATGCTGGCCACGTCTTTTAGTCTATTGCTGGCGGTACTGGTAAATTCCTGCAGTGTCTACATGCAAAGGCGGCGCGGCGTCTACGACAAGTTTCGACATGGGCAGCTGGTTCACGCAGTCATTATTCTGCCGTTCTGGCTGCTTTTTGGATTCCTTGCCAGTACCCTGAACATGCACTATAAACTTCCGGGCGTTTCGCTGCCAGGCTTAGGCTACGTCTTGGCCGTTTCAGCTGCAGTAATATTCATTGCCGCCGTTTATATTCTTGGCCCGGGGTCGCTCATAAACAGTAATTTCTTCAGGCCGGGAGCGGCTGCTTCGAGAGGGATCTATAGGTACTTCAAAAATCCCATTTATGACAGTTACTGGGTATTTTTTCTGGCACTGGGTTTCGTGACTTCCAACTCGGCATTTTTCATTATCGCAGGACTCAGCTTTATTGGTCTGAATGTTATCGAAAGTCGCATCGAGCGGATTTAAGCGAGCCTGTGTGGTATCGAGGCGGCCTGCGCGGGGATCGACGTTTCGCGACGTATGGTCGGCACTCAGGCGAACCTCTCCAACCAGGTCGTCACCGCGTATAACGAGGCGTAGGTGCCGACCGCGATGGCCAGCATCGCTGCCAGTCGCCATCGCAGGTGTCGGATTGCATCGATGCTGCACTGATTCCGTCGTCGCAAGGCGATCCACACCAGCATCGCAAGAACGGCGAGGCCGCCGAGGCGAAACCACCACGCGTAGTTGCCGTAGAGATCGTTTGCCCATGCCAATGCCGTTGTGGCGCTGATGACTCCGAAGAGCACAAGGACGGTGGGGCCGGCACAGCACAGGATGCCGACCATGCCGCTGGTGATGCCGATACGCCACATCGGTACGTGCCCGCCAGCCCGCGAGCGGCGCTTTGTGGCGATGTCGGTCGCGGTCGGCTTCATGGTCGCTCGGCGTTCCGGGTCGACGTCCCGCCAAACCAGGACGCCAGGCGGTGCACGGCTCCCCGGCTGCCGCCTTCGGGTTCGCCTTCAACGGTCACACCATTGACGAACGCGACATGGTTCTTGATCCGCCGCGCCAACGGACTTGGGCGCGGGTAGTACCAGGCGGCATCGGGGTTGATGTCGTCGTCGACTGTCACGGTGTAGTAGTGGGCCAGGCCCTTCCACGGACAGATCGACTTGGTCTTGCTGTCGATCAGGTGCTCACGGCGCACCGACTCGGGCGGAAAGTAATGATTGCCCTCGATACGCACAGTTCGCGGCGTCTCCGCGAGCAGGGTCCCGTTCCAGCTGGCACGAATCATGCTGCCCTCACCTCCTGCGATGTTCTTGTCCCCAATAGCACGCTGCCGCGGTGCGGCGCGCAACCGAACTGTCGTCCCGGTGACACAACCGGTGCACGGTCCAGGGGTTGGCAAGTCGGGAATCCTCCCACCTCGACAGACGCCGACCTTACAAGTAGTTTTAATGTTGTGGAAACCGTCACTTTCTCGGACCTGCAACTGCGCGGCAAGACCACTATCGAAGGTTGGTTGCGGCGCTCCCAGAGCCGGGTTCTGCGGGTCCAGCGCCGCGACGCCGAAGACCTGGTGTTGACGACAGTCACGCGCGCCGCTCAAGCACAGGAAGCGTCCTCGGTGACCGCACGACTCTTCGTCGCGTTAATACAGCGCGATCCGCATGTGCGCGAACTGGTCGCAGAGATCGTGCCCGACGTATTTCCGTGGGTGGCGTTTCTATCCCGCGATGAGGTGCGGGAGTTCGTGGTAGAGCTGGTGTCGACGATGCGAGCGGCTGACGCGATCGATAATCCGGCGCCGGTGGTGCAGGTGATTGATAGCTGGCGACATACCGCGGAGGTGCTGGCTGATCCCGAGCTGGCCGCGGCACTGATCGAGCCCAGCGACGGCGACTTCGGACCAGTTCCCGAGCCCGGCCGCAGGTAAAGGATTGGCGCCCAAACGTGGTGATCAACCCCCAATACCGACGCCGCACCGACAACAACCGAGGCACGCCCACTAACTACGAAGTGTTGCAATCACCCCTTGAACCCGAGCCGAGGAATTCCGCCCTGTGCGCACACCGAAATCCCTGAGCGCACACTCGATGCCGGAGGCGCATGATCGACGGCGGCGGACCGTCTGGGCCCCGTCCGCGGCAGCGGGGCGGAGCCGCCACCCCGAAACCTCTGCCGCACACACTGAATCACCGATAGCCGTGCGACCACCTGCAAAGGCGTCTGAGCTTGGTGACAAGTCGGGAATTACCTCCCTGGGAGTCCGCCAACCCCGCCACCGAGCCGAGAGAGCACTGTGAGAGGAAGGAAGCCCTTCCCTAGTCGACGGCTCCTCGTGGCGCCACCCATTCCGTGGGCTGACCGGTGATCGTCGCTATCCGATCGAAGTCATGGTCGTAGTGCAGCACCACCAGCCGCGCACGTTCGGCGGCGGCGGCGATGAGCAGATCCCCGAGCTTCACCGTGCGGTGTAGACCTGCCACGGCGAGCGCCCCTTGCACCTCCAACGCACGGTCCATGACGTCCTGATCAATCGTCGCCTGGGGCCAGGGTGACCGGGCGTGCCGGGTGCGTTTCCAATCCCGCCCGTTGCGCGCGCTGACCCCGGCTTCGAGGTCGGTGATGGTGCAACGGGCCACCAGCCCGGCCTCGATCAGCGGGATGAGCCGCTTCGCTACGGCCGGCTTGGTCACCCGAGCGACGGCGGAGGTGTCGCCGAGAAAATAGGCTTTTAAGCCCACGCGGACCTGCGCTGCTCGTCGGCGGCGAGCTCGGCACTGCCGGATATCACCTCAGGGTGCA
>NZ_JAVKSG010000086.1:0-11389 GCF_039583785.1 Mycobacterium sp.
GGTCCCCGAACGCATCCGCACGCCCGGGTCCAGGACATGAATGGCGGCCGTGTTCTCTACATCGAACCCATATAACGCCGCCGCAGTGCCCATGCAGGCAACGGCACGCTGCCCCATGAAGAGATCGAGCGCCGTCAAGCGCCCCACCAAAGTGGGTTCGGTCGCCGCGTAAACGCCGAACCACACTCGAACCAGGCCACCGTTGCGCACCTGAACGTCGAGCTGCTGTCTACTGATGACTTTCAGCAATTGCGCGGCCGTTGCAAACCCTCCGCCGGCAGTCAACGTCGCTGCGACATCTGCATGCACCCCGCAACCATGCGGTGGCCGGCCGTGGGCGGCCAGCCACCGCGGATTTCGCTGGGGATAGCTATGCCGAGCAGACGCAAAATCGCACCGCCAGGGCGGCTGGCGTGCGATTCTGCGTCTGCTCGCGGCAAGGCCCGGCAAGGCCCGGCTAGCGCTAGTGGATGGATTGCAACCGGCGTGGCCGAACCGGGGCGCCAACCAGCGCCGCCGCCTCGGTGAGCAGCTCGGAAAGCTGAAGCGGATACACCGTCTCACCGACGTCGGCCAGCGCGGCGATGTCGGCAGGGGCACACCATCGATGGCCGTGGATATAGCTGTTCTCCAACTCGGTGCGACCCGTCGTGGACGGCTCGAAGCGCCGGGTGCGGTAGACGAAGAAGAATTCCTCGCTGTCGATTGCGGCGCCGTTGAAGTCGAACACCGCGTCGCGCCGCCACACCGGGCCGATCATGTCGGCGGGGTCGACCCGCAGACCGGTCTCCTCGGCCAGTTCACGCGCGGCGGCCTGGCCGAGGGATTCCCCGTCGTCAACCTGGCCGCCGACGGTGAACCACCAGCGCTTCGCGGCGTCGTCCGCGGCGGGATCGGATCCGCACAGCAGCAACACCGCGTCGGTCTCGTCGAGCAACACCACCCGCGCGGACGTACGGCGGTCGGCGGGATGGTGATCGGCCTGACGCAGCGCCTGAGAGCGCTCGGTGATCTCGAAATAACTTGGCAGCCGAGCTGTTCCGGCCAAGCGGAACAACCGGACCAGACCCCGCTCGCGCAGCGCGAGGGTGTCGCGGACAGCATCGTTGTGGAATCGACGGGCCAGCACCACGCGGGCCTCGGCATCGGCCAACTCGGCGATCACGCCCGCCGGCACCGAGGCCGGATCGACCATCGCCAGCGCGGCGGCCAACGTGTTCTCGCACCCTTCGCGGGCCCGGCGTGGAGCAGCTTCTGCCGCGTCGGCACAGCTCACCAGTTCCTTGGCTGCGGTGTCCGACGGGCCGCCGAACGCGTTGGCCGCCACCGCGCGGGCCACCACCGCCCGGCGAGCCAGCGCGGCGTCGAGCGCCTGCCAGGACAGGTCGTAACGCACGTGCAGGCGGTCGAGCCGGTTGGCCGTGCGATACGCCCAGGCGCCGAAACCCAGCACCACCAGCAGCACTGCGACCAGGGCCGCAACCAGCGCGATTGTCCACCACATCAGCTCGCCACCTGGACCTTGCTGCCGCTGACGGCGACGGTCTCGTAGACCCGCATGATCTGGTTGGCCACCACCGGCCAGTCGTAGCGGCGCACCGCTTCAGCGCCGGCAACGGCGTAGCGCTTGGCCAGCGACTCGTCCTGCAGCACCGCGATCAGGCCTGCGGCCAGCGCTGCACCGTCCCCGACGGCCACCAGCCACCCGGCCTCCCCGTTGCGCAGCACCCGCCGAAACGCGTGCAGATCGCTGGCCACCACGGGCGTTCCGGCCGCCATCGCCTCGACGAGCACGATGCCGAAACTCTCCCCGCCGAGATGCGGCGCGCAGTACACATCGGCGCTACGCATCGCCGAGGCCTTGGCGGCATCGTCGACCAGACCGAGGAAACGCAGATGACCGGCCAAACCGCCCGCCTTGGCGCGCAATTCGTCTTCGGTACCGCGGCCGACAATCAGCACCTGCAGTCCGGGAAACCGCTCGACCAGGCTGGGAAGCGCGTCGATCAGCACCGCCATGCCCTTGCGGGGTTCGTCGTAGCGGCCCAGGAACAACACCGTCTTGGCCGGCCGTGGATAGCCGTCGAGCAGCGGCGCGGAGGCCATTGCGGCCACGTCGACGCCGTTGGGGATCTCGACGGCGTCGGATCCCAGGGCCTCCATCTGCCACCGCCGGGCCAGGTCGGACACCGCGATGCGGCCGACGATCTTTTCGTGCATGGGCTTGAGCAAGCCGCCGAACATCGACAACATCAGCGATTTGGTGGTCGAGGTGTGAAAGGTGGCCACGATCGGCCCCTCGGCAATCCGCAAGGCCCACATCGACAGGCTGGGTGCGTTCGGCTCGTGCAGATGCAGAACGTCGAAATCGCCGTCGACCAGCCAGCGCTTGACTTTGCCTTGCACGGCCGGGCTGATCTGCAGCCGGGCCACCGAACCGTTGTAGCGAATTGGCACGGCCCGGCCGGCCGACACCACGTACTCGGGCAACGACGCATGCGGTGACGACGGTGCCAGCACGCTGACGTCCTGACCGCGGGCCCGCAGCACCTCGGCAAGCTGCAGGACGTGCGACTGGACGCCGCCCGGCACGTCGAACGAATAGGGACACACCATCCCGATCCGCATCAGACTTGCCCTTGATCCCCGGGTCGCTCCGCTCCTGCCCGCCGAACCCCCAATCGGGCCTGGCGTTCTTCTAGTCCCACGGCCCGTCTCCTCCTCGGGCCGTTTCGGCCCGCATCGTCGATGGGCGCAGGTCCGCCAGCCACTGCGGCTGCAGCATGTGCCAGTCGGCGGGATGCTCGGCGATGTTGCGGGCGAACACGTCGGCCAGCTTTTGGGTGACGACGCCGACGTCGCCGCTGCTGCAGTCCAGCGGCGGGCCGAAGCAGGTACGGCAGTCGTCGCCGTCGTACCAGCAGTGCACCGGCAGCAGCGCTGCCCCGGTGCTGATCGCCAGTTTCGCCGAGCCGGCCGGCATCCGGGTCGGTTCGCCGAAGAACTCGACCTGGACGCCACTGCGGCTGAGGTCGCGCTCGGCCATCAGACACACCACCTTGTTGTCCCGCAGCCGCTCGGCGAGCAACGGGAACGGTGGCTGCTCAACACCGGACAGCGGAATCACCTCGAAACCCAGGCTTTCCCGGTATTCGATGAACCGCAGGAACAACGATTCGGGCTTGAGCCGCTCGGCGACCGTGGTGAACCTGCCGTAGGTCTGAGCCATCCACACCCCGGCCATGTCCCAGTTTCCGCTATGCGGCAACGCGGCAACAACACCTCGGCCGTCGGCCAGCGCCGAATCGATATGCTCTGTGCCCGTTGTGGTTTCGGCGAGCTTCCGGCCGATAGCCTGGTGATCCATCGACGGCAACCGGAAGGCCTCACGCCAGTAACGGGCATAGGAGGACAGCGACGCGCGCATCAGGCTGCCGGGCACGTCTTTGGGCTCGACGCCAATGACACGGGCGAGGTTCTTGCGAAGCTGGTCCGGCCCCCCGTTGCGCGACGCGTACAGCGCTCCGGCGTCGAAGACGTTCCGGGCGGCGAATTCCGGCATGGCACGCACCGTCAGCCAGCCGGCCGCGTATCCCCAGTCGATCATGCGACTACCGAGCGAAAGACTTTTGATTCCAGGCAGCTTCGGACTACCGATCACGGCCCGGGCTCCCCTGACTTGCCCGGCGGCGGCAGCCGATCGCCCGCTCCGGTAGAGCGCCGCACGGTGCGCAACCGCTGAGCGCAGGTGACCATGCTGGCCACGGCCAGTAACCACATCGCCGTGGGCAAAGCCCACCGCAGCGGATATATCGGCAGGTCCGACAATCCCGCGCCGACCAGCACGATGATCAGCCGCTCCGGCCGCTCGATTAAACCACCGTCGCCGCGCAACCCACTGGCTTCGGCGCGGGCCTTGATGTACGAGATCACTTGAGAGGTCACCAGACAGATCAACGCAGCCACCACCAACGGCCGGTTACCCAGGCCGAACGCCGCCCACCAGGTGAGCCCGCAGAACACCGCGCCGTCGCTGATGCGGTCGCAGGTGGCATCGAGCACCGCGCCAAACCTGGTGCCGCCGCCGCTTTCTCGTGCCATCGCGCCGTCGATCATGTCGAACATCACGAAGAACCAGATGACCAATGTGCCGGCGAACAGCTTGCCGGTCGGAAACAGCGTCAGCGCCGCCAGCACCGCGGCGGCGGTGGCGATGATGGTCACGCCGTCCGCGGTGAAGCCCACCCGCAGGAACGCCCGCGCTACCGGGGTGGTGGCTCGCGCGACCCCCTCGCGGGACAACAGCTTGCTCATGATTGCCTGGCCCACTCCGTGGCCAATAAGCGTCGGGTGTCGCGCAGCAACTGCGGGATGACCTTCGAGTCGCCGATGATCGTGATGAAGTTGGCGTCGCCACCCCAGCGCGGCACCACATGCACGTGCAGGTGCTCGGCCAGCGATCCGCCCGCCGATTGCCCGAGGTTGACCCCGACGTTGAACCCGTGCGGACGTGAGACGTGCTTGATGACGCGGATTGCCTTCTGGATGAACTCCATCAGCTCGCTGCTTTCCGGCCCGGTCAGATCCTCGAGTTCGGAGAGCCGGCGATAGGGCACCACCATCAAATGGCCGGGGTTGTAGGGGTAGAGGTTCAGCACCGCGTAGACCAGTTCGCCGCGGGCCACCACCAGCCCGTCCTCATCGGACAGTTGCGGAATGTCGGTGAAGGGCTGCTCCTTGGCGTCGTTGTCCTGCTTCAGCGGGCCCTCGGCCAGGTAGCTCATCCGATAGGGCGTCCACAGCCGTTGCAGATGGTCGGACTCTCCGACGCCCCTGTCTACCAGGGCCGTCGGCTCTTCGCGCCGGCGCTCGTCGCCGCCGTCACCGAAGTCGACGATTGAATCGTCCTCAGCCACGACTACTCACCTTGACCAGTTCCGCGGTGGGAACGTCGTTTTCACGGTCAGCGATCCATCGTTTGATGACGGCTACCGCCTCGTCGCGAGGAACCCCGTTGATCTGGGTGCGGTCGCCGAACCGGAAACTGACCGCGCCGGCTTCGACGTCGCGGTCGCCGGCCAGCAACATGAACGGCACCCGCTGGTTGGTGTGGTTGACGATCTTCTTGGCCATCCGGTCGTCGCTGGTGTCCACCTCGACCCGGATGCCGTGGGACTTCAATTGCGTGGCAACGTCTTCCAAGTATGCGACGTGGCCGTCGGTGACCGGAATGCCGACCACCTGCACCGGCGCCAGCCAGGCCGGAAACGCCCCGGCGTAGTGCTCGGTGAGGATGCCGAAGAACCGCTCGATCGATCCGAACAAGGCCCGGTGGATCAGCACCGGGCGTTGCCGCGAACCGTCGGCGGCGGTGTACTCCAGATCGAACCGGTCGGGCATGTTGAAGTCGAGCTGGATCGTCGACATCTGCCAGCTGCGGCCCAGCGCGTCTTTGACCTGCACCGAGATCTTCGGCCCGTAGAACGCGGCACCGCCCGGGTCGGGAACCAGCTGCAGGCCCGAGGCTTCGGCGACCTCGCGCAGGACGTCGGTGGCTTCGTCCCATACTTCGTCGGAGCCGACGTACTTCTCGGGATCCTTCGTGGAGAGCTCCAGATAGAAGTCGTTGAGACCGTAGTCGGCCAACAGGTCCAGTACGAATCCCAGCAACGAACCCAGCTCGTCGCGCATCTGCTCGCGCGTGCAGTAGATGTGCGCGTCGTCCTGCGTCATGCCGCGGACCCGGGTCAGGCCGTGCACCACACCCGACTTCTCGTACCGGTAGACGGTGCCGAACTCGAAGAGCCGCAACGGAAGTTCGCGATAGGAGCGGCCCCGCGACCGATAGATCAGGTGATGCATCGGGCAGTTCATCGGCTTGAGGTAGTAGTCCTGCCCGGGCTTGCGAACCGTCCCGTCCTCGTTGAATTCCGCGTCGATGTGCATCGGCGGGAACATGCCGTCGGCGTACCACTCGAGGTGGCCCGAGGTGATGTACAGCTGCTCCTTGGTGATGTGCGGGGTGTTGACGAACTGGTAGCCCGCCTCGACGTGCTTGCGCCGCGAATAATCTTCGAGCTCGTTGCGGACAATTCCGCCCTTGGGATGGAAAACCGCCAAGCCCGAACCGATTTCGTCGGGGAAGCTGAACAGGTCCAGTTCCACGCCCAGTTTGCGGTGGTCGCGCCGCTGAGCTTCTTCGAGCAATTCCAGGTGATGCTCGAGCGCCTCTTGCGATTCCCACGCGGTGCCGTAGACGCGTTGCAGGCTGGCGTTGCGCTGGTCGCCCCGCCAATACGCGGCCGAGCTGCGAGTGAGTTTGAAGGCTGGGATGTGTTTGGTGGTCGGGATGTGCGGACCGCGGCACAGATCACCCCAAACCCGTTCGCGGGTACGCGGATTCAGGTTGTCGTAGGCGGTGAGTTCGTCACCGCCTACCTCCATTATTTCGGCCATCGTGTCGGTTCCGATGGACTTGTCGTCGACGAGCTCGAGCTTGTAGGGCTCGCCGGCCAACTCCCCACGGGCCTGGTCCTTGGACCCGTAGACCCGGCGGTCGAACAGCTGCCCCTCCTTGACGATCTGGCGCATCCGCTTTTCCAGCTTGCCCAGATCCTCGGGCGTGAACGGTTCGGCGACATCGAAGTCGTAGTAGAAGCCGTCGGTGATCGGCGGGCCGATGCCGAGCTTGGCGTGTGGGAACAGATCCTGGACGGCCTGGGCCAGCACGTGAGCGGCCGAATGCCGGATCACACTGCGGCCGTCGTCGGTGTCAGCCGCCACCGGCACCACCTCGGCGTCGGCGTCGGGAACCCAGCTCAGGTCGCGAAGCCTACCCTCGGCGTCGCGCACCACCACGATCGCGTCGGGGGTGCCGCGGCCCGGCAATCCGGCGTCGCGCACCGCGGCCGCCGCGGTCGTCCCGGCGGGCACCCGGATCGGGGCTTGCGAGCCCGGCCCAGCCAGGCTCTGCGGGTCGCCGCCATCGGGCCCTGGGGCGGGGTGTGCGAGGGCGGTCATCGACGCTGTCTCCATGGCTTTCGGGTGTCCAAACGGTCCCGACCATGCTATCGGGGCGGGTAGAGCCCAGGGGTTGCAGCCTTAGGGCTGGCCCGGTTTGAGGAGGACGAACAACGCCTCGGCATCGGCAAGCACGGTGTCGCCGTCGCGCAGCCGGCCCGATACGAAGACCTTGCGGCCTTCCACCCGGTCGACGCGCGCGTCGATCCGCAGCTTCTTTTCGATCGGGACGATCTGGCGGTAGTTGATGTGCAGGAAAGCGGTGCGTTGCCGGGGTCCGCCGCTGAGTACCGAGGACGTCAGGCCGAGCACAGTGTCGAAGAGCATCCCGAGACAGCCGCCGTGCACCGCCCCGTTGCGTCCCAGGTGGAATCGCGCGAACCGCGCCCAGCCCTCGATCCGCCCGTCGTCGGTCTTGTGCGCGTTCATCGGGATCGTCAGGATGTTGCCGCGGACCGGCAGGTCCATTCGCCGACCGGACGGCGACTGCCACTCGTCGGTGTCGAACGGGGCTAGTAAATCGGACACCTTTTGCAGCAGGTCGGCGGCCTCGCTGATCACCTCATCCGGGGCGTCGGCCGCGCGGGCATGGTCCTGTAGCGCACGCACGCCCGCGATGAAACGGCCGTAATCCGGTCCGCCTTTGGCGCTGGGTTCGGGCGGGTTGAATCCGCCGCCGGGATGTTTTGCGTTCACTCTGCGCTCAGGGCGCGGCCTTCTCGCACTTCTGCACCCTAGCCGCAGAGTCAATCCGCCTGTTGCTGCCCGAGCGCGCTCAGCTTGTCGAACTCGTCGTCGCTGAGTTCGATCTCGGCGGCCGCGATGTTCTCCTCCAGATGCGCGACGCTCGAGGTCCCCGGAATCGGCAGCACCACCGGTGAACGCTTCAGCAGCCAGGCCAGCGCCAGCTGCGAGGGCTTGGCGTGGCCGTGCGCGGCGCCCAACCGGGCCAGCGGGCCGTCCGGCGCCGCCAGTGGGCCGGCCGCCAGCGGGAACCACGGGATGAACCCGATGCCCTGCTTGGTCGACTCATCCAGCAGTTCCTCCGCGCTGCGGTTGGTCAGGTTGTACAGGTTTTGCACCGACACGATCTGCGCGATTTTTTGCGCGGCGTGCAGTTGGTCCACGTTGATCTCGGACAGCCCGATGTGGCGGATCTTGCCTTCCTGCTGCAGCGTGACCAGCTCACCGATCTGGTCTTCCAGCGGGAACTTGTCGTCGATGCGATGCAGCTGGAACAGGTCGATGGTGTCGACGCCGAGTCGTCGCAGGCTCAGTTCGGTTTCCTGGCGCAGATACGACGGGAAGCCCAGCGGAATCCACACGTCGGGTCCGGTGCGCAGCAATCCCGCTTTGGTGGCGATCACCAGCCCGTCGTAGGGATGCAGCGCCTCGCGGATGAGCTCTTCGGCGAAGTAGGGGCCGTAGGAATTCGCGGTGTCGATGAAGTTGACGCCGAGGTCGGCCGCGCGCCGTAGCACTCGGATCGCTTCGTCCCGGTCGGCGGGCGGGCCCCAGACGCCCTTGCCGGTGAGACGCATTGCGCCGTAGCCGAGGCGGTTCAACGTGAGATCGCCGCCAAGAGTGAACGTTCCGGACGCCTGAGCGGGGGCTTGGGTAGTCATCTCGCCGACCGTACGCCTGCCGCGAAAAGCCGGCCATGCGCGTGGCAAGCTGGGCCGGTGGATTTGCACACGATTGCGCAGTTGCCGTTCACCTACCCGGAAGTCGGCGCGACCGCCGGGTCGTTTCCTCCGGGCTACCGGCACATGGGCTACTCCGCCCACATCGGCATGGGTCAGCTTCGCTTCGAACAGGCCGCCAGCGCGGTCATGCACTGGGGTATGCAGCGCGGCTCCGGCCTACGCGTCGAGGCCAGCAGCGACAGCGTCACCGCCGGCGCGGTGGTCATCGTGAAGATCGGTTTCCTCAAAGCGCCGTGCCGGGTCGTCTACGTGGTCGACGAGCCGAATGTGCGCGGCTTCGCCTACGGCACCCTGCCGGGCCATCCCGAGATCGGCGAGGAGCGTTTCGTGGTGCGTCATGACCCGGTCACCTCTGCGGTGTTCGCCGAGGTATCTGCCTTCTCCCGGCCGGCGACGTGGTGGAGCAGGGCGGGTGGACCGTTCACCTCGCTGATCCAGCGGGTGATGAACAAGCGCTACGTGCACGCGGTCTGACCCCACCGGCGATCAATGCCACCGACTTGATCACCTCCAGACCGACGTAGGCCAGATGCCCGCGGGAACGCGGTGCCTCGATGCCGGCCAACACCTGATCGGAGCGGCGGGTCAACCGCGGCCGAACCGCAACGATCTGCGCGGCCAAGGCCACGACCGCGACCGCGACCGCGACCGACAACATCGCCGGCACGCGCACCGGCGGCCGACTGACCATGATCGCCACCAGGATGACGATTGCCAACAACACTTCGACGGCGTTGAGTGCGCGAAACACCAGTCGGCCGATGCTCAGGCCGATCGCCAGCGTGACGCCGGGTGCGCGGAACTTCAGCGGCGCTTCGAGAAACGAAATCGCCAGCACCATGCCCAACCAGACGAAGACCACCGCGACGACCACCGCCGACGCTGCGCTCACGGCGTCGGCCTGTTAGTGCGAATCATGTTGTTGTTCACGCGCGTCGAGCGCACGCGGCGCGACGCGGAACGCAGCGTTTGCGGCGGGCACACCACAGTAAACCGCCGAGCGACTGCGGCGATCAAGTCCCGGCAAGCTCCAGACTGTGCCCCAAGCGAATTCGGTGACGATCCGCTGGAAGTCGCGGGTGACGTCGGTGGTCTTGGCGCTCGCCCGCTCGACATAGCTGTCGCCGAGCACTTCTCGAGACACTGCCATGCCTTCGTCGTAACGGCCAGTGGTCATCTGGCCCCCAGTCTCTACCAGGCTCTCAACAGTTCGGGCGAGCTCTTCGTCGGTGATCTTCACCGAAGACGATCTCACGCTAATCCTTGTCGGCATGAGCCTACGCGTTCACGCGTTTGCTTCCTTCCCCGCCGCAAAAGGTGATTCGCGCTTGAGAGCGCGGCAACGGCGCCGCCGACGGTCCACCCAACACCGCGTCCGAGCAGACATCGAATCGCGAACCTTGCCAAGGACACACCAGCTGGCTGCGGTCGACCCAGCCGGCACCGCCCGACGAGTTGAGCGCGATACCGAGCAGGTACCTCCATTGACTTACGGGGCCTACCAGTGCAAATACGGCTGGGCAGCGAATTCACAGAGAACACAGGCCCCCCGAAACACGTTGACGTCAAGCTTCTTTCGCTACAGACAACATGGCTACTTACCAATAATGTTGCACGACAATTTAATTAACGGCTGGCGAGCCATTGCCGACAAGCTCGAAGCTATCTGTCGAGCGGCGCGAAAAGTACGACGCAGACATCCGTTGCGACTGGTCGGCGCACTGCGCCGTGGACAGTTCGTGCATCCTTTACCCATGACGGTGGACGCCCTCCTGCAGTCGATCCCCCCGCTGGCCGTGTACGGCGTAGTCGGCGTTGTTGTCGGCGTCGAGAGCCTTGGCATCCCGCTCCCCGGCGAAATTGTCCTGGTCAGCGCCGCGCTGATGTCCTCACGCCACGATTTGACGGTCAATCCGATCGGCGTGGGTGCGGCCGCGGTGCTCGGTGCGGTGCTCGGCGACTCGGCCGGCTACGCCATCGGTCGTCGCCTGGGTCTGCCATTGTTCGACCGGCTGGGTCGTCGTTTCCCGAACCATTTCGGCCCCGGGCAGGTGCTGTACGCCGAGCGGCTCTTTGAACGCTGGGGGGCGCGGGCGGTCTTCTTTGGGCGGTTCGTTGCGCTGCTGCGGATTTTCGCCGGGCCGCTGGCCGGAGCGCTGAAGATGCGCTATGCCAGGTTTCTGCCCGCAAACATCTCGGGTGCTGCGTGCTGGGCCGGCGGCACCACTGCGTTGGTGTACTACGCGGGGATAGCCGCCGAACGCTGGCTTACGCGTTTCTCGTGGATCGCGTTGCTCATCGCGGTCGTGTGCGGGGTGATCGCTGCAATAGTGCTGCGCGAGCGCACATCCCGCGCGATCGCCGATCTTGAAGCTGAACAGTCCGGGGAATCCGACCCCTCCGCCGCTTGACAAGCTTTAGCCTGGCCAACGTTTTCGGGCCCATATTGCACAGCTGTCGGCACTGCGGCGAGACACCTTGGCAAAGAATACGATGCAATTTCCAAAGCCGGACAAAGCAGCCGGAAAGAGCCATCACAATGGTGAAATTCACCCAAAGTGATCAACCGCACAGTTGTCCCCCCTGACCTCGATTTTTCACAGGTGGCCATCTGGGGCTGAGGGTTGTTGCGAGGCGGCTCTGTTTGGGTGATGTGGGTCCGG
>NZ_JAVKSG010000087.1:0-11371 GCF_039583785.1 Mycobacterium sp.
TCAGTGGTAGGAAAGGTGACTGTGACGGTGCCTACCGAGACTCCGATCGACGACGTTGTGGACGTGGTCAGCAGGCTGATCCGGTTCGACACCACCAACACCGGCGACCTCGCAACCACCAAGGGCGAGGCGGACTGCGCCCACTGGGTGGCGGCACAGCTCGAGGAGGTCGGCTACCAGGTCGAGTACCTGGAATCCGGTGCGCCCGGCCGGGGCAACGTGTTCGCCCGGCTGGAGGGCGCTGACAGCTCGCGCGGTGCGCTGCTGATCCACGGACACCTCGACGTGGTGCCCGCCGAGCCGGCCGAGTGGAGCGTGCACCCCTTTTCCGGGGCCGTCGAAGGCGGCTATGTCTGGGGCCGCGGCGCGGTCGACATGAAGGACATGGTCGGCATGATGCTCGTCCTGGCCCGGCATTTCCGTCGGTCCGGCATTATTCCGCCACGCGACCTGGTGTTCGCGTTCGTCGCCGACGAAGAGAACGGCGGCACCTACGGCTCGCAGTGGCTGGTGGACAACCGGCCCGACCTGTTCGAGGGCATCACCGAGGCGGTCGGCGAAGTCGGCGGCTTCTCGCTGACGGTGCCCCGGCGCGACGGCGGCGAGCGGCGGCTCTACCTGATCGAGACCGCCGAGAAGAGCATGCACTGGATGCGGCTGACCGCGCACGGTCGGCCGGGTCACGGCTCGATGGTCCATGACCACAATGCGGTCACCACTCTTGCCGAGGCGGTCGCGAAGCTGGGGCGCCACGTTTTTCCGGTACTGCCGACCGACAGCGTCGTGCAATTCCTGACCGCCGTCGGCGAAGAAACCGGATTCACTTTCGACACCGAGTCACCCGACCTGGACGGGGCCGTCGAGAAGCTTGGGCCGATTGCGCGAATTGTGAAAGCAACGCTGCGTGACACCGCCAACCCGACAATGCTCGAGGCCGGTTACAAAACCAATGTGGTGCCGGCCACCGCCGTGGCGGTGGTGGACTGCCGGATTCTGCCCGGCCGCCTGGCGGCGTTCGAGACCGAAGTCGACGAGCTGATCGGGCCCGACGTGACCCGCGAATGGATCACCACACTGCCGTCGTATGAGACGACATTCGACGGCGACCTGGTCGACGCCATGAACGCGGCGCTGCTGGCCGTCGATCCGGACGCCCGGACCGTGCCGTACATGCTTTCCGGTGGAACCGACGCGAAAGCGTTCCAGCGTCTGGGTATTCGTTGCTTCGGTTTTGCCCCGCTGCGGCTGCCGCCGGACCTCGATTTTGCGGCGCTGTTCCACGGCATCGACGAACGGGTACCCGTAGACGCGTTGAAATTCGGCACCGAGGTGCTCGCACACTTTCTGATGCACTGCTAGCCGACAACCAGAGAGGGACTGAAAGTTATGACCGCAACACCCGACCCATACGCCGCGCTACCGGCGTTGCCGACGTTTGCGCTGGAGTCGGCGTCGTTCGCCGACGGGCAGACGCTGGCCACACCGCAGGTCAGCGGAATCATGGGCGCTGGCGGCGAGGACGTCAGCCCGCAGCTGAGCTGGTCAGGATTTCCGCACGGCACAAAGAGTTTCGCGGTGACCGTCTACGACCCGGATGCCCCGACGGCATCCGGCTTCTGGCACTGGGCGGTGGCCAATCTGCCCGCCTCGGTTCACGAACTACCCGCCGGTGTCGGGGACGGCAGCAATCTGCCCGGCGACGCGCTGACGCTGGTCAACGACGCCGGTCAACGTCGCTACATCGGCGCCGCCCCGCCCGCCGGCCACGGGCCGCACCGCTATTACGTCGCTGTGCACGCGGTCGACGTCGACAAGCTCGACCTGCCGGAGGATGCCAGCCCGGCGTTCCTGGGTTTCAACCTCTTCCAGCACGCGATCGCGCGAGCGGTGATTCACGCGACCTACGAGCAGAAATAACCCGCCTAGCGGTTTGCCGATCCCACGGCGTCGCTCAAAGAGCCGAATCCACGTTCGCGCAACCTAAGCGCCAGACCGTCGTGAATGTGTTTGGCCCACAGGCCTCCACCGTAGACAAAACCCGTATAGCCCTGCAGCAGTGACGCTCCGAAGGTGATCCTGTCCCAGGCATCGTCGACGGTCTCTATGCCACCGACGCTGATCAGCGTCAGCCGGTCACCGACCCGGCCGTACAGCCGCTGCAGCACCTCGGCGGCACGGGCGCGCAGCGGCGGCCCCGAGATGCCGCCGCTGCCGAGTTGCTCGACACCTGGCGTGGCCAGTCCGTCGCGCGACACCGTGGTGTTGGTCGCGACGATGCCGGCCAGGCCGAGTTCGACTGCCAGGTCTGCGATGTCGTCGACGTCGGTGTCGGTCAGATCGGGTGCGATCTTCACCAGCACCGGAGTCGTCGTCTCAGCGAGCACGGCCGCCAGGATCGCGCGCAGCGATTCGACTGTCTGCAGGTCACGCAGTCCGGGCGTGTTGGGCGAGCTCACGTTGACCACCACATACGCGGCGTGCGGCCCGAGCAGGCGGGCGCTGGCCCGATAGTCCGCAGCGGCATCCTCGGCTGCGGTGATCTTGGTCTTGCCGATGTTGACGCCGATCGGAACGTCGGATCGGTGGCCGGCCAACCTCGCGGCCAGTGCGGCGGCGCCGTGGTTGTTGAAGCCCATCCGGTTGAGCAGGGCGCGGTCGTCGGGCAGCCGGAACAGCCTGGGCTGCGGGTTGCCCGGCTGCGCGTGGGCGGTGACGGTGCCGACTTCGGCATAGCCGAAACCCAATGCGCCCCAAGCGTTGAGGCCGGTTCCGTCTTTGTCGAAGCCGGCGGCCAGGCCGAGCGGGCCGGGAAAGTCGACGCCGAACACCGTGCTGGCCAGCACCGGGTCCATCGGCGCCAGCCGGCGGCTCAGTTGGCGCCGGACCGCCGAGGTGGCGGTGGCGCCGCGCAGCCCGGCGAACACGATGCGGTGGATGCGTTCTGCGGGCACCAGGAACAGCAAGCGGCGCAGCGCTGTATACGAGGGTGAACCCACCGTCACAGGTCCGGCTGACCGGATGCGTTTTCGGCGCGAGGTCTTCTGCGGCGCAACAACACTCGTCGGGTCCCGTCGGTGTAGAGCCGTACCCTGGTCAATTCCCAGCCGCGGTACTCCGCTTCGATGGACAGTCGGGTCGAGGCGCTGAGCCGGGTGACCTCGGGTGGCAGACGCAGAGGGGCCCACTCGTATTCGTCGGACAGGTCGGCGTTCCACTCCACCGGCAGGTTGCCGTGCCGGGCCGCCGTCAACGCGCGCCCGTCGCCGCGTGCTCGATGACTTGGACGCCCCCGCCGTCGCCCGAGACCACATATAGCGTGCCCGCGGCATCGTCGAAGGCCAGCGCGTTGGGTTGCCGCACGGATGGGTACCGTACCTTTTCCAGTGGTATTCCGGTCGATAGATCGTAACCAATAACAGTATTCGTCAGGGTCTGCGACACCCAAGCCAACCCGCGCGACCCGACGACGCCGTACGGGGAATCCGCGACCGGACAGGCCTGACGCAGAATCAAGGGGTCGACCCCGAACACCAGCAGCTGACCGCCCCGGGTGTCACTCACCAGCAACCGGCCTGCCGAATCGGCCACCATGGTGGTCGCGCCCCGACCGGCGCGCAGCGACTGCCCAATTCGGCCGTCGGCGCCGACGGTGACAATCGACGTCTGTTCGCGATCCAGCACCGCGACGGTATTGCCTTGAGCAGCAAGCGAATCAACGTGAGAATGCACTTGCGTCCGATTGACGTCAGTCGCCCCGGGACCAACCAAGTACAGCGTCCCGTCAGAAGTCCCCAACACCACCGTGCCGTCGGCCCGGCGGGCGATCGCGGTGAAGTCGATGCCGCCGGCATCACGAAGGCTCATCCGAGTGGCGTGGCCGACCGCCAGGTCGACCATGAAATAGCCACCGTGCGTGGACAGATAGGCGGTCCCGGCGTTGTCGCCGGTCAGTCCGGTCGCCGGCCCGGGCAGCTGTATCACCCGCTGAGATGTCTGCTGCGAGCCCATCAAGGCCAGCGTTGACGGCGCGCTTGCGGTAGGCCCAGGAGCGACGGTCACCAGCTTCCCGGTCCGCGCGTCGAACACCGCGCTCTGCGCTCGCGCGGCCAAGGGACGAACCACCCCCGCCGGAGTCTGCGTCACCGGGGGTGACTGTGCCGCCTGCGCCGGTGTGCCCCCGGCTGGGAGGTCGTCGAAGGGCTTCTTCGAGCACGCCGGCGAGAGCACGAGGGCAAACAGCAGGCCCATGGCGGCTGTCCGACGCATGCGTGCATCGGGTTTACGGTTTGCTGGCACGGGGTAACTCTCGGGTACTCGGGGGGCTCGCCAGGGTAACAGGGTGGTCTAGCAGCGCGGGTCGGGTAAGTCAGAGCGGGTCGGGACAGACAGCGGGGTATGGTCAGCCTATGAGCGTTGCCGAAGACGGCCAATTCTCAGGTGGACAGTTCGCGATCGAGGACATGTGGCTGGGTGCCTTCTCCGCGAAAGTCCTGGCCAGTGGCTTTGGGCAGGTCGGTGACGGCCGAAGTTTCGCGTTTTGCATCGAGGGTCAGCAGTTGCTGGTCGAGGTCTACCGGCCGCGGCTCAAAGGTCCGGTCCCGCAGCCCGAGGACATTGTCGCCACGGCGCGACGAACTGTGGTCGACGTCGACATCACCGACCAGCGCAGCCTGGGCGCCGCCGTTCGCGACGCGGTTGCCCTCGCCGAGCCGTCCAGCTAGACCCCGCAGGGCTGTCCGGCCTGGCGGCGTGGGCGACCCGGTACGGTCGTCGTCGTGCATGCGGTGCAGGCGATGTCGTGGTGGCAGGTTGTCGTGTTGGCCGTCGTTCAGGGCCTGACCGAATTTCTACCGGTGTCATCCTCGGGCCACCTGGCCATCGTGTCCCGGGTCTTCTTCGCTGACGATGCCGGCGCGTCTTTCACGGCTGTGTCCCAATTGGGCACTGAGGCAGCGGTTTTGGTGTACTTCGCCCGCGACATCGGCCGGATCCTGGTGGCGTGGTTCAAAGGACTGTTGAACCCGGCTCATCGCGCGGTCGATTACCGCCTGGGCTGGTACGTCATCATCGGCACCATTCCGATCTGCGTGTTGGGTCTGCTGTTCTCCGACGAGATTCGCTCCGGCGTGCGCAACCTGTGGGTGATCGCGACTGCGCTGGTGGTGTTCTCGGCGGTGATCGCACTGGCCGAGCGACTCGGGCGGCAGTCCCGCGGCGTCGAGCAGCTGACCTGGCGCGATGCCGTCATCGTCGGTACGGCTCAGACGTTGGCGTTGGTGCCCGGGGTATCCCGGTCCGGGGCGACCATCAGCGCCGGCCTGTTCGGTGGCCTGCAGCGCGAATTGTCCGCCCGGTTCGGCTTCCTGCTGGCGATTCCGGCGGTCTTTGCATCCGGGTTGTTCTCCATCCCGGACGCGTTCCACCCGGTGCGCGACGGTATGAGCGCGACGGGCCCGCAACTGTTGGTGGCGACGGTGATCGCGTTCGTCGTCGGCTTGGCCGCGGTGGCGTGGTTCCTGCGATTCCTGTTGCGGCACAGCATGTATTGGTTTGTCGGCTATCGCGTGGTGGCCGGCGTATCCGTGCTGATTCTGTTGGCCACCGGGGCGGTGAAGGCGGTATGACGGTCATCCTGCTGCGGCACGGCCGGTCCACCTCCAACACCGCGCACACGCTGGCCGGCCGCTCCGAAGGCGTCGAGCTCGACGACAAAGGCCGCCAGCAAGCCGCCGAGCTGGTCGACCGGCTCGGTGAGCTGCCGATCCGCGCGGTGGCGAGCTCACCGCTGCTGCGCTGCCGGCAGACCCTCGAGCCGCTGGCTGCCGCACTCGGTGTCGAGGTCGAGATCGACGAGCGGCTCGCCGAAGTCGACTACGGCGAGTGGACCGGCCGCAAAATCGGCGACCTGGTCTCCGAGCCGCTGTGGGCGGTGGTCCAAGCGCACCCCAGCGCGGCGGTGTTCCCCGGCGGCGAGGGGTTGGCCGGGGTCCAGACGCGCGCCGTCGCCGCAGTTCGGGACCACGACGCCAGGTTGGCCGAGCAACACGACGGCGACGTGCTATGGCTGGCCTGTACCCACGGCGATGTCATCAAGGCCGTCGTTGCCGATGCGCTGGGTGTGCATCTGGATGGCTTCCAGCGGATTTCCGCGGACCCGGCGTCGGTCAGTGTGATCCGTTACACCCGGCTGCGCCCGTTCGTGCTGCACTCCAACCACACCGGGGCCAGCCTGACGTCCGCGCTGACGCCGCCACCGGCACCCGCGGGTGACTCTGCGGCCGACGATGCGGTGGTCGGCGGCTCGACGGACTGAGCGGTCCACCGAGGCCTGGATTTACGACTCCGCTGCCACAGCCGGTATTTTGGACATGTCATGTCTCGTTCGATCCACGTCTTCCGCTCACCCGACCGATTCGTCGCCGGGACCGTTGGGCAGCCCGGAAACCGCACTTTCTACCTGCAGGCCGTGCACGACGCCCGGGTGGTGTCGGTGGTGCTGGAAAAGCAGCAAGTCGCGGTGCTCGCCGAGCGGATCGACGCGCTGCTGGTCGAGGTGAATCGCCGGTTCGGCACGCCGGTTCCGCCGGAGACCGACAAGGTGGAAGACCTCAGCCCGCTGGTGACTCCCGTCGACGCGGAATTCCGGGTCGGGACCATGGGATTGGGCTGGGACTCCGAGGCGCAGACCGTGGTCGTCGAACTGCTCGCGGTCAGCGACACCGAGTTCGACGCGTCCGTGGTGCTCGACGACACCGACGAGGGACCCGACGCCGTGCGGGTGTTCCTGACCCCGCAGTCCGCTCGCGAGTTCGCCACCCGGTCCAACGCCGTCATCTCCGCCGGTCGCCCACCGTGCCCGCTGTGCGACGAGCCGCTGGACGCGCAAGGACACATTTGTGCGCGGACCAACGGCTACCGGCGCAGCGCGCTGCTCGGGCCGGACGATGACGCCGAGGCCTGACGATCGCGCGGTACTACGCACCGGCGAGTTGACGGTCCTGGGACGCATCCGCTCGGCGAGCAACGCCACCTTTTTGTGCGAGGCGACCCTGGACGAGCACACCGTGCACTGCGTGTACAAGCCGATCTCCGGCGAGCAGCCGCTGTGGGACTTTCCCGACGGCACCCTGGCCGGCCGCGAACTCAGCGCCTATCTGGTGTCGGCGCATCTGGGCTGGAACATCGTGCCCTACACCATCATCCGGCATGGCCCGGCCGGCCCGGGGATGCTGCAGCGATGGGTGGACCAGCCCGGTGACACGCCGGACTCAGATCCCGGGCCCGAGCTGGATCTGGTCGACCTGGTTCCGGCCGACCGCTGCCCGCGCGGCTATCTGCCGGTGCTGCGCGCCTATGACTACGCCGGCGACCCGGTCGAGTTGGTGCACGCCGACGACGTCCGGCTGTGGCGGATGGCGGTCTTCGACGTGCTGATCAACAACGCCGATCGCAAGGGCGGTCACGTGCTGCGCGGCCTGGGCGGCGACGTCTACGGCGTCGACCACGGGGTGAGCCTGCACGTCGAGGACAAGCTCCGCACCGTGCTGTGGGGATGGGCCGGCAAGAAAATCGACGACAAGACGTTGGAGAGGGTGTCGTGTCTGGTCGACGGACTCGCCGACTCGCTGGGGGAAGCTCTGTCCGAGCACCTCAGCAGCGCCGAGATCGCGGCGCTGCGGCTGCGAGCCCGGGTGCTGCTCGCCCACCCGGTGATGCCGAGCCCAGACCGGCACCACCCGATTCCCTGGCCCGCGTTCTGACCGATGTCCCGCTCGCTGTCACTGTCGCTGCACGCGCCCGTCGCGGTCGACGAGATCCTGGCCGCATTCGCCGACGAGACCTACTGGCAGGCAAGGCTGGCCGCTTTCGACGGTGGCACCGCGACGCTGGATTCGCTGACCGTCGACCCGGGCGGAAGCGTCACCGCGGCTCTGACGGTCAGCCTCTTGGCGAATCGGCTGCCCAAGGTGGTTACCGCGTTGGTTCCCGGTGAGTTCGAGATGGCGCGCACCGAAACCTGGCGTCCGGTCGGTGACGGCACGGCGCGCGGCGCGATCACGGTGAAGGTGCCGGGGGCGCCGGTGTCCGCGGTCGGGACGGTGTCGCTGGTGCCGGCGGGGACGGGTTCGCGGCTGGACTTCAGCGCAGGCGTGCGGGTGAATATCCCGCTGGTGGGCGGCCAGGTGGAGCACTTCGTCGTCAGCCGTCTCGGTGCCGAGATCGGCGCGGTGCAACGCTTCACCAACACCTGGATCGTGACGAACCGCCCGGGCCGTCAGTGATACTGGACCGGTGAACCCCGAGCCTCTCAGCGACGCGGCACTGGCCGCCGACCTCGCCGAGGAAGCGGGAAAGCTGTTGCTGGCCGTCCGCGACCGGGTCGGTTTCGACCACCCGTGGCTGCTCGGCGACGAGGGCGACAGCCAGGCCAACGCGTTGCTGCTCGAGCGACTACACGCCGAGCGCCCGGGCGACGCGGTGCTCAGCGAAGAGGCGCACGACGATCTGAAGCGGCTGCGGTCCGACCGGGTCTGGATCGTCGACCCGCTGGACGGAACGCGCGAATTCTGCTGGGAGGGCCGCGACGACTGGGCCGTGCACGTCGCACTGTGGCAACGACACGGCGGTCCGAACGGCGCGATCACCGACGCCGCGGTCGCTCTGCCGGCGATGGCGGAGTTGCATCGCAGCGATACCGTAATTGCCCCTACCGCAACGCTTTCCGGCCCGATCCGGATCACCGCCAGCTCCAATCGTCCGCCGGCCGTGCTGTACTACCTGGCCCGGCAGCTGGACGTGGAGTTCGTCCGGATCGGCTCGGCCGGCGCCAAGGCGATGTCGGTGGTGCGCGGCGACGCCGACGCCTACATCCACGCCGGCGGGCAATGGGAGTGGGACTCGGCCGCCCCGGCGGGTGTGATTCTGGCGGCCGGCATGCACGCGTCTCGCCTCGACGGTTCCGAGATGATCTACAACCGGCCCGACCCGTATCTGCCCGACTTCCTGATGTGTCGCGCCGAGTTGGCGGATCTGTTGCTGGGCGCGATCCGGTTGGCAGGCTAGCGACACCTTAGAGTCGACGGTATGCAGTCCTGGCCTTCGGCACCCCTACCTGTAGTGCCGGGACGCGGCCCAGAGCTGCGGCTGTACGACAGCTCCGATCGTCAGGTGCGCCCGGTGTCGGCCGGGCCGACCGCCACCATGTACGTCTGCGGCATCACGCCGTACGACGCCACCCACCTCGGCCACGCCGCCACCTACCTGGCGTTCGACCTGATCCACCGGCTGTGGCTCGACCTCGGCCACGACGTGCACTACCTGCAGAACGTCACCGACGTCGACGATCCGCTGTTGGAGCGGGCCGACCGCGACGGCATCGATTGGCGCGACCTGGCGGCCCGCGAGACCCAGCTGTACCGCGACGACATGACCGCGCTGCGGGTGTTGCCGCCGCGCGAATACGTCGCGGCCACCGACGCGGTGGCCGAGGTCGTCGAGCTTGTCGAGAAAATGCTCGCCTCCGGAGCCGCCTACGTCGTCGAGGATGCCGAGTTCCCCGACGTGTACTACCGCGCCGACGCCACGCCGCAGTTCGGCTACGAATCCGGCTACGACCGCGACACCATGCTGACGCTGTTCGCCGAGCGCGGCGGCGACCCGGATCGGGCGGGCAAGACCGATCGGCTCGACGCGCTGCTGTGGCGGGCCACCCGGCCGGGTGAGCCGAGCTGGCCTTCGCCGTTCGGCGCTGGCCGGCCGGGCTGGCACGTCGAGTGCGCGGCGATCGCGCTCAGCCGCATCGGCAGCGGCCTCGACATCCAGGGCGGCGGTAGGGACCTGATCTTCCCGCATCACGAGTTCACCGCCGCGCACGCCGAATCCGTCACCGGTGAAAGGCGATTCGCCGGCCACTATGTGCACGCCGGCATGATCGCCCTCGACGGCCACAAGATGTCCAAGAGCCGCGGCAACTTGATTCTGGTGTCCGGGCTGCGCGCCGAGGGCGTCGATCCCGTCGCCATCCGGTTGGGCCTGCTGGCCGGGCATTACCGGTCCGACCGCGAGTGGACGCCGCAGGTGCTCGACGATTCCACGGCCCGGCTGCAGCGCTGGCGGGCCGCGACCGCGCTGCCCGCCGGCCCGGCTGCCGGTGACGTGATCGCCCGGGTCCGCCAGTATCTCGCCGACGATCTGGACACGCCCAAAGCGCTTGCTGCACTTGATGGTTGGACAACCGATGCGCTGGAGTACGGCGGCCACGACGCTGAGGCGCCGCCGGCCGTGGCTGCCCTGACCGATGCACTGCTGGGGGTGGAATTGTCCTCAGCGCGGCGTTAGAGGGTAGGTTGCGGCCATGACGTCAGTGAACTCGCAAGTCGTATTCATCACCGGTGGTGGCCACGGGATAGGGGCCGAGGTGGCCCGCCGCCTGCACGCCAAGGGCGCCAAGCTGGTGCTGACCGACTTGGACGCGGCCGCACTGGCGACCATCTCCGCCGAACTCGGCGGCGACGAGCATGTGCTGACCGCGGTCGCTGACGTGTGCAACCTGGCCGCGATGGAGTCCGCCGCCGAGCAGGCCGTCCAGAAGTTCGGCGGCATCGACGTCGTGGTCGCCAACGCCGGCATCGCCAGCTACGGATCGGTGCTGCAGGTCGACCCCGAGGCGTTCAAGCGGGTCATCGACGTCAACCTGACCGGGGTGTTCCACACCGTGCGCGCCACGCTGCCCGCGGTGATCGAAACCAAAGGCTATGTGCTGGTGGTGTCGTCGTTGGCGGCCTTCGCCGCCGCCCCCGGGATGATCCCGTACGACGCGTCGAAGGCGGGCGTCGAGCATCTCGCCAACGCATTGCGACTCGAGGTCGCCGGCCATGGCGTCACCGTCGGCTCGGCGCATATGTCCTGGATCGACACCGCGCTGGTTCGCGACACCAAGGCCGACCTGCCGTCGTTCACCGAGCTGCTGTCCAAGCTGCCGTGGCCGCTGAACCAGACCACCTCGGTGGACGACTGCGCGGCGGCCTTCGTCAAGGGCATCGAGCAGCGCAAGCGCCGGGTGTACTGCCCGGGTTGGGTGGGGTACTTCCGCTGGCTCAAGCCGCTGCTGTCGATGCCGGTCGGCGAGAACCCGATCGCCAAGACCGCGGCGGAGCTGTTGCCCCGGATGGACCAGGAAGTCGAGGCACTCGGGCGTTCCACCAGCGCCTACAACACCAAGTTGAGCAAGTCCTGACCGCGGACACACTGTCCTTTTAAGCCTGACTGGCTTTTATTGTCGGCATGTCCACGGTGGCGTGCCTCACCTACTTTGAGCGCGTAGCCGGTGGTCGTGCCTCACCTATTTTGAGCGCGTGGTCGTCAAGGCTTG
>NZ_JAVKSG010000088.1:0-11353 GCF_039583785.1 Mycobacterium sp.
GTGCGGCTGATCCGCAGCCGGTCGGCCAGCACCGCCGCCAGTTTGCCGCCCAACTCGGCTGCAGAAGCTTGTGCGGCGAGTTGGTTGAGCAGCGGATGCTCCACCGCGGGCAGCTGACGGCGCACCACCTCCACGCTCTCTAACACGTTCAGCCGCTCCGGGGTGGTCAACACCTCGAACCTCAGATCCAGCGCGCGCGTGACCGCAGCCCGAAGACCGTCGAGCACCGCGACGACCTCTTCCCGACTACTAGAACACATGTTTGAATAGTAACGCCGGAGTCCGACGCCCCGCACCCCACAAAGCCGCATCTGCGGATAACCGTCCAACTGTGGATAACTAAGATGCCGGACATGCCGACGCGAATGACTGCGGTCGACGCGCAGTTCTACTGGATGTCGGCCAAGATCCCCAGCGACCTGCTCATGCTCTACGTATTCGATGGGTTGCCAACGGATTTCGAACACGCCGTCGAAAAAATCCGGATTCGAGCCAATGCGTGCCACGCCCTGACGGTCCGCGTGGAAGACGGATCGCCATTGACCTACCCGCGCTGGGTGTCGACCACGGTCGAGCCCGACCGGATCGTGCGACACCATCTTGACGACGACAGCTGGCCAAGCTGCCTGCGCGCGGTCGCCGGGCTGGCCGGCAACCAGCTTGACGCCCGTCGGGCGCCGTGGCGCCTGCATCTGTTCGCGCCGGTGCGCGGCGTCCCGGGCGGCACCGGCCCGCGCACGGTTGCGGTCATGCAGTCCGCGCACGCGTTGTGCGACGGCCGACGGGCCGCGGCATTGGCCGCGTGGCTGTTCGGGCGGGAGAGTCCGGTGCCCGACGTGGCGCGTGAGGCGCCGGGCTTCCTGCCCTGGCGCGCAATTGAAGCCGCGCGTGCCCATCGCCGGCAGCGCCGTGACACCCGCGCCGGATTGCTGCCGTCGGCAATCGGCGCCCAACAGGCGCTGTCCATCAATTCCCGCCCGTCGGGCACGCGTTCGGTGCGCACGCTGGTGCGACACCGCACGCAGCTAGACGGCCCAACAGCCACCGTCGCGGCTCTGGCCGCCGTGTCCGGTGCGCTCTCCAGCCACCTGAACGACGCGGCCGAGTCCCTCATAGCCGAGGTGACGATGGCTAAACCCGGTGTGCCGCATGCTCATAACCACTTTGCCAATGTCACCGTCGGGTTGTATCCGGGCCTGCGTCGGCCAGAGCGGCTGCACCGGATCGCCGCGGACCTGGCCAATGCTCGCCGCCGGTCAGAGCACCCCGCGGCAAGAGCGGCGGACCGTGCCTTTGCCACGACGCCGGCTCCGCTGCTGCGCTGGGGCGTCGGCCTTTTCGACCCTGGCGTCCAGCCGTCGCAGGTGTCCGGCAACACCGTCATCTCAAGCTTCCCTCGCGGGCCTGCCGATTTCACATTTGGCGACGCACCGGTACTTTCAACCGCCGTGTATCCGGAGCTGTCGCCGGCGATGGGCCTTGTTCACGGCGTCTGGGGTATTGGCGACACCGTGACCGTCAGCGTGCACGCGGCGGAGTCGGCGATCGGCGACATCGATGACTATGTCGCCCGGCTGGACGCCGAAATCTAGTCGCGGAACTTTTGCGCCGACTACGGCTGGCGGGACACCTTTGCCCATCCCGTGCGTACCGGATGATCTAGGTTGGCGGCTATGACTGATGCCTACGACGTCGGGTTACTGATCCTGCGGCTGGTGCTGGGCTTGACGCTGGCCGCGCATGGCTACAACAAATTCTTCAGCGGCGGGCGCATCCCCGGAACCGCAGGCTGGTTCGAGAGCATCGGGATGAAGTACGGCACATTCCAGGCCGTCGTCGCCGCCACCACCGAAATCGCCGCCGGTCTCGGCCTGGCCGCGGGCCTGCTCACGCCCATTCCTGCCGCTGGCTTCGTCGCGCTGATGCTGGTCGCCGCATGGACCGTGCACCGCCACAACGGGTTCTTCATCGTCAAGGAGGGTTGGGAGTACAACCTGATCCTGGCCGTCACCGCGGTCACCATCGCCACGACCGGGCCCGGGAGACTCAGCCTGGACTACGAGATCTTCGGGGACCAGTTGTTCCACCCCGGCTGGCACGGACTGTTCGGTTCGTTGCTGCTGGGCATCGGGGGCGCGCTCGGCCAGCTGGCGTTGTTCTACCGGCCGCCGGTTAGGCAAGCCGAGTAGCCGGGGAGTAGGGCAGGCCGCTGCCGGTGTTTTCGTCGACGGCGACGCGTCCACCCAGGTAGGGGAACGCGCGCTGCGCGCAAGACGTGCGGTTGCAGATTTTGCAGCCCGCCCCGATCGGGACGGCAGTGTTCGGGTCGTCGAGCGCGATCCCGGTCGAGTAGACCAGTTTGTCGGCGTGCACCAGGTCGCAGCCCAGGCCGATGGCAAAGCTCTTGTGCTGGACCAGATAGCCCAGGTCTTCGGGTGGGGTGGTCTTGGCGAGCCAGAAGTAGGACCGTCCGTCCGGCATCTGCGCGACCTGGGTGATGATCCGGCCCGGCTGGGCGAAGGCGTCGTGCACCACCCACAGTGGGCAGCTGCCCCCGACTCGGCTGAAGTGAAATGCGTTGGCGGACTGCCTTTTCGAGATGTTGCCGGCCTTGTCGGTGCGGACCAAGATGAACGGCACTCCGCGTAGCTGTGGCCGCTGCAATGTCGATAGCCGATGGCACACCGTCTCGAAGCCGACCTCGAAGCGGCGGGCCAGCAGGTCGATGTCGTAGCGTAATTCCACTGCGGCGCTATGGAATTGACGGTACGGCAGCAAGAATGCGCCGGCGAAGTAGTTGGCCAGACCGATACGGGCGACGCCGCGGGATTCGGGGGTGAGCTCGGTGGCTGAGCCTGAATCCAAGATCGCCGACAACAGTTCCGGTTGGCTCACCAGGGCCAGCTGAGTGGCGATCTGAAACGCGCGCTGACCCGGCCCCAGCCAGCGGGCGATCCGCAGCACCTTGACGTCAGGCTGGTAGGAACGCTTGGCGTGCTCGCCGAGGTCGGCGTCGACCACCACCCGCACCCCGAACCGGTCGCCCATCAAGGCCGACAGTTGACCATCCAAGCCGCCCAGCGTCATTCCGTTTTCGACGAACATCCGCTCGGCCGCTTCGTCGAGGTCGCCAACGTAGTTGTTCCGGTCGTAGAAAAAGTCCCGGACCTCCTCGAACGGCATCGGTCGCTCGGTCGGCACCGGCGTCTCGGTTGTCGCATGCGAGCGATAGGCCTCCAACTCCTCGGTGGCATCCCGCAGCCGGCGGTACACCGCGACCAGGTTGCGGCCCACCTCGGGCATCCGGGCCACCAACTCCTCGATCTGCCCGGGGCTGACGGAGCCGTCAGGAGCCGTGGCGGTGAACATGTCGGACAGGTCGGCCACCAACCGGGCATCGGAATCGGTGGAGAAGTAACTCGACGGCAGATCGAACCGCTCGGTGAGGGCCAGCAGCACCGGGACGGTGATCGGTCGCTGGTCGTTTTCCAGTTGGTTGACGTAGCTGGTGGACAGATTCAGCGCCCGGGCCAGCGCCGCCTGACTCAGGCCGCGCTCGTTTCGCAGCCGCCGCAGCCGGGCACCCGAAAACATCGTCGCCACGCGTCGGAACTCTACTCCGCGACGGCGTACACAACATTCGCAATTTGCGCCGGATCAGGACGCAAAATTACGCACATGCAGGTACTTCCGCATGGGTCCGAGTGTGCATAGTGTGCGAATCATGTTGATCCACGAGGTGCGGACCCACCGCAGCGCCGACGACTTTCCGGTCACCGAACACCTGGCCTACAAGATCGCGCAGGTGGCCGCCGACCCGGTCGCGGTGGCACCGGAGACCGAGGCCATGGTGATCAACCGGATCATCGACAACGCCGCGGTCAGCGCCGCCTCCGTGGTCCGTCGTCCGGTCACCACCGCCCGTCAGCAAGCGTTGGCGCACCGCGCCCGCCCGGGTGCAACCGTGTTCGGTGTCGACGGCAGTTACTCGGCCGAGTGGGCGGCCTGGGCCAATGGCGTGGCGGTCCGCGAACTCGATTACCACGACACGTTTCTGGCCGCCGAGTACTCCCACCCCGGCGACAACATCCCGCCGTTGGTCGCGGTCGCGCAGCAGTTGGGTGTCCGGGGCAGCGATCTGATCCGCGGCCTCGCCACCGCCTACGAGATCCAGGTCAACCTGGCCAAGGGAGTCTGCCTGCACGAGCACAAGATCGACCATGTCGCGCACCTGGGTCCGTCGGTGGCCGCCGGGCTCGGCACCATGCTGCGGCTCGACGTCGGCACCATCTACCAGGCGATCGGGCAGGCACTGCACCTGACCACCGCGACCCGGCAGTCCCGCAAAGGGGCTATCTCCAGCTGGAAGGCCTACGCGCCCGCGCTGGCCGGCAAGGTTGCCATCGAGGCGGTCGACCGCGCGATGCGCGGCGAAGGTGCGCCCGCGCCGATCTGGGAGGGGGAGGACGGTGTCATCGCCTGGCTGTTGTCGGGTCCCGAACACACCTACCGGGTGCCGCTGCCCGAGCCGGGCGAGGCCAAGCGCGCCATCCTGGACACCTACACCAAGGAGCACTCGGCCGAATACCAGAGTCAGGCGCCGATCGATCTCGCCCGCCGGTTGCGCGAGCGAATCGGTGACCTGGACCAGATCGCCACGATCGTGCTGCACACCAGCCATCACACCCACTACGTGATCGGTACCGGATCGGGTGACCCGCAGAAGTTCGACCCGGATGCCTCGCGGGAGACGCTGGATCACTCGCTGCCCTACATCTTCGCCGTTGCGCTGCAGGACGGCACCTGGGACCACGAACTCTCCTACGCCCCGGAGCGGGCGCACCGGCCCGACACCGTCGAGTTGTGGCACAAGATCTGCACGGTCGAGGACCCGGAGTGGACCCGCCGCTACCACTCGGACGACCCAGCGGAGAAGGCGTTCGGCGCACGGGCGGAGGTGACCTTCAAGAGCGGCGAGGTGATCAGCGACGAACTCGCCGTCGCTGATGCCCACCCCTTGGGCGCCCGGCCGTTCGAGCGGGAACAGTACATCGGCAAATTCCGCGGGCTCGCCGACGGTGTGGTGGATTCCGCTGAGCAGCAACGGTTTCTAGACGCCGTTCAAGACGTCAGCGCGCTGAAGGGCGGTGACCTGGTCGCGCTGAATGTGCGGGTGCTGCCCGAGGTGCTGGCGCCGTCGGACCTATCAGTCCCGTCCGGTATCTTCCGGTGACCGGTCTGCTGGGTGCGGCATCTAGTGCCGCCGACAAGCGCGCGGCGTTTCGGTCTGGTCTGAATTCTGGTCGACTCCAGCGCTTCCCGGGAGCATTCTCTCCGCTGGTGGCCAAGCTCGTCGCCGAGATCGGATTCGACGGCGTCTACGTCTCGGGTGCGGCGCTCTCGGCCGACCTCGGCCTGCCCGACATCGGGCTGACTACGCTCACCGAAGTCGCCGGACGGGGTGCGCAGATCGCTGGAGTCACCGACCTGCCCACGCTGATCGACGCCGACACCGGATTCGGCGAGCCGGTGAGCGCCGCGCGCACCATCACGCTGCTGCAGGACGCCGGGCTGGCCGGCTGTCATCTGGAGGACCAGGTGAACCCCAAGCGCTGTGGTCACCTCGACGGCAAAGCCGTTGTTCCAAAAGCGGATATGGTCAAACGGCTACGCGCCGCGGTGGCAGCGCGCCGCGACCCCAACTTCGTCATCTGCGCCCGCACCGACGCCGCCGGCATCGAAGGCATCGACGCCGCCATCGAACGTGCGAAGGTCTACGCCGACGCGGGTGCGGATCTGATTTTCACCGAAGCGCTGGCCGGCCCCGCCGACTTCGAGAAATTCCGTGCCGCCGTGGATGTTCCGCTGCTGGCCAACATGACCGAGTTCGGCCGCTCGGAGCTGCTGACCGCCTCGCAGCTGACCGACATCGGCTACAACGTGGTGATCTACCCGGTTACCACGTTGCGTCTGGCGATGTTCGCAGTGGAAGACGGCCTGCGCGAAATCAACTCCAAGGGAACACAATCCGGGTTGCTCAACCGGATGCAGCACCGCACGCGTCTCTACGATCTGCTGCGCTACGCCGACTACGCCCAGTTCGACGAGAACATCTTCGGAGGCAACCAATGAGTGCAACGATCCACAAGGGACTGGCCGGCGTCGTCGTCGACACCACCGCGATCTCCAAGGTGGTGCCCGAGACCAACTCACTGACTTACCGCGGCTATCCGGTGCAGGATCTGGCTGCGCACTGCAGCTTTGAGCAGGTCGCCTACCTGCTGTGGCACGGCGAACTGCCCAGCGAGGGTGAGCTGGCAATGTTCAACAAGCGCGAGCGGGCCAGTCGGCGGGTGGACCGGTCGATGCTGTCGATGCTGTCCAAGCTGTCCGACAACTGCCATCCGATGGATGTGGTGCGCACCGCGATCAGCTATCTGGGAGCCGAGGATCCCGAAGAGGACGACAGTGCCGAAGCGGCCAACTTCGCCAAGTCGCTGCGCATGTTCGCGGTGTTGCCCACCATTGTCGCTGCCGACATGCGTCGCAGGCGGGGACTGCCGCCGATCGCGCCGGACGCCGCTCTCGGCTATGCGGAGAACTTCTGGACCATGTGCTTCGGTGAGGTCCCCGAGCCGGTGATCGTGTCGGCGTTCGAGCAGTCGATGATCCTGTACGCCGAGCACAGCTTCAACGCCTCCACATTCGCTGCGCGGGTGGTGACCTCGACGCAGTCGGACATTTACAGCGCGGTGACGGCGGCGATCGGCGCGTTGAAGGGCCCGCTGCACGGCGGGGCCAACGAGGCCGTCATGCGCGACTTGATCGAGATCGGCGAGCCGTCGAGGGCTGCAGAGTGGTTGCACGGCAAGCTATCCCGCAAGGACAAGGTGATGGGCTTCGGGCACCGGGTCTACAAGGACGGTGACTCGCGGGTGCCGACGATGAAGG
Source organism: Mycobacterium sp. (assembly GCF_039583785.1). Lineage (GTDB taxonomy): Bacteria > Actinomycetota > Actinomycetes > Mycobacteriales > Mycobacteriaceae > Mycobacterium. The sequence goes on from NZ_JAVKSG010000088.1 coordinate 6,952, forward strand.
ACGCGCTGACCCGGGTCGTCGACACCCGCGACGGGCAGCGCTGGCTGGACATCTACCGCATCCTGGAAATCGAGATGTTCGCCGCGACCGGCCTCAAACCGAACCTGGACTTTCCGACCGGGCCGGCCTACTACCTGATGGGATTCGACATCCCGAGCTTCACGACGCTTTTCGTGATGAGCCGGATCACCGGTTGGACCGCACACATCATCGAGCAAGCCGGCTCCAACGCGCTGATCCGCCCGCTGTCCGAATACTCCGGCCGGTCCCAGCGCAGCCTGGCCACCGCTACAGCAGGTCGGTAATGGTCTTCAGCCCGGCGTCGTAGAACACCCCGCCGTCGAACTCGATGGTCGTGTCGTTGACGAAGTCCGCGGCGCCCCCGGCCAAAAACACGCACACCCTGCCGACTTCTTCTGGCTCACCCGCGCGCTGCAATGGCACTGCTGCGAAATGCTTTTCACCGGTCGGGTCGTCTTTCGGCAAGACGAAGGACCCGAAGTTCGCGGTCATCGCGGGACCCTGCCGGGATGCCCGCGGCGACCAGTGGGCTTCGATGCCGGGAATGGTGGGCAGGGGGAACGGGCGCAGCCGACTCCGGTGGCGCCGGCTCGCAGTAACTCGTGTGCGATTCCGACGCCGACTCTCCGGCTGGTGCCGGTGACGATCGCGCTCTTGCCGTCGAGAATGCCCATCCGCCGACCCTTCGTCATCGTTGACAGTGACTGCCAGCAGGACATAATCTGCCATCCATGACAAACCCCGCCACGTTGCGTGTCATCCAGTGGGCCACCGGTGGCGTCGGCAAGGCCGCCATCGCATGCGTGCTGAACCACCCGCAACTCGAATTGGCCGGCTGCTGGGTACACAGCGCGGACAAGGACGGCCACGACGTCGGCGAGATCCTCGGCATCGAACCCGTCGGTGTCGTCGCGACCTCCAGTATCGACGAGGTGTTGGCGCTCGACGCCGACTGCGTGGTGTACAGCCCGCTGATTCCCAACGACGACGAGGTCATCGCGATCCTGCGGTCCGGCAAGAACATCGTGACGCCGGTGGGCTGGGTGTACCCCGATCCCGGCAACCCGCGGCACCGGGCGGTCGACGACGCCGCCGTCGAAGCCGGAGTGACTCTGCACGGGTCAGGCATTCACCCCGGCGGCATCACCGAGCGCTTCCCGCTGATGATTTCGTCGTTGTGCTCGGCCGTCACCCACGTGCGCGCTGAAGAGTTCTCCGACATCCGGACCTACAACGCGCCGGACGTGGTGCGCCACATCATGGGTTTCGGGGGCACTCCGGAAGAGGCCATGCAAGGACCCATGGCCGGCCTGTTGCAGGCCGGCTTCAAGCAGTCGGTGCGAATGATCGCCGACCACATGGGGTTTCGCATCGACCCCGACATCGTAACCATCCAGGACGTAGCCGTGGCGACCGCGGAGATCGACTATGCCCCGTTCCCGATCACCGCTGGCAGCGTGGCCGCGCGCCGGTTCCGCTGGCAGGCGCTGGTCGACGGTGAACCGGTGATCACGGCGGCGGTCAACTGGCTGATGGGCGAGGAAAACCTCGCACCCGCATGGGATTTCGGCGACCGCGGTGAGCGCTTCGAGGTCGAGATCACCGGTGACCCCGACGTGAGTCTCACCTTCAAAGGCCTGCAGCCGGCGACGATCGCCGAAGGGCTGGTAAAGAACCCGGGCGTCGTCGTCACCGCCAATCACTGCGTCAACGCCATCCCCGACGTCTGCGCGGCCGAACCCGGCATCAAAACCTACCTGGACCTGCCGCTGTTCGCCGGCCACCCGGCCGCAGGCCTGGCTTCGAGCACCTGATGGCCGCGCCGACTGGTCTCTCGTTCTGCCATCTCGTCGTCGGGGTGACCGACATGGACCGTGCCGTGGAGTTCTATCGCGATGCGCTGGGCATGGACGTCGTTTTCGAAACCCTGATCTCCGCTGACCCTTTCGATGCGACGCTGCAGGCGGACAGCCAACAGGAGGGCCGGGTGGTCGGCGGCGTGCGAATGTCTTTCATCAAAGACCCGGACGGGAGCCCGGTCGAATTCATCGAGCTACCCGGCGACGCGCGCAGCAGCTACGAGATGCACCGGGGTGTGCCGCTGCAAATGGGAGCGGCCGCATGAGCTACACCCACCCGGACTCGATGCACGGCCACGTCGCGATCGTCACCGTCGGCGCCCAGGGCGTCGACCAACAGCACCGACGCTCCGCGTTGCAACAGCGCAGCGGCGATGCCTCTGCCGACGCCCTGTGGTCTGCCCGTTCGCCGAGTCCGACGGCGTCAAGCTGTGCAAGCAGTTCGCGCCGGACGACTACGTCAAAGCGGTACGTCCAGTTCCGATGAAGCGCATCGGCGACGTTCGCGACGACGTGGGGGCTCTGGTCGCGTTCCTGCTCAGCAGTGACGCGACCTTTGTGACCGGGCAGACCATCCACGTCGACGGCGGGAACGGCTGCTTCCGATGACCGAGTCGCTGCGCGACCGGCAGCGCGCGCAGATCTTGGCCGACATCCGCCGGGCCGCCTTCCGGCTGTTCATCGAGCGAGGCTACGACGCCGTGACGACTGAGGAAATCGCCTCGGCCGCAGGGGTTTCACCGCGCACCTTCTTTCGCTACGTGCCGACGAAGGAGGAGTTGCTGCTGGCGCCGGTTCGGCATGGCAGCACCGCGATCGTCGGGCTGCTCGAAGAGCGCCCGGCCGCCGAACAGCCCGACGTCGCGCTGATCAACGCGATCATCACCCGCACCCGGTCGTTCGGGGTGGCCGACACCGAAGAGTGGCGGGCGGCTCTGCTGGGCGCCCCCGATTTGCTCGGCAAGCTGACCGTGCACCTGCCCGCCGACAAGGAGCGGGCGACCAAGCTGGTCGCGGCCCGGATGGGGGTCAACTCCGGCAGCGATATCCGGCCGGCCTTGCTGGTTCAACTAGCCTTTGCAGCAGCGGATTTCGCGTTTCAGCAATGGGTTCGCCAATCGAGCAAGAAACCGCGGGCCCTCGAGCGCTACGTCATCGAAGCGCTCGAGGCGCTCAAAAGCCCGCATTGGGGGAGGAAACGATGAGAAGCAAGGCACACTCACTGGCCCTGGTGGGCGTGGCCTACGTCGTCGCGATCGCCACCGGCGCGGCCTGGTTGGCGTGGGGTCTGCACACCGGCCGTTTGTTGGTGGACACGCTGTGTGCCGACCTGTTGGCCACGCTGGTGATCTTCGCGTTCAGCCGGGCCTACCGGAATTCGAGTTTCTACGACGCGTACTGGAGTGTGATGCCGCCCGTGCTGCTGTTCTATTGGTGGAGCCAGTCGGGGTTGCAGCAGTTGCGGTGTTGGTTGATCGCGTTGGTCGTGGTGCTGTGGGCGATCCGTCTGACCGCCAATTGGCTGTACGCCTTTCCCGGCCTGCACCATGAGGATTGGCGGTATCCGATGTTCCGCGAGAAGGCCGGGCGATGGGAATTCGTGGTGGACCTGGTGGCGATCCATGTGATCCCGACGCTTCTGGTGTTCGCCGGCATGTTGCCGGTGTATGCGGCGGTGACCTGGTCCCGTGGCGACATCGGCTGGCTGACCGATGCGGCGTTCGTGGTGGGCCTTGCCGCGGTGGCCCTCGAGTTGGTGGCCGACGTGCAGATGCACCGCTTCGTCCGGCACAAGGCCGACGGTGAGGCGATGGACCGCGGACTGTGGTCTTGGTCGCGGCATCCGAATTACTTCGGGGAGTTCGGCTTCTGGGTGGCCCTGGCGCTGTTCGGCGTGGCGGTCTCGCCGTTGGACGCGTGGTGGCTCTGCCTCGGCGCGGTGGGGATGTTGGGCATGTTCCTGGGCGGCAGCATCCCGATGATGGAGACCCGCAGCCTCGAGCGACGGCCCGAATACCAAGGCGTGATCGACCGGGTCTCGCGGTTTGTGCTGTGGCCTCCGCGGCGGGCTTAGCAAGCGGCGGGGTGTGACTCGCAGTACGGCGTCGTCCCCGGGAATTTGTAGCGGTGTGCCGCGACCCACCGGTATACGGCGTCTTCGACGAAGCGGATGCCGGGAATTCGATAGACCACCAATGGCGTTCGAGTACCGACCGCCGCGGAGACGGCCGCATTCGCGGCCTCGGCACCGGAGTAGACCACACCCGACGAATCCAGCCAGCGGATCGAATCCAACAAGGTCTCCGGCTCGATGCCCAGCCGCTGGGCGACACCAGGGCTCTGCAAGGGCTCGGTCTGTATGTTGCCGGTGCGATCGAACTTGAGCAGTAAATCCCTGGAGCGCGTACACATTCCGCATGCTCCGTCGAAGAACAGCGTGCCAGTTGGAGAGCTCATCGCGAATTACCGTCCCACCTGCCGACTTTACATCTTACTACTACGCAACGTAGTAATCAAGGGGG
>NZ_JAVKSG010000089.1:0-10778 GCF_039583785.1 Mycobacterium sp.
GCCCTGTGGCGCAGTTGGTTAGCGCGCCGCCCTGTCACGGCGGAGGTCGCGGGTTCGAGTCCCGTCAGGGTCGCCATAGGTACGGCACTCCGGATGCAGACAGTGCCTTCCGGCCAGGTAGCTCAGTTGGTACGAGCGTCCGCCTGAAAAGCGGAAGGTCGCCGGTTCGATCCCGGCCCTGGCCACCATCTTTGACCTGCATTGACACGGATTATGCACTCGGTGGATGGTTGATTTCGTCCGGTTCTTGTCCGGTCTTTGGGGTGTGAATCTCAGTCGCGTGAAGATGATCGAGGTTGGTCGCCACGTGGTCTAGTTCGTCGGCATAGAGGTCGCTGTAGATGTTCGCGGTGACAGTTGGCGTGGAGTGGCCCATGGTCTTCTGGACGTAGCGCAGGTCAGCGCCGGACTTGCGGGCCAAGCTGGCGTAGGTGTGGCGCAGTTCGTGAATGGTCAACGGTGCCAGGCCTGTCTTCTTGAGCACGTTGTTCCAGTGAGTGTGCCTACGCCAGTTGTTGGACCTCAGCATTTTTCCGTTGGGTGATGTGACGGCAGGCTCATCGGCAGCGCGGCCGGCGACGCGCGGTTTCAAGGCGTCAACGACGACTTGGGGGAGCGGGATGGTTCGAGTCCCGGCCACCGTCTTGGTGGGGCCGATGACGATCCGGCCTTCGACTTCGGGCGCAGCGCGCCGGACGTACAGACGACGGGCGGGCAGGTCGATGTCCTTGACGCGGAGGCCGACGAGTTCGGACCATCGCAGGCCGGTGTAGGCGAGGATGATCACGACGTCGCCCTGATCGCCGCACGCGGCAGCGAGTTGGTGGACCTCCTTGACGCTCAGATAGCGGTGACGTTCACGCTCGGGGATACGTCCCGCCGAGACGCCGAGGGCCGGGTTGCGGTGAATGCGGCCGTCCTGGTGGGCAACATCGAGAATCGAACGCAAGAGTCGCAGCGTGGAAACCTTCGCCCACGGTCCGACCAGCAGGCCGTCGACGAATGTCTGAACATCTGCGCGGGTGAGTTCGTCGACGGGCACATGGCCGAAGCGGGGTGCGATGCGCAATTCCCAGTGCTGGGTGTAGCCGCTCCAGGTCTTCGGCGAGACCGCGGGTTTCTTTGAATCGGAGAACTGCGTCCAGACCCGGCTCAGCGGCGTGCGGCCAAGGCGTGGATCGAACCGACGAGCGCCGAGTGCAGCTTCGTTGTCTCGTTCGGATTTGAACGCCTTCGCCTCGCGCAGCGTCCGGAATGTGGCCGACGTCTCGACCCAGCCTGATGGCGCTTGAGGATCGCGGACCAGGTATCGCACTTGGTAGCGGGGATCGCCAGCGGCGTTGACGCGCTTACGGATTCCGCGCGGAGTATTGCCGGCCACTATCGACGCACCTGTTTCAACCATGACCGGACTTCGGCGCAGTCCCAGCGGCGTACCCGCTCTGACAGCGTGTAGCAGGGCGGCCCGATTTGTTCGCCGGTGGTTTCCCGAAGCGCGGCCCAGCGGTTGAGCGTTGCGGCTGACACGCCGAGCAGTACTGAAATCTGCTCAGCGGTCAGTAATTCTGGGAAGTTTCCCGTCGCGACGAGAGCCTCCCTGATGCCGTGAGTGACCACTGCGTCACCTCGCTGCGCGGATCGAGTCAAACCAGGCGCGCGTGCGCTGCAAACCGGCGTCGACGTCGGATTGACCGCCTGTAATACCCCAGAGGTCGTATGCCCACCGCTCCAATGCGGAATCCGTTGTCTCGCCGCATCGCTGGAGTTCGACGTCGTCGCCCAGGACCAGAGCGGTGCCCAGGACCTCGCCGCAGGACCATCGATGCCGGTACTCGGCCCATCCGTGTCTGCAGACGAGGTTGGCACGGTGGGTCAGATCATCGGCATGCCGTGCCAGCTGATCCTTGTCAGGTGGTTCGAGGATGGACCAATCGTCACTCATCGCCCTTACCTCCGGCAGTGTGCTTCCGCCCGTACTGCCTTGCAGCGGAGTGAATTTGCTCATCGGACCAGAAGTCGGATCGCACCTTGGTCACTTGGCCGTCCTCGGCGATGACGTAGCCGGTGCCCGGACTCTCAGGGCTGATTCGGTGTGCGGGTGCTGCATCGGCCATCCCGTCGCCGAGAACCATCGTGACTTCGTCTCGGGATCGCAGTCGAAGCGCAATGGTCTGAGTGAACAGGCCCCGCATCGGCAGGACTTCTTTTCGTGGGTCTTGTAGGAACGCCGCAACCACGATTCCCAGCGCACGGCCCTTGGTGAGGATTCGCGACAACGACGCAGCGGCTTCTTTACGCAGGGCCGGGTCGCTCATGTAAGCGGTGGCTCCGGCCAGTTCATCGATCAGCAGCACGACCAGCGGAGCGGATTTGTTCGGACTGTGCTCACGGGTGCGACCTGCCATCGCGGTGCCACGCTTGTCCATCAATTTCTCCAGTGCGGCAAGGGTTTCTACCGCATCGGCCTCTGTGGTCGCGATCTTGGTGAACAATTGAGCGCCGACTGACAATTCGATGCCGTACTTCAGGTCGATGCCCACCAGGCGAACCACATCGGCAGCAACAGCGGGGCCGAGCCCGCCAGCGATGCCCCAGAAGACCGAACCTTTGCCCGCACCTGAGCAGCCCACAGTGAGGGTGTGCCGGCCGCTCAAAGGTAAGGTCCACGCTGACCCGTTTTCGCATCGCCCGAGTGTCACTCGTGTTGTCGCAACTGCCGTCGGCGGTGCCGCGTGACCTATTGTCGACAGCTGTTCCCGCATGACCAGCTCGATCCGGAGCGTCCCGGGCGAGACGACGACAGACCGCGCCGAGTGTGCGCCCGCAGCGTCGCGGATCGCTGGAACCGCGCGCTCCAAGTCTTCGACGGTCTGTCCCATCCGTGCTCGCACCGTCAGGCGCAGACTGGTGTGAGACACGTCTGTTCCCAACAGCTTTGGATGAAACCAACGTGTCGACGTGACCTGGTGGCCTTTGTTGTCGCGGCGGGTGACCTGCTCGGAGGCCGATAAGCCGCAGCGCTTACACAGCCGCTGCCACGAAATGTGTGCCCAGAGCCGCCAGCGCAGGAGCCGGGCAGGGGTGGCGAAGCGTTCCTCGTAGGTATCCGGTGAATGCAGCCGCCAGTAGGTCAGAGCTGCCCCGGTGATGATGACGACGACCGCCATGCAGAGGGCGAAGCTGGTCAGTAAGTGCAGTAGGTGGTCGAACCGCAGGGGCGTGTCGGGATCGATAGTTGTGTACGGGTCGGGGTTCATGCCGACTCCCGACCTGAGTTGGACGCCGTGGACGCCGCGGACGGCTTGCCCGGCGCCTTCATGTCCGAGGCTCGGTATGACCACGCGATCCGGGAGAAGTCGCCCGATCGCTCGATGTACGGCAGGGCCATCAGGCCTTCGAAAACCACGGGGGTGAACGGTGTTCCGCTGGAATTGGTGGGAGCAACGGGTTGCGTTTGTGCGGCGAACTTGACGGTCACCGTCCGGTTGCGCTTGGGTGCGGCCGGGTCGCCGTCGAGTGCTTCGACCTGCCACATTGGTAAGCCGGTGTCGCGGTCCCTCGCCTGTACGCGGTTCTCGCCCGACGACTTGTCGAAGTCAATCATCGGCGTGACCTCTGACACGACGAATGCACCGCACGAGAACACTTGGTCGTGGCCGATCTGGAGCCATTTGGGGATGGACATTGTGAAGCCCTTTCGAGTGGATTGCACTAGATGACTACTTAACCTAGTCGTCTAGAGGAGTAAGTCAAGCATCCGGCGCAGTTGGGTCGTTTGGGGAATTCTCAGCGCGCTGAGAAGTCGTATTCGAGCAGGTAGGCGGATGCGACCTTCACGGTGTCGCACACCTCGACGGCTACGTCGTTGGTGTCGTATGCCGTCCGGACCACTGTCAGAACGGGGGCGCCTGCCGGGAGTTGCAGCGCACGGCGTTCTTCAGGCGTGGGCATTCGCGCGCCGACTTCCTCGGTGAATCGGGCGAGCTTATGGCCGGCCTCTTCGAGTCTTGCGTAGATGCCGCCAGGGCCGGTGTCGACTTGTTCGATCTTGGTGCCCTGGGCGAATTCGGCCGGAATGTACGAAATCGCAGTCTCGACCGGTCGGCCATCGGCGAGGTAACGCCGTGATCGCACGACGACATCGTCATTGGTTGTCAAACGAAGGCGTTCGGCGACAATAGAATTCGGCTTGTCGCGCGCCACGGCTACGTTGTCGACTGTCGGCGTGTAGCCGGATTTCTCTGCTTCAACGGTGAACGCTGCCTTACCGCTGGCGCGATGTCGCCGTGCGAACCGATCAGACGCGAGTCGCCGAATTGGGGGCGAGGGGCGCACGAACACCCCCCGGCCGTGCTCGGAGATCACCAGCCCTTCTGAGCGCAGTTCTTGCACGGCTTGGCGGACTGTCATGCGGGCGACTCCGAAGTGGTCGATCAACGCTGCCTCGGACGGCAGGCGTTCCTCTGCGGATAGCTGGCCCGAGCTGATAGCTTCGCGCAACATGCTGGCGATCTGCCGATACGGCGGTTTGTCGTCCGCCCGGTCGACCTGGCCAAGTTGCAGCACTTGCGAGCCTTCCATTGCATGTCTAGACGACTAGTCTATGAAAACGAGACGCCCATGTCACTACCGGAGTCCGGTCCAGGAATGGAGGAGCGCATGGCAAGCACACCAAAGCACTCGGTCAGCGTCGCGGGCATCGTGGTCCGCGACGACGGCCGCATCCTGGTCATTAGGCGTGATGACAACGGCCACTGGGAAGCCCCGGGCGGCGTCCTCGAACTCGATGAGTCATTCGAAGCCGGCGTTCAGCGAGAGGTTCTGGAAGAGACCGGACTTGCGGTGATAGTCGAACGGCTCACCGGTGTCTACAAGAATCTGACCCAGGGAATCGTTGCGTTGGTGTACCGCTGTCGGCCAGCTGGCGGTGAACCTCGTGCGACCGAGGAGGCGCGTGAAATCCGTTGGATGACAGAGGAAGAAGTGCAGTCTGTGATGACGCCGGCGTTCGGTGTGCGCGTATTGGACGCGTTTGAGGAATACCCGCGGTCACGTGCCCACGACGGATTCAACCTCGTGTCAGGCTCGTGAACGAACGCCACGAAGTGCCCCTAGACACAACCGTACGTATCTAGCGCGGCCCTTCGGCTACCTAACGGACAATGCCGCGGCCTATATAGGCTGCGGCGCATGGGTGGCAGTGAGGATAATCGGGTAGCGGAGTCGGTGCCGGCGCCGACCGTCATCAGACCTGAGCCGGCCAGAGCGACGGCCGTCATGGGAATCCCGCGTATCGGGATCAGGCAGTCGTTTTCTGGCGAGCATCTGTGGAATGCCCGCCTGCAGCTTAGGCTGGCTCAAGCCCGCGAGACCGACCTACAGCGGGACGGCTTCCGAGGGATCGATCGCGAACTCAGGGCTTACGTCGTAGCCGCCGTCCTCGAATCTGTGGCATACCTCGAGGCTCAAGTGAACGCCGTGTGGCAAGACCTTGTGGATGTCGAACCGGCGAACATCCCAACTACCGCCCAACTGCCGCAGATACCGGTTGAGGCAATCATGCGGATGCGAGAGTTGTGGAATACCAACAGGGTTGAACGTTCACTCACCGTCATCGAGAAGTATCAAGTCGCCCTGACCTGCACCGATCAACCCCGCATCGACCTCGGTGCAGAGCCGGGGCAGACGATCGACGCCATCATCCACCTTCGCAACGCACTGGTGCACGACAAGCCGGAACTTCAGTGGCTTGACCAAGATCACCGCCTGCAGAAGCGGTTGGAACCGCGCATCGGCCCCAACCCTCTCACCGACAGCAGCCCCTGGTTCCCGCACCAAGTGCTGACGGCCAAGTGCGCGCGCATCGCCCACGACTCCGCAGTGGCGTTCACCGAGGATTGGCGAAAGCGGATGAACCTTACCTGGAGCACGGTGGATCAAGTCGACGGCTTCACCGACCAACTACCCACCAACTGACCCGCCGCGCGGCACCGCGAAACTACGAGGAGAACTGATCTGGTTTCGGATAGAGAGCGCATACCAGCCGCCCTGGAACGGAAGGGTCCGCTCTGCGGAGTGAGCCGGACGGAAGCTCGTACTTCCAGGCAGTATCCGAAGGAGTTCCGCGACAACGCTGTTCGAGATGCCCAAAATCGCGGTGGCCGAGTGATTATCGGCAGGCTGCCCCCGATTTCGGCGTGCATTCGATGACAGTCATAGCGGCCACCTGTATAGCTCAAAACCATCGTCATGACCAGATTTCCTCAGCGAGGGGCGACTGGTTGAGCAGTTTCCGTCGGCTCCGCCAGTCCGGCAAGTGCCGATCCATCAGCGTGGCGAATCGCTCTCCATGGTTACGTTCGAAGTAATGCATCATCTCGTGGACCACGATGTATTCCAAGCAGTCTGGGTGCTTCTTGGCGAGCTCGATGTTAAACCAAATGTGTCGGGTCTCGCGGTTGCAAGAGCCCCACTTGGTCTTCATGCGGCGGATAGTCCACTTCGGAACGGTGACATCGAGAGCCGCTTCCCACTTGGCGACAAGTTCCGGAATCACCTGGTGTAACTGGTCGCGGTACCACTTGTCGAGGTGGCCGCGCCGCTTGTCGGCGGGCGTATCAGCGGGTACGTAAAGCACTAGACGCTCGCCGTCGACCTCAAGGTGCGCTCGTCCAGGTCGCTCAACAACTTTCAGCCGGCGCCTAACGCCCCACACGTAGTGCGACTCTCCGCTCACCATCTCGCGTTCGGACTGTCGCTCGGCAGACCGCAGCTCGTCGCGCTGCCGTTTGATCCACGATAGGCGCTGGATCACCGCCAGGCGCACCTGATCGTCGTCGAGTCGCGTCGGTGCGGCAACCCGAACGCGGCCCATCGGTGGATAGACGCCGATGTGAAGGTTCTTGATGTCCTTGTAGACGACGTCGACGTCGATGCCGCGGACAGTGAGGTGAGCGTCAGCGGTACTCATCGCGCGCCTTGACCAATTCAAATAGCTGCTCGAGTCGGTCGAAGTCGTCCGGCAGAGTCTGGCTGATTGCCTTTTTGACGACCTTTTCCTTCATGGGGTGGCCAACCCAGTCGTGCGGCTTGCTCGTCAGGATCGCCGTATCCACCTGCTTCGGCATTGTCGGGCTGGGGAAACCGAAGTCGATCAGGGCGCGGCGTGCGCCGTTGTCCGCCCAGTCGGGGTATTGAGTGTCCGATTCCTTGGTGCCGAGTTTCTTGGCCGCATCAAGCAGCTTCGCGAGGTATTCCTGGTAGTCGATCGCCTGCTGGCGGCGCTGCTCGATGATGGCGTCGAGCAACTCGCTCATCTTGTCGTAGTACTTCGGGTTCATCGCCCGTTCGTCGATGATCACCTTGCGCATGTTGTTGGTGATCGTCTCGGCGACCGCTTCGGGGTCCTGCTTGATCCCGACCGGTAGTTTGTCGATCGCACCGGCGCCGAGCTTGGCGATCAGGTCGATCAGACCGGTGTCCTCGAAGTCACTGACGACTTCAGAGGCGCCGGCCTGGATGTAGGTGTCGAGCAGAAACCGCATGCCTGCCTCGTACTGCTTGAAGTCGACGTCCTCACCGGCCCCCAGCTTCACTTCAGCGCGTACGTCGATGTAGTGCGCGATCTCCTTCTTGATCGCCTCGCCCTCGGCGATGCTGTAGCCAGCGTCGGTCATCTCGTTGGCGAGGTTGCCGTAGGCACGGGTGACGGCGGCGACGGCCTTGTACAGCTCGACGCGCTTGGGCTCATTGGCCTTGAGCTGTTCGGCGTTGCCCTGCTCCACGGCGCAGAAGTACTGCTGGTACTGCAGGGTATTCTTTGGCGGCGCAACAGGTTCGACAAGCGCACGGATGCGTTCGAGTGCTTCGTCGAGGTTCTCCCGGGCCTTCTCGATGCGATCCGAGAGAAGCCCTTCGATGTCCTTCTTCTCGTAGCCGTCCAGTGCCCCGGAGGTGTAGTCGGTGATGGCCGATTCGAGCGAGTTGAACAGGTCTTGGTAGTCGACGATATAGCCGTAGTCCTTGTCGTCGCCGTCCAGTCGGTTGACGCGACAGATGGCCTGGAACAGGCCGTGGTCGCGCATCTTTTTGTCGATGTAGAGGTATGTGGCGCTCGGTGCGTCGAAACCGGTCAACAGCTTGTCGACCACGATCAGCAACCGCATCTGGCCGGGGTTCTCGACGAACTGGCGCTTTACCGCCCGCTCGAACTCCTCGACCTTGCCCACGGCGGTGTCTTCGGGTTCGTCGAAGTAGTCGGCCAGCATTTTGCGGTAGATGTCGTACTGCCGGATCTTCTCGGTCTTGCCCGCGCCGGAATCTTCCTTAGCGATGTCGCCGGCGTTGGGGGTGTAGCTGGTGACGATGGCACACTTGCCCTTGAAACCGGCATTGCAGAACAGCTCGTAGAACTTGCATGCCTGGTAGATGCTGGAGCCGACGAGCATGGCGTTACCTCGTCCGTCCATCAGACGGGGCTTGGTCTCCATGTCGACCAGGATGTCGTTGACGATCTGCCTGGCGCGCGGCTCAGCGGAGATCACCTTCTGCATGCTGCCCCAACGCTTCTTGAGCTCGGCCTTGGACAGGTCGGTCATGCCCTGCGTCTTGATTTCGAACCACTTGTCGACCTGTTCGGGGCTGGTCAGCTGCTGGTCGATATTGCGAGCCTCGTACCGCAGGTCGAGCACGACACCGTCGGTGACGGCTTCGTCGAACTTGTAAGTGTGGATTAACGAGCCGAAGGTCTCGATGCTGGTGGCCTTGTCGGCCTTGAGTAGTGGGGTGCCGGTGAAACCGATGAACATCGCTTCAGCCAGTAGCGCCTTCATGGCGGTGTGCATCCTTCCGGACTGGGTACGGTGGGCCTCGTCGACGAAGACGAAGATGTTGCCTTTGGCTTTAAAGCCTTTCGGGATCGTGGCGTGCAGTTCCTTGATGAACTCGGCGGCTGCCTCGTCGTCCTCGTCATCACTGTCCGCGGCGCGGAACTTGTGCACCAGCGAGCAGATCAGCCACTCTTCGCTGGCGTTGAGCGTAACGATGAGGTCGGCGCCACTCTTGGTGCGGTAAATCTGCTCGTTGACGCCGTTGAACACTTTCTCGATCTGGTCGTCGAGTTCGGTCCGGTCGGTAATCAATAACACCCGAGCATCGGGCTGGTTCTCGCGAATCCACTTGGCCAGCCACACCATCGTCAGGGACTTTCCCGAGCCTTGGGTGTGCCAAATGATGCCGCCCTCTCGTTTCGCGACGCGGTCCTGCGCGGCTTTGACGCCGAAGTACTGGCTGTGGCGCGGGCATTTCTTGACGCCTGCGTCGAAGACGATGAAGTTGTGGATCAGTTCGAGCTGACGCTGCTTGTTGCACATCTGCAGCAGCGCTCGGTCGAGCGGATCGCCGGCATCGGAGGGTTCTTTCCATTCCAGCCAGTACTTCTCCGGCGTGTCGATGACGCCGTAGCGCAAGCCTTCGACGTCGTTGCCGGCGAAGACAAACTGCACGGTCGAGAAGAATGACCGGATGAATTCCGGCTTCTGGTTTCCGATTGTCTGTCGGATGCCTTCCGAAACAGCGACTTTGGAGCGTTTGAGCTCTAGCGTGGCGAGCGCGAGGCCATTGACGTACAGCACCACGTCGGGGCGCTTGGCGTGGTGGCCGGCAACGGTGACTTCCTCGACGACGGCGAAGTGGTTGGCGTCGGGGTTCTTCCAGTCGATCAGCCAGACGGTCTCGGTCTGCTCGCCGACCCCAGGCTTCACCTTCACGCCGTAGCGCAGAAGTCCGTAGACGTCTTTGTTCGCCTCGTAGAGGTCGTGGCCGGCACCGACCGAGGCGGCTTTGCCGAGTTGGTCGAGGGCACGGTTGATAAGGTTGTCGTCGTAGCCGCGCGTTCGCAGACTCTCGGTTAGCAGTTCGGTCTCGACGTTCGAGTTGTGCTCGCGGTACTCCCAGCTGCCGAGGTACTCGTAGCCGAGTTTTTCGCGAAACAGCGCGATCACGCGATTCTGGGTTTTGCGTTCGATTTGCCCGACCTCACTCATGAGACTGCCTCCATGTCGGATGCATCAACCCAACGGGCGAGCACGCTCAGGGCAGCCAGGTACTCCAGCGCCTCTTGCTCGCTCAGTTCCTGGTCGACCTCATGGCTTAGTGGATTGCGGATACCGGCGAAGACGCCTTCGGCAAGGGCCATCGCACCACGCTGCACCGACCTATAGGTGTCACTACCGTCGTCCTTCATTCGACGAAGGCGAGCCTTGCCGGCGTCCGGAGCATCCGTCGAGAACGATGCCTGGAGGAGCTTCGTTTCACTCAGGTCACGACGGGCCACCTTGTTCTGGGTTTCCGCGTTCAACTTCTTGATGGCGCCTTCGACTGCCTCACGGTAGTGACCAGACTGCCAGAGTGATGACGCACCGCTCCAGATCCACGGGTGCAACTCGGCCGCAGATAGATCAGGCGCATCCTCACCCAGGTTCTTGCGCACCTCGTCCGCGCGGATTATTGCCTCCCGCGCCCGGATCGACGCCTCGTAATGGACCGACCACTTCTGTCGATCCTTCTTCTTGATCTCGCTTCGCCAACCAGGAACTACTCGGTCAAGAATCTGCTCAACAACCTGCGCACGTTTGACAACCTCGTCCTCGGAGGCCGCCGTCTTATAGCTGTGGAAACCGGCCGAGCCGGGTGGCGAGGGAACATAGGGGCTCTTCGATTTTGACCGGGCAATCAGCATGAAGTCCTGTTTGCGGCCCGCTGTTTGCGGGTGCAGTGGA
>NZ_JAVKSG010000090.1:0-10518 GCF_039583785.1 Mycobacterium sp.
ACATTACGGCGTGTCGACGCCCATCAGGCCAGCTCAACCACCACAAACCCCCGAAAAACCGGCTTAACTTAGGTTTAACCACGGCCGACGTGCCGCCGCACCACGGACCGAGCACGTTGATGATCGGCTCAGCGACCGTCATCACGCCCTCCCGCAGACCCGAATTGCCGGCAACGGTAACCGATCTCAATGGCTCTCGCTGGGCGAAGCATGACTGGTGTGGCACCGATCGGCCCGGTCGATCAGGACACCGGGCGGACACCCTGCCAACATCCACTGCGCGACGCCCACTGCGCGAGGCCCACCGGGCCGCCAACGCATCTCGGAACGGCACCGACCTCCTTGTTGCAGGCCTGGTGACAATGACGTGTGCGGCAGGGAGAATCGACACGCATGGCGGCCATGTCGGGATCCACACGCGAGCAGCGGCCGCGTCAGGCGATCCTCGGTCAGCTCCCCCGGATCAGCCGGGATGACGGATCACCGATCCGGGTTCTGCTTGTCGACGACGAGCCCGCGTTGACCAACCTGGTCAAGATGGCCCTGCACTACGAAGGCTGGACGGTCGAGGTCGCGCGCAACGGCCGGGAAGCCGTCGGCAAGTTCGACGACTTCGGGCCCGACGTTGTTGTCCTGGACATCATGCTTCCCGATATCGATGGCCTGGAGATCCTGCATCGGGTCCGCGAAGCAGGGCCCTACACGCCCACGCTCTTCCTGACGGCGCGGGACTCGGTGATGGATCGGGTGACCGGCTTGACCGCGGGCGCCGACGACTACATGACCAAGCCGTTCAGCCTCGAGGAGCTGGTGGCCCGGTTACGGGGATTGCTTCGCCGTTTCACCCACCTCGCACCGCCGGCGGCGGAGACCCTCACGGTCGCCGATCTGGTCCTCGACGGCACCAGCCACGAAGTCCACCGGGCGGGCGCACCGATATCGCTGTCCTCAACCGAGTTCGAGCTGCTGCGGTTCTTGATGCGCAATCCGCGGCGGGCGCTGACCCGCGCCGAAATCCTGGACCGGGTCTGGAATTACGACTTCGCCGGGCGCACCAGCATTGTCGATCTGTACATCTCGTATCTACGGAAGAAGATCGACGCCGGCAGGGAGCCGATGATCCACACCGTTCGTGGTGTCGGGTACATGCTTCGCACGCCGGAATGACACTGCGATAGTAGTGAAATGACCGGGGCGCAGCACACTGCGTGGTGGCGACCGCGCACACTGCGCCACCAGCTGGTGCTGGGCGTCTCGGCCGTCGTCACCATCGTCATGCTCGTGGTCGGGGCTATCTCGGTGGTGAGCCTACGGGACTACGTCAACGCGATGAACGATGCGGAAGTCTCTGAATCACTTGACTCGCTGGACCATTCGTATGCCAGGTACCGAGAATCCGGCCGGGCGGACATCGGGCCGGCACTGTTGGGATTCACCGGGCAGAACCCGGGGAATGTCATCGCCGTGATCCGCAACGGCGATGTCGTCGGTTCGGCGGTCTTCCACGAGGACGACCCGCGCCCCGGCGCACCGGACGTCGTCGCGGCCATCAAAGCGCAGCGCTGGCGCGACGGCGAGATACGGACGGTCAAGCTGGGCCGGCTGGGTGCGTACCGGGTCAGTGGCCAACGGACCTCAGCCGGTGACGTGCTGGTGGTCGGGGTATCGCTGGGCCTGGTCAACAAGACCATCAAGCTCCGAATCGTCAGTGCGACAGTGCTTTCGATAGCGGCACTGCTGGTGACGTCGGGGCTGACCGCACTGGTGGTCGGATACGCGCTGCGGCCACTGCGCCGGGTCGCGGTCACCGCCGCCGAGGTTGCCGGCACACCGCTCACCGGCGAGGATCATCGCATCACCACCAGGGTCCGAACCGACGACACCGACCCGGACAACGAGGTCGGCATCGTCGGGCACACGCTCAACCGGTTGCTGGACAACGTCGACAGCGCACTGGCGCACCGCGCCGAATCCGACCGGCGCATGCGGCAATTCATCACCGACGCCAGTCACGAACTTCGGACGCCGCTGGCGGCGCTGCAGGGCTACTCGGAGCTCACCCGACAGGACAGCGCCGCGTTACCCCCGACGACGGAGTACGCGCTGGCCCGTATCGAGTCCGAGGCCACCCGGATGGCGTCGCTCGTCGACGAACTCCTGCTGCTGTCGCGACTGGGCGAGGGCGACGATCTGCGTACCGAGGACGTCGACCTGGCCGACATCGTGCTCAATGCGTTCAACGACGCCGCGGTGGCAGCACCCAGTCACCGGTGGATCAGGGATCTGCCCGATGACCCGGTTTGGGTGCTTGGCGACTCCGACCGGCTGCACCAACTGGTCAGCAATCTGTTGACGAACGGCTGGGTCCACACCCCACCCGGGGTCACCGTGCGCACGGCGATCACCTGTCATGGGGCCGGCACCGACAACGCCTACGCCGAATTGACGGTGGCTAACGACGGGCCCGACATCGACCCGCAGCTGCTGCCGCATCTCTTCGATCGATTCGTGCGCGCGAGGGACGCATCTCACGAACGTAGCGGCAACGGGCTCGGCCTGGCCATTGTCGACTCGATCGTCAAGGCTCACAACGGAACGGTCAGCGCCGAATCCGCACGCGGCCACACCACGTTCCGGGTGCGTCTGCCGCTGTCGCGGTAGCGCGCAGCGCACTCCCAGCGGGGCGGTTTCCGGCGATCTGCGCAAACCGTGGGCGGCGCATCCGCTGTAAAGAATTCGTTAGCGGCGCAGCGTTGCGCACCGGAGGCGCTTAGCTTTCTCCTCAGACCCGTCATAGCGGGTAAATTGCTTGCCGGAACCGAGACCCACCGCCGATCGACGTGACCGGCTAGCGACGAACGGAGAAACGATGGCCGTGATCGCCTACGTCGTGCTGACGGTGGCTGTGTTCGCCGTCCTCGGCTACGCGCAAAAGCTGATCGAAAAACTATGAGTCGCGCATGAGTTACGACAACATCGTCGGCCTGGGGCTGACCTCGGTGTTGACCGTCTACCTCGTCGCCGCCTTGTTCTTCCCGGAGAGGTTCTAGGTGAGTACATCCATCGCCGGCATCGCTTTGCTAGTGCTGGCGCTTGTAGCGGTACACATTCCGCTCGGCGACTACATGTACCGCGTCTACACCTCGCCGAACGACTGGCGGGTCGAGAAAGCCGTCTACCGCATCATTGGCGCCGACCCCAAAGCCGAGCAGCCGTGGTACGCCTACGCGCGAAGTCTTCTGGCGTTCTCCGCCGTGAGCGTGCTGTTCCTGTTTTTCTTCCAGCTGCTGCAGGGCAAGCTGCCGCTGCACCTGCCGCATCCGGCCACCACAATGACGCCCTCGCTGGCATGGAATACCGCGGTCAGCTTCGTCACCAACACCAACTGGGAAGCCTACGCAGGCGAGTCGACACAGGGCCATCTGGTGCAGATGGCCGGACTGGCCGTCCAGAATTTCGTCTCGGCGGCAACAGGAATGGCCGTGGCGGTCGCCCTGGTTCGTGGATTCGCCCGCACCAGAACGCACGAAATCGGAAACTTCTGGGTTGACCTGGTGCGGGGAACGATGCGTATCCTGCTGCCCATCTCGATCATCGGCGCGACCATGCTGATTGCCAACGGTGCGATCCAGAACTTCCACCTGCATGACCAAGTGGTCACCACACTGAGCGGCGTACCGCAGACCATCACCGGTGGCCCGGTTGCCAGTCAGGAAGCCATCAAAGAGCTCGGCACCAACGGCGGCGGCTTCTACAACGCCAACTCGGCTCACCCGTTCGAGAATCCGACCAGACTGAGCAACTGGGTCGAGATCTTCCTGATGATGGCCATCAGCTTCTCGTTGCCGCGCACGTTCGGCCGGATGGTGCAGAACACCAAACAGGGTTATGCCATCGTCGCGGTGATGGGCGTGCTCGCGGCGATCAGCCTGGTGTCCATCGAAGTGTTCCAGCTGAGCCACCACGGAACCGTGCCCACGGCGGCAGCCGCGGCAATGGAGGGGGTCGAGCAGCGCTTCGCCGTCGCAAACTCCGCGTTGTTCGCCGACGCGACCACGCTGACGTCCACCGGCGCTGTCGATTCGGCGCACGACTCCTACACCAGCCTCGGTGGGCTGGTCGAGATGTTGAACATGCAGATCGGCGACGTGGCGCCCGGTGGCGTCGGCTCGGGGCTGTACGGCATGCTGATCATGGCCATTCTCACGGTGTTCGTCGCCGGCCTGATGGTGGGCCGCACGCCGGAATACCTCGGCAAGAAGATCCGGCCTCGCGAAATGAAGCTGGCGGCAAGCTACTTCCCAGTCACCGAATTGCTGGTACTGATCGGCACCGGCATCGCCATGGGACTGCCCGGCCCGCGGACGGCGATGAAAAACACCGGGCCACACGGCCTTTCCGAAGTGCTCTACGCGTTCACCTCGGCAGCCAACAACAACGGCTCCGCGTTCGCGGGGCTTTCGGCGAATACCACGTGGTACAACACCACCCTGGGCGTGACGATGGTCTTCGCCAGGTTCCTGCCGATGATCCTGGTTCTGGCGCTGGCCGGATCGCTTGCGCGCCAAGGTCATACGCCGGAGTCAACTGGGACGTTGACCACCCACCGGCCGCAGTTCGTCGGTCTGGTCGCCGCGGTGACAATCGTTTTGTGCGCGTTGACCTTCCTGCCGGCCCTGGCGCTCGGACCCCTCGCCGAAGGAATTCACTGAGATGACATCGACGGCGACCAGGTCACGTTTGCACCGGCCCCCACACCCACACGGCGGCCCGACGTCGGCTCAGGGCGGGCTCATCGACCTCGCACTGCTGTTCCGAGCACTGCCCGACGCGGTGCGCAAGTACGACCCACGCACGTTGTGGCGCAACCCGGTACTGCTGATCGTGGAACTCGGTGCGGTCTGGTCGAGCGTGCTGACCATCCGCAGCCAGTCCTGGTTCGGCTGGCTGATCGTGTTCTGGCTATGGCTGACAGTACTTTTCGGCAATCTGGCGGAAGCCGTCGCCGAGGGGAGAGGCAAAGCCCAGGCCGACACGCTACGCAAATCGAAAGCCGACACCATCGCGCGTCGGCTCAAGGGCTGGGCGCCAGACAAGCCCGGCACCGAAGAAGACGTCCGCGCGGCGGACCTACGCCAAGGCGACCTCGTCGTCGTCGAGACCGGCGACACCATCCCGGGCGATGGCGAGATCGTGGAAGGCATTGCGTCGGTGAACGAATCGGCGATCACCGGCGAGTCGGCGCCGGTGATCCGCGAGTCCGGTGGCGACCGCTCCGCGGTCACCGGCGGCACTACAGTGCTGTCGGATCGCATCGTCGTCAAGATCACCCAAGAGCCCGGAAAGAGCTTCATCGACCGGATGATCACGCTCGTCGAGGGCGCCAACCGGCAGAAGACTCCGAACGAGATCGCGCTGAACATCCTGCTGGCGGCGCTGACGCTCATTTTCCTGTTCGCGGTGGTGACCATGCAGCCGCTGGCGATCTACTCGAAGGTCAACAACCCCGGCACACCCGACTCCGACGCCCTCACCGGCAACGGCGTCGACGGCGTCGTGCTGGTGGCGCTGCTGGTGTGCCTGATTCCCACCACGATCGGCGCTCTGCTGTCCGCGATCGGCATTGCCGGCATGGACCGGCTAATCCAACGCAATGTGTTGGCCATGTCGGGCCGCGCCGTCGAGGCCGCCGGTGACGTCGACACGCTGCTGCTGGACAAGACCGGCACCATCACCCTCGGCAACCGGGAGGCATCGGAGTTCATCCCCGTCGAGGGTGTCACGCACGAAGATCTCGCCGACACCGCTGCGCTGTCCAGCCTGGCCGACGACACCCCGGAAGGCCGCTCGATCGTCAGGTACGCCAAGCAGCACTACGGGCTACCCGAACGCCCGCCCGGTGAGCTCAGCCACGCGCACTGGATCGAATTCACCGCGGCGACCCGGATGTCCGGTGTCGACCTCGACGACCGGCGGCTGCGCAAGGGCGCCGCGAACTCGGTGGCCAACTGGATACGCGAGCAAGGCGGTGACGTTCCGGCCCAGCTCGGCGACGTGGTCGACGGCATTTCGGCGACTGGCGGGACTCCGCTGGTGGTGGGTGTAGCCACCCTCGACGACGGCGAACACGGCGACAAGGCCGAAGTGCTCGGTGTGATCCACCTCAAAGACATCGTCAAACACGGCATGCGGGCCCGGTTCGACGAGATGCGCGCGATGGGCATTCGCACGGTGATGATCACCGGAGACAACCCGTTGACCGCCAGGGCAATCGCCGACGAGGCCGGGGTCGACGACTTCCTCGCCGAAGCCACCCCCGAAGACAAGCTGGCGCTGATCAAACGGGAACAGCAGGGCGGTCGACTGGTAGCCATGACAGGTGACGGCACCAACGACGCACCGGCGTTGGCGCAGGCCGACGTCGGGGTGGCGATGAACAGCGGAACCAGCGCGGCCAAAGAGGCCGGCAACATGGTCGACCTGGACTCCGATCCCACCAAACTGATCGAGATCGTAGAGATCGGCAAGCAGTTGTTGATCACCCGCGGCGCGTTGAGCACCTTCTCGATCGCCAACGACATCGCCAAATACTTCGCGATCATCCCGGCGATGTTCGTGTCACTGTTTCCCGGACTGGCCGCGATCAACGTCATGCGACTGCACAGCCCGCAATCGGCAATCCTGTCCGCGGTGATCTTCAACGCGATGATCATCGCCGCGCTGATCCCGTTGGCACTGCGCGGCGTCCAGTACACGCCGGGTAGCGCACCGAAACTGTTGAGCCGCAACCTCTATGTCTACGGGTTGGGCGGTGTTGTCGCGCCGTTCATCGGCATCAAGCTCATCGACCTGGCCGTGCAATTCATTCCCGGGGTGGGCTGACGTGAAGCTCTCGAATGTGCTTCGTCAACACTGGGCGGCCCTTTGCGCCCTGCTGGCGCTGACGGTGATCACCGGTGTCATCTACCCGCTGGTCGTCTGGGGAATCGCACAACTCCCCGGTCTGCATGACAAAGCGGAGGGGTCGATACTCAGCGTTTACGGGCCCAATGGTTCGAAAAGGCCGGTCGGCAGCACGCTGATCGGACAGGCTTTCACCGACAAAAACGGCAACCCGCTGCCGCGGTACTTCCAGAGCAGGCCGTCGGCGGCCGGGGCGGCAGGCTATGACCCCAGCGCTTCGGGCGCCAGCAACCTGGGACCGGAGAGCATCGTCGACACTCCCGCCGATCCGGCCAAGCTGACTCCCGGAACCGATCCGGCGGATGCCGGCTTCAAACCCAGCTTGCTGACTCAGGTGTGCTCGCGCAGTCGGGCGATCGGCCTGCTCGAAAGGGTCGACGGCGCACGGCCGTTCTGCACCGGTGACGGCGTCGGCGCCGTGCTGTCGGTGATCGGCCCGCGTGACCGGGCCGGCAACATCACCCACCCCGTCGCGGTGGTCAGCGTCAACGAGCCCTGCTCGAAGCCGGGCAGCCCGCCCACCATGGTTTTCCAGCGGCTCTACCAGGGCGTGGTGGTCCAGTGCGCTCAATACGGCCGTGACTACTCGGCTGGCCGACTCGTTCCGGTTCGCGGCTCGGCGCCCGAACAGCCGGAGGTGCCGCCGGACGCGGTCACCGCCAGCGGCAGTGGTCTGGATCCCGACATCTCGCCGGCCTACGCAGAGCTTCAGGTGGCCCGGGTGGCCCGCGCTCGCGGCATCAGCGTGGGCCAGGTCCGGGACGCGGTACGCCACAACCAGCACGGCCGAATGTTCGGCTTCATCGGCGAGCCGGTGGTCAACGTGCTGGCGGTGAATCTCGAGTTGGATCGCCTATCTCCGGTGAAGTCTTGACGCTGGCGGTGGATGATGGCGAGGTGACCTCCACAACCGGGCCGGTGTCACACGACGACCCACTCGATCACCGGGCGTATCCCCAGCGACGGGGCGAGCTGCGGATCTACTTGGGTGCTGCACCGGGTGTCGGCAAGACCTGCGCCATGCTCGGCGAGGCGCATCGCAGACTGGAGCGCGGCACCGACGTCATCGCAGCGGTGGTGGAGACGCATGGCCGCAAGAAGGTCGGCGAGCTGATCAAGGGCATCGAGGTCGTTCCGCCGCACCACATCACCTACCGCGGCTCCAGCTTCCCGGAGCTCGATATCGAGGCGGTGCTGCGCCGCAAGCCGGAAGTTGCACTCGTCGACGAGTACGCCCACAGCAACATTCCGGGCAGTAAGCATCAAAAACGTTGGCAGGACATCGAAGCACTACTCGATGCGGGTATCACGGTGATCTCGACGCTCAATGTCCAGCACCTGGAAAGCCTCAACGACGTCGTCGCCCAGATCACCGGCGTCGAACAGCGCGAGACCGTTCCCGACGAGATCGTCCGTAAGGCAGCTCAGATCGAGCTGGTCGATATCACGCCAGAAGCGTTGCGGCGCAGGCTTGCTCACGGGAATGTGTACCCGCCGGACCGCGTCGACGCGGCGCTGACCAATTACTTCCGTGCCGGCAACCTGACCGCGCTGCGCGAGATCGCGCTGCTCTGGCTCGCCGATCAGGTCGACTCCGCGCTGGCAAAATACCGGGCCGACAAAAAGATCACCGAAACCTGGGAAGCCCGCGAGCGGGTAGTTGTCGCGGTCACCGGCGGTCCTGAGTCGGAAACGTTGGTGCGCAGGGCATCTCGCATCGCGTCGAGGTCCAGCGCACAACTGATGGTAGTGCACGTCGTCCGCGGCGACGGGCTGTCAGGGTTTGCCCCGCGTGAGATGGGCAAGGTGCGCGAGCTGGCCGGCAGCATCGGCGCCACCGTGCACGTCGTGGTCGGCGACGACGTGTCGGCCGCGCTGCTCGACTTCGCCCGCGAGACGAACGCCACCCAGTTGGTTCTCGGCAGCTCCCGGCGGTCGCGGTGGGCCAGCATCTTCAGCGAAAGCATCGGCGCGGCCACCATCAAGAATTCGGGCAAGATCGACGTCCATATGGTCGGCCACGAGGCGGCCAACCGCGGTTTGGCGTTCTCGCCGATTCCGCCCCGCGCGCGCCAGGTGGTCTCCTGGCTGGGCGCCGTCATCTTGCCGTTGGCGATCCTGGCCCTCACCTTGCGGCTCGACCCGACCCTGGACGTCGGAGGCAAGTCCGCAATCTTCTTCGCCGGGGTCATCGGTGTGGCCCTCTTCGGCGGTGTGGCGCCGGCCGTGCTGTCCGCATTGTTGTCCGGTGCGCTGCTGGTCTATTTCCACACCGAACCGCGATATTCATTCACGGTCAAGAGCCTGAGCAACGCCCTGACCATCCTGATCCTGCTCGGCATTGCGATGGCGATCGCCGTGTTGGTGGACGCTGCCGCCAGCCGAACCCGGGAAGCCCGGCGGACCAGCCAGGAGGCCGAGCTGCTGTCGCTGTTCGCCGCGTCGGTGTTGCGCGGCGCCAACCTCAACGCGTTGCTGGAGCGAGTGCGCGAGGCGTACTCCCAGCGATCGGTGTGCCTGGTCCGTGAGGTAGAAGGCCGCGCGATCCCGGTCGCCAGTGTGGGCACCGAGTCATGCGTGACCGTCGACGCGGCCGACACCGCGGTCAAGGTCGGCGAGCAGGAATTCTGGATGCTGATGACCGGCCGCAGCCTGACCGGGCGCGACCGGCGGGTCCTGTCGGTTGTCGCAACGCAGGCCGCTGGACTGGTCAAGCGGGGTGAGCTCGCCGAAGAGGCCGACAAGGTCACATCGCTCGCCGAGGCCGACAAGCTGCGTCGTCTGCTGCTGTCCGCGCTCGGCCACGACTTGCGGACCCCACTGACCGCGGCGAAGGCGGCGGTATCGAGTCTGCGGGCCCAAGACGTCTGGTTCTCACCGGAGGACACCAGCGAATTGCTGGCCACCGTCGAGGAGTCGGTCGATCAGCTGACGCTGCTGGTGGCCAACCTGCTCGACTCGTCCCGCCTGGCGGCCGGCGTGGTCCGGCCGGAGCTGGCCGAGGTCTACCTCGAAGAGGTCGTGCAGCGCGCGCTGGTCGGGATCGGCGGGCGCAGCACGATCTACGGCCGGGCGAGCATCGACCGGGTCAAGGTAGAGGTCGGCGGGACGATCGCGATGGGCGACGCGGGTCTCCTGGAGCGCGTGCTGTCCAACGTGATCGACAACGCGCTGCGCTGCGCGCCGGCCAGCATCGTGCGGGTCAACGCCGGCCAGGTCGGAGAGCGAGTATTGATCAACATCGTCGACGAAGGACCGGGCGTGTCCAAAGGAGCCGCGGAGCAAATGTTCCAGCCGTTCCAGCGACTCGGCGACTTCGACACCACTACCGGCCTGGGGCTGGGCTTGTCGGTAGCGAAGGGTTTCGTCGAGGCGATGGACGGCACCATCACCGCCTGCGACACACCCGGCGGGGGGCTGACCATTCTGGTTGACCTGGCCGCGCCGCTGAGCGGCCGGCGCCGGAGTGCCGATGAAAAGGAGCGGCGCTCGTGACCCGCGCCGGCGACGATGCAGAGCGCGCCGCATGAGCGGCGCCGATGAAGAGGAGTGGCG
>NZ_JAVKSG010000091.1:0-10202 GCF_039583785.1 Mycobacterium sp.
GGTCGGAGCGAATACCTGCAGCTAATTAGCCCAGGGGCGGTAGCTCAGTTGGTTAGAGCCGCGGACTCATAATCCGTAGGTCGCGGGTTCGAGCCCCGCCCGCCCCACGTCAGAGGTTGCTCCTGAAGAGTATCTTCGCCGAGTCACCGTTTATTCACCACTGTTAGCGACGGTTCGATCGAGTAGGTCGGCGACTTGGGCGTGGATTCTGCCGCGCGTCATGTAGGGGTCCTGAGTCATCGAGACGCGACTGTAGCCGAGGTGCTTGTGACCTGCGGGACTCCCAGCTCCTCCCGGACAGTGCGCCACTGGCTGCCGAAGTTGTTGGATCTCGCAGGGTGCCCGCGGTCGACGGGGAGATCACCTTGGCCTCGCCGAGATGGGGAAGCTGGCGACGCGCGGCCAGTATTGCGACCGCAAAGAGAGGCAAGGGAACGGTGCGCCGGCCGGCGGCTGAGTTCGTCTCTTCGACGCGCCTGAGGCCTTCGCCGGCGACGCGGACCACCTTCCCGGTAACCGCGAGCGTCCGTGCTACGCCGTCGTAGTCAATACGGCGGATACACCGCGGGCCTGTTCAAGAACGCGATCAAGGCGGACCGTTTCGCCACGCTCACGATCGACGCGCTCGAGGTGGAGCATGTGCGCCGGCGCATGCCGGAGCACGTTTTGCGGGGCAGTGGATCGAACTCACGGCCCGAGTGATCCGTGCTGCGTCGAGACGCCTGCCGCTGCCGGAATGCGCGAATCTGGTCTGTCGAAAACGGCGAGTCGCGGCTGTCGAAAAGAGCAATTTCAGGCTGTCGGAAACGTAGACTCGTGCAATGTTCGACTATCGTGCACGCGTCGCCGACGCCGAGCTGTCCGAGCGATTGACCTCGATCGGTGCGGTCCTTATCGATGGGCCGAAGGGCTGCGGGAAAACGGAAACCGCCCTCCGGCAGGCAAAGAGTTCGGTTCGTTTTGACACGGACCCGAACGCGCGGGCGCTCCTGGGACTCAACCCGGACGAGCTATTCGATCAAGAGATGCCGATCCTTTTCGATGAGTGGCAGCGCGCACCTGAGATCTGGGATCAGGTGCGACGGCGGGTCGATGATCTGCGCCGTCGTGGTCTTTACATCCTCACCAGTTCGGCAACTCCGAGATCTGAACGCGAGCTACATTCCGGCGCTGGTCGGATCGGCATTCTCAGAATGCGGCCGATGAGCCTCTTTGAGTCCGGCCATTCGACGGGTGAGGCATCCCTGGCAGCTTTGTTACGGGGCGAGGACCAGAAGGCAAAGCGGACCGCGATGACGGTACCCGGCCTGATGGAGCGGATAGTCATCGGCGGGTGGCCGGCGTTGCTCGACCAACCGGAGCGAACCGCCCGGGGCTGGCTTGGCGACTACCTCACGCAGATCGTCGAGATCGACATTCCGGACCTCGGCACCGGCAAGCGCACACCGGACCGACTGCGCCGTGCGCTCGTATCGCTCGGGCGATCCGTCGGGACGGCGATCAAGGTCACCGCACTCGCTGCAGACATCGCAGGTGACGATCATCGGGCTCCTGCAAAGGAAACGGTGAACTCTTACCTCGACGCGCTCGATCGGCTCAAGCTGACCGAGAATTCGCCGGCATGGAAGCCGCACATGCGCTCTCGCACTGAACTGCGCGAAGCGCCGGTCCGTTACTTTGTGGATCCGTCGCTGGGCACTGCCGCGCTGAAGGCCGGATCAAAGGACCTGCTCGCCGACCTCGAGGCCGCCGGATTCCACTTCGAGGCGATGGCAGTCCGCGACCTTCGCATCTATGCCCAACCGCTCGGCGGCGCGATGTACTCCTGGCGCGAGTCTCATGGTCGCAAGGAGGTTGATGCGATCATCGAGACACCGGACGGCTGGGCCGCATTCGAGGTGAAGTTGACCGGCGATCAAGACATCATCGACAGGGCGGCGAACGGTCTCCTCGACTTTGCGGCCAATGTGGACACTTCCAGGCATGGCAGTCCGGCGGCTCTCGTCATCGTGACCGCGACCGGCGGTGGCGGCAAACGAACCGATGGGGTTCATGTCGTGCCGATCTCAGCACTCGGGCCTTAGCCGGCCACACCACCGCAGCGGCACTTGGACGGCTCACCCGGAGTGACGCCAATCTTGACGACAACTGGCCACCCAACTCTCGCCCGTTTCAGTGATGCGATGCGTCGCTGTTCGGTCGCCAGGGCTTGTAGGCGATCTTTGTCGCTGCGCTCGTATAGTGCTGCGACGGCGTTCGGGACATCGATTTCGGCGTTCCCGAGTTCGGGGCGGTGGGCAAGGTCCAGAATCGTCTGCTCCGGTGTGGTCACCAGCGTCGAGCCGAGCTCCGTGTCCCAGCGTTCGGCGTCGACCACCTGGGTGTTGCGTTTGACGAATCTGACGACCGCGGTGCGGTCGGATAACGCGATGGGGCGGTGCTGGGCAGGGACGGCGACCGTCGCGGTGGCCAGCGCGCGCGGAATCGCTCCGTGCAGCCGCGCGGCGCTGACTCCCATGACGACGATTTCGCCCGGCCCGTAGATCGCCGAGGCGATGCCTGCAGCAGCCGTTTCCAAGCCCGGCATCCAGCCGCGTCCCACCATGGCCTGCGGAACGACGACGTAATAACCATCGGCCAACCGGTGCAACAGACCGCGGTCGTGCAGACGCGCCACCTCAGCAGCAGGATGGGCGTAAGTGTGTTGCGCCTGCGCCGGACGGAACGTGCCGAGGGGATGCGCGGCCAGGCTGGCGATCAAGCGGTGTCGTCGCGGCGATCAGCGTCGCCCTCCCGAGGGGATGCGCGGCCAGGCCGGCGGCGGACGTCGTCTCGTCGACGCGAAAACCTCAGCCGAATTCCAACATCGTGTAGGCGCCGCGAGTCTGCTTGATCAAGGGGAGTCGCCAGAAGGCGGGAAATACCGTGCCGAAGAACAGACCCCGGCCTTTGGGCATCGGCAGATCGTGCACCGCCCGTACACCGGGCACGGTGTTGACCAGATCCGCGAGTTGGCGTGCCGACAAACTGAACGGCATCGGCGGAACGCGGTATCGGGGTGTTGCCCGCATGCCCTTCGGGGCGAGCTTCTTGACCAGCACCGGCGGCAGGTCGAAGAGCAGCTGTCCACCTGGAAACCGGCTGGCGCACTGGGTGATCAGTCCCATCGCGTCGTCAGGCTGCAGATACATCAACAGGCCCTCGGCGGTGATGAAGATCCCGTCGCTGGGATCCACCTGGTCCATCCAGCTGTAGTCCAACGCGGACTGCGCAAGGTTGCTGATCTGGGGCTGTGACGGCAGCAGCCGCTCGCGCAGCTCGATGATCGGCGGCAAATCGATGGTGATCCAACGGAATCGAGCATCGGGCAAGGTGCGGCTCAGCCGCCAGTAACTAGTCTGCAGGCCTTCGCCGAGGGCGACGACCGTGGCCTTGGGATGCCGGGTCAGGTACTGGATCGCGCACCGGTCGAAAGCCAATGAGCGCAAAGCCATTTCCTGACCTTTACGGCCGAACTTGTCGAAGTCGTAGTCGATCGAATCGGCCAGCTTGATCGCCATCGGATCATCGATGATCGCGTCGGCGTGGCCTGCCTGGTGGGCCCTGCCGTACAGCGTCATCAATGCCGTTTCGGAAACCCCGGTGAGAATCCCGGTCTCGTGTTCGTCGGCGTCGGTCTGGGTGCCGACGGACCTGGGCCACCAGATCGCATCCCCGATCATCGCGAAGAGCGCCGGAATCACCAGTGTGCGAACGACGAACGTGTCCAGCAGGATGCCCAGCCCGACGATGATGCCCAGCTGGGTGAGCACGATCAGCGGCAACACGCCGAGTACGCAGAACACCGCGGCCAACACGGCGCCGGCGCTGGTGATGACGCCGCCGGTGGCTGCCACCGCGCGGACCATGCCGGCGCGGGTGCCGTGCCCGGGCGTCTCCTCAATGGCTCGGGTCACCAAGAAGATGGTGTAGTCCACCCCGAGGGCGACCAGGAACAGAAACGCGAACAACGGCGTGCTGTTGTCCAGCGCGGGAAAACCCAGCAGATGGGTGCTCGCCCAGCCACCCAGGCCCAACGCGGCCAGCGCCGATAGCACCGTCGCGGCCACCAGTAGCGGCGGTGCTAGCACCGCGCGCAGCAACACGAAAAGGACGACGAGCACGACAACCAGAATCGCCGGGATCAGGACCAACCGGTCGCGAACCGCGGCGTCTCGCACGTCGAGCGCCTCTGCGTCGGCGCCGCCGACCAAAGCTGCCGGCTCCACCGCCCGCAGCGACGTTCTCAGTGCGTCGACGGTAGTGAAGGCCGCCTCGGTGGCTGGGGCGGCATCGAGTACCACCGACCACCGGGTCAGCCCGGCAGGGGATTGACCCTCCGGTCGCGCCGACACGACACCCGGGGTCGCGATGATGGCCTGCTGGACCGGCACCAGTTGAGCGGTGGACGCGATCACCACCGCCGGCCCGGATGAACCTCCGGGGAAGTGCGCGGCCATCGCGTCGAACCCGGCCACCGAATCGGCGTGGATGCGGAACTGCTGGGTCTGGGAAAGCCCGACCGGCGTGGTGAGCAGTCCAGCGGCCGACACCCCCAAGATGGTGACGGCGACCGCGCAGACCATGACGGGCCGGCGTCCGACCGCGTCGGCGACGCGGTGCCACACCCCGGTCGTTGTTCTCGACGCGTCCCCTGCGCGCGGAATGAACGGCCAGAACACTTTTCGGCCCGACAGCACCAACAGCGGTGGCAAGACGAACAGCACGAACACCGCCGCGACGACCAATCCGCACGCGCCGAAGGTCCCCAAGCTGCGGGTGCTCGGGGTCAGTGCCAAGGTCAGCGTCAACAGCGCCAGCACCACGGTGGCGTTGCTGGCCAGGATCGCTGGACCGGCGGCGCGCACCGCGGCGCGCAACGCTGCGCGGTGATCGTTTTCCGTGCGCAACTCTTCCCGGTATCGGGAAATCAACAGCAAGGCATAGTTCGTGCCGGCGCCGAAGACCAGCACGCTGGTGATGCCCGATGTTGCTCCGTCCAGCGTCAGCCCGGTCGCACCTGCGACAAGGGTGCCCACCACGGCGGCGACCCGGTCGGCCAACGCGACGACCATCAGCGGCAACAGCCACAACACCGGCGAGCGGTAGGTGAGGATGAGTAGCAGCGCGACCACAACCGCAGTCACCACCAGCAGCGTGACGTTGGCGCCGGCGAACGCGTTGGCGATGTCGGCGCCGAACGCCGGCCCGCCGGTGACGTGCATGACCAGTTGCGCCGGTAGCCCCGCGGCGGCGGCCGCGCGCATCTCGTGGACGGCGTCGCTGAGTTCGAATCCGGATAGCCGGTCGCTCACCGACACGGTGGCTAGTGCGGCTTTGCCGTCAGCGGACGTCACGACCGGCGACGGGGCACCGGCAACCGCCTGCGGCGTGCGCTGTGCGCGGGCCCGTGCCTCTTGCACTGCTTTCAGATCGGATGAGGTCAGTGCAGATGCGTCGCGCCGGGTGACGACCAGGATCGCCGAGGCTTGATCGCCGCCGGGGAACTGCCGCAGCGCAGCGGCGGCGCGCGCGGAGTCCGAACCGGTGGGCACCGAAATCGGCGACTGGCCGGCGCCGCTCGCGTGGCTGGTCATCGCCATCAGGGCACCTGACGCCAAGACGATCGCGAGCGCCGGTAGCCAGGCCAGGCGACCGGTTACGACGCCAGCGAGGCGCTGCCACACCATAGCGATGACCGTTCCATCCATCTCAGGACTGAATGCTGCCGCGAACGTGACGAGCCTAACGGCGCGCGCCCGTCGTCATCCCGGCGGCGCGCCAGCGCGTCAACGGTGCTGGTCCGTCTGGCGTAACGTCGACACGCCTGGGCTTGTGCCCGCAGCACGGAGGTCGAGCGACAGGAGAGTCATATGTCATGGCGCGCCCGGCGGCGCGGTGTCTGACAGCGCGGCCGTATTCGACGCACCGCCGGTTGTGAGGCTGACCGGCGGTTGCGGCCAGTCGCGAGAGTTGCTCGGCAACAAGGCGCACGGACTCGACGCGATGCGTGCCGACGGTTTGCCGGTGCCACCGGCCTTTTGCATCACCACCGAAGTGGGGGCGCGGTTCTTGGCGGCCCCCGAGCAAACCCTCGACGCGATATGGGAACAGGTCGTCGGCGCGGTGGGATGGCTGGAGCAGGAGACCGCGCGTTCGTTCAACCGTGGCCCCCATCCATTGCTGGTCAGTGTGCGCAGCGGTGCGGCGGTGTCGGCGCCGGGCATGCTGGACACGATTTTGAATATCGGCGTCACCGACGCTGTGCATGAGGTGCTGAAAGCGGCATGCACCGCAGATTTCGCCGACGACACCCGTCGTCGGTTGCACGAGATGTATCGACGAATCGCGTTGGGCGACATCGACGCCGCAGTTCCCGATGACGCCTATGACCAGCTGCGCGGCGCGATTGGGGCAGTGTTTCGGTCGTGGCACTCGCCACGGGCCCAGGCCTACCGGCGACACCACCATCTCGACGACGTCGGCGGTACTGCCGCGGTGGTGCAAGCGATGGTGTTCGGAAACCTGAGTGCCGCGTCGGGAGCCGGTGTGGTGTTTTCGCGCAACCCGATCACCGGAGCCGACGAACCGGTCGGGGAGTGGCTCGCCGGCGGACAGGGTGAGGACGTGGTGTCAGGATCCACCGACTGCCAGCCGCTGACGGCGTTGCGCGACCAACAACCCGCTGTCTATCGGCAGGTGCTGGCAACAGCCCGCCGACTCGAGCAGCTCGAGCGCGACGCGCAAGACATCGAGTTCACCGTCGAGGGCGGACGCCTGTGGCTCCTGCAAACGCGAATCGCCAAACGCTCCGCGTCGGCGGAAGTCACACTGGCTCTCCGGTTTCGGGCGGAAGGGCTCATCGATGACGTCGAAACGCTGCGCAGGGTGACGCCGGCTCACATCGAGAGGCTGTTGTCGCCATCCCTTGAACCCGAGGCCGTAATGGCCGCACCGCTGCTGGCTCGGGGTCTGCCAGCCTGTCCCGGTTTCGCGTCCGGCCGGGCCTACGCTGACATCGACGCCGCCATCGACGCCGCCGAAGCTGGTGACGACGTCATCCTGGTGCGGTCCTCGACCAGCCCCGACGACGTGAGCGGCATAGTGGCGGCCCGCGGCATCGTGACCGAGGTGGGCGGCGTGACCTCCCACGCGGCGGTGGTCAGTCGGGAGTTAGGCCGGCCGGCTGTCGTCGGCTGCGGCGCGGGTGTGGTTGCGGCACTTGACGGCACGCTTGTCACCATCGATGGAACGGCCGGCGAGGTCAGGGCGGGCGCATTGCCGCTGGCCGCGTGGTCGGAGTGTGACTCGGCCGAGTTGGCTGAGCTCGCTGGTATCGCAAGAGCCATCAGCCCCTTGCGGGCACACCACGACGGCCCGTACGTCCGCCTGGATGACCCGACACCCGCGGCGGTTCGGGCAGCAATCGAAGCGGGACACACCGACGTGGTGTCGAACCATCCGCTGGTTGTCATGCTCACCGCCGTGCACGCCGACCACTGGCCATCGAAGGACGCCCGGTGATCGAGCTCAAGACGCTGCAGATGGTCCGGCTCAAGGGCCGTGCCAGCCTCGACGATGTGATTGCCGGCGTCGACGAAGACAAAGCCGCGATCGCCGCGACCGTCGCACGCCTGATCGACGCGGATCTGCTGATCGAGGGCAAGACGCTGCGGTTGTCCCAGTCTGGGCGCGCGCGGCTGGACGCGCTGCTGGCGGCCGAACGGCAGCCGGCCGATGCGGACGCGATCGCGGCTGCTTATCACCAATTCCGCGCTGTGAATTCCGATTTCAAGGCCCTGGTCGCCGATTGGCAACTCCGGGACGGCCGACCCAATCTGCATGACGATGACGACTACGATGCCGCGGTTGTGGCGCGCTTGGGCGACGTCCATCAGCGCGTCGCCCCGATCATTGCGACAGCGGCGCAACAGATCCCACGGCTGTCGGCGTACCCGCGAAAACTGGATGCCGCTTACGCCAAAGTGCGTTCAGGTGACACAGCGTGGCTGACGAGACCGCTCATCGACTCCTACCACACGGTGTGGTTCGAACTACACGAAGAACTCATCGGCGCGGCCGGTCTGACCCGCGAAGAAGAGGCCGAGGCCGGGCACGGGGGCTAGCGCCGCGGGAATCCGCGAGCCCGTCGTGAGCGTGTGCATGAATTCCACGTCGATCGAGTCCCCCGGGTGGCTACTTCTCGCGATTAGTGGGTACCCCACGCCACAGCGTGGCGCCCGGCCCATTCGGTGCTGCTGCTCAACAAGGAGGCGCTACATGACGAAGCGATACACCACCACCGACGGCGGCGCCCCCGCGCCCAGCGACGAGCTATCGCTGACGATCGGCCCAGACGGACCGATCCTGCTGCAGGACCACTATCTGATCGAGCAGATGGCGCAGTTCAACCGGGAGCGCATTCCAGAACGCCAGCCGCACGCCAAGGGTGGCGGCGCGTTCGGGCAGTTCGAAGTGACCCATGACGTTAGCAAGTACACCCGGGCAGCGGTATTCCAACCCGGTACCAAGACAGAGACCTTGATTCGGTTTTCCACCGTCGCCGGCGAGAGAGGAAGCCCAGACACCTGGCGCGACCCGCGTGGATTCTCGTTGAGGTTCTACACGTCGGAGGGCAACTTCGACATGGTCGGTAACAACACACCCGTGTTCTTCATGCGCGACCCGATGAAGTTCCAACACTTCATTCGTTCCCAAAAGCGCATGCAGGCAACGAATTTGCGCGACAACAACATGCAGTGGGACTTCTGGACGCTGTCGCCGGAGTCGGCTCATCAGGTGACCTGGTTGATGGGGGACCGCGGCATCCCCAAGAACTGGCGGCAGATGAACGGCTACAGCAGCCACACCTACAGTTGGATCAACGCCGCCGACGAGATCTTCTGGGTGAAATACCACTTCATCAGCGATCAAGGCGTCGACTTTCTGACTCAGGAAGATGCCGATCGGCTCGCCGGCGAAGACGGTGACTATCACCAGCGCGACCTCTATGAGGCCATCGAGCGCGGCAACTTCCCGAGCTGGACGTTGAAAATGCAGATCATGCCGTTCGAGGAGGCCAAGACCTACCGGTTCAACCCGTTCGACCTGACCAAGGTGTGGCCGCACTCCGACTATCCGCTGATCGATGTCGGCACGCTGACGCTGGATTGCAACGTCACCGATCACCACACCGAGATCGAGCAGGCTGCCTTCGAGCCGAACAACATCGTGCCCGGCACCGGCCTGAGCCCGGACAAGATGCTGCTGGCTCGTGGATTCTCGTATTCCGACGCGCACCGCGCCCGGCTGGGAACCAACTACAGGCAGATCCCGGTCAACACACCGCACGTCGAGGTCAACAGCTACTCCAAGGACGGAGCGATGCGGATCCAGAACGTCACCGATCCGGTGTATGCGCCCAACTCCTACGGCGGCCCGCACGCCGACCCGGCGCGCGCTGCCGAAGTGCGGTGGCAAGCCGACGGCGAAATGATCCGCGCCGCCTACACCCTGCGCCCAGCGGACGACGACTGGGGTCAGGCCGGAACGATGGTGCGCGACGTCCTCGATGACGACGCGCGAGACCGTTTGGTGCACAACATCGTTGGGCACCTGTCTAAAGGCGTCAAGGAGCCGGTCTTGTCCCGGGCGTTCGAGTACTGGCGCAACGTCGACTCCGATATCGGGAAAAAAGTCGAGGAGGAATTCCGGTCGCGATGAGTCGAGTTGTCCGCCAATCGGTGGATCTTTTCCACTTAACGACGGTATTCAGTTCAAATCCATCGCTGCGGACTCGGCGATGACTTACCGTGCGGATGACCTCAATGGCTGCGGTCGGGGAGACGAGCATTCCGATCCGTGCGTCTGCGGGCCGGCCCGGCTTGACTCCGTGCCCAATCCGAACCACACTCGGGGTTCGCTGCACGACGGCGAAACGAGCGTCCCGCGCACGAGGGGACATATATGAGTTCACCCTACGCGCTCGCGCGTCGGCACGCCTGGAGAACGGTTTCATGTCGAAAGTCGCCGTCAGCACACTTCTTGCTGCCCCCGCACTTCTTGCCGGTGCACTATTGCTTGTCAGAGCAATGATCAAAACCTGTGGATGAGCCTCGGCGAGGTGGCGTGAAAGTGGGCGCACCCTCCCGGGGATGATCTGA
>NZ_JAVKSG010000092.1:0-9921 GCF_039583785.1 Mycobacterium sp.
AACATAGGTCACTGTGGTGGCCTTTATAAAATCGGCGAGCTGCTCGATTGCCCACTCGGTGTTCATGACGCGGCCGCTGCAGACAGGCGCACGCGACCAGTGAGAAGCTGCTGCATCATGCCGATCTTGATGTCACGCGCCTTAGCAAGACGTGCCGATAGCGCGTCGATCTCGGCGTCGGAACCGGCCAAAGCGGCTGCAATGGCGCGCTGCTCGTCGACCTCGTTTGGCAGCGAGATCGGGATCGACCGGAGTTGCCCGCCGTTTAACGACGGCAGTGCCCCAGTCGTAACGAGCGAACTGATCGGGAATGCTGACAAAAAGTAGTGCATGAAGCGCACGTCGACACGACTTTTGTCTACGCAGTAGGCTGCCATGTTGTTATCAATGCAACTTGGCGCTGTCAGGATTCGCTTACGCTCGAGAAACACTGCGGCTCCGACCTTGGCGAACACAATGGCTTTGGGGGGCATGAGTACGGCACCCATCGACTTCCTCTGGGACTCGGTGACGTAGTTATTAGCCCGTCGCATGAACAGCTCATTGCCATCGTTGTTCATGTCTGACACTTTGAAAAACGGGATCTGCCCAGACATAGCCCCCTGGTAGCGGGGCGCGAACCCGCTGCCTCCTGTGAATGTTCCGAGATCTCCGGCTCGAAGATCGGCCCAATCCTGATTGAACCCTGGCAGGCGGGTGCGGCCGGTCAGGAGCTGCTGCATCATGCCCTGCTTAATCGCCTGCTTCTTGGCGATGAGGCGTTGAAGGGTCGCGATCAGGTCATCTGCATCCTGAAGTACGTCACCAATCCGACGTTGTTCTGCTTTAGACGGCAATGGCAGCGGCATTCGGACAAACTTTTCACGCGGGAGGTGAGCAATGCTGGTTTGAGTTACAAAGTCGGCGAAAGCGCATGTTGAGGACCAATGCGCGAGGAACGCCAGCATTAGCCGAGCATCGTATCCGTTCTTTGCGCGTAGCCGATGAAGTGCCTTCTGGTAGTAACACTCAGGCAATTCGTTTCGCCAGATTGCCCCTCGTCC
This sequence comes from Mycobacterium sp., assembly GCF_039583785.1. Lineage (GTDB taxonomy): Bacteria > Actinomycetota > Actinomycetes > Mycobacteriales > Mycobacteriaceae > Mycobacterium. The sequence continues at coordinate 1,044 of NZ_JAVKSG010000092.1, forward strand.
AACATCACCGCCCTCACAAACGAGGAGGTCACCGTTCCGCAGGCGATAGCGCTGGAGATCTGAGCGGGTCATCGGGACAACGCCGCAGGCTGAAACATCGACCCGTCCCCACTGAACAGCCCGGTTCCCAAGATATGGCTTCGGGACACCAACATTCTTGGCTGCGTCGAGCATCTTGCCAAGCTGTACGTCGAATTGTTCGCCTACAGTTGACGTAGCCCACGTCGCATTCATGCCTCAACTCCCATATCGGCAAGGTGTGCTGCAACCTTGTCTTCGAGTCGATCAAGCTCGGCGTCGAGATCATCGACGGTCGCCGCGTAACGCTCGCCAAGCTGCTGAATGCGCGCGACAAGATCAAGCGTCAAGTCATCAACCTCACCTGCGCCACGGTGCACGACGACCGCGCGCCACTTGTCTTCGAGTACAAGCGCCTTGACCTCCTCCTCGGTCAGGTCCCCGTACTTCGTAAGCGTGGCGAGGTCAAGCTTGTCCTGGGCGTCCTTGACTGCTTTTTTGGCAGCGGCTTCGGCGTTGAGCAGTTTGAGCGCTTCGTTGGCGCAGGAGAGTGTCTCGTCATCGTGCGTTGCTTTGGCAGTCTTGATTGCAGCAGTCAGCAGTTTCTTGGTGTATGCGCCCTTGTCGTTGGTTGTATCGGAGAGCAGTGCCTCATCGACTCCGTGTTCCTCGGCGTGTTCGGTAACGGCTGCTGATGCAGTTTCGAATGCTGCGGCAAGGTCGTCGACCTTGGCCTGGTCGTCGGCGAAGTAGCGCGCGACGATCAGTGCCGGCGGGATGAGGTCCATCTTGTACTTGGTGGCGCTCCGGCCAGATCCGACAATCAGATCGGGGGTCTCGGTGAGCTTGCGTTCCTTATCCTCGAATGCCTTGCGCGGTTTGGCAGCGTTGAGCCAACCATCTGCCATGAGGAGATAAACGTCGTCGTGCATGGTGTCGTGCCAGTAGGTCATGAGCTGTTCGTAGACGTCGTACTCGTCGAGCAGTGGCATCGGCTTGAAGCGCGCCAGCAGGTCGTCGCCGATGGTCGCGATCACCTCGTTCGGCTTGGTGTCGGCGGTGATACCGGCGAGCGTGTCGCGGTGCGTGGCGAACCAGTCCTCGACGATGCCGGTGGCCTCGTCACGCAGTTTGTGAAAGCCAGGTGCGTCGAAGACCGCTTGCTGCACTGCGCTGATATCAATGGCCAGATCGCTGTAGTCGGCGCGGTTCGGTGTGAAGATCTGGCAGCGCAGCTGCGGAAAAGCATCCCAGTAGGGTTGGAGTGCGTCGAGGTCGCGGTCGGGGATGCCGCCGTGGAGGTGGGCGCTGAGGTCTTGCAGGTCCTCGGGTTCGGACGAGTCGATGTAGCGCGGGATGTTGAGGTTGTAGTCGTTTTTCGCATCGGCGATCTCGCTCATCGGCACCATGCGTGAGTAGCGGTCAATCTCGATCTGCTTAGTGAAGGTGTCGACTATCTTGTGGAGGTCCTGGCTGCGCAGGCGGTTCTTGTTGCCGTCCTTCATGAAGCCCTTGGAGGCGTCGATCATAAAGACGCCGGTGCGCGCCTGGGCGTTCTCCTTGTCGAGGATCACCACGCACGCCGGAATGCCAGTGCCGTAGAACAGATTTGCCGGCAGGCCGATAACTCCTTTGATGAAGCCGTGTTTGAGCAGGTTGCGGCGGATGGTCGCTTCGGCGCTGCCGCGGAACAGTACGCCGTGCGGCAAGATGATCGCTGCCTTACCAGTGCTCTTGAGTGACTTGAGGGCGTGGAGCAGGAAGGCGTAGTCGCCGTTCTTCTCCGGTGGTCGACCGTAGTCGAAGCGGCCGTAGTCATTCTCGAGCCCGTTGTTCCACGCCTTGTCTGAAAACGGCGGGTTCATAACCACGAAGTCGAACGTCTTCAGCTGATTCGCCACGAGGAAATGCGGGCTGGTCAAGGTGTTGCCCTTGGCGATCTCGGCGAATCCTGCCTGATCGTGCAAGATCATGTTCATCTTGGACAGCGCCCAGGTGGCGTTGTCCTTCTCCTGGCCGTAAATCGACATGTGGTGCGGCGCCTCGGCGGCAGCCTTCAGCAGCAGCGAGCCCGAGCCACACGCCGGGTCGTAGACGGTTAGGTCCTGGCGAGTGCCCGGTCCGATGCCGACGACCTTCGCGAGGACGCGCGAGACCTCGGCCGGGGTGTAGAACTGCCCCTTGCTCTTGCCGGACTCGGTGGCGAAGTGGCGCATCAGGTACTCGTAGGCGTCGCCGAGCAGGTCATCGCCCTCGGCGCGTGAGCCTTGGAAGTCGAGGTCGTTGAAGATCGTGACCAGCTTGGAGAGGCGGTCCTGCATCTCCTTGCCTTTGCCGAGCTTTTCCTCGTCGTTGAAATCGGCCTGGTCGATGACGTTGCGCAGGTCGTTGGCCTCGGCGAGGTGGGCGATAATCTTGTTGAAGCGGTCGCCGATTTCCTTGTCGCCCTTGGCTGCGAGCATGTCGTCGAAGGAGCCACCAGCGGGTACCTCGATGAGGCTGTTCGCGTCGCTCTTGGCCTTGTCGGACACGTACTTCACAAACAGCAACGTCAGGATGTAGTCCTTGTACTGGCTGGCATCCATGCCGCCACGAAGCTGGTCGCAACTTGCCCACAGGGATGAGTAGAGGTCCGATTTCTTGAGCGCCACGGAAACCTTTCTAGTCGTGTGTGCAGGCACCTGCGATGACCATATTGGCGGGACTTCTGCGTACTCGTCTTCGCCGCGCTGTAAGCATGCCAGGGGGCGGTGAGCCGGACCAGGGCAAACGGAGCCACTATCACCGCGGCAGCCGATTGTCCCAGCACACGGTCGTGGGGCTTCGCGACAACGTAGCTCACATGAGCTTCAGATTCCCCACCTGGAGGCGGAGTCTGCCGTGCTCCGGACGGTCGAACCCAGGCTGTCGAGGTAAGCGCCTCGGGCCCGCTCCGACGAAATCAACTCTGCGGTGTCAGTGACCGGTGGGACGATCACGCCGTGACGATCGACATCCCCGACGGGCAGCCCAACCGGCGATTTTTGCGATATGTGCGTCCGCCCATCAGAGACGACGAGAAACTTCCGCCTCTGTTCCCGCTTCGACCGGCGACACGTCCGCTGCGCTTGGGGGTCGATGTCACCACGGTGCCGGCGCCACCGGACGGGCTCCTGACCGGTTACCTCACGCGAGACGAGATCGAGGTCCAGCTGCTGGTGCCGGCAGACCAGCAGGTGCCCGTCGCGTGGACTGCCGCGCTCGGCGATCCGGTCGTTCGCCAAATCGGGTTCGCTTCGGTCGAGACCGCCGGGCGACTGCTCGACACAGTGCAGTTCAGTGTCGTCACGGAGTCCGAGCGCGAGTGGTCCCGGGGCACCGCCCACTTCTTCGACGTCTATCAGCAGCTCGACGCTCAGACCGCACCTGCCGACGCAGAACCGCTGACCTTGGAGCAGCGACACCATGCGGCTGCGTACGCCGCCGCTGCGGCCGCAGTGGGCATCGACGCCATCGTGACGTCGGCGCCGACTGTTGGTCGAGTCGACGTTGCGGACAACGACGTGGTCGCCAGCGTCACGCCAGACGAGGCGGTCGCCCTGATTGGGCACTACCTGCGGATGACGGCCAACCCTGTCGTGGACGTACAACGCGGCGGGCTGGTTGGCGGCGGTACGTGGGAGAAGACGGAGTCCACCGCCACCATCGAGAACTTCTACGACTGGGGCGTGGTATCGAACATGCCCTACTTTGACTGCTTACCGACCATCGCCGCTCGCGTAGGAGACGTTGATACTGTCGCCGCACTTAAGTCGATTCGAGTCCGGCTGGCCCGCGCCGCGCGGGCCTTCGACCACATGATCGCTGCGCTCTCCAACCCCGTGAACGGCAAGCGGCGAGCCGACCTGATCGAGACGGCCGCGGAAGCATTCGACCGCCAGTTGCTCTACCTCGCAGCGGCGTTCGACATTTACGGGCGACGGTTCCCGCTGCTGGTCGACCCCACGCGTGACCCGAAGAAGTTCCGCTTCTCGCTGGATGCGGCAGGTTACGTCACCGACCACCTGGAGAAGCAGTACGACGCTGATGCCGCTGCCATGGCCGACGTGAAACGACTCCACGTGTACGCAGGTGTGTGCAAGGTGCTCCGCAACCACATTCACGACGGCATCTTGCCCGTCCACCAGCACCCCGGCCGCAGCTACGGCAACTCGGTGAACATCGCCTTGAACCTGGACGCGATGCCCGAACTCCTACCCGGAGCCAACGACCGGATGACGCAAGAGCACTACGATTCGCTCGGGGTGTGGCGCGCCGATCCCACAGAGATATTCGGAACACCGGCGACTGTCGCGGACCTCGCAACCGCCGGCTTCACGCTCATGAGTGCCGGTCTCGCGCTCGTCGAGGCGTTCACCAAGCTGATCGTGCGGAACAAGCCGAAGACGGCGTCGGCGACGAGCCCTCTTCTCGGGTGTGTCCAGGCTCAGTCGGGTGAGACCGAGCCGCTGCCGCCTGAGCGCGCGGTGCTCTATGAGGTGCTGTTCGGGTGGCAACCGGCGTAACTGCCACCTAACCGAGAGGCCGTCTGGCGGTCAGTGTGACCGGGGATCGTCTCTGAATGCCCAGCCCGCGTGAACTCCGACGAAAGGTTGCTTGACTCTCGCTTCGACGCAGGGGCTACGGGCGGCCCCGAATGATGATTTCGACGGTGCTCGTTGCGTCGATGTGTTGGGCAAGCTCCGCCGATATGTATCTGGCGTGACCGCGGATTCGACGGATGATCTCTCGTCCGGAACGGGCGGTCGCCGGCTCATGGTGCGCAACCCGGTTGCGAGCCTTCAGCAGGTCGCTCAAACCGTTGTGCAGTTGCGCGCGGCGGGTTCCGCTGGGGTAGGCGTGTGCCAAGTGGGGCAGCCAGACGAGAGGTTCGTGCCGACGTGACGTTAGAAAGACCCAGAACCCGAACGTTAGCTCGGCAATCACCTTGCCTGCCGGCGCCGCGTTCCCGCCAGCGTTGTCACGCGCCGTGGCGATGTCGCGGTGCGTTCGCGCGTTCCCGGCCACGCTTCGGGGGAATAGATAATCGGCCGAAGTGCTGTCGAGCCAGTGGGTGTCGCCAACCACGACCGCTCCCATTAGGGCGGTGTCGTACATGTTTCGCAGTCCGACCTCCAGGTGGGCGAAGTCGTGCAGCAGGGCAGCGTTCAGGCTGGTGCTCCATTCGTACAGTGCCAGGGCACGCGACCTGTCGTGGCCGGCCATTCTCAGGTACGTTGCGAACCGTTCGGAGCTCAACCAGCTCTCGACCCAAGGCCCGTACGGCACCGCCATGCAGGCAGTCAATCACGGCGTTGCTGGTCGACATGGCGGCCGTGTAGACTGCTTTACACAAAGGCCAGAGTTGCATCCCCAAGGATGTTCTGGTTGAGAATTCAGAAGAGCCCGGTATTCGACCCTCGCGGCCGACCCGGGTTCTTTGTTTCTGAATGCGGTGATCAAGGCGTCGTCGGGATGCGGCGTGAGACTTAACGGCAATCGTCCGACACTCGCATGATTACCGGCGCGACCGAAAGCTACGAGCCGACAACGAAGAGCCGCACCTACGATCACGATGTGGCCAGGCTTGGTGGATTCCCGCAGAATCGGCCGTTCGATCCCGAGGCCTTGCCTGCGCTGATCGAAGAGCTTCGCGATCTGATGACCGGCAGGGACCTCACCCAGCTCATCAACTCGCTTGTGGTGCCGGCCATGATGGTCGCGTTCACCGGAAGGGAGAGCCTCGCCGACGGAGATTCGACATCGACGTGGGCAGCGAAGGTCGAGTACCTGGTAGGTGTCGCCCTGTCCGTGGATCCTGCTGGCGACGCGGACACCCCGCACGAGGTCATGCAACGTGTGGGGCAACTGATCAGCGAGATCTTCGAAGCCGACCAGTTACGCATGATCACCGCGTCCATCGAGAATGCCGACACCGACGACGGGGACCGTGAACTTCTGCTCCAGCAGCTGAAGTTGGAGTACCAGGCGGACCGGATGCCCGGCTACGCGGTACATCTCGAACAGGTCGACGCCGAGGTGTTCGGACGACACCGCGACTACTACAAAGCCGGACTCGGCTTCGACCCCGCGGACGTGATTCGGGCTACTCGGCGGCACACCCGATCGTTGAACCAGGCGTTCAGGGCGGCGCACGACGCAGTGGCCGCCGCACTAAACAGCGGCGCGCAGAATGCCGCGGCTGGAGAGGCGTGGCTCAAGGCGCTCAACGGGGCCACGCTGTGGGATCCCGACGACGTCGCGGCCAGCACCGGCATCGCCGTGGAGCAAATTACTGCGACGTTGGACTTCTTCTCGACCGAGTACGGCTGCCAACCGGAGTTCCGGGCGCCCGGCGACCAAAACCGGGCACGTACCCATCCCTGCATCAAACTCGACGACGGGACATACCTCGTTCCGGACCCGTGGTCGTTGTCAGCTGTCATCCACCAGCGCCTCGCGGTGGAACCCAAACGTAACGGCTTCGACCCGCAGAAGTACCACAAGCACCGCCAGGACGCGCACGAACGCTTGGTCGCCGGCGCGTTGAAGAAGGTGTTCGGGACCTCGAACGTCTACTCGACGCAGCACTACGCGCTCGCTTCCGGAGACCGAGGCGAGGTCGATTCCCTCGTCTGCGCGGAGTGGCCCCTGGTCGTGGAGGCCAAGGCGATCGCACTGACTGAGTCTGGACGGCGAGGCGCCCCCGGCCGAGTCGATACGAAGGTCAAGGAGATCCTCGGCAAGGCGCTCGACCAGATCGACCGTGCCCTGACTTACATCCTCGATGAGGGCGGCCGGTCGTTCGCGCCCACTGAGAACGGGCGGCCGGTCGAGCTGCTGCCGGGAGACGTAACCGGCGGCACTGCGGTCATCGTCACGTTCGAGCGCATCGATCCATTTGCTTCTGGCGGGTTGGCGGTTGCGGGGGGCGTCAACCGCCCGACTTGGGTCGTGTCCCTCACCGACATGCTGATGGTCGCCGACATCCTTACAGACCCGGCAGCGTTTCATCACTACGCGCGGACACGAGCAGACATGCACTCGGCAGGGGCGTTGGCGGCCGCCGAGGCCGACGCCCTCGGCGCCTACCTCCTCGCTCGTCTCAGTATCCTGCAAATCACGGCGGCCGAGGAAGATACACGCACCCTCATCGGATATTCGTGCGAGGCACTCAACGACTTCTACACCCGACAAGAAGCTGGGCTGGAGGCGCACAAGCCCACGACGGGTGTCTTGGACGAGGTCATCAGCGCATTGGCGAACGCGCTCACGCAGCGGGGATGGGTGAGGTGTGTTGACGCGGTGATGACGGCGCACTCGTCCGTCTGGCCCAAGTGGAATCGGTTCCGACGCAAACACCGGCGCGGCGGAACATTTACCCTCGCCGGCCAGGTATCTCTCGTCTCCATCGCAAACGTGGACTCATCTCTTGAGCAGGCCGACGACGCGATCAGCCTCAACATCCCTGCCCCGCGCTGAACTCACCTGCGCCCCGGTTGATTCGGACGCTAGGACAGCGCTGAGGAGACCGTCCCGCATCGACATCCTCGACGCGTTGCCGTTGTGTCGTTTGGCGGATTGCAGATGGCGGACGGCGCACCTAATCAGTATCCCTAACGCGTTCGGCGCCAGCGGCTTTCAGCAGCTCATCTCGCGCTTCGTGAAGTCTGTCAAGAGCGCTCCTCAGGTCGAGGGCGGCGTCGGCCAATTGAGAGCGAGCTGCGGGATCGCCATGTGACGCAAGGCTCGCGGTCGCCAATGTGAGCGCCCTAACGTGGCCCAAGACATCAACGGTGTAACGAGCGGTCCGCATCGGGGTGGCACCGCCGGGTCGCTGGAGATGGTCTCTCATCAGACCCAGCCAGTCTTCGATCGTGTATCGATCGAAGTTGTACATCGCGTTGAGCACCCAGCGTTGCCACGCCGGCGGGCGTCCCGATGACGTCCGGAGTGCGAGAGGAGGGGTAACCATGGTCGCAACTCTAAGGCCCGAAACCGGCGACTTCGACGGCCGAACGAAAGAACTTTCCGGCGACCAACCCGACTTTCGCGTGGTGGGCAATGGTGAGGTCGGCTGGCTTCACTTACAGACCCGCCGCCGACAATGCCGCGGCAAGGTTAGATGCAAAAGCCGGACCGTCATTCACAAGCGCGTATCCGCCGGCCAGGCCGCCTTGGTTGCAGAAGGCTCGCCTTCGTCGCATCCTCCGATGAGTTACGACACCGGTGTTCTGATCAACACGGGGGACCAGCCGAGAGGCCGTGCGTGGCACGACGGCAGTCGGGAAGCTGCTGGCGGGATCGCCGTAGATCGCTTGGCTACGTGACCAGCGTCGCACGATCCGGCGGACAGCCAGGTACGTGCCCTGAGCGACCTCCACAACCGCAATAGCCTTTTTGAGGCCGTAGACACCCCAGAATCGGCCAGGTCCACAGCCAGGCCGCTGCCACAATTCAGGCACAATGTGTTGGTATTCCTTGTCACCATTCATGTTTGGTGAAGAGTGCTTAGTGAAGTAGATCGCCAACCGTTTGGGGTCGCAGGCTTTCAGCCCGTTGCGCACATCGATAGCGGTGCCGGCGAGCCGGTGCCGCGCCTTCTGCTCAGCATCAGGATGGTCGACAATCCGAGCCCACGTTTCGGACAGCCATTGAGCGAAGCGTCGGCCTGACCGTCCTGGTGGCATCGGCGGTGCCATCCACAGATGGATGTGCGGAGCACCGCGCCGCTGAAACTCCAGCTTCCAGATGTAGCGGGCCGGTTCGCCATACTCGCGCTGAAAGCGCTTGCGTAACAACACCATATGCCGCTTGACGCTGGCCCCGTCGGGTGCGACGA
>NZ_JAVKSG010000093.1:0-9856 GCF_039583785.1 Mycobacterium sp.
ATCGGGCCGGTGTGCACCGGCCAAGCCCGCCAGCTGGGCCTCGGCGTGGGCGCGGGTCCCGACGTCGACGAAACCGGGTAGCCGATGCCAGAAGGTGCGGATCACCGCGACGTGGCCGGGACCGAGGTCGCCGCGGCGCTGCGCGGTAGCGGTCGCGGCAAGTACCGGTGACAGCGGCTCGCCATTGAGCGCCCGCCGCTCACCCAGGTCGGCGGCCTCGTGCACCCGCCGGCAGGCTTCGGTGCGGCTGATCCGCAGCCGGTCGGCCAGCACCGCCGCCAGTTTGCCGCCCAACTCGGCTGCAGAAGCTTGTGCGGCCAGTTGGTTGATCAGCGGATGCTCCACGGCGGGATGCCAGCGGCGAAACTTCTCCCACCGCTCCAACACGGCCAACCGCTCCGGGGTGGTAAGCGCGTCGAACGTCAAATCCAGGGCGCGTTTGTAGTCGGCCTCCAGCGCGTCGAGCACCTCGACGACCTCCTCACGACTACTAGAACACATGTTCGAATTCTAGCCATTCGCTCCGACATCCGCGGAAAGTTATCCACAGGCGTGAAACCAAAATGGCACAGGTGGTTTCAGGCCTGGGGGTAGCCGTCCTCGCAGTACAACCGACATCGCTCGATCAGGATCTCGGCCAACCACCGCGGCTCGCTGATCATCAGATCGTGACACGTGTCGATGGGAATCAGCGTCTGCACACCGCCGAGTGCGGCGATGCTGCGCAACTGCGTGCGTCGAAACAGGGCGTGATCGCGCAGCGTCAGGATCCAGGTCCGCGGAACGTTGTCGGGTAGATCGCTGCGGTCGACCGGTTCGGCAATCAGCGTCGTCGCTTCGGCGTGCATCCGCGACAGCGTGAACCGGCGCTGCGCCCGCGTCATGCCGTTGCAGAAAATCAAGCGGCTCAACAGATTAGGAGTGACCGATGGTGGCCTACGCAATCGCACCGTCCGGCGGACGTAGCAGGCCAGCGGCCCGACGAGCGTGTCGACGATCGCCGTACCCTGCGCGGGCAGGCAGGCGGCGGCCAGGATCATCTCCCGAACCCGGGAGGGCCCCAGCTTCGCCACCATGCCGGGTACCGTCAGTCCGGCAAGCGAATGCCCCACCACGATCACCTCGCCCAGGCCGGCGGCGTCCACCTGCTCGACGGCCGAGCGCAGGCTAAGACACTCCGAAATCGATTATGCCGCGGATGATCTCGCCGTTCAGCAGGTCGGCGTAGGCGTCGTTGATGTCGTCGAGCCGGTACCGTCGGGTGATCATCTCGTCGAGCATCAGTTGCCCGCTCTGATACAGCTTGGCCAACCGGTCGATGTCGGCCTTCGGGTTGCACGAGCCGAAGATGGTGCCCGCCAACGTCTTGTTCATCAAGATGAAGTCCTGCAGGTTGATCTTGACCGACTGGGTCAGTTGCGACGTCATCCCGGTGAGCACACACGTGCCGCCCTTGCGGGTCAAAGCCACCCCGTCGCGGACGTCCTCGCGGCTCATCAACGACGGCGAGACCACCACCGCGTCAGCCATCACGCCGTCCGTCAGACCCCGCACCAGGTCCATCGCCTCCTCGGCCGATCCGATGCTGTGCGTGGCGCCGAACCGCAATGCCGACTTCTGTTTGAAATCAACGGGATCGACGGCGACGATCTGCGCGGCGCCGTTGATCCGGGCGCTCTGGATCGCGCCCGTTCCGATACCGCCGACGCCGATCACCACCACGGTGTCGCCGGCGCGCATGTTCGAGCGGTTGGACACCGAGCCGTAGCCGGTGGGGATCGCGCACGCCAGCAGGGCGCTTGGCGCCAACGGCAGGTGTTGCTCGATCTTCACCAGCGATCTGGTGGATGCCACCGTGTGTTCGGCGAAGGTCCCGACCTTCGCGAGGTGGCCCAGGTCCCGGCCGTCGGCAGTATGGTGGCGAAACGTGCCGTCGGTGGGCATGCCCGGGATCATGGTGCCGATACCGGCGTCGCAGATGTACTCGGCTCCGGTTGCGCACCAACGGCATTGGCCGCAGACCGCGACAAACGACGTCACCACGTGGTCGCCCGGAGCGAAATCCGTGACGCCGGGACCGACGTCGCGCACGATGCCCGAGCCCTCGTGTCCGCCGATCATCGGGAACATGCTCGGCAGCCCCATCGAACGCATCACCTCGTTGGGCGCGGACATGTCGCCCTTGCGGATGTGGTCGTCGGAGTGGCACAAACCGGCGGCGGCCATCTTGACCAGAACCTCGCCGGCCTTCGGGGGATCCAGCTCGATTTGCTCGACAGACCAGGGCCCGCCGACGTCGTGCAGGATCGCGGCGCGGCTTTTCATGCGGCCGGGGTGAAGGTCACGGGCAGGCTGTTGGGCGAGCGGAACGTGACCCCGACGATCCGGGTCTCGTCGTCCGGCTCGAGCCTGAGATTGCCCACCCGGTCCAGCATACTGTTGAGCATTACCCGGGTTTCCAAGCGCGCCAAGTGCATTCCCAGACATACGTGGATACCGCCGGCGAATGCGATGTGTGCTTGGCGGGGCCGTTGGATGTCGAAGCTGTCGGCATCCGGCCAGCGACTCCCGTCGCGGTTGGCCGATCCCATGCACAGGTCGACCTGAGCGCCGGCCGGGATTGTCGTGCCGCTGACTTCGATGTCGCGGGTCGTGGTTCGCATGACCATGGTCAGCGGGGTCTCGACCCGCAACCCCTCTTCCATGGCGGCCGGTATCAGCGACCGGTCCTGCTGGACCATCGCCAATTGGTCGGGATGTGTCAGCAACAGATAGAGCAGGTTGCCCGATGACCGGTACGTGGTCTCCAGTCCGGCGGGTAGCAGTAGCCGCAGGAAGGCGATGATCGCTTCGTCGTCGAGTTTCTCGCCGTCGATTTCGGCGGTGCACAGGTCGCCGATGATGTCGTTGGTGGGCTTCTTGCGTCGCTGCTCAACCTGGTCGGAGAAGTAACCGTGCAACTCGGTGGCAGCGATCAACCCCGCCTCGATGTCGGTTTGTATGGAGATGAGGCCGAGCGAGAGTCGCCGGAACATGTCGAGGTCTTCGCGCGGCAGACCGAGTAGTTCGGAGATGATCCGAGTGGGGAATTCGAACGTCAGTGCCTTCACCAAGTCGGCGTGCCCATCGGCTTTGATCTCGTCGACGAGCTGATCGCAGACGGGCCCGATGACCGACGGTTCCCACCGCTCCAGCGCGGTGGCCCGAAAGGCTTTGGCCACCAAGCTGCGGTGGTCGTGATGCTCTTTCCCCTCCATCGCCAGGATGGTGTGTCCCATCACCAAACCGATCGTCTTGTCGTAGCCGGCGGAGGTGAATGCCTTCTCGTCGCGGAAGGCCTGAAAGACTCCGTCGTAACCGAACAGCACCCACTCGTCGTCTGGCTTCAGTTCCGGCGGCAACATCTCGATGTCCATGAACGTGCCGTGGAACACCGGATCGGTGCGCCGCATGTACTCGAAGAACGGGTAGGGGCTGGTCTCGCCGGTGGTGTCGAGGACGACCGGCTGATCCCCAACATCTGAGAGTTCGGTGCGCAGCGTCATTGCCGCTCCTTCGTGACCGGGAATTTCGCTATCATAATATAAATAGCAACGAAGCCACCCGGCCGCCCACACACTGCGGTCCTTCGCCGTCTGGTCGGCTGATCAGACCGGCTCGAACTTGGTGATCAGCCACTGGCCGTTCGCCTTGTTCAGCGACACCTCCACGCTGCTGGACGCCATCGACGGATCCGGTCGCTCGTTGCTGGTGGTGACCTGATTGACGAAGACCAGCACCACCGCCGAATCCGGGTGCAGATCGGACACTGCCGCGCTGACCACCTGAGCGGTGGTCGTCACCCCTTTCGACTTGGCGGCCGGGGTCACGACCTGCTTGGTGAAATCGCTGTAGTAGTTCAGGAAGTCACCGCTGAGGTGTGACTTGGCCGCGGCGAGGTCTTGGTCGAGCGTGTCGGGCTTGTACGACAGCAGGGCCACGGTGCCGTCCCGCGCCGCGTTGACGACGCTCTGTGCGACCGCGCTGTCGGTCTGCTCGTCGGGCCGGTACTGGGTGAAGAACAGCCAACCGGTGAGTCCGCCGGCGGCCAACAGCGCCAGCAGCAACACCAAGGGGATGACCGGGACGGCAGCCACCCGACGCTTGACCTCGCCGGCGCTGGTGTCGTCGGACGTGTCGATCTCGACGGCTGCGGTCGGCTCGACGTCGGCTGTGGTGTCGTCGTCGCTCACAGTACGAACTCCACTTTCGACAGCTTCAGGTCGTCGCCGTCGTGCACCACACTCACCCGGAACCGGAAGGTCCGCGGTTGGTCTTTGGCACCGGCGATGTTGGTGACGCGCTCATTGGCAAGCACCAGCACGACCGCGGAGTCCTTGTTCATCGACTCGACCGCGGTCGCCGCGACCGAACCTTCGGTCACCGCCTTGGAATCCTTCACCACGGACTCGAAATCCTCCGCGCGCCTTTGGAAGTCATCCTTGAATTCGCCGGTGGCAATGTCCAGCACACGTTGGACGTCCTCCTTGGCCTTGTTGAAATCCAGCGAGGTGAGGTTGACGACGCCTTGTCGGGCGGTCGCGACGTAGGCTGCGGCACGCTGGCGCTCCTTGACGACGCTGTGATGGTGCCAGGCCATCCAGCCGCTGGCCCCCAGGAGTCCGACGATGGCGACAACCGCGGCAATGGTCAGAGCCAGCGACACCGTCACCCGGCGCCGGTCGGCCGGTTCGGATTCTGCAGAATCGGGTGGCTCGGGCGTTTGCGGCGTCTGAGCCGACTCGGCCGTGTCGTCGGTGGCTGCAATGGCCGCGTTGTCGGCCTCGTCGGAGTCTGGGGTGGTTACCTCGGCTTCGAGCTGCGCTTTGCGCTCGGCTGCGGACTCCGCCTCGCGCCGCAGCTTGATGGCCCGGGCCCGGGCGCGTGCGGCTGCGGCGAGGGCTTCGGCCTCGGCGGCCTCGGCCTCGGCTTGCTCGGCCAGCGCGATCGCGTCCAACTTCGCCTTGGCGGCGTCCTGCGACTCTTCGTCGGCGTCAGCCATGGCGGGCGCGGCTTGGAAACGTCATTATCGATTGAACTCCGGTATCTCTTACGGTAGTGCTCATTGCTACTATCGGGTCACCAGCGATCACCGACTGGGACGCACGGCCAGGAAGGTCTTCGCCAACATCATGACTGCCGTCGATTCCCCCGAAAAGATACTCTTCGCCGCCACCACCCAAGCATTTCTGCAAAAAGAGCTTCCGCTGAGTCGAGTGCGGGACTTGCACTCTCAGGGCGTCGCGTTCGAGCCGACCTGGTGGCAGCGAGCCGCGCAACTGGGCTGGACGGCATTGCTGGTTCCCGAGGAACTCGGCGGCGGCAGCGTGTCCGGCGACGGGTTCGCCGACCTGGCGATGGTCGCCGAACAACTCGGAAAGACGGTGGCTCCCGGCCCGCTGTACCCGGTCAGCGTCGTGTTGACGGCGCTGATGGAATCCACCGAACCGCACGCCCATGCGGGGACGATCGAGTCGCTGATCGCCGGCGAGACGATCGCGTCGTGGGCGGTCTATGAGCCGGGCCGGGGGTGGGCGCCGCACGAGCCGTCGGTCACCGCGACGGCGACCGATTCCGGTTACCGGATCGACGGTGTCAAAGACCGCGTGGAGGCCGGTGCGCAATCCGGTCTGCTGCTGGTGGTTGCGCGCACCGACGACGGTGTGCGCCAGTTTCTGGTCCGCACCGACGCAGCGGGCGTGCACATCGAGCCGCAGCTGTCGATCGACCTGGTCAAGCAATACGCCCGTGTGCAATTCGACGGGGTCGAGGTCGACCACGCCGCGGCTCTCGGCGGCGCAGCCGATATCGACCGTCAAAGCCAGATTGCGCAAGTGCTGCAGTGCGCCGAGGTGGTCGGCATTCTGCAAACGGTCTTCGACTTCACCGTGGCGTGGGCCCTGGACCGGCACAGCTTCGGTCGCCCGCTGGCGTCCTATCAAGCGCTCAAGCACCGTTTCGCCGACATGAAGATGTGGCTGGAGGCGTGCCGAGCCACGACCACCGCGGCGGTGACGGCCATTTCCAAGCGGTCTCCCGATGCGTCGTTGTCGGCCGCCATCGCCAAGTCGTACGTTGGTGAGATGGCAGGCGAAATCATCCAGGCCTGCGTGCAGATGCATGGCGGAATCGGCGTCACCTGGGAGCACGACCTGCACGTGTACCTGCGCCGAGCTACGTTGTACCGCTCCATGTTCGGCACCCCGGAAGAACACAACCTCCGGGTGTACGCGCTGCAGGAGGCCGCACAGCAGGCGCCGAGGTCGGCCTGATGATCGAGGCAACCGGCGCCGTGACAGACGTCGAATCCATCGACGAGTTCCGCGCCCGCGCGCGAACCTGGCTGGCCGCGAACATGCCGCCGATCGACCCGGCGCATCCGCCGGCGGCGCACCGTGACGAAGAGCGCTGCTGGCAGCGCGCCCGTGAGCTCCAAAAGCGACTCTATGACGGTGGATTCGCCGGGATCTGCTTCCCCCGCGAGTACGGCGGACTCGGTCTGGACTACGAGTATCAGAAGGCGTTCAACGACGAGAGCCTCAGCTATGAGATGCCGCTGATCCTCAACACGCCGACCTTCACCATCTGTTGCGCGACGCTGTTGGACACCGCAAGCGAGGCGCAGAAACGTCAGCACATCGGCGCCGCATTGCGGGGCGACGAGATACTGGTTCAGCTGTTGTCCGAGCCGAGCGGCGGCTCGGATCTCGCGGGTGTGCTCACCCGTGCCGAGCGGGACGGTGACCGCTGGGTGCTCAACGGCGCAAAGACGTGGAGCACCAGTGCATTCGGCGCCGACTACGGCCTGTGTCTGGCCCGCACCAACTGGGATGTGCCCAAGCACGACGGCCTGACCATGTTCCTGGTTCCGATCAAGCATCCCGGGATCACGTTGCGGCGCATCACTCAACTCAACGGCTCGACGGAATTTTGCGAGGAGTTCCTCGACAACGTCGACGTCGGTGACGACGCGGTCGTCGGCGAGGTCAACGACGGGTGGTCGGTCGCCTCACGTCAGCTCTATCACGAACGCCGCGCGGTGGGAATGGGTTCGGAATTCGCCAGCGGCAGCGGCAGCGAGGGCGGCCTTTCGACACCGGTGAACTACGTGCGGCTGCTTGCGAAGACCGGGCAATCCGACAACGAGCGGGTGCGCCAGATCGCCGGGCGCGCGCTGGTGCACCGGGCCGTCAGCGACCAGTTGGGCGCGCATGTCTTCCGCGGCGTGAACGACGGCTCGCTGCCGCCCGCTGCCGGAACCCTGCTGCGGCTATTCCACGCCGAGACAGTCACTTTGGAGATGGACGCCGGATTGGCTATCACCGGAACGGCTGGCGTCGTCGGCGCCGAGGGGGAGGCCCTGGAGGCGGGCCTGCGTTACCTGTCCCGTCAGACGGTCTGCATCGGGGGCGGCACCAGCGAGTTGGCCCGCAACGTGATCGGCGAACGAGTGCTGAACTTCCCGCGCGAATTCGCCGCCGACCGGGGTGTGCCGTTCAATCAGGTCAAGCACGGCGAAGCCGGCGGCTAAGCTAGATGGTCCGCGACAACCGGTTCGTCAGCAATTCGGCGAACCGAGCCGGATCTTGTGGTGCGTTACCCTCGGCCAGAAGTGCTGCGCCATAGAGCAATTCGGCTGTCTCGCCGTTCGCTGGATCGTCGCCGCGGTCTTTGTGGGCTTGCTGCAGGCCGATGATCAACGGGTGCGTCGGGTTCAGTTCCAGCGTCCGCTTGCCGACCGGCACGTCCTGGCCGGTGGCCCGGTAGATGCGGGCCAGCGACGGCGTGATGCCGAACGCGTCGGTGATCAGGCAGGCCGGCGAGTCGGTCAGACGGGTGGACAGGCGCACTTCCTTGACGTGCTCGCTGAGCGTCTCGGTCAGCCAGGCCAGCAGGTCGGCGAAATTCTCCTGCTGCTCTTTGCGTTCGGCCTCGTGCGCCGACTTTTCTTCCGCGGTGTCGAGGTCGACGTCGCCCACGGCGATCGACTGCAACGGCTTGCCGTCGAATTCGGTGACCGAGCCCAGCCAGATCTCGTCGACCGTGTCGGAGAGCAGCAGCACCTCATATCCCTTGGCCTTGAACGCCTCGAGGTGTGGGGTGGCCAGAATCTGCTGCGGCGATTCGCCGGTGGCGTAGAAGATCTGCCGTTGGCCCTCTTGCATCCGCCCGACATACTCGGCCAGCGTGGTGAGCTGGTCCTCGCTGTGTGTCGAGGCGAAGGAGCAGACCGCCAGCAGCGTCTCCTGGTTGTCGAAGTCGCGCATCAGCCCTTCTTTGAGGACTTTGCCGAACTCACGCCAGAAGGTGCGGTAGTCGTCGGGCCGCTCGGACTGCAACTCCTTGATGGTCGCCAGGACCTTCTTGGTCAACCGGCGCCGAATCGCGTTGATCTGCCGATCCTGCTGCAGGATCTCGCGGGACACGTTCAGCGACAGGTCCTGGGCGTCGACGACACCCTTGACGAAGCGCAGGTAGCGGGGCATCAGCTGGTCGCAGTCGCCCATGATGAAGACGCGTTTGACGTACAACTGCACACCGATGGTGGCGTCGGGCTCGTACAGGTCGAGCGGGGCCCGCGTCGGAATGAAGAGCAGCGCTTGGTATTCGAACGTGCCCTCGGCCTTCATCGAGATCACCTCGAGTGGCTCGTCCCAGGCGTGCGCGATGTGTTTGTAGAACTCCTTGTACTCCTCGTCGGACACGTCGTCCTTGGGCCGCGCCCACAGCGCCTTGCCCGAGTTGAGGGTCTCGACCTCCGTGGTGACGGTCTCCTCGCCGTCCTCGGCGGAGCGCTTCTCGACCTCCATCCGGATCGGCCACGCGATGAAGTCGGAGTACTTCTTGACCAGCGTCCGCAGCTTCCACTCCGAGGTGTAGTCGTGCAGCGCGTCCTCGGCGTCGACCGGCTTGAGGTGCAAGGTGACCGACGTTCCCTGCGGCGCGTCCTCCACCGTCGCGATGGTGTAGGTTCCGTCGCCGCTGGACTCCCACCTGGTGGCCTCGCTCTCGCCGGCCTTGTGGGTGAGCAACTCGACCTTGTCGGCCACCATGAAGGTGGAGTAGAAGCCGATGCCGAACTGGCCGATCAGCTCCTCGGACACGGAAGTGTTCTTCGCGTCCTTCAACCGCTGGCGCAGCTCGGCGGTCCCGGACTTGGCCAGCGTGCCGATCAGATCGACCACCTCGGCCCGGGACATGCCGATGCCGTTGTCGCGGATGGTAAGAGTGCGGGCCTCGGTGTCCCTGTCGATCTCGATGTGCAGGTCTGAGGTGACAGTGTTGTCCGGGTCCAGATCTTTGTTTCGGAACGCCTCGATCCGGAGCTTGTCGAGCGCGTCGGAGGCGTTCGAGATCAACTCCCGCAGAAACGAGTCCTTGTCGGAGTAGACCGAGTGGACCATCAAGTCCAGGAGTTGTCGCGCCTCGGCTTGAAACTCCAACTGCTCGACGCCGGAAGTCATGAGATTTCCCTTCACCAGACGGCATTCGAGGGCAGGTTACAGGATGCTTTTTCCGGCCGTTTCGACGAGTGGGGGCTCGGGTGACGTGTCTGGTCGGCGATTCCGCTGACACCTGCTGGCCGACCCCACAGCGCGGTTCCGTGATCTTGGCAGCGCCTACCACGCCCGTCACAACGACACCGAACGCAAGCTGCGTAACCACTTCGCCCAGCTCAAGGCGCTCGGCTACCGAGTCACCCTCGAACCCGCAGCCTGACCAAACCCCGCTCCCGCAAACCCCCGCTCCCACAACATAACCCGGCTACGTCGGGAACCCCCACGCGCCTCGGTTAGCCGGTCACCCGGGTATTTTT
>NZ_JAVKSG010000094.1:0-9687 GCF_039583785.1 Mycobacterium sp.
TGACGGTGCGCAGCTGCACATCAGGATTGCGCGGACCTCTCGCCGCAACGTAACGATCGAGAGCGGCTTGCATTCGCCGATCATGTTCCAAGAGAACGTTATCCGCTCGCCGAAATCCGCCTCCGACTGGCCACCATCGACGTCCTCATCATCGATGACTTTGCACTCAGGCCACTCGGCGCCACCGAGACCAGCGACTTCTACGAAATCGTCCTCGAACGCTACCGCGCCAACACGACCTCCAGCCGAGAACCCGCCGAATGGTTGACCATGACCGCCGACACCCTGCTGGCCCAATCAGCGATCGACCGACCGACCGCCACTGCGAACACCTTGATCATCGAAGGGCCGTCCTGCCGGCAACGCACCCGACCAGGACACTGCCAACTTGACCCAGACCACCCCGTCGAGCATCCTCAATGACGCGCCACGGTGGCCCGAGAAAGCGCTTCACGACGTCAGTGTCACAATAGCGCAGACCAGGCCGGCGACGTCGTCTACACTGGCTCTCGAGGCGATGGATCTCCGCCGGGGTTGCAGAGCGCGACCCGAACCGCCGGCAAGGCTGATGGCTCCTGCTCGACTCGTCGTGCAGGGGGTGCAGTGAGTTCAGTTGACAAATGCGGCAACCACATTCGCGGAAGCCGATCTCCGGCGTTCGCTTTCACACAAGGCAAACGCCCGTCTCGGGCCCGGTCACGCATCCGGTCACTGTTCGACCTCGCGCGAACCCTGCTGCTCAGCATAGACCGCGACCTGGTCATCCGTCGGTGCCGCCAGGACTCCGGTCGACGAGATCAGCACTCTAACAAGCTAACTCGACACGATGACCACATCGGCCACGGTATCGTGCTGTCAAATCTCAGAAAAGCGGTGTCCGAGTTCGTCAGATCCGGTGCTGTGTGCGCGAAAGGGAGATCAAACAGCATGTCCGCACACGACAGCGACGAGCAGGACGTCGGTGCGCGTCGATCTTCGACTCAATCACCGCGATTAAGGACCCACGACCGGTTGAGCGCGCGCCGTTGAGCGCACAGACCACCGCGCTAACTGCGGCGAGTCGATCGCTGGCCGCCGCGCACGGCACATCCAACGCACCCGGCACCTATCGGAAGGACCGTCAATGTCATTCGTTACCACTCAGCGCGACACGCGCAGGGCAACCGGATAAAGGGAGATGGTGCAATGGATTTCGCAGCGTTACCGCCGGAAGTCAACTCAGGCAGAATGTATGCCGGCCCGGGTTCGGGGTCGATGCTGGCCGCAGCCACCGCGTGGGACGGCCTGGCCAGCGAGCTCGGTTCCACCGCGGGGTCCTACCGGACGGTGATCGACGAGCTCACCGGCGGACCCTGGACCGGGCCGTCGGCGGCGTCGATGGTCGCGGCGGCCACCCCGTATCTAGAGTGGATGTCCACCGCCGCAGCGCAAGCCGGGCACACCGCGACTCAGGCGAAGGCCGCCGCCGCCGCCTACGACGCCGCATTTGCGATGACGGTGCCGCCGCCGGCCATCGCGGCCAACCGCAGCCTGCTGGCGACGTTGATCTCAACCAACATCATCGGGCAGAACACGATGGCGATCGCGGCCACCGAAGCCGACTATGCCGAGATGTGGGCCCAGGACGCCACGGCCATGTACGGCTACGCCGGTTCCTCGGCCGCAGCGTCGACCTTGACGCCGTTCACCTCGCCGCCGCCGACCACCAACCCGGCCGGCGTCGGCGGTCAGGCCGCCGCGGCGGGCCAGTCGATCACGTCGAGCGGTTCGCAGCTGATGTCAGCCGCACCCGCGGCGCTGCAAGCTCTGGCGTCGGCGCCGACCGCGGTGGACCCCGCCGCCCTACTGACGTTGTTGACCGCGATCATCATCCCGCTCACGGCGGTCGACATACCGGCCGCGAGCACCGCCGCGGCGGCGTCTTCGACCAGTGCAACGGCATCGTTCACCTCAGTGGGTACGACCTATCGAGGCTTGCTGATCAACGCCGACCGTGATTTTGCTCAAGGCAAGGAGCCCTACACCGGCACCGGGCCGGGCGCAGCCATGCTGCAGCAATGGATCTTCGGTGGACCCAACGCCTTATTCGAACCCTCTGGCGCGCCGCCGCCACCGCCGCCGCCACCGGCAGCAGTGAGTTCAGATCCGGCCACCACCATCGGCCGTCTTTCGGTTCCTTCGTCGTGGACGGTCGCGGCACCGGAAGTACGGCCCGCCGCCTACACGCTGCCGATCACCGCCGCGGGTGCGGCACCCGAGATGGCCGCAGATGCATCCAGTAACTGGTTCACCGACATGGCGCTCGCCGGTGCGGCCGGACGCGCGGTCGGCGGCACCGGCTCCGCGCGCAGCGGCGAGCAGCGCATCAGGTTCATCCACCCGGATAACCTGCGCCAACAGAAGGCGCAAGCCAACCCGCCGCGCGCCATCGCCGACGAAATAGACGGAATGGTCGCCGCGTTCGCGCAATCGCTGCTCACCAAGTTCGCCGACGCGGGATTGATGACCGCCGACGAGGTTAACGAGCAGAAACAACGGTTCAGATGGTGAGTCCCGTCGGCCATCGACACGAAAGGAACCCCGGCATTGGCGCGCTATGACTATCGGGCACTTGCCGCTGTGTTCGCCGGCGGCGTCGTGGGCACTTTGGCTCGCGATGTGCTGACGGCCATCGTGCCTGCCCCCGCGGCGACTCGGTGGCCGTGGTCGACATTTACCGCCAACATCGCCGGAGCCTTTTTGATCGGCTACTTCACGACTCGGCTGCTGGAGCGGCTACCTGTATCGAGTTACCGGCGGCCCTTCCTGGGAACAGGGGTCTGCGGTGGCTTTACGACGTTCTCCACGATGCAAGTCGAGATTCTGGCGATGATCAAACACCACGCCTACGTCCTGGCGGCGGGTTACGCGGTCGCTAGCATCACACTGGGTTTGGTCGCGGTCTACATAGCCACGGCCCTTGTCCGGCGGGCGCGGGTGTGATGGTGGCGATCACGTTAGCCGTGTTGATCGCCGGCGGCGCCGGTGGAGTACTGCGTTTCCTGGTGGACGGGGCAGTGGGCCGCAGAGTCAAACGGTCGTTTCCTTTCGGCACACTCGCGGTCAACGTCAGTGCCTCGATGCTGATGGGCCTGGTGACCGGCTTCTCCTTCGGACTCAGTGACCACGCTCTGGCCGCGATCGGCGGCTACAGCACCTTTTCCACCTGGATGCTGGAAACCCAACGGCTCCAGGAAGAACGCCAAATCGGCGATGCCATCGCCAACATTGCCATCAGTCTGTTCTTGGGCCTTATCGGCGCACTGCTCGGTCAATGGATAGCTGCCATCACATTTGGCCACCCGATCGGAGAAACACTGTGACACAAGCGGCTTGGAAACTCAGTGCCTATTTCCCTGAGCGCCAGCGGACCATCTCTGAGGGTGAAGGCGGTTCCCGGCCGACGTTTTTGGCCGATCAAATCCTGGATCTGTTCGACGAGCGGAAGGTCGCGACCAGCGTGATGCTTCGCGGCATCTCGAGCTTCGGGCCGGTGGGGGTGCTGCGCAGCGATGAGTCACTGACCTTGTCGGAGGACCCGCCGGCGGTGATCTACGCCGTCGACGTGCAATCCGCCATCACCCCATTGGTCGACGAAGTGGCGGCTATGACCGGGCGCGGGCTGCTGACCCTGGAGCGGGCGCAGCTGGTGCGCGGTGGCGTCGTTCCCGACCTTGCCAGCGCCGGCGAATGGGACGCGATCAAGCTCAGCGTCTATGTCGGCCGCACGGTGCGTGTCGGTCGCGTCCCCGCGTTTCGCGCTATCTGCGACGCGCTGTACCGCCGAGGGTTCGCCGTGGCATCAACTCTCCTGGGGGTCGACGGCACCGCGCAGGGCGTCCGTTACCGTGCCCAATTCTTGAGCCGCAACGTCAACGTTCCGATGATGATCGTCGCCGTGGGAAGCCCAGACCTGGTAGCGGGGGCGGTCAAGGAACTCAATGCGTTGGTGCCGAAACTGCTGTTGACCATTGAGCGCGTCGAGTTGTGCAAGCGTAAAGGAGAACTGCTGGGGTCCCCGCGCGATCTGCCGGCCACCGACGACCAAGGCCGCCCACTGTGGCAGAAGCTCATGGTGCACACCACCGAGGGTGACACCTACGACGGCGCGCCGATTCATCGACAGATCGTCCACCGGCTGTTAGCGTCGCAAATCGCGCAGGGCGCCACGGCGATGCGCGGGGTGTGGGGCTTCCGCAGCGAACGAAGACCGCACGGCGACAGACTATTCCAGGTAGTTCGCAAGGTTCCTGTGGTCACCGTCATCGTGGACACTCCCGCATCGATTGCACGAAGTTTCGAAATTGTCGACGAGCTGACCGCCCAACATGGTGTGGTGACGTGCGAGATGGTGCCGGCCGCGCTGTCCATTCACGGAGCGGGCCGACGCGGCAGTCTGCGGCCGGCTGACTACCGCTACTGAGTAGCGGTTCGCGCGGCGCGATCGGCCATGCCTTTCCCGGGTGATCCGGAGCGCGTCGGCCCCCAGGTGATCGCTCCGGCGGCTACCAGCTGTTGCGGTAAGTTCCCCAACATGGCCGAGGACAGAGTTCAGGTGAAGATCGGCGCCACTGGTGTGGCAACGGTGACGATGGTGCGCGCCGACAAGCACAACGCGCTCGACCGGGCCATGTTCGAGGGCCTGACGAATGCCGCAGCGCAGCTGGCGGACGATGCCTCGGTGCGCGTGGTCGTGTTACACGGCGAGGGGAAGAGCTTCTGCTCGGGTCTGGACATCGCCAGCTTCATGTCCGGCCAGGGTGGTACCGGCGTGCTCCTGGAGCGCGAGGGCGACCGGCCGGCCAACGTCGCCCAGCGGGTGGCCTACGACTGGTCGTTGGTGCCGGCACCGGTGATCGCCGCGATTCACGGGAATTGCTTCGGTGGTGGCTTGCAGATCGCGCTGGGCGCCGACATCAGGATTGCTGCCCCGGACGCAAAGCTGTCGATCATGGAAGTCAGGTGGGGCCTCGTTCCCGACATGGGCATCACGCAGACGCTGCCGCGACTGCTTCCCATCGACGTCGCGAAGGAGTTGACGTTCAGCGGGCGAATCGTCTCTGGCAGTGAGGCATTGGCGCTGGGTTTGGTCACACGAAACAGCGACGACCCGTTGGTGTCGGCGTTAGTACTTGCAGAGGAGATCGCGCAGAAGTCTCCGGACGCCGTGCGGGCCGCCAAGCGCCTCTACGACGAGACCTGGGCCTGCGACGACCCCGCCGCGGCGCTCAAACGCGAGTCCGAGTTGCAAACCGGGCTGATCGGCAAGCCCAACCAACTTGCGGCCGTCGTGGCCGGAATGTCGGGGGAGCCAGCGGTTTTCGTCGACCCCGCTTAGAGACCGCGACGAACCACCGGACACCAGCGCATAAAGCACCGCTAAGCCGCGCACCGCAACAGCCGTTTCTGGCCGGTCCCGCATGTCACCGCCACTAGCCGTAAGGTCTGTCAGACATGAGAAGACGAGTCTTCCTGCCAGTCGTTGTCACCTCAGTGGTCATCGTGTCGCTGCTGTATCTGTGGTATGACTCCGGGCAACACAAGCTCCAACGGTGTGTCAAAGTTCAGCACGACCACTTCTATTCGACCAGCGAGGGCCAGGAGTTGCACCGGCACGGAACGGATCCGCCGGTCGATCTGTTCATCCTGGAATGCAACCAACTGGGTATCCACTGATGGGTCTTTTGCCGGATCGTGGAACCGTCCGCAGCGCAACTGGCACCGCTGGAACGCCGACCCTCACGGCTGTAGACCGGCGCCGGGCGGGCACGGGACCTCGTCGATCTCACCCCCAGCCGGACCGACCGGAAGTCATCGACGCGATCGCCCCCAATATTTCGTCTGGGTGACAACCGCGGGTCGAACCTGTTGCCGCAGAATCGCGCGACTCTGCGCAAGGGGCAACCGCCTCCGCTGACCACAAACACCGGGCAGAGTGCGATCGCGCTCGCGGTTGCGTGCTCCAGCCGCCGGCCGCAGGTGCGCCTCCCGATGTGGGCGCCCGACCCGGTCGAGTGACCGCTCAGGCGGCTTGAGTGACGGTCACGCTCCGGAAGTGCTCGATGCCGTCTTCATCGGTCAAGTCTCGGACGACTTCGGCCAATTTGGATCTCACATCACTCGCTGACGAGTACTGCGTGATCGCAAGCGCCCCGTCGTCGAACTCGATAGTCACGAGGTAGTTGCTCACGGCGAGCCTCCTGATGCTGTCGGGGTTTCTCAACGCTAACCCGGAATCATCAACGCTGCCCCTTCGAACAGCTGTGAACCCACTGTACGTTCCGCCGACGGCCGACAAGGCGCAGAGCACCGAGTGTTCACCTGCTTTACACGTCGTAATACAACGCCGGATACGTGCTGGCCTTATGGCATTGTTTGCTGCGTTGGTTGCGACGTGAATCCGCAGCTCAGAGCGTTGCTTGCGTTGACTGCCGCGTCGTGCGCGAAGATCTTGCGGGCGCGAGCGGGTGGCACAATCGGTCCCATGAGAACCGCAATCATCCTCGCCGCCGCAGCGGCCATCGCCTTCGCGCCGACAGCAGCAGCAGATCCCGGCTGTTTCGACAGCTCGGACCCGACGTGCGGAGGCCACTCATGGAACGGGCCACTTCAGCAGACGTGGGATACGCCAGGTTTTTACGGCGGCAACACGGGTGGCGACCCGGTGCTGTGCAGTCCGCTGACCTACCAATGCAGCGGGGCGGTTCCGACGCGGTAAGCCGCACACTCTAGACAAATCCGATTGCGCAACAGTCTATTTCGGCGGCGGCGAACGAGCGATACGGATTGCCCGACGCGTCGGGGCAGCGGAACTCCAGTCGCTTGATTTTCGGGTTGTCGCCGGTGATCGAGATCCGCAGGCAGGCGAAGCGATTGCGTTGGCTGTACACCAAATTGATCGATGCTTCGTAGTCGGGGACCAGGCGATTGTAGAAATTGACCGTCGGGTTAGTGAAGGCCAGCAGCGACGGCGCGTGACACAGCAGTCCGCCGATCTAGTGCCGCGCGACGTCGGACAGCCCGGCATACCCGTCACTTTCGTAGCAAGCGGCACGCCGTCCTTCCACAGCGATTGGTGTGGGTGCATGCCCGAGTCGTTGCCGCCAAACAGCGGATTGGGCATCAACGCGACGGATTTGCTTGCCTGCCAAGCGGTCTGCTTGACGGGTAGGCCGAAATCAACTCCACGTGGAGGGGTCGCCGGCGTTGGGCCCGTCCTCGATCAGCGCGACGTTTCCATCGACTCGTCCTATGGCGAGTCAGGTCAGGCGATAGTCATCCAGCCTGGCGGCTCAACCGCCGTAGGTAGGCCCTTGGACGCCGTCCTTGTAGTCCACGCATTTCTTCGACGGCCCGGTGCCGGTGCAGCACTCCTCGAAGAGGCTCGGGTCTTGCCCGAAATGCGCGCTCACCTGGCTCTGGGTGTACTCGCCGCCGGAAGCCTTGCAGGAATCCTCGATGGCGGTCTGCGCGTGAGCGAGGGGCGCGGCCAGGATCATCGCGGCAGCCGGGATACCGAAGGCGGCGACGGGGATGGCGCGGAAGACCGGACGTGTCATGTTTCTCCATGGTTCTGGGGGTCGCACCAGTCTACCGACCGCGCGATCACACTGCGGCGTGCGTTTCGGCGATGCGCTCGATCGTCGCGCTGACCGCCGCGGCGGAGTAGTACCGACCGGCCCGGATGACTCCGGCAATGTCGTGAAGGTTCGCGACGTCGGCCCACGGATCGGTCCGCAGCAAGACGAGGTCGGCGTTTTTGCCGGGTTCGACCGTGCCCATGGTGTCGGTCCGGCCCAGGAATTCCGCGGTGTCAAACCTGCCGCCGCCAACTGGTCGAACTCTTGATAGAGGGCCAATCCCGGTATCTCCCAGCCGGATCCGCCGATATCGCTGCCGGCAAGCATGCGGACGCCCTCTTCGTCGAAAACTCGGACCAGGTGCAGCTGCCGGGCGTACAGGTTGCGGTAGGTGCTGCACATCGCCGCGGGGCAGGCAAGCATCAAGCGCAGTGCCGGCTCGGGGTCGCGGCGTCCTGCCAGCGGGTGAGCGTGCATGTCGCAGAACCCCGGTACCGCGTAGGTGTCTCGCGCATCGATCACCGTGACGCGATTGGAATGCTCGTCGGAGGTCGGCGTGACTCCGGCGATCCTGCCGTCGTCGATGGTGATGTCGACCGCGCGACGGCTGCTGCCGTCCCGGACGTCGACGACGGTGGTGCCCCGAAGGATCGTGCGTTCGGCGGCCATCCCGTGCTTGTGCCGTTGTTGCCTCCGATCAGGCCGGCGGCGTCGGCGTCATCGATCCGATCGAGTAGGTTTCGTGGCCGGTCGGGTAGCCGCCGCCATTGGTGGCGATGTGGACGTGGTCGTAGTGGTTGGCGGTTTCGTTGCCCATGTTCGCGGTCCAGCTCGGCTTGCCGAGTCCGGGGTAGATCTTCTGCCGCCAGATCACGTGTTCGACGCCCCACCGCTTGGCATTGGCAAGCGCGTATCCGGCGATCTGGTCGCCGAGCTCGATGCCTTCGGGCGAGTTGTGGTTTGGAATCATCACGTCGATCGCCAACCCATCGGGGTGCCATTTCAGCGCGTCCTGGCGGTACCCGCCGATGGTGGTGATCTGCGGAAACAACAGGCTGATGGCGCGAGCCGCCCAGATCGTCTTGACCTGCAGGCCATTCTCGGGCGCGACGCCGGCCGGCAGCGCGAACGTGAAACTCTGGGCGGCGGTGGGCGCGTCGGCCGTCAGCGATTTCAGTTCGGCGGGACTGGCCAGTCGCAGCGGCGCTATCGGCGGAGGCGGTTGTTGATGGGCCACCGGGCTGGCGCTGGACGCCACCGCTCTCGGCGTTCGGTCGCAGCAGGGCGTCTCGGTGCGCTGGGCGTAGAACATGCCCGCAGCAATGGCGAGGGTCGCCCCGAAAGCCAACCAGCGACCCCGCCCGCTGGCTGACCTATTGGTGCTCATGAGCAGCACCTTAACGCCTGGTCAGGCATTAAGTGGCGACTTGGGACAGCTCGTGTCGGAGCTGCGGATCAATAGATGACGGGGGAGAAGGCCGCCGAATTGCCCGTGCCCTGGCAGGTCACGTCGACGGAGTAATGCCCGCCGAGTTGCTGGAAAATGATCGTTATCGGCGCAGAAGGGTTCGGGCCGTTGACCGTCGTCTGGCTGTTGTAAGGAAATGCGGGCGTGCCCTGAACTCCCACGGCGTGATACTGGCAGACCTCAATGGCGCCCGGTGGGTTTTGGAGGTCGGTGATCGTCGCGAAGATCGCCCCGCCGCCCTCGCCATAGCTGACCTGCATGGTGTTGTCGCTGTTGTAGAAGTAGGTCGGGTTGGTGGCGTGCGCGATTCCGGCGCTCGACAGTGACAGCAGCCCCAGTACGGTCGCAGCGGTCGCTGAAGATTTCCGCACCGTGTTCATGTGTGCCCTCACTTTTCGTTGGACGAACGCCTGACCACACAATAATCGGGCCGGCGCCGGAGTCCGGCCACTTTGCCTCCCATCGCCACCGATACCCGCTTGCCGTGCAACTATTCGCGCCCGCAGCAGCCCTTGACGGGCTCCAGGCGAGCGTGCTCAAAAAATGTGGCGTGCGCCCAGAATTGCGCGATCGCCTCCGCGGCCCTGGGCGCCACAGCTT
>NZ_JAVKSG010000095.1:0-8504 GCF_039583785.1 Mycobacterium sp.
GGTAGCGGGGACAGGATTCGAACCTGCGACCTCTGGGTTATGAGCCCAGCGAGCTACCGAGCTGCTCCACCCCGCGACGGGTGAATACCAGGTTACCGAACGCGACCGAGCCCACCAAATCGCGCGCTCACCAGCACTACTTCGCGTCGTTGTACTTGGTGATCGCCTCGTCGAGGCGCTGCAGCGCCGCGCCGTAGGCGCCGAAGTCGCCCGACTTCTGCGCGTCACGGGCCGCGCCCATCGCCGTCTCGACGTCCTTGAGTGCGGCGGACTTCGCCGGCGACAGACTGACCGCCCCGCTGGGCGGCGGTGGTGTCACGGCATTGGCGGGGGGCGGTGGGCTGGCGGGCGGTCCGCCCGGCGGTGCCCCTGCGGGCGCCCCGGACTCGGTCGGCGCGATACCGGCCGCCGTGGCCCCGGCGCCTGGACCGAACAGTCCAGTGAGCGCGTCGCCGACGGTCGGGCCGTAGCCGATCTTGTCGTTGTACATCATCGCCACCCGGATCAACCGCGGATACGATGACGCAGCATCGCTGGCCCCGGGCGAGGCGTACACCGGCTCGACATACAGCAGCCCGCCGTGACCGACCGGCAGCGTCAGCAGGTTGCCCCATCTGATCCGGTTCTGGTTGTCGCGCCCGATCACACCGAGATCCTGCGATACCACCGGGTCGGTGGTAATCGCGTTATTGGCCAGCTTGGGACCGTTGACCTGACCGGGAATGGTCAACACGGTGATCTTGCCATAGGTCGACGGATCAGAACTGGCGCTGATGTAGGCCGCCAGATAGTCGCGCTTGAACCTGTTCATCGCGCTGATCAGTTGATAAGAAGCCGAATTATCATCCTTGGCAATATTTTTCGCGACGATGTAGTACGGCGGCTGGTAACTGCTGGCGGTCGGGTTCGGGTCCAGCGGCACGTCCCAGAAGTCTGACGTGGAGAAGAACGTCACCGGGTCGTTGACGTGATATTTGGCCAGCAGCATCCGCTGCACCTTGAACAGGTCTTCGGGATAGCGCAGGTGCGCGGCCAGTTCGCCGGTGATGTCGCTCTTCGGTTTGACCGTGCCGGGAAAGACTTTCATCCAGGCCTGCAGCACCGGGTCGTGCTCGTCCTGCTGATACAGCGTCACGGTTCCGTCGTAGGCATCGACGGTGGCCTTGACCGAGTTGCGGATGTAGGACACCTGCTTGTCCGGCGCCAACCGGTTGAACGCGACTTCGGTTGAGTCGGCGGTGGCCGACGACAGAGAGGTGAGCTCGGAATACGGGTAGTTGTCCAGCGTGGTGTAGCCGTCGATGATCCACACCATCCGCTTGTTGACGATCGCCGGGTACACGCTGCTGTCCGTGGTCAGCCACGGCGCTACCGCTTCCACCCGCTGGGCCGGGTCGCGGTTGAACAGGATCTTGCTGTCGGACCCGATCACGTTGGAGAACAAGAAGTTCCGCTCGGCGAACTTCGCGGCGAAAACGCCGCGGGATATCCAGCCGCCGAGTGGCACTCCCCCGCTGCCGGTATACGTGTAGTTCTTGGTCTCGGTGTTGGTCTCGTAGTCGTATTCCCGGTCGACGCCGCTTTTTCCGACGATCGCGTAGTCGGCAGGCGCACTGGCGATCACCGGACCGAAGTAGATCCTCGGCTGGTCCAGCGGCGCTGGGCCGGGGGACAACACGCTGCCATTGGCCCCGACCACGCTGGCCAGAAACTCCGGATATCCACCATTTTGGTTGGGGTCGTTGGCGATTCCGCGCACGGTGTTGGCCGGTGAGGCGATGAAGCCGTTGCCGTGGGTGAAAACGGTGTGTTTGTTGATCCAGTCCCGCTGATTGTCGATCAGATGGTCGGGGTTGAGTTCCCTTGCGGCGACGACATAGTCGCGCAGGTGATCGTCGCGGTCGCGGTACCGGTCGATCGACAACCGGTCCGGGAAGTAGTAGAAATTCTTGCCCTGCTCGAACTGGGTGAACGCCGGGCTGATGATGGTGGGGTCCAGCAGTCGGATGTTGGACGTGGTGGCCCGGTCCGAGGCGACCTGCTCGGCCGTGGCCTTCCCGTCGCCGCTGTAATCTCGGTAGCTCACCACGTCCTCGGTCAGGCCGTAGGCCTGGCGGGTCGCGGTGATGCTCCTGCTGATGTACTCGCGTTCCTTCTGCGCCGCATTGGGTTTTACGCTGAATTGCTCGATGACCAGCGGCCATGCGGCGCCGACCACCATCGACGACAGCAGCAGCAGCACCAGCCCGATGGAGGGAATCCGCAAGTCGCGCAGCACGATCGCCGAGAACACCGCGATCGCGCAGATCAGCGCGATCGCCAGCAGGATCAGCTTGGCCGGCAGCACCGAGTTGATGTCGGTGTAGCCGGCTCCGGTGAAGGGCTTGCCCGCCCGGGTGTGCGACAGCAACTCGTAGCGGTCCAGCCAGTAGGCGACCGCCTTGAGCAGCACCAGCGTCCCGACCAGGCTGATCACCTGGATACGCGCCGAGCGGCTCAGCGCACCGGCGCGTCCCGACAACCGGATGCCGCCGAAGATGTAGTGCGTCAGCAGATTCGCGACGAGAGCCAGAAACACCGCGACGAAGAAGAAGCTGAGCACCAGTCGGTAGAAGGGCAGCTCGAAAGCATAGAAGCCCAGGTCCTTACCGAATTGCGGATCGCCGATGCCGAAGCTACCGCCATGCAGAAAGAGTTGGATACGAACCCAAAAAGTCTGCGCGACAACGCCAGCGAGCAGCCCGATCGTCACGGGCACACCGGTAGCGATGATCCGCAGCCTGGATAGCACCACGGTGCGGTAGCGCGCCACCGGATCGCTGCCGTTGCTCGGCACGAACACCGGCCGGGTCCGGTACGCCATCGCCAGGGCGGCGAACACGATGCCGCCGACCAGCAGCCCGATCACCACGAACACGATCAACCGGGTCACCAGCACGGTGGTGAACACCGATCGGTAGCCCAGTTCGCCGAACCAGAGCCAGTCGACGTACGCGTCGATCAATCGAGGCCCGATCAGCAGCAGACCGATCGCGGTCAGCGCGATCGCGATGAGCGTCCGGCTGCGTCGAGTCAGCTTCGGCATTCTGGCGGCGGGCCGCATCCCCACTAGCTACGCTCCCTGCTCGGTGGTGCTCGACGTGTCAACTGTACGCATCGTCTGATCTACCCGGCTCCTCCCCGCGCCGCTCCGCGACGCGCATCGTTGCCGCACGCGCTAGCAACTCGGCGGCTGCCCGCCGGAGGCCACGGCGTGCAGCGCGTCCACCGCCCCACCGAGGTTGTCGACCTTGATCATCTGCAGGCCGGGCACCTTCTCGGCGATAGCCTCGTAACAGTTGCCGGCCGGCACCAGGAACACCGTCGCGCCGGCGTCGTGGGCGGCGCTCATCTTGTGCCCGATCCCGCCGATCTTGCCGACCTCGCCGTCCGGCTTGATCGTGCCGGTGCCTGCCACGAACTTCGACCCGGCGAGATTGCCGGTCGTCAGCTTGTCGATGACCGCCAGGCTGAACATCAACCCCGCCGACGGCCCGCCCACGTTGGCGAGGTTGAAGTCGACCGCAAATGGCGCCCACGGCGCGTCCATCACGGAGACGCCGACGAAGCCGTAGTCCCCCTTCGGATGATGACCCAACGTGATCTGGGCCGTCCCGGGTGGCGCGTTCTTACGGCGGAAACCGACGGTGATCTGCTGTCCGGGTTTGGTGGTCTTCAGAAACGACGTGAACTGCTCCACGTTCGCTACCGGCTTACCGTTGACTGCCTGGACGGCATCGCCGGCCTGCAGCTTGCCCACCGAGGGCCCGGGATCGGTGAGCATCACGATCGTCACCGCCTCCGGGTATTTCAGATAGCCCAGCGCCGCGAATTCGGCGTTGTGCTCCGACTCCTTGAAATCGGCGTCGTTGGCCTTATCGACTTCTTCGCGCGACTGACCAGGCGGGTAGACCAGATCGCGCGGCATCAGCTGTTCCTGCCCGGACAGCCACAGCGTCAGCGCCTCGGCCAGGCTGAGCTCGTCGCGCTGAGACACCGTCGTCATGTCCAGGTGGCCCGTGGTCGGGTGCGTCTGGGTGCCGATGATCTCGACGACCTGCTTGCCGTCGACCTCGCCGAGGGTGTCGAACGCCGGACCCGGGCCCAGCGATACGTACGGCACCGTGACCGCGGCGAGCAGCACACCGAAGACCACGATCGGGACCAGCGCCACCATCAGCGTCAGAATCCGCCTGTTCACGTCGCTAACACTAGACGCTGGCGTCACACCAGCCCGGTTCATGGCCCGGCTCCTTCTCAGGACGGGACGCCGGGCCGCGCGCCATGGGTAGCCGATGAGTACCGTTGGGGACATGGCTGACCTGCCTTTCGGGTTCTCCGGTGGAGACGACCCGGACCGCGACAAGCACCGTGAGAACGACAACGAGTCCGGCTCGGGATCTGCTGACCCGTTCGGACTCGGTGGCCTCGGCGGCGAATTCAACATCGCCGACCTCGGCCAGATGTTCACCCGGCTGGGGCAAATGTTCAGCGGCGCCGGCTCCATGGGCGGTCAATCCTCCGGCCCGGTGAACTACGAGCTCGCTCGCCAGCTGGCATCGAGCTCGATCGGGTTCGTGACGCCTATCCCGATCGCGACCCGAGAGGCGATCGGCGACGCCGTCCACCTCGCCGAGACCTGGCTCGACGGCGTGACCGCCCTTCCGGCTGGCACCACCAAGACGATCGCCTGGACGCCCAACGACTGGGTGGAGCACACCCTGGAAACCTGGAAGCGGCTGTGCGATCCGATGGCCCAGCAGATCGCCACGGTGTGGGCGTCGGCGTTGCCCGAGGAAGCCAAGGCGATGGCCGGCCCGCTGATGTCGATGATGTCGCAAATGGGCGGCATGGCATTCGGCTCGCAGCTCGGCCAGGCATTGGCCCGGCTGTCCAAAGAAGTGTTGACGTCCACCGACATCGGATTACCGTTGGGCCCCAAGGGGATTGCGGCGCTGTTGCCCAACGCCATCGAATCGTTCGCTGACGGGCTCGAGCAGCCTCGCAGCGAGATTGTCACCTTCCTCGCGGCCCGCGAGGCCGCTCATCATCGCCTGTTCAGCCACGTGCCGTGGCTGTCGAGTCAGCTGCTCGGCGCGGTCGAGGCCTACGCCAAGGGCATGAAGATCGACATGCACGGGATCGAGGAGCTGGCGCGTGATTTCAACCCGGCGTCGCTCAGCGATCCTGCCGCCATGGAGCAACTACTGGAACAAGGCGTGTTCGAGCCCAAGGCGACGCCCGAGCAGACCCAGGCGCTGGAGCGGCTGGAGACGCTGCTGGCACTGATCGAGGGGTGGGTGCAGACCGTGGTGAACGCCGCACTGGGTGAACGGATCCCCAGCGCGGCCGCCCTCGGCGAAACATTGCGGCGGCGCCGGGGCACCGGCGGGCCGGCCGAGCAGACCTTCGCGACGCTGGTAGGCCTGGAATTGCGGCCGCGCAAGCTGCGCGAGGCCGCGGCGCTGTGGGACCGGCTGACCCAGGCCGTCGGCGTCGACGCCCGCGACGCGGTCTGGCAGCACCCCGACCTGTTGCCCGGCTGCGATGATCTCGACGACCCGGCCGGCTTCATCGACCGCGCGCTCGGTGGCGACACCAGCGGAATCGAGGAAGCCATCGCTGAATTCGAGCGTCGCTCCCGTGACGACGACGGCCCCGGCTCTGTGGATAGCTGAGCCCTTCTTCGCTCATCGGCGTGGCACAGTGCCAGGATGGCGCAGCCCAAGCCGCCGCTGTATGCACTCGACCCGGCGCTGCCGGTGCTGCTTCGGCCCGACGGCGCGGTGCAAGTGGGCTGGAGCCCGCGCCGCGCCGTGCTGATCCGGCCACCGCGCGGCGTGACCGCGACCGGACTGGCCACCCTGCTGCGGGCGATGCGTTCGCCAGTGCCGATCAGCGAGCTGCAACGCCAGCGCATCGGCCTGAGCAACGGCGAATTGGTCGATCTGGTTGGGCAATTGGTGACAGTCGGCGTCGCCACCTGCGGCACCCGCCAACGGCCGAGCCGCTCAGCGTCGATCCGGGTGCACGGCCGCGGCCCGCTGTCCGAACTGCTGGCCGACGGGTTGCGGTGCTCGGGAGCCCGGGTCAAACAGAGCAACCAGCCGCATGCCGCCGTGACGTCTGCCGACGCCGACCTGGTAGTGCTGTCCGACAACCTCGTCGTCGACCCGCGGCTGCTGCGCGAGCTGCACAGCCAGCGTGTCGCGCACCTGGCGGTGCGGGTGCGGGACGGCACCGGGCTGGTCGGCCCGTTGGTTGTGCCCGGTGTGACGAGCTGCCTGGACTGCGCGGACTTACACCGCAGGGATCGCGACGCGGCGTGGCCCGCAGTCGCGGCGCAGCTGCGGGACACTGTCGGCGTGGCCGACCGCGCGACCGTGCTGGCCACCGCGGCGTTGGCGCTCAGCCAGGTCAACCGGGTGATCGCAGCGGTTCGCGGAACCGACTCCGAACCGCCCGCGTCGTTGAGCGCGACCCTGGAGTTCGACGTGCACGCTGGCTCGATCGTGGCGCGGCAGTGGCCGAAGCATCCGCTGTGTTCCTGCTGACAGCGGTTGTGGCCAGATCGGTGGAGCGGGCACAGGCTGGTCGTGGATGATGGTCATGTGTCGGAGATCAAACGTAAGGGCGCTGCGCGTAACGCGAAGCTGGCGGGTTTGGCGGGTGGCATCGCCGGTCGCACGGCGCTGGGGTTCGGCAAGCGGCTGGCCGGCAAATCGCAGGACGAAGTCAACGCCGAGTTGATGGAGAAGGCGGCCAAGCAACTCTTCACCGTGTTGGGCGAGCTCAAGGGCGGCGCGATGAAAGTCGGTCAGGCCCTGTCGGTGATGGAAGCCGCGGTTCCCGAGGAGTTCGGCGAGCCGTACCGCGAGGCGCTGACCAAGCTGCAGAAGGATGCACCGCCGCTGCCCGCCGACAAGGTGCACCGGGTGCTCGACGCCCAGTTGGGTACCAAATGGCGTCAACGGTTTTCCGAGTTCGACGACACCGCGGTGGCCTCGGCCAGCATCGGCCAGGTGCACAAGGGCGTGTGGTCCGACGGTCGTGAGGTCGCCGTCAAAATCCAGTACCCGGGCGCCGACGAGGCGTTACGCGCAGACCTGAAAACCCTGCGACGCATGATCGGTGTGGTCAAGCAACTCGCACCCGGGGTGGACGTCCAGGGCGTCGTCGACGAACTGATCGATCGCACCGAGATGGAACTCGACTACCGGCTGGAAGCCGAGCACCAACGTGCCTTCGCCAAGGCCTACGACGGCCACCCCGAGTTCCTGGTCCCGCGGGTGGTGGCCAGCGCCCCGAAGGTCGTGATCCAGGAATGGATCGACGGCGTCCCGATGGCGGACATCATCCGCGAGGGCACCGTCGAGCAGCGCGACCTGCTGGGAACTCGGCTGGCCGCTTTCATCTTCGACTCACCGCGGCGAATCGAGATGATCCACGGCGACGCGCACCCGGGTAACTTCATGCTGATGCCCGACGGGAAGATGGGCGTCATCGACTTCGGTGCCGTCGCACCGCTTCCCGGCGGATTCCCGGTCGAACTCGGGGCGACGATCCGGTTTGCCCGCGACAAGAATTACGACATGGTGCTGCCGACGATGGAGAAGGCCGGGTTCATCCAGAAGGGCGAGCAGGTGTCGGTGCGTGACATCGACGAGATGCTGCGTCAGTACGTCGAACCGGTCGAGGTCGAGGTGTTTCACTACACGCGTAAATGGTTGCAGCGCATGACTTATCGGCAGCTGAACCAGGGTGTCGCGCAGATCAAGACGGCGCGGCAGATGAATCTGCCGCCCAAGCTGGCGATCCCGATGCGAGTGCTTGCCACCTCGATGGCGATCCTGTGTCAGTTAGACGCGCACGTGCCGTCCCAAAAGCTCTCCGAGGAGCTGGTTCCCGGCTTCACTGAGCCGGATGCGGCTGCCGTCTGACGAATTTCGCTTTACGCGGCGATCTTGCGCGGGCGCCCACGCGGACGTTTGCGGCTCACGACGGAGCCGCGGTCCAGGATCTCGCCGCCCCACACTCCCCACGGCTCGGCGCGGTCCAGCGCCTCGGCCAAGCATGCCCGCCGAATCGGGCAGTAGGCACACAACTCCTTGGCGCGCTCCAAATCGGACGGGCTGTCGGCGAACCACAGGTCGGGATCGCTTAAGTGACAAGGCAACTCGGGCTGCTGATCGTCGGGATCTGGTTCCGCGGTCATGCCGTGGACACCTGCTTCCTGGTCTGGTGGACGTTTTGTGATTTCCGGACCAGTGGCGGGTGGCTTGCTGAGAAATTTGGCCACGGATCCTGGTGACTTCGGGTCCGTGGCCTGGTGGCGAGATTTAGGGCTTCCTACGTGGGTAGCGGCCCAATCCACGGACGCTGGGTCTTGGCGGCGGCAATGCGCTGGTGCGCAGCCGCCGAGGCGGCGGCATGGCGGGAGATGGCGCCGGCCGGGCGTACGTCGA
>NZ_JAVKSG010000095.1:8604-9684 GCF_039583785.1 Mycobacterium sp.
GGCGGCGGCAATGCGCTGGTGCGCAGCCGCCGAGGCGGCGGCATGGCGGGAGATGGCGCCGGCCGGGCGTACGTCGAACGCATCGAGCGTGATCACGAGGGCTCCCCCTTCCATTTAGGCACGCGAAAAGCGTGCTTTGAGGCTAGACGCTAGCAGCGTGGAGCGGCAAGCGATTTTCTGACCTGCGCAGTTAGCTTCGACTGCGGACGAGATCGAGCACGTCAGGGCCGAATTGTTCGAGCTTGCGGGCACCGATCCCGGGGATTGCGACCAGCGCGGCGTCGTCGGTGGGCAGCAGCTCGGCGATCGCGATCAGCGTGTTGTCGGTGAATACGACATAGGCCGGGACATTCATTTCCTTGGCGGTGCGCAGCCGCCAGTCCTTGAGCTGCAGCAGCAGCTCGTCGTCGATGTCGGCGGCGCACGTCTCGCAACGCCGGAGCATGATCGCCGTCGGCGTGGTCAGCCGGTTGTTGCAGATCCGGCAGCGTGACGCGGGCCCGTTTTTACGTCGAGGACGGTTCGGCGTGGCCCCGACCTGCGTCTGCGGGGACAGGCCGTTGAGGAAGCGGGACGACTTGCGGCTCTGCCGCCCGCCCGGGTTTCGAGACAGCGCCCAGCTGATCGCCAAATGCACTCGGGCTCTTGTGATTCCGACGTAAAGCAGCCGGCGCTCCTCTTCGACAGCTTCGCTTTCGCCGCCGCGGGCCAACGCGTGCGAGATGGGCAGCGTCCCGTCGGTCAAGCCGACCAGGAATACCGCGTCCCACTCCAGTCCCTTGGCGGCGTGCAGAGACGCCAGCGTGACGCCTTGGACGACGGGTGGGTGGCGTGAGTCGGCGCGGGTTCGCAGCTCGGCCAGCAGTTCCGGCAGGCTCAGGGCCGGGCGGTGGGCAACTTCTTCGTCGACCAGTTCGGCCAGTGCCGCCAAGGCTTCCCAGCGTTCCCGGGCCCGCTTTCCGGTCGGAGGTTCCGCGGTCAGGCCGAGCGGCTCGAGCAGGCCGCGCACCACCTCGGGTAGCGGCGATTGCAAGCGCGGCGAAGCCGGGCGCAGCAGGTCGCCGCCGTCGGGCCCCGGCG
>NZ_JAVKSG010000096.1:0-9610 GCF_039583785.1 Mycobacterium sp.
TGCTCTCGGATTTAGCCCGCCGCGGTCAGACCGGTGCAGCCCCCCGTAGATGTTCGAAGATCAGCGAGGTCTGGGTGCCGGCGACATCGGCGTCGGCGTTGAGGTTTTCCACCACGAACGAACGCAGGTCCTCGGTGTCGCGGGCCGCGACGTGCAGGATGAAGTCGTCGGTGCCGGCCAGGAAGTAGACGTCCATCACCTGCGGCCGGCGTCGGATCTGTTGGATGAAGTCGCGGATCTTGCCGCGGGCGTGGGACTGCAGGCTGACCGAAATCATCGCCTGCAGCGGCAATCCCACCGCCGCCGGATCGATGTCGGCGTAGAAGCCGCGGATGACACCCGATTCCAGGAGTCGGCGCACCCGGCCGTGGCAGGTCGATGCGGCGATGCCGAGTTCCTCGGCCAGTGCGCTATTGGGCATCCGGGCATCGGCATGCAGCAGGCCCAGGATTCGGCGGTCTACCCGATCCAGATCGGCGGGCCGAAGATCCTTCGATCGAGGCACGACATGGTCCGGAACTTCCGTCTTTGCTTCGGCCATATGTCGATTCTATTGCTATGTCTTCACTATCTTTGCATAACCAATGAAGTTTCTTCACAATTGGCGGTATGCGTGTGGGCATTCCGACCGAGGTCAAGAACAACGAATTCCGAGTGGCGATCACCCCCTCCGGCGTCGCCGAATTGACCCGCCGCGGGCACGAGGTGCTGATCCAGGCCGGGGCGGGCGAAGGCTCGGCGATCACCGACAACGACTTCAAAGCCGCAGGCGCACAATCGGTTTCAAGCGCCGAAAGCGTGTGGGCCGACGCTGATCTGGTGCTCAAAGTCAAAGAGCCGATGCCGGTTGAGTATTCGCGGCTGCGGCGCGAGCAGACGTTGTTCACCTATCTTCACCTGGCCGCGTCGCGCTCGTGCACCGAGGCGCTGTTGGATTCGGGCACTACCTCGATCGCCTACGAGACCGTCCAGACTCCGGACGGTGCGTTGCCGCTGCTGGCCCCGATGAGCGAAGTGGCCGGCCGGTTGTCGGCTCAGGTCGGGGCCTACCACCTGATGCGCACGCACGGCGGGCGCGGTGTGTTGATGGGCGGTGTGCCCGGCGTCGAGCCGGCCGTGGTGGTGGTCATCGGCGCGGGGACAGCCGGATACAACGCCGCCCGGGTTGCCCACGGCATGGGCGCGGCCGTCACGGTCCTCGACGTCAACATCGGCACGCTGCGCGACGTCGACCGCGGGTTCGGTGGCCAGCTGCAGACGCGCTACTCCACGGCCCTCGAACTGGAAGAAGCGGTCAAGCGCGCCGACCTGGTGGTCGGCGCGGTGTTGTTACCCGGCGGCAAGGCTCCCACTTTGGTATCGAATTCGCTTGTCGCCCAGATGAAGCCGGGCGCGGTTCTGGTGGACATCGCGATCGATCAGGGTGGCTGCTTCGAAGACTCTCGGCCGACCACCCACGACGACCCGACATACGCCGTACACGACACGCTGTTCTACTGCGTGGCCAACATGCCCGCCGCGGTTCCTGCCACGTCGACAGTCGCGCTGACCAACGCGACCATGCCGTACGTGCTCGATCTCGCGGACAACGGCTGGCAGGCCGCATGCCAGTCGAATCCGGCTCTTGCCAAGGGGCTTTCGACGCACGACGGAGCGCTACTCTGCCAGCGAGTTGCCGCCGACCTGGCGCTGCCGTTCACCGATCCTGCGGCAATGCTGGTCTGACGTCGGGGTGACTCAGACGCGGCCGAGCTTATCGACGATCTCCTTCGCCGGCCGGGCTTCGGCCTTCCGATACCCCGTTCCCGCCCACAGGTTGGTGCCATGCGGGTCTTCCAACTCGACGGCGGCTCTGCGGATCGGTGACGTCATCTGGTTGACCTCGGGATAGCCCAGCGGCGCAATCTGATCCATCATCCGGGTGAAGTCATTGGCCAGACCACGGGCGTACCGGCCGGAAAACGCCGAGGTGATAACGGTGGTGTCGAATTGCGGGTGTCCGAGCGCGGAACGGTGCGCGGCATTGGTGCCGGCCTCGTCGGACAGCAACAGTGCGGTACCGACCTGGGCGGCGGCGGCTCCCCTGCGTAGCACCCCGGCAACGTCCTCGGGGCTGGACAAACCGCCGGCGGCAATCAGCGGAACGTCGTGGACGTGCCCGATGCGATCCAAAAGTTCGGTCAGCGGTTCAGTGCCCGGACTCATATCCGGCGCAAATGTCCCACGGTGGCCACCGGCATCCGGGCCCTGGACCACCAGGCCGTCCGCGCCGGCGGCGACGGCCACCCCGGCCTCGTAAGCCGACGTCACGGTGATGTAGAGCAACGTGCCCAAGGCGCCGAACCGGCGCAGCACATCTGGCGACGGCGCGCCGAAGGTGAACGACACCAACTCGGGCCGAAGGTCGGCGACCACTTCGAGCTTCTGCTGCCAGCCGTCGTCATCGCCGAATTCGGGGTAGCCGACGTGGACGGCGTAATGCTGGGCCAGCTCGTCGAGCGCCTCGGCGTAGTAGTCCAACGCGATGACGTCGGCGACACTGGGCTGGGGCACGAAAAGGTTGACACCGATCGGGCCGGTGGTCGCGGCCCGCGCTGCCGCGATGTCGTTGGCGAGGCGTTCGGCGCTGATGTATCCAGCGGCCAGGATGCCGAGGCCGCCGGCGTTGGACACCGCCGCGGCCAGCGCCGGCGTGCCGGGGCCGCCCGCCATCGGCGCGCCCACGATCGGCACGTCGAGATCCCAGAATCCCAGTACCACCGAGCTACCTCGTCATCGTCCGAAGCTGTTGCGGCAGAGACTTCTTCGACTGATGCGGCCCGAGCACGGCTGCGCCGTAGGGCTTGTTGAGGAGTTGGCGCGCAATCGCGTTGACCTCGTCCAGCGTGACCTCATCGAGTTCCTGCAGGGTCCGATCGATGCTTCGGTGCTCAGCGTAGTTGAGTTCGCCACGGCCGATGCGGTTCATCCGTGAACTGGAGTCTTCCAGGCCGAGCACCAGCCCACCGCGCAGCGAACCTTTTGCGATCCGGCATTCCGTCTCGGTGATGCCGTCGCGGCCCACGTCCGCGAGCACGTCGGCGATCACCCGGGTCACTTCGGCGAACCGTTCGGGCAGACAGGCGGCATACACCGACATTGCGCCGACGTCGGAGAACGTGTCCAGCGCCGAATACACCGAGTAGGCCAGCCCGCGCGACTCCCGAACTTGTTGGAACAGGCGAGAACTCAGGCCACCGCCCAGCGCGGTGTTGAGCACCGACAGCGCCCAGCGATGCTTCCAGTACCGACCCGGCGTTCGTACCCCGAGAAAGACGTGGGTCTG
Organism: Mycobacterium sp.; assembly: GCF_039583785.1. Lineage (GTDB taxonomy): Bacteria > Actinomycetota > Actinomycetes > Mycobacteriales > Mycobacteriaceae > Mycobacterium. Next base: position 3,326 of record NZ_JAVKSG010000096.1, read on the forward strand.
CTCGGCGTCCCGGTTGACCACCGTCAGCCGGGGGCGACCGGCGACCCGGCCGGCGCCTTTACGCGGCGCGGTCGCATGCCGGCCCCGCACCAACCGCGGCCCGAAGTGCTCGCGCACCAGGGCCACCACGTCGTCGTGGTCGACATTCCCGGCCACCGCGACGACCATTCGCTCGGGCGTGTAACGCCGCTGATGAAACGAGTGCAGTTGGGCGCGCGTCATCGACGACACCGACTGCACGCTGCCGATCACCGGACGGCCCACCGGGTGATCGCCGAACAGCGCCGCCAGGAACTGATCGGCCAGCGCGTCCTCGGGGTCGTCGTCGCGCATCGCGATCTCTTCGAGGACGACGTCGCGTTCCAGCTCGACATCGCTTGCGGCGCAACGCCCGTTGAGCACCACGTCACTGACCAGATCGACGGCCAGCGCGAGGTCGCTGTCGAGCACGTGCGCGTAGTAGCAAGTGTGCTCCTTGGCGGTGAACGCGTTGAGCTCACCGCCCACCGCGTCCATCGCCTGCGCGATGTCGACGGCGGTGCGGGTCGGGGTGGACTTGAACAGCAGATGTTCCAGGAAGTGCGCGGCGCCGGCCACGGTGGAACCCTCGTCGCGCGATCCGACCCCTACCCAGACCCCGACCGAGGCAGAGCGCACCCCGGGCAGGTACTCCGTGACAACCCGCAAACCGCCGGGCAGAGTGGTGCGCCGGAACGCCGCGGACGGCTCTGCGGCGTGTCGGCCGCGGCGCAGCGGCCGCGTCGCTGGACTAACTGCTGGCCGTCGCGGCATCGGCTTCCGTCTGCGACGAAGCGGGCTCCGGGCTGGGGTCAGCGTCGCCGGATGCGCCGGCGTCTTCGTCCACGAGCACCAGCGAGATCTTGCCCCGCTTGTCGATGTCGGCGATCTCGACGCGCAGCTTGTTGCCGACGTTCACGACGTCTTCGACCCTCGCGACGCGCTTGCCCCGACCGAGCTTGGAGATGTGCACCAGCCCGTCGCGGCCCGGAAGCAGCGACACGAACGCCCCGAAATCGGTGATCTTGACCACGGTCCCGAGGAACCGCTCACCGGTCTTGGGTAGCTGAGGGTTGGCGATCGCGTTGATCTTGTCGATCGCGGCCTGCGCCGCCTCGCCGTTGGACGCACCGACGAACACCGTGCCGTCGTCCTCGATGGAGATCTGCGCACCGGTCTCTTCGGTGATCGAGTTGATCATCTTGCCCTTGGGCCCGATCACCTCGCCGATCTTGTCGATCGGCACCTTGATCGTGGTGATGCGCGGTGCGTACGGGCTCATCTCGTCCGGCTCGTCGATGGCCTCGGCCATCACCTCGAGGATGGTCAGACGCGCATCCTTGGCCTGCGCCAGCGCACCGGCCAGCACCTGCGACGGGATGCCGTCGAGTTTGGTGTCCAACTGCAGCGCGGTAACGAAGTCCTTGGTGCCCGCGCACTTGAAGTCCATGTCACCGAACGCGTCTTCGGCGCCCAAGATGTCAGTCAGGGTCACAAAACGGCGCTCGGTCTTACCGTCAACCTCGACGTCGTCGGACACCAGGCCCATCGCGATGCCGGCGACCGAGGCGCGCAGCGGCACACCGGCGTTCAGCAGCGACAGCGTCGCGGCACACACCGAGCCCATCGACGTGGAACCGTTGGAGCTCAACGCTTCCGAGACCTGCCGGATCGCGTAAGGGAACTCCTCGATGCTGGGCAGCACCGGCATCAGGGCCCGCTCCGCCAGCGCGCCGTGGCCGATCTCGCGCCGCTTGGGCGAGCCGACCCGGCCGGTCTCCCCGGTGGAGAACGGCGGGAAGTTGTAGTGGTGCATGTAGCGCTTGGAGGTCTCCGGTCCCAGCGAGTCGATCTGCTGGGCCATCTTGACCATGTCCAGGGTGGTGACACCCATGATCTGGGTTTCGCCGCGCTCGAACAGCGCGCTGCCGTGTGCCCGCGGGATCACCGCCACCTCTGCCGAGAGGGCACGGATGTCGGTGATGCCACGACCGTCGATGCGGAAGTGGTCGGACAGGATGCGCTGGCGCACAAGCTTTTTGGTGAGCGACCGGAAAGCTGCGCCGATTTCCTTCTCGCGGCCCTCGTAGGTCCCGGCGAGGCGGTCGAGCACCTCGACCTTGATCTCGCCGGTGCGGTTGTCACGCTCTTCCTTGCCGGCGATGGTGAGCGCCTTGGCGAGCTCGTCGGTCGCCACCGAGGACACCGCGTAGAAGACGTCGTCCTGGTAGTCCGGGAACAGCGGGTAGTCGGCAGTCGCCTTGCCGGCGGCGTCGTGCAGCTCCTGCTGAGCGGTGCACAACGCGGCGATGAACGGCTTGGCGGCCTCCAGCCCCTGAGCCACGACGCTCTCGGTGGGCGCACCCGCACCACCGGCGACGAGCTCGATCACGTTGTCGGTGGCCTCGGCCTCGACCATCATGATCGCGACATCACCCTCGACTTTGCGGCCCGCGACAACCATGTCGAACACGGCGTTCTCGAGTTGTTCGACGGTCGGGAACGCGACCCACTGAGCAGACCCAGCCCGGTTATCGATCAGCGCGACGCGCACACCGCCGACGGGGCCCGAGAACGGCAGACCCGAGATCTGGGTGGACGCCGACGCGGCGTTGATGGCCAGTACGTCGTACAGGTCCTTCGGGTCCAGGCTCAGCACCGTGATGACGACCTGGATCTCGTTACGCAGACCGGACACGAAGGTCGGCCGCAGCGGGCGGTCGATCAGACGGCACGTCAGAACCGCGTCGGTGGAGGGACGGCCCTCGCGGCGGAAGAACGAGCCGGGGATGCGTCCCGCGGCGTACATGCGCTCTTCGACGTCGATCGTCAGCGGGAAGAAGTCGAGTTGGTCCTTCGGCGACTTGCTGGCCGTGGTGGCCGACAGCAGCATGGTCTCGTCGTCAAGGTAGGCGACGACGGAGCCGGCGGCCTGGTTGGCCAGTCGGCCGGTCTCGAATCGGATGGTGCGGGTGCCGAAGCTCCCGTTGTCGATGGTGGCGGTCGACTCGAACACGCCTTCGTCAATTTCAGCTACAGACATATGCGTCCGTACAGCCTCTCTGGATTTGTTCAGCTATTTCGCGCAGGCACGCGCAACCCGGAGGGTTTGCGGACAGCGCGGATGACACGAGGTCTGGATGCGGCGACGGCCGTCGATCGAAGCGGCCGACCTGCCCCGGGCTCGGGGAGTTCGGCAGCCACTACCGAAGACCGCGCGATACAGACTTGTCTTCCTTCGGAGTCCTGTTGTGCCTCGCTGGAACGGTGCGCGCGGATCGCGCGCGCCGCACCTTGTTCGGGCCGATGGGGCCCAAAACGTCTTTGACTCTACACGCCGACCTGGCGATTCTTTAAGCCTGACGACGCCGCCGGCCCTGGGTCAGCGGCGCAGGCCGAGCCGCTCGATCAGCGAGCGGTAGCGCTCCACGTCGACCTGGGCGACGTACTTGAGCAGACGGCGACGGCGGCCGACCAGCAGCAGCAGTCCGCGCCGCGAGTGGTGGTCGTGTTTGTGCTGCTTGAGGTGCTCGGTCAGGTCGGCGATCCGCTTGGTCAGCATCGCCACCTGCGCCTCAGGGGAACCGGTGTCGGTTGCGTGCAGGCCGTAGGAGCCCAGGATTTCTTTTTTCTGCTCGGCGGTAAGCGCCACGAAATATCTCCATCAATAGGTTCGCGAACTGGTACGTCCCGTGGCGACCCGCTGCGCCCGGCTTTGCCGCGCTTGCGATCACCACGTGATATCGGTGCGGCCACCGCGAACTGCAGCACGCGCCGTGTCGCCGAAAGTCTAGCAGCGAGCCGACCTGAGCCCGGAATCCCCTGGTCAACGACGATTCGGGCGGCACGGCGGCCCGCTGCGGAGCTGGCCGATCAGACCCAGCTCAGCCGGCCGAAAGCAGCGTGCGGGCCCGCTCGGTGTCGGCGCCCATCGCGTCGACGAGGTCGCCCACCGAGCCGAATTTCTCCTGCCCGCGAATACGGGCCACGAAGTCCAGCGCCACGTGCTGCCCGTACAGGTCGGCGGCGGTGTCGAGGACGAACGCCTCGACGGTGCGGGTGCGCCCGGAAAAGGTCGGGTTGGTGCCCACCGACACCGCGGCCTGGTAGCGCTCGCCCGGTACGACGGCGCCGGCCACCGGGCCGTGCCCGAGGACAGTGAACCAGGCGGCATAGACGCCGTCGGCGGGGATGGCCGAGTGCATCGGCGGCGCGACGTTGGCGGTCGGGAAACCCATCTGGGCGCCCCGCCCGTCACCCCGCACCACCACGCCTTCCACCCGGTGCGGGCGACCCAACGCCTCGGCGGCCGCGACCACGTCACCGGCGTCGACGCAGGACCGGATGTAGGTCGAGGAGAACGTCACGGTCTCGGCGTCGTGGTGTTCGGAAACCAGCGACATCGCCTCCACCGCGAACCCCAGTCGCGCGCCCGCCCTGCGCAGGGTGTCGACGGTCCCGGCGGCTTTCTTGCCGAAGGTGAAGTTCTCCCCCACCACGACTTCGACCACGTGCAGGTTTTCGACGAGCAATTCGTGGACGTAGTGCTCCGGCGTGAGCTTCATGAAGGCGGTGGTGAACGGCATGACCAGGAAAACGTCGATGCCGAATTCCTCGGCCAGTTCGGCGCGCCGGGTCAAGGTGGTCAGCTGCGCGGGGTGGCTGCCGGGGTGCACCACTTCCATCGGATGCGGGTCGAACGTCATCAACACCGTCGGCACTCCGCGTGCGCGACCCGACTTGACCGCGTGTTCGATCAGCTCGGCGTGGCCGCGGTGCAGCCCGTCGAACACCCCGATCGTGAGCACGCATCGGCCCCAGTCCGTGGGGATCTCGTCCTGGCCGCGCCACCGTCGCACAACAGCAAGCGTACGGGGCCAGGTAGCGCACGGTCGTGCGAGAGCCGCAGATCAGGTGAGGATTGCTTAAACTTCCATTGTGCGCCCCGCTGACGAGCCCAACGAGCTCACCACGGTTGCCCAGGACTACCTCAAAGTCATCTGGAACGCCCAGGAATGGTCGCGGGAGAAGGTCAGCACCAAGATGCTGGCCGAAAAGCTCGGGGTGTCCGCCAGCACCGCCTCGGAATCCATCCGCAAGCTCGCCGAACAAGGCCTGGTCGACCACGAGAAGTACGGGGCGGTGACATTGACCGAGTCGGGTCGCCGTGCGGCGCTGGCGATGGTCCGTCGTCACCGACTGCTGGAGGCGTTCCTGGTCACCGAACTCGGTTACGGCTGGGACGAGGTGCACGACGAGGCCGAGGTGCTCGAGCATGCGGTGTCGGATCGGCTGATCGCGCGCATCGACGCCAAGCTGGGGTTCCCGCAACGCGATCCGCATGGCGACCCGATCCCGGGCTCCGACGGTGAGGTGCCGACCCCGTCGGCCCGTCAGCTGTGGGCATGCGCCGACGGCGACGCCGGAACCGTGGCCCGGATTTCCGACAAGGACCCCGAGATGCTGCGCTACTTCGACAGCATCGGCATCAGCCTCGACTCGCGGTTGCGGGTACTGACCCGCCGCGAATTCGCCGGAATGATCTCGGTCGCGGTCGAATCGGCAGACGGCGGGCCCACTACCGTCGACTTGGGAAGTCCTGCTGCCCAAGCGATATGGATGGTGGCCCGCAATTGACGCCGACGACCTGGATCGCATCCTTGCATTGGCCGAGGAAAGGTCGACATCCGTGCGGCCGAGCAAGCCCGTGCAGAGATAAAGGCAACCGGCGGGGCGCCGATTCCGTGGGATGAGGTCAAGGCCGATCTCGGCCTGGCGTGACATACACCGTTGCTCTAACCGCGGCCGCTGCCCGACAGCTCCGCAAGTTTGATCTTCAGGTCCGACGGCGTCTGCAGGCAGCTATCGAACTGCTGGCCAGTGGCCGATGGGACTTCAATATCCCGCACTGCGAGGTGGCCGTACACTGGACGTACGGAGCTAGGTGACCGACTGGTTACGCCGTTACGCCCGGCAATCAGCCACGACCGGCACCACCCGAGTCTTCGTCGTCACCGAGCACCAAAACCATCGAGTCGTCGCCTATTACGCCTGGTGTATGGCCCAGCTACACACGGAGGCGATCTGTCGAATTTCGCCAAGCCCGACTGGGCTTCGCTTGCCGACCATGCGGGGCGGGGTCGCCAATTAGCGACGGCTTTGCTCACTCATTTGCAGCACGCCTCGTTAGACCGAAGTTGCGACGGGTTTCTGGTGTGATGTGATGCTTGACCTGGGTGGACATCCCTAATCTGGGTTTAATGTGTA
>NZ_JAVKSG010000097.1:0-8891 GCF_039583785.1 Mycobacterium sp.
CTAGAGCTGCATCCAGACCGACGTGGTCTTCATGTACATGTCGATGCCCTCTTTGCCGAACTCATGTCCCCAGCCGGACTGCTTGTGGCCGCCGAACGGCACGTCGCGGTCAAAGACCAACTGGCAGTTGACCTGTACGCTGCCCGCCTGCATGCGCTTGACGAGCCGGTGGGCGCGGCGCAGGTTCTCGGTGTAAGCCGTGGCAGCTAGCCCGTAGGTGGTGTCGTTGGCCATGGCGATGGCCTCGTCCTCATCGTCGAAGGGTAAAATGCTGACCACCGGGCCGAAGATCTCCTGCTGGTAGAGTCGCATGCCCGGATCGACGTTGGTCAGCACGGTCGGGTGCACGAAGTAACCCTTGCGGTCCAGGCGGTGGCCGCCGGTGACCACCTCGACGCCCTCGGTCCTGCCCTCGTCGATGAAGCCCATCACCCGGGTCAGTTGCTTCTTGCTGATCAATGGACCGCTGACGCAACCCTCCTCGCTGGGCGCGCCAAGCTTGAAGGTGTTCGGCATCATCGAGATGCCCTCCACCACCCGGTCGTACACGCCGCGCTGGGCGAAGATCCGCGATCCGCAGACGCAGCCCTAGCCAGAGTGCACGAAGATGCCCAGCGAGGCCATCAGGATGGCCTTGTTCAGGTCCGCGTCGGCGAAAATCAGCACCGGCGACTTGCCGCCGAGTTCGAGGGTGACCTTCTTCAGGTTGCCCGCCGATGCCCGGCGGCGAAAAAGGCGCGGACGCTCGAGTGAGCGCCCGCACCTTTCGTAGGACGTCGACTTACACGTCGTAGTAGAGCGCGAACTCGTAGGGATGCGGCCGGATCTGGACCGGCAGGATCTCGTTCTCGCGCTTGTAGCTGATCCACGACTCGATCAGGTCGGACGTGAAAACGCCGCCCTCGGTGAGGTATTCGTGGTCCTCTTCCAAGCGATCGATCACTGCCGACAGCTGGGTCGGGGCCTGCGGGATGTTCGCGGCTTCCTCCGGCGGCAGCTCATAGAGGTCCTTGTCGACCGGGGTCTGCGGCTCGATCTTGTTCTTGATGCCGTCCAGGCCGGCCATCAGCATGGCCGCGAACGCCAGATACGGGTTACCTGAGGAGTCGGGGCAACGGAACTCGAGGCGCTTGGCCTTGGGGTTGCTGCCGGTGATCGGGATACGCACGCACGCCGACCGGTTGCGCTGGCTGTAGACCAGGTTGATCGGCGCCTCGAAGCCGGGGACCAGACGCTTGTAGGAGTTCACCGTCGGATTGGTGAACGCCAGCAGCGACGGCGCGTGGTGCAACAGGCCGCCGATGTAGTGGCGGGCAGTGTCGGACAGCCCGGCGTAACCGGTCTCGTCGTACATCAACGGGTTGCCGTCTTTCCACAGCGACTGGTGGGTGTGCATCCCCGAGCCGTTGTCACCGAACAGCGGCTTGGGCATGAACGTGACGGTCTTGCCGTCCTGCCACGCGGTGTTCTTGACGATGTATTTGTACAGCTGCATGTCGTCGGCGGCGTGCAGCAGCGTGTTGAACTTGTAGTTGATCTCGGCCTGACCACCGGTGCCCACCTCGTGGTGGCCCTTCTCCAGGCTGAAGCCGGCCTTGATCAGGTTCTGCAGCATCTTGGCGCGCAGGTCGACGTAATGGTCGACGGGCGCGACCGGGAAGTAACCACCCTTGGGGCGCACCTTGTACCCGCGGTTGGGGCTGCCGTCGATCTCGCGCGGCTCGCCGGTGTTCCACCACCCGGAGACGGCGTCCACTTCGTAGAACGTGCCGTTGATGCTCGAGTCGAAGCTGACCGAGTCGAAGATGTAGAACTCGGCCTCGGCACCGAAGTACGCGGTGTCGGCGATGCCGGTGCTCTTCAGGTAGTTCTCCGCCTTGCGAGCGACGTTGCGTGGGTCGCGCGAGTACGGCTCGAGGGTGAACGGGTCGTGCACGAAGAAGTTCAAATTCAGCGTCTTGGCCTGGGTGAACAGGTCGATCTGCGCCGTGCCGGTATCAGGGAGGAGCAGCATGTCGGATTCGTGAATCGACTGGAATCCGCGAATCGAGGAGCCGTCGAAGGCTAAGCCGTCCTCGAACACGCTCTCGTCGAAGAACGAGATCGGAATTGTGAAGTGCTGCATGATGCCTGGCAGGTCACAGAACCGGACGTCGACGAATTCGACGTGCTCGTCCTTGGCCAGTTTGATGATGTCGTCGGCCGATTTTTCGGACACCGAAGCGCTCTCCTTTGCTGCGAGCTTCGAACCACTGTGGTCGCTGATGAGCTTTCCGTTACGTGGCCGTAATTGAAAACCCGGTCAGACGCTAGGGACGCAATGTTGCCGGAGTCAAACCTTGTGTTACATCCACGTTAAGCCGCAGCATGTTGCGCCTCGGCGTCGGACCAGACCTGCCCCTATGGTCCTCAACCTATTGTGAGGTCATGACCGCCAGCAACCGGCCCCCGCAATCCGGCGATTCGGAGCAGTCTCGGGGTTATCCGGGCCGACTGCTAGGTCTGCCCGAGAGCGGGTCCGGCTCGCTGGCCGGCTTGGGCCGCCGGTGGCTGGCGTTGCTCGTCGATTGGTTCATCGCGTACGGCTTGGCCCGTCTCACGGTCACCTTCGGTGTGATGACGAGCGGGCAGTTTCTCGACGGCCAAGCCGGGGCCGCCGTCGTGCTGGCCACCTGGCTGGTGCTCGGCGTGCTCGCGGTGCGGTTATTTCAGTTCACCCCAGGACAGTTCGCGCTAGGCCTGCGAGTCGCCTCGGTCGACGAGCGACTGCACGTCGGGGTGGGCCGTGCCCTGGTCCGAGGGGTGCTGATCGCGTTCGTCATCCCCGCGTTGTTCGTCGACGTCGACGGGCGCGGCATTCAGGACCGGGTGACCGGCACCGCCGTCGTGCGGAGTTGAGGTGACTATCGGCGACGGACGGTCCGCTGGACCCCGCGCATCTTGGCGTTACCGGGCATGGGGCCTTTGGGCATCGCGGCGGTGCCGGCCCGCGAGCCCAGCGCGGCCAGCCGCGACTCCAGTGCGTCCATCTGCTTGACGGTGATGTTGGACGGCAGCTTGGTCAGGTGGCGCTCCAGCTTGGCGAGCGGAACCTCACCCTCGTCGTTGCCGACGATGACGTCGTAGATCGGGACGTCGCCGATCAGTCGAGCGGTGCGCTTCTTCTCCTGGGCGAGCAGCGGTTTGACGCGGCCCGCCGACCCCTCACCGACCAGGATCACCCCGGGCCGGCCGAGCACCCGGTGTACGGCGTCGAAGTGCCCGGTGGCGGCCACTCCGGGGGTCACGCGCCACTTGCCGCGCAGGTTGTCCAGCACCCAGGCGGCGGCCCCGGCCTGGCCTTCGGCCTTGCCGTAGACCGACTTCTGCGCGCGCCTGCCGAAGATGATGAACGCCACCAACGCGCCCAGTACGACGCCGAGCGCGGGCAGCGAGATCATCGCGAAGCCGCCGGAGAACACCCCGACCGCCACCGCGATGGCGACGATCAGCAAGAACGCGCCGATCATGTACGGCAGTAGCCGCTTGTCTTCTTTGCGCTGAACGTTGAACGCCTGCCAGAGTTGGCTGCGGCGTTCTTTGCTGGCGGCCTTGCGCGCGGCTTTCGCCTCGGCTCGGGCGGCCTTGCTCGGCTTGGCGCCGCGGGATGTGGCCATAGTCGCCAAGAATACTTACAACCCGTGTCAGCCCGGCTGCGCGGTGGGCGTCTGGCGCCGGAGCCGGTTGGCCTGCTGGTAGAGCCGACCGGCCCGATACGACGAGCGCACCAGCGGGCCGGCCAGCACCCCGGCGAACCCGAGGCCCTCGGCGTACCGCTGGTAGGTGACAAACTCGTCGGGGTGGACCCAGCGGTCGACCGGGTGATGCCGCGTCGTCGGGCGCAGGTACTGGGTGATCGTGACGATGTCGCAGCCGGCTGCGTGTAGATCGTCCAGCGCCGCGCGCACCTCGTCGGGCGTCTCGCCCATGCCGAGGATCAGGTTGCTCTTGGTGACCAGGCCGAAGTCGCGCGCCGCGGTCAGCACGTCGAGGCTGCGCTGGTAGGAGAACGCGGGCCGGATGCGCTTGAAGATGCGTGGCACGGTTTCGACGTTGTGCGCCAACACTTCTGGCCGAGCTTCGAAGACCTCGCGCAGTTGATCGGCGTTGCCATTGAAGTCGGGGATCAACAGCTCCACCCCGGTGGACGGGTTGAGGTGCTTGATGGCGCGCACGGTCTCGGCGTACAGCCAGGCGCCGCCGTCGGGCAGGTCGTCGCGGGCCACCCCGGTGACCGTTGAGTAGCGCAGATTCATCGCCTGCACGGATTCCGCGACCCGGCGCGGTTCGTCGCGGTCCAGCGGCGCGGGCTTGCCGGTGTCGATCTGGCAGAAGTCGCACCGGCGGCTGCACACCTCACCGCCGATCAGGAAGGTGGCCTCGCGGTCTTCCCAGCACTCGTAGATGTTGGGGCAGCCGGCTTCCTCGCACACGGTGTGCAAACCTTCGCGGCGGACCAGCTTCTTCAGCTCGGTGTACTCAGGCCCCATCCGCAGCCGGGTCTTGATCCACGGCGGCTTGCGCTCGATCGGGGTCTGGGCATTGCGCACTTCCAGGCGCAGAAGTTTTCGACCTTCCGGGGCAACGGTCACGAAGACGATGCTACGCGGGCGGCGGTGTTCAGCCCTCCGGCGATGAGGCACGCGCAATGGCAGGCGCAGGAGTCGGGCAAGGATGCACAGCGACTGGCAGCCGGCCGTCCAGGGCGTCGCACACCGCGTCGGCGACCGCCGCCCGGACATCCTCGACGCCGACCCGGCGGCCCAATTCGGCCGAGATCGACGTCACGGTGGCGTCGCGGATCCCGCACGGCACAATCGCTTCGAACGCGTCGAGATCGCAGTCGCAGTTGAGCGCGAAGCCGTGCAGCGTCGTCGCCCGTGACACCCGCACGCCGATCGCGGCGATCTTGCGGTCCGGTCGGCCGCCGCCGGCCGATACCCACACCCCGGAGCGTCCGTCGACACGCCCGACCGGCAGGCCGATGTCGGTGCAGACCTTGATCAGGGCTTCTTCGATGCGCCTGACGTAGTCGACCACGTCGAGCGGCTCGGCCAGCCCGATGATCGGGTAGCCGACCAGTTGGCCCGGCCCGTGCCAGGTAATCTTGCCGCCGCGGTCGGTGTCGACGACGGGCGTGTCATCGGTCGGGCGCTCATCGGCGGCGGTGCGCCGCCCGGCGGTGTAGACCGAGGGATGTTCGAGCAACAGCAACGAGTCGAGGGCGCCGACTGCCCGGGAGTTGGCCAACTCCTGCTGAAGTTGCCACGCGACCCGGTAGTCGACAGTGCCCATCTGACGGACGTCGACGGCAGCACTGCTCGATCGGATCGATCCCACATCGCCGACCGTACAACCTGAACCTGGTGACAACCTGGCAGCGGCTAGCTGGATGGTGGCGACCCGCTGCGCCCGGCTATGCCGCGCTTGCGATCGCCACTAAGCGACGTCGCGCGTGGCGGTGGCGTAGCGCAGGGCCTCACCAACGGTGTTGTGGTGGAACTGGAAGCCGGCTCGTTCCAACGCGCCCGGGATGGCGCGTTGCCCGCTCAGCAGCGTCTCGTCGGCGAACTCACCGAGCGCGGCACGTATCGCAAACCCCGGCACCATCAGCGGGGTGGGGCGGTTCACCGCCCGGCCCAGTGCCGCGGTGAATTCGGCATTGGTGACCGGCGCCGGGCCGGTGAGGTTCACCGGCCCGGACAGGCGCTCGTCGGAGATGGCGAACTGCAGTGCCCGGACGGTGTCCTCCAGGCTGATCCACGACAGGTACTGTCGTCCGCTCCCCAGGCGGGCGCCCAGACCCACCGAGAACAGCGGTCGCAGTTGACGCAGAGCGCCGCCGGCCGCGGCCAGTACGACGCCGGTGCGCGCCAGCATCACTCGCACGCCGGCGTCCCGTGCGGGCGCGGTGACCGCTTCCCAATCGACACATAGTTGAGCCAGGAAACCGCTTCCGGCCGAGGCGGTTTCATCGACCGTGTGGTCCTTGGTGTCGCCGTAGTAGCCGACTGCGCTGGCGTTGACGAGCACTGTGACGCCGGCGTCGGCGACCGCGGTGGACAGCACTTCAGTCGGGGTGATGCGACTGTCCCGCAGGTTCTGCTTGAACGCCCCCGACCAGCGCCGTTGGCCGACGTTGATGCCGCACAGATTGACAACGGCGTCGACGCCGCGCAGTGCCTCGGTGTCGAGTTCACCGCTGTCGGGATCCCAACTCAGTTCACCGGAGTTCGCCGGCGCCCGGCGCACGATCCGCAGAACCTGATGGTCCGCGCAGCGCAGCGCAGTTGCGAGCGCCGAACCGATCAGGCCCGACGAGCCTGCGATCGCGACGGTTGCTGCCACGAGTCGAGCCCCCTTCTAGAGACCCAGGTCGGCCTCGAATGCGCCTTCTTCGAGCCGATGCTTGATGGTGGTCACGAATCGTCCTGCGTCGGCGCCGTCGATCAACCGGTGGTCGTAGGTCAGCGGCAGCTGGCACACCGAGCGCACGCCGATCGACTCGTTGCCGGTCTCGTCGACGACGACCCGGGGTCGTTTCACGATCGCTCCGGTGCCCAGCATCGCCGCCTGCGGCGGCACCAGGATGGGCGTGTCGGTGAGTGCGCCCTGGCTGCCGATGTTGGTGATGGTAAAGGTGCCGCCGGAGAGTTCGTCGGGTCGCAGGTCAGCCGACCGGGCGCGCGCCGCGATGTCGGCGATCGCGCGGGCGAGGCCGGCCAGCGACAGGTCGCCGGCGTTGTGAATGACGGGAGAGAGCAGGCCCTGCTCGGTGTCGACCGCGAAGCCGAGGTGCTCGGCGTCGTAGTAGGTGATCTCGTTGGTGCCCTCGTTGTAGCTTGCGTTGACGTTGGGGTGCACCTTGAGTGCGTCGATCACGGCGCGCGCGATGAACGGCAGGAAGGTCAGGTTCACGCCCTCGCGTTCGGCGAACGCCGCTTTCGCCTGGTGGCGCAGCGCGACGATGCGCGTCATGTCCACCTCGTGGACCTGGGTGAGCTGTGCGGTCGCTTGCAGAGACTCCCGCGTCTTGTTCGCGGTGATCTGACGGATCCGGCTGGCCTTCTGAGTGGTTCCGCGCAGATGCGCCAATGCGGGTGCGGGTGCCGGGGCGCTCGGCTTGGCGGCGGCCGGAGCGTGCGCGGGCGGTGCGGGTGCCGGGGCCGGCGGCTGTGCGGCTTGCTGCCTCTGTTGGGCGGCGGCCAGCACATCCTGCTTGCGGATGCGGCCGCCGACACCGGTTCCGTTGAGCGTGCCGAGGTCGATGTTGTTCTCGGCGGCCAGTTTTCGTACCAGGGGAGTGACGTACGGGGTGCCCTCACCGGTCGGCGGCGCGGCCGGTTGCGGTGCGGGGGGAGCGGGCGGAGCCGTGGGAGCCGGCGGGGCCGGCGGTGCGGGAGCCGTGGGAGCCGGCGGAGCCGGCGGTGCGGGAGCCGCGGGAGCCGGAGCCGCGGTGGTCGCACCGGTGCCGATTCGAGCCAATTCGCCACCGACCGAGACGGTGACGTCCTCGTCGGCGGTGATGCTGATCAACGTGCCCGCCACCGGTGACGGGATCTCCGTGTCGACCTTGTCGGTGGAAACCTCGACCAGCGGCTCGTCGACCTCGACGACGTCGCCCACCTTTTTCAACCAGCGGGTCACCGTGCCTTCGGTGACCGATTCGCCGAGTTCAGGCATCAGCACCGGCTGAGAATCTCCGGTTGCGCCTTGGTCGTTGGCGGCCGGCGCCGGTGCGGCGGCCTCGGGTTGCGGCTCGGGTTCCGGTGCAGACCGCCCCGGCTGGGGTTCGGGTGCCGTCTGCGCGGAAGGCTGCTCGCCGCCCTGGCTGCCCTGCGGGGCGTCGCCGATCACCGCAAGCTCGCCGCCCACCTCGACGGTGTCGTCCTCGTGGGCCACGATCTTGGTCAGCACACCCGCTGCCGGCGAGGGGATCTCGGTGTCAACCTTGTCGGTGGACACTTCCAGGAGCGGCTCATCGATCTCGACGGTGTCGCCTTCTTGCTTCAGCCACCGGGTGACGGTTCCTTCGGTCACGCTCTCACCGAGTGCCGGCATCTGCACTGAGAAGGCCATCTGAAGTCGACTCCTCGATTGATCGGTCGGTGGGCGCGGATCGACTTCTGGCTTACCACAGCATGGTGAAGAAGAAGTCGCACCCCTGACTACCGGGACCATCCTGTCACTCCGGCAACGTCAGCACACAACCAGGGCAGGCCGCCGGCGTCGGAATTCCGCCGTCGCAAGCTGCGTACAGAAGTCGCCGCAGAAACGATGTGAGCCACGTCTCATTCGAATCCAGGCTGAGAGCGAATCACCGGCCAGACCATTCGCGGCGTGTCCGATTTGTCGGAAGTGGAGTCCGCTGGTGTGGACGCAGGTGATCCAAAAAACGCGAAATAATCGGTTTTTGACGCGAATGGGATTCCGGAAAGCCGGGAACTTGGATATCTTGTTTCGCGTGTATCCCGATGACAGCGGCAAGGAACTTGCCACCGTGCTCTCTTATCTGGCGGGTCGTTCCCTGAGTAGGGAAGAGATCTGGACGGCGATGGAACTGCCGCGTTCCACGTACTACGACCAGTTGGACAAGGGAACCCTGATCACCGCCGATAACCTGCGGGTCGCTGCGGCGAATCTCGGCATCAACCGCGCCGAGTTGCTGACGCGCTACCGGTTCATCGAGCCGGACGAGGTCACCGCGCTGGCCGAGGAGATTCGCGGCGGCATGCAGGTGCATGCCCTAGCGGGTGGTGGCAATCTCAAGACGCGTCAGCAGCCGGTGAACATCTCGGAGTGGCGCCCCCGCTCCGACGCGCCGCCGCTGTAAATCTTCGACTGGTATAAGG
>NZ_JAVKSG010000098.1:0-8806 GCF_039583785.1 Mycobacterium sp.
CCGGTCGCGCCGGTCGCGCCGGTGTCACCCGTGGCCCCAGTCGCGCCGGTCGCGCCGGTGTCACCCGTGGCCCCAGTCGCGCCGGTCGCACCCGTGTCACCCGTGGCTCCGGTGTCACCCGTGGGGCCGGTCGCACCCGTGTCACCCGTGGCTCCGGTGTCACCCGTGGCTCCGGTCGCACCCGTGTCACCCGTGGCTCCGGTGTCACCCGTGGGGCCGGTCGCTCCGGTGTCACCCGTGGCGCCCGTGTCGCCGTGGCCGCCAGGACCGCCGCCGCCGGAGTGTCCATCGTGGCCATTCGCGCCGGCCGCGCCATCGTGGCCAAAGCTCCCGCCATCACCGCCAGCCCCGCCGATACCGCTGTCGCCGCTGTACCCGCCGTACCCGCCGACCGCGTCGGCGCCGCCATCACCGCCGAATCCGCCATTGCCGCCGGACCCGCCATCGCCGCCGTTGCCGCCATCGCCGTACAGCGTCGCGCCGCTACCGCCGGCACCCCCGTCACCGCCACTGCCGCCGGCCTGACCATCTCCGCCGGAAACACCGGGCAAAGCACTGTTGTCGGTTCCGTTAACGCCATCCGCGCCGGATCCGCCGTTTCCGCCGTCACCGCCGTTGCCGAAGAAGAAACCGGTTGCGTCGCCGCCAGCACCGCCGTTGCCACCGTCGGTGCCTGCCGTCGTGGCGTCACCGCCATCGCCGCCAGCACCGGCTATCCCGTAACCAGTGTCGCCGCCCGCACCGCCCATGCTTCCTTCGAAGCCGGCGCCGCCCGCACCGCCGTTGCCGTCGTAGGCAATGCCGCCAGCGCCGCCAGCTTCACCGGCCACGTTGCTGGTCCAGCCGTCGCCGCCGTCGCCGAACCACAACCCACCCGCGCCGCCGGTAGGATCTGCCGCTGTGCCGTCAACACCATTGCCGATGAACGTCTCGCCAGCCGGAGCGAACTGGTTAATGAAGCTGTCGTATTGAACAGTGAGGTTGCCCAAGAAGGTCGTGCCGTCGATCCACTGTTGGTCCAACGTGTGCAACGGGTCGTAGATGTACGTCCCGTACAGGCCGGCAAGCGACGATGAGGCCGCTGGATCGGCCGCCGCACTCGCTGGATCGCCGCCGGAAACCCCAGCCAAGGTGGAGGCGAGGTCGGGTGTGGCGCCGGTCAAACTCGACGGATCGAAGTTTGCCGCTCCTTGCAAGGCGGCGTCGAGACTCGAAAGCCAGCTGGTCATATCCAGAGCCAGCGCGGGGTCCACACCCGAGAGGGAGTTGATGATGGGATCGATGATGATGTCTTCGATCCCATCAGCTTTGGCCACCGGCATACTGAGCAGCGGCGCAAGGCTATAGGTTATGAACGCGCTGGTCGCGGCGCTTAGACCTATTAAGCGGCTAACGCCGCGTTCCGCGCGCTTTCGCGATGATCGCTGAGTCTGCTTCTTCGAGCCTCGATGACGAGCCACCGTGGTCCCTTTCTCCGAACGTCCCTGTGCGCCTTGTATGTTTTCTTGAGTTGCCTTCAGCTGGGCCTACGCTTGCTCAGGCGAGTCTGACCGGGAGGGGCGCGGCTGCTATCAAGCTTCTTCCAGCCACTTGCGGATCTGAGATCAGGCGGATTTCATGCGTGTTCGCAGTGTTCAGCGTGCTAGGACTACGGCTGAGACCGACGACTCGACGACAACGAAGGGTTTTCGCGCTCCGCAGCTGACTGCCACAAGCGATCATTTCCCAACCTCGTCCGGCGTGGATTCTCTCAGGTACCGGTAAGGTAGCGCTTTGGAAGTTTAAAAGGAAGGAAAAGTTTCGAAAAACTTAAAAACTTTTTTAGCAGAGACCTGATGGGCGACGTCGATGCTGGTCAGCGCTTATTTACTGATAAAATAGGAAGCTCGAGCCGGTCGTTGTCGACCATGTCGGCATGCGCATAGGCGTCGTGAGCTTCCGCTGACTCGCCTGCGTCGTCGGAGGCTGACGAGCGCAACTCGTCCCAGCCGACCGCCGACCCTGCCCAGCAGTCACGCCGATCCAACCCTAATAGCCGGTCCTGCATACTCGTCGGTATCAACGAGTGCTGATCACGGTTCAGCCCGCAATACTTCTAGCAACATCATCGGCGAATCACGGTCATCGGCCGGGTTCAACCTGCCGCTCCGGCCATCAAAACGACTGCAGCGGCAGGGTTTCCCGGTGGCCGAGTCCACTGTCGAGCGGTTGATGCGCCGCAACGGCTGGCGGGGTTTACGCCGGCAGAAGTCAGTGCACACCACGATCGTCGACCCGGCCGCCGGCGGGCACCAGACCTGGTGGACGGCCAGTTCCCGGTGCCCACGCCGAATGCATTGGTCGTCGCCGACTTCAAACTCGTCACCGGGATCTTCGTCTACGTCGCGTTCGTCATCGACACCTACGCCGGTGCGACCATCGGCTGGGAAGCCGCCAGTGTCAAGCAGACCCGGTTCGTGGAGTCCGCGATCCGTCACCGCAGCAGATCCACCTGAACCGGCGACATCCTGCATCGCGCCCAAATCACTTCATCAATTGCGGTCGCGACTGCAAATCTGATCCGAATGCAGGGTGCTCGGCTGATCTCGACGGGCAATTCGTGGATCACTGTTTTGGTGATTCCGACCAACGAGGAACTGGCGATCGCACGCGACTGCCGGCGAGCGATCTAAGAATCGGAGCCGGGGACCACCTTGAGTGAAACGTCGCGGCCGCCGCGCACTACTTCGATCGGCGCTGGCTGCCCGATCGTGAGCTGACGGACCGCG
Source organism: Mycobacterium sp. (assembly GCF_039583785.1). Classification (GTDB taxonomy): domain Bacteria; phylum Actinomycetota; class Actinomycetes; order Mycobacteriales; family Mycobacteriaceae; genus Mycobacterium. Next base: position 2,769 of record NZ_JAVKSG010000098.1, read on the forward strand.
ACGACAAATTCATCGGCGTCGGCGATGGTTCGGTTGCCGACCTTAATGATCACGTCGTTTCCCCGGACTCCGGCCTTCTGCGCGGGTCCGCCGGCGTTGACGGATGCCACATGGGCGCCCGAGGCCGTTGAATCCCTCACTGGCCGGATTGTCAGCCCCAGCGTGGGGTGGTGGATATAACCGTCCCGGATCAATGCCTCGGCGACGCCCTTCGCTTCATTGATCGGGATGGCGAAGCCTGGCCCGCCGGCGCAGGTCTGTATCTGACACGCCGTGTTGATGCCGATTACCTTAGCGTCCATGTCGATCAGCGGGCCGCCGGAGTTGCCGTGGTTGATCCCTGCGTCGGTCTGCACGGCGTCGATCACAATGTCGCCCAGCGGCACCGGTCGATGCAACGCACTGACGATGCCGTGCGTGACCGTAGTGCGCAGTCCTAACGGTGAGCCGACCGCCAACACCAAGTCGCCTACCTGTACTTGGTCGGAATCGCCGAGCTGCGCGACGGTCAGGTTGTTAAGGTCGTCAACCTTTAGTACGGCCAAGTCCGTCTTAGGGTCACGACCGACCAGCTTGGCTGTCACCTTTTTGCCGTCGTTGAAGATCACCGAAACTCTGCGTGGGCCAAGGTTCTTGGCTGGCTGAGAGATCCCATGGTTGTTGGTGACGATGTAGCCGCGGCTATCGACGATCACGCCCGAACCGTAAGAACCCACCTGGTCGCTGACTCTTACGTCCTCGACATAAACCACCGAATTTTTCACCGCGGTGGCGACCTTGGCGAATCCGGACTCCCGCGACTGGGTGGCCCCATGGATGAGCGATCTGACCTTGGAGGTGGCGAACATCCCGGCGACCTCAGCGTTTTTACGCAACATCCAACCGCCGGTGAAGCCAATCAGCAGCGCGATGATCGCCAACATGGCCAGCGAGAAGTATGAGAGCGAGACCTTGCCGCCACGTGCACTTAGCTTGCCGGGGTCGGGGCTGACGGTATGGCGCGACGGCCCTTGTAGCGCCGGTGCACCGAGGGCCATCGTGGCGCGGGGATCGCGCCACGATGGGTCGTACTCGGGCTGGTCTGGGTAAGTGCGCGGATCCAGAAATTCGGCAAAACCAGGCGCACGGGGGAAAGCACTTTCGACCGGCGGTCGTGCGGTGGATCTGGGCCTCATGCGTGACCCGATGTCGCTTAGCTCCGGTGCCCGTCGTGCGTCGCCGTAGGGACGGTTCTGATTGAAGTTCACGTCACCCCTTCCGAGCGCTCGGCAGGACGGAAGCCGTTGGCAGGCCTGTGCCACCAAAAGGCTTCAGGTCCACCCTACGGCGTCGGCGGCAGTGACGGCCGATGTGTTCAGCCAACGCGTCTGACAAAGTGTTCGTCACGCTCGCGGAATGTTGAAGATTCAAGTAATACGTGGTCTATAGCGCGGGCCGGCGCCAAACACATTCGCGTGCGACGTCCGCGTTGTGCGGCTGTTCATCGCGACATCAGGTCACGCTGATCTCTGCCGGGAGGCGCTCACGCCCGCCGACTCTATGGCGACAATATCCCAGATCCTGCAGAGCAGCGCAGCGTCTCTGTGAGAAAATGGAGGGTCGTGCACCCAGCAACTGATCATTCCCCCGTGCTGAGCATCTGCGTGCCCACCTTCAACCGGGCGCGGTACCTCGACTGTCTGCTGCAGGACCTTGCTGCCCATGTCGGTGAACTCGGCTTTTCCTACGAACTGCTGATTGGTGACAACGCCTCGGAGGACGACACCGCGGACGTGGTACGCAGGTACGAGGACCAGCTGGCTATCCGCTACATCCGGCGGCCGGAGAATGTGGGCGCGTACCACAACCAATCGCAACTGTTTGAGGCTGCTCAGGGGCGATATGTCGCCTACGTTGCCGATGACGATCTGCTCATTCCGGGCGTGCTCGGGCGCTACATAGCTCATCTGGAGGCCCATCCCGACGTTGGTGCGGTGTACGCGCCCTGGTTCTTGCACGACCGGGTTGCGGGACGGGATTTCGACCAGTTCTATGCCATCGAGCAGGAGACGCGTATCGAGGCGAAGGACCATGCTGCCCTCTTCGCCCTGCTGGTAAATGGTCACATCTTTCCTGAGGTCTACCTGGCCAGAACTTTCCTCGCCCGAGAGTTGGCGGGTGCTGCCAACCCGTTCGCATTCATCTTCTTTGTAAGGATCGCTGCAATGCTGGATCGGGCTGCGGTGACATTCAGCCCGGAACCCTTCTACCGCCAAGTTATCCGGTACTTTGACGATGAATCACGCACCCAGCTCGGGCACGAAGAGGTCAAGGAGGGCTGGGACCGCTACCGCGGTGGGCTGGAGTACATCCTCGCCCGATTCGCCTCGCTCCAGTCGGCTGAGGATCTTGACTGGTGCCAGCGCGCCATCGATCGCTTTGTGCGCATCCGGATGCATGTTGGCTTGCGGCTCCGTACCGATGAGGGCAAGGACTGGATCGACAACTACTACATCGCCAACCGCCTCCGCTGCACGGGCGACGATTCACTGCTGCCGGCTCCGTACGAGACGTATCGCATCAACGCGGCACTTGAGTATCTGCTCGGCCTGCAGCCGTTCCAACCTGAACGCGCCACGGTTGCCTACTATCAGGACGATGCTCCGCGGATACTCGCGCTAGCACGCGGCTTTGCCGCAGCGGGTCTGGTGGTCTTAGAAGACAGGTCGCTGCCGTTGCCCGAAAACGTGATCCTGCTTGCAAGCCGCGGGCCAGTTCCTGCCAATAGCGCGGCGTTCGTTATTACCGAGGCCGAGCTCCTGTCAAGATTTCCGGGCGCTGCGCATGACCGCGATCCATTGCTGCCCGAGATCGTCCCGGACGTCGGGGATACGCGGTGGGTGTTCCATCTGGCGCAGAGCTATTTCGATGCGGGGGATTTTGTCAACGCGCGCAAGTGGTATGCACAGCGGGCCGAGATGGGCGGCTGTGCCGAGGAGGTCTACTACTCGCTGAACCGAGTCGCGCAGGCGATGGCGAATCTCGGGGCGCCATGGCCGGACATTCAAGACGCCCACCTGCGGGCTTGGGAGTTTCGACCGACCCGCGCCGAGCCGCTTTATGAGATCGCCGTTCACTACCGGGTTGAGACGGAGTATCGGCTCGGTTATCTGTTCGCCGAGCGCGCCGCTGCGATCCCACTTCCCGAAGAGGACATCTTGTTTGTCTTCGCAGATATCTACGCCTGGCGTGCCACCGATGAGCAGGCGGTGTGCGCATTCTGGATCGGCAAGCATGCCGAGGCATTCACGCTGTGTCGGCGCCTGCTGGCCCGCCCAGATATCCCCGCTGAACGTCGACAGGGGATTGCGAGCAATCGCGACTTCTCGGTGCCCGCGATGATCGAAGCGGCGTCGGCATACCCGGATGCGCTGGCGAGCAGCCTCGGCGCGGGTCCACGCGACGCCGAGGTCACCGTCAGTCTGGTTGCCGGCCCGGATCGAGAAACCACCGAACAAACACTGAACTCGTTTCTACGCTGCTGCACCGATCTGTCACGCGTCGGGCGCTTCGTGGTGGCCGGTGGCGGCCTGTCCGCCCACGACCGCGCGGCGCTGCTGAAGCGTTACAGCTTCCTCGAGTTCGCCGATCGCGGCCCCGGCAACGGGCCCGGAGCCCAACTCGCCCAGGTCCGCGCGCAGATCGGCGGACGGTTTTGGCTGCATCTGGGCCGAGGCTGGCGGTTTTTTGCCCCCGAAAACTACATCACCCGGCTGAGCGCGGTGCTCGACGCCGAACCAGAGGTGTTTCAGGTCGGCATCAACTATGGCGACGCAGTCAAGCTCACCAACACCTGCGCCGCGGAGCAGGAGGTGCGCCGCACACCCGATGCCGGCCGCTACGTCTTGGCCGATCAGGTGGCCAGCGGCCCAGCAATGTTCGACACCACACGACTGGACCGGGCCGGCGGCCTGAAAGACACCGACTCCGATCCCATCGCCCAACTCAAACAGCGGTCAGGCACCGCCGGGCTGACCACCGCCAGCCTCGACGAAGTGCTCTGCATTACCGCATGCTGACCCCGCCTCAAGCCTGAAGACAATGTCCGGGCAGAATCTCATGACACCCTTCTCAGATACCCGTCCGGCGCTACGGTGATCGCCAGCTTGTGCTGGATGCTCTTGTCGATCTCAAACTCCGTGTGGGTCTTGAGGTATTCCCACACGGCGGTCTTCGGGTTGTCGCCGCGGCCCCATGGGCGGTCGAGAAACATGTCGGCGGGCACATCCTCAACGATCGTGTCGAAGACCACGCAGTAGCTGCCTACCGAGGTTAGCGGCGCGTAGGCCTCTAATTCGGCCAGCACATGGGCGTGGGTGTGGTTGCTGTCCAGGCACACCAGCACCCGCTGGTAGTCAGCAGCGATCTCACGCACCTGCGTCACCACCTCAGGCGCCGTGCTGGAGCCCTGGATCATCTGGATGCGGGACGCCATTGGGTGCGCCTCGATGGCCTTACGGTTGTGCGCGCGAATATCGATGTCGATACCCACCGCCTTGCGTTTGGACTTGGCCGGATCAAGTGTGACACCGGATTCGATGGCCTCAGCCATGTCTAGCAACGCCAGCATGGACGCGCTGAAGATGAGCGATCCGCCATGGGCAATGCCGGTCTCAATGACTAGATCAGGACGGACGCGCCAGATCAACTCCTGCACGGCGACCATGTCCTGGGGGTACTGAATGATCGGCCGCGACATCCAGGCAAAGTTGTACGAGTACTGAGCCCTCAGCGAGGTAAGCACGAATTCCGCGGCGTCCGCGCGGAGGCGCTCATTACGCGACATGGCATCGATCCGGTCTAACACTTCTTGACTGAAATCAGTCACGCTCAACTCCACTGAAAGATCGGAAAGGCCGACTGCTCATAAAACTGGGTCGCCCCACTCATCGCACGTCCTCCCGCACGCCGACGACGCGCGGTGGGTCAAAGATATTCTCGGGCCTTGCCCCAAAACGCAGGAGGTCACGCCGACCGTACTCGTCGGCAATGCGTTCGGCGAGTTGTCGAACAATCATTTCTTCACCTGAGCAGATGTTCACCGCGCCTTCCTGCTGCCCCTGCGCGACACCGGCGATCATCCGTCCGGCGTCTTTCACATCGAGGAAATCACGCACCTGATCACCGCGAGTGAGGAGCGCTTCTTGCCCACTGCCGAGCTGCCTGCGAATGTATGGCACCAGTCGCCGATCGTCTTCACCTTCCCCATAGATGTAGAAGATCCGACACCAGGCAAAGCTCACGCCCTCCGCGCCGAGGAAACGATTGAGCACCTGAAAGGCCGACGCCTTACACGCGGCATACAAGGTATTCGGCGCCAACGGGGTATCGGTGGTCATCAGGCCTGCGGAAGAGTCGTACTCCGCGCAGGTTCCGACACCAACAAATCGCTTGCCCCCGACTGCCGCGAATGCGTAGGCCAGGTTGAGTGTGCCGGTAAGGCACGCAAGGTTCAGTGCCGACGTAAGGTATTCACCCGGCTCCGTGTACCAGGCCGCATGCACCAAGGTTTCCGAACCTTCGAGCAGCTCTTCCAATCGACCGGCTTCCTCTGCGAACAAGTCGGGCGTCTGCGCAACCTCTAATGCGGCATGTGCCCGGACATCAGGCAAGCGGGATGGGTCGCGAACGAGCACCCTCACCGAGCAACCTCGTTCCAGAAGGTTGCGCAGAATCTGCCTTCCGACGAATCCGGTCGCCCCCGTCAAGGTAACGGTCATAAGAACCTCAGCTCCTGCAGAGCCCAGTCCACCAGGAAGGACGACACTTGTGCAGACTTTTCACCGTCCTCCCCAATATGGCTCCTCATCGAGGAACCTCCTGCCATCAGTTCCTGAATCATTCTGAGTTAGATTCTTCTCGGCATTCTGGTTTTAGGCTGAGCCCCGATACTTGAGCAAAGCTTGCGATGCTATCGAAAATCGAGAGACCCAGCCGCGCTGTAGGGTTTAGAAACTGTGCCGTGGAAAAGGACATGATCAACACCGACCTCGGCATGC
>NZ_JAVKSG010000099.1:0-8397 GCF_039583785.1 Mycobacterium sp.
GGGCCCGGAAAGATCTCGCAGGGTGGGGCCAATCCACACCGTCACAGTGGGGCCACTTTAAGTTGACATTGCCAGGCCAGCGCTCCTGGGCTTGCCGGGCAGCGCCGGGTTTGCCTTTGCGGGGTATCACGACTGTGCGTACGCCTGCCGAGATTGTGCAGCTCATCCTCGACGCGTTTCTCGCTGTAGCCGCGGTCTAAAAGTTCGTCCTGAGCCCGGGGGCGCGCGACGACTACCGATATCGGCATACGTTCACGACGAACGAAGGCGTGAATGCAGACCAGCCGCCCTGCTATCCTCCAACGACCCAGTCGAAGATTTTGCCGAGGTGGATCGAAATGTACGGTTTCAGCCGCAACATGACTCAAATTCGTTACGCAGCCCGCGTATTTTTCTTATGGATCGGGAGCAGGCAACCCTCTGTGCTGTGGCACTGTCTTACAGACAATGTGCGCTATGTGCTGGTCAAGCGTGGGGTTCCATCAGGCGCGGCACAACATGTGGCTCAGATTCGTGCGGAGTTTAAGGAGAACGCGGCGCACGGTCAGTTCAATGCAATATACTTCGATGTGGACGACTGGAATATTGTGCAGTGGTGCCTGACCCTATCCAAAATCTTTAATCGCGCGGACCCTGTGCGCATTCTTGAAATCGGGTCGTGGGAAGGACGTTCAGCACTGTTTTTCCTGACCTATTTTACACAAGGCCACTTGACCGCTGTTGACCAATGGGACTCCAGCGATGATCACGTCGACGGCGATCATCATTACAACGCAGCGCTCGACTTGCCAAACAGCGAGGCCCGTTTCGATAGAAATGTTGCCCCGTATGCAGCGCGACTAACGAAGCGCAAGGGATCGTCGCTGCACGTGTTGCCACAACTGCTCGATGAAAATCAGAAATTTGATGTGATCTATGTCGATGGATCGCACTTTGCCGATGATGTGCTCACAGATGGGATCAACGCCTGGCGTCTGTTGAAGCGGGGCGGGATAATGATTTTCGATGACCTTCTGTGGGCGTGTTATCCGCGTGCGCGGGCCAACCCTGCATGGGCGATCAATCTGTTTTTGCGATACCAAAACGGAGAATACAACGTTCTGAATGCCTTCTACCAAATCATCTTGCAGAAAAAAAGAATATTTACCGATCGTCAGTCTACTGACGTCATCGACTCTCAATTTGCGAGGGCCACCGCTACAACCTAGTGGTCTCGCCCGCTTGACGCGTTTCGCGGTGACTGCTTCCTTCAAGCACGTCCACCCGTATCGATGAGCCGGGCGATGGACGTCCAGTCGTTCGGAAAACGGTTGAGCATCTCATCTTTTCGTCCGTCGAGCACTGCGATGTCCATTGCCAGGAATTCATCAATGATCTCGTGCTGACGCTCGGTAAGTACACGCGAACGCGGGTCCACATTCTGCACGATCCCCAGCCCTGTCGGGCGCGAAGCGATCACGTTGACCGTCAGATCTGGCCGATACTTTTTCAATATGAGAATCAAGCGCCAGGTATCTCCGCTCCAAAACCACGAAGCCCGTTCGCGAGCGGCACTCATCCTATCGATCGGGTACACGTCGTGGATGAGGATGATCGACTCCGCAGAGCAGCACTTTTCCACGTTGACGAAATCGCGCAGGGCAAACTCGATGTGATGGAGGCCGTCGATGAAAGCGAGGTCCAAGGTCCGGCCGCCCAGCTCGGAAATCACGTCGCACTGTTCAAAAAAATCATCGCTGGTCTGCGAGAACACCCGCTGGCGGGGCCCTAATGGCTTCTGCAGGTTCGGATTCGGATCGACTCCCAGCGCCAACGTTTCCGGCCTGACGATTTCGAACGACCTCCCCTGATCGATGCCGATCTCCAGGTACGTGGCCGGCTTCAAGTGTTCATGAATGCGGGCAAGAACTCGGAAATAATCTTCGCCAGGAAACTCAAGTTCCGCCAGCATGTCGTGCGCTTTGAGATGCGTTGTTGAGTAGTCCGCGGTTTCCAAAGCCTCACGACACAACTGAGCCGCACGCTGAGGCCGACCTAAAAGTCGCTGAATGTAGGCGTCATTGAGCAACTTTCGTGCGCGGCTTGTGATCTGTACCATCGGTCTCCTTTGGCTCTGCACCCATTTGCGGTCGATCCGGTCAGGTGGCGAAGTGGGCGTGGTTGACGTGCGCGGCCACCCGTAGGGCGTCGGCTGCGAGCCCCAACAATGCCTCGGCCTCCGCATACCACGGCGCCAGCTGCTGATAGCTGATCGGCCAGGCATCCGGCACGGTGGAGTCACCCGGGTCGCGGAAGTTCTGCCGGGGAGTGAAATCGGCAGCGAAGAATCGCTCACAGACCATGCCGTAGAGCGCCGACGACCCACCTGTTCCGCTGCCGATCACGATCACGTCCCACACGACGCGTTCCGCCTCGCGCGCAGTCAGTTCGCTGCCAGCCAGAATCAGACTCCTCAGCGTCATGGCCACAAGCCACTTTGTGAACGCCCAGCCGATAGCCCACGAACCGGCCACAACGTGCGACGCCCCAGATATTATGCGTGCGTCGAATTGAGAGGCCAGGGTGCGGTGAAATTTGTTCTCGCGAGCTATGGGGGCCGCGGCGATATCGAACCCGCCGTCGTCGTCGGCCGGGAGCTGCTACGACGAGGGCACGACGTGCGGATGGCTGTCCCACCCAATCTGGTCAACTTCACCGAGGCCGCGGGACTGCAGGCGGTCGCCTACGGGCTGGATTCAAAACCCATCATGGACCTGCAACGCAAATACTGGACGTGCTACTTCCGCACACCCTGGAAGCTCAAGGAGCTGAACAGGATGGGCCGCGAAACCGAGGAATTCGCCGCGCAATGCTGGGGTGAGATGACCACGTCGCTGGCGTCGGTGGCGGCCGGCGCCGATCTGCTGCTCACCGGCCTGATCTTCGAGCAGCCCGCTGCCAATGTCGCGGAGTATTACGGCATTCCGTTGTCAACACTGCATTTCTTTCCGGCGCGGGCCCACGGCCGGCTTTTGCCGTTCCTGCCGTCGCCGTTGAGCCGCGCGGTGATGACGGCGAACGACTGGCTGGTCTGGCGCGGGACGAAGAAGGGTGAGGATGCCCAGCGTCGTGAACTCGGCCTACCGAAGGCAAAAGCCCCAGCGCCGCGGCGCATCGCAGACCGCGGTTCGCTGGAAATCCAGGCTTACGACGAGGTGTACTTTCCCGGACTGGCTTCCGAATGGGCGAAATGGGCTGGCCAGCGCCCCTTTGTGGGCGCGTTGGCGATGGCTTTGTCGACGGATGCCGACGAGGAGGTCGGGTCATGGATTGCCGCGGGAACGCCGCCGATTTGCTTCGGGTTCGGCAGCGTCCCGGTCGAGTCGCCCGCCGACACTCTCGCCATGATCAGTGCGGCGTGCAAGCAGCTGGGCGAACGGGCGTTGGTGTGCTCCGGCTCGACTGATTTCGGCAAGGTCCCCGATGGCGAGCACGTCAAAGTGGTGGGCGTGGTGAATTACGCGACCATCTTTCCGGCTTGCCGGGCGGTCGTGCACCATGGCGGCGCGGGCACTCTGGCGGCGGGCCTGCGGGCCGGAATCCCCCAGTTGATCCTGTGGACGTTGCCTGATCAGCCGTTCTTTGCGGCACAGCTCAAACGACTGAAAGTGGGCTCCGGACGGCGCTTTTCGACCACTACCCAAAAGTCGCTGGTCGCGGACCTGCGTCGGATCCTTGCCCCGCAATACCGCGCCCGCGCCCGCGAGATCGCACCCCGGATCACCGAACCCGTCACAAGCGCCACGGCCGCCGCAGACCAGGTGGAAAAGTTCGCCCGCCTTGCTCGGGTCGGGTGACATCCGGCTGGCTGGCGCAAACATCCGGTTTTCAGGTCTTATTGGTCAGGTGTTGGATTAGACTGCCCGCAGGCTAGCCGGGGTGGTGGGGCCCGCTTTCATGTCAAAGAACGTGCACGGGGGACTGAAGGGTGAGATTCCACGATGCTGAAAGGCGCGTTCGGGCGTAGCGACGCCGAGATCGACCTGCTGGTACGCGGCATGCGATCGGGGATCGCGGTGGTGGGCTTCGGCTACATCGGCACGGTGATCGGCGCCGTGCTGGCTGATCGTGGCTGGCCCGTCACCGGCATCGACGTGCGGCAGAGCGTCGTCGACGAAATCAACCTCGGCAAGACCACCGTGGCTGAGCCGGGGCTCAGTGAGCTCGTGGCCGACAACGTGCGAGTCGGCCGACTTCGTGCCACGACCGATTTCAGCGCCATCGCGGACAACGACTTCGTCATCGTCAACGTCGGTACGCCGCTCGGTCCGGATTACGAACCGATCGTCGACGACATCCAGGCGGCGGCGCGAGCCTTGGGCGAGTACTTGCAGCCCGGCCACGTCGTCATCCTCAAGAGCACGGTGCCGCCGGGCACCACCGAGACCCTTGTTCGGCCGATCCTCGAAGAGACCTCGGGGCTGCGCGCCGGGGTCGACTTCGGGTTGGCGTTTTGCCCCGAGCGCCTCGCCGAGGGCCAGGCAATCCACGAGCTGACGTCGATCCCCGTCGTGGTCGGTGCCGTCGACGAACGCAGCGCTCGCGCCTGCGCCACGCTGTGGCGGCACGCCCTCGGGGTGGAGTCCGTGATCGTCGAGGATCCGCGGACCGCCGAGATGGTCAAGCTTGCGGACAACCTTTGGGTGGACCTCAACGTCGCGCTGGCCAACGAGCTGGCCAAGGTGTGCGACCGCCTCGGCATAGACGCACTGCAAGTCATCGAGGCCGCCAACACGATGCCGAAGGGCAGCAGTCCGGTCAACATCTTGAGGCCGAGCATGGGCGTCGGCGGCTACTGCTTGACGAAAGATCCATGGTTCGTCAACCACCTGGGCGACTCCCTCGGGTTGGACCTGGCAATTCCGCGAACCTCGCGGACCGTCAACGACACGATGCCGGCCTACACCTACGGCCTGCTCACGCAGTTACTCGCCGATCAGGGCAAAGAAATCGAGACCAGCCGAATCGCGGTGCTGGGCATCGCGTTCAAGAACAACACCGGCGACTGCCGACTCACCCCGACCAAGTATGTCGTCGCGCTGCTGGAGAAGTCCGGCTGCGAACTTTCGGTCCATGATCCATGGGTGGGCGTTGAAGACGCCGTCACCGTGACGCACATCCCCCTGACCGCAGACATCGAGACGGCGGTCGAGGGCGCCGACGCCTTAGTGGTGCTCGCGGGCCATCGCCAGTTCCACCAGGTTCCGCTGTCCCGGCTGGCGGAGCTGGCGAGGGCCGGGTGCGTGTTCCTCGACGGCCGGAACAGCTTCGACCCAGCGGCAGTGCGCGCCGCCGGCTTCGTCTACAAGGGCATCGGCCGGTAGGCGCCGAATCGAAAGAGCGAATATGTCTCATGCCGTTGTGACCGGTGGCTACGGCTTCATCGGGTCACACTTGGTCTCCGCACTGCTGGATCGCGGCGACTCCGTCACGGTCTTCGACTTCGCCAAGAACAGCCGTGACACCAGTATCGACTTCGACCGGCACGCCAACTTCCGGTTCGTGCAAGGCGACGTCACTGATCTGACCGCACTCGAAAAAGCCCTGACTCCCGGCGTCGACGTGGTTTTCCACCTGGCCGCGGTCGTCGGTGTCAAGAACTATCTCAACGATCCGCTGCGGGTTCTCGATGTCAACGTGATCGGTACTCGCAACGTTCTCGAACTGAGCCATCGGCACGGAACACGCGTGGTGTTCGCCAGCACGTCTGAGGTGTTCGGCAAGAACCCCAACCCGCCGTTCGCCGAAGACGATGATCGCGTTGTCGGTTCGACACGGACCGCACGCTGGAGCTACAGCACCAGCAAGGCGATGGCCGAACATCTTGTCTTCGCCATGCACGACGCCTTCGGATTGCCGGTGACGGTGGTTCGGTATTTCAATGTGTACGGCCCGCGGCAGAATCCGATATTCGTGGTCTCGCAGAGCATTCACCGGATTCTCAACGGCCGCCAGCCGTTGCTCTACGACTCCGGGGACCAGTCGCGGTGCTTCACCTACGTCGATGACGCCGTCGCCGGCACCTTGCTCGCGTCCGACAGCAGCGCGGCGATCGGTGAAACCTTCAACATCGGCAGCATGACCGAGACGACCATGCGTGATGTTGTCGAGCTGACGATCAAGATCGCCGGTGTCGATTCGGTGTCCGCGGCCGAAACTGTCGACACTGCAGCACTTTACGGGGGTCGCTACGAGGACATCCCTCGTCGTATCCCGGACTCGACCAAGGCGCAGCGAGAGCTGGGCTGGCGCCTGCAGGTCGACGTCGAGGAAGGGATCCGCCGCACCATCGCCTGGGCACGGGCCAACCCGTGGTACCTCAACGGGCCCGCTGGGAGTCAGCCGCAGGGCGGCCAATGAGTTCTGTTACGAGCGATGCCCTACTTTACCCGCGAATTGGCCACACCTTCAATTAGCTCATGCCGAAGATACTTGCCGAAATACTCAAACCCCTGAGGAGGAGCTGCTTGTGGCCGCGTCCACAGATGTCCTAAAAAACCGTAAGCAACGGAAAGATCGCCGTACCCATCCATTTTTCAATAAGTACTGGTATCGCCTTAACAGTCGCTTTTTCAGCGATAACGACACGGTGTTCTTAAACTGGGGCTACGAGGAAGATCCGCCGATGGCTCTGGCGTTGACGGAAACCGACGAACCAAACCGATGCTCCATCCAGCTTTACCACCGCGTGGCAGACCAGGTGGACCTCACCGGCAAGCGGGTGCTCGAGGTTAGCTGCGGGCACGGTGGTGGCGCGTCCTACGTGATGCGCACGCTGGGCCCGGCCTCTTACACAGGGCTGGATTTAAACCCGGTCGGATTGGACTTCTGCCGAAAAAAGCACCCACTGCCCGGCCTGGACTTCGTGGAAGGCAACGCCGAGAAGCTTCCCTTTGCCGATCAATCCTTCGACGCCGTGATTAATATCGAAGCGTCGCATTGTTACCCTCGGTTTCCCCGGTTTCTTGAGGAGGTCGCGCGGGTACTGCGCCCCGGAGGTCATTTTCTCTACGCCGATGTCCGCCGGCGTCACGAACTCGCGAGGTGGGGACAGGAGCTGAGCGGCGCCCCCATGCAGCTCATTTCGGAAAAGACCATCAATGAGCAGGTTGCTCGGGGAATAGAGAAAACATATCCCGCTATGCTCTTAAAGAAGGCTCGCGTTCGGGAGTCTTTCTACTTTGCGATGTGGGTGATTCTCTACCGCAGATTGCTAAATAGCGAGATCAGTTACCGGATCTACTGCTTCGTCAACGAGTGAGGCGTTCTCCGGCGTACCTGGCCGCGAGCATCAGCGTCGGTGGATGGCTTCAGGGGCTAGCGCGAGTCCTCTCGACGGGCACACCGGCTGTATTGGATTCGAAGAATACACATAGGAAGTGAAAGGTCAGGATCCGCGATGAAAACTGTGCTGGCGAATTGGAGAACGCGTGGCGAAGTCGAAGCGTGCGCCTCTATGGGCCATGGGGTTAGTGCTCGGTGACAGCCGTAGACCGCCTGGCCCGGAGCTTACTGTGGAGGCTCAACACGAGCGTCCACAAACCGTTATACGCCTACATGTCCCGCCGTGCCGGCCAAGACGTGCTGTTCCTGAACTGGGCTTACGAAGAAGACCCGCCCGTGGCCATACCACTGGACCCCGGCGACGAGCAGTACCGCTATCCCATCCAGCTCTACCACGCCACCGCAACCCAATACGGTGGACTCGCGGGCAAGCGGATACTCGAAGTGGGCTGCGGACACGGCGGCGGAGCATCCTATTTGAGCCGCACGTTCAAGCCGGCATCCTATATCGGGCTGGACCTCAATACGTCCGGCATCGAGTTCTGCCGGCGCCGCCACCAACTTCCCGGGGTGGAGTTCATCCAGGGCAATGCCGAAGACCTCCCTTTCCCTACAAAGTCATTCGATGCCGTGATCAACGTCGAATCCTCGCACCTGTACCCCCACTTCGATCGGTTCCTCAGCGAAGTCACAAGAGTGCTGTGCCCAGGCGGGACATTTCTTTACACCGATATGTGGCAGTGGTTCCAGTGCGATCAACGGGAGAAGGACCTGAAGGGTTCGGGAATGCGGATGATATCGGGGCGGGAAATTAACACCGCAGTCCTGCGGGGCGCGGACCTGAACGCCTCGCATTGGGGAGGGGTTTGGGATTCCTTGGCACCGCGATTGGTGCGGCCAATAGCCCCCGCACCCACGATGCGGAGCCCGCTGTACCGGGACATGGTGAGCGGGAAACAGTCATACCGGATGTATTGCCTTTCGAAGGGCTAGCCCGGCGTTGCCCGCAGCATGTCCAACCAAGATGCGTATTGGAAGTGAAGGTCAAAGTTCCTAATGAAATTTGTGCTGGCG
>NZ_JAVKSG010000100.1:0-4401 GCF_039583785.1 Mycobacterium sp.
CCACGGGGGCTGTCTTCGTCACCTGCGATGCCGATGAGGCTCGGGCACGGTGTCCGTCGTGTGCATCATCAGCGTGCCGAGGACCGACGCCATAGCCGGTAGGGCCCGGTATCAATTCATCCGGTCCTGGGCTCGGTGCGGTTTCGTTTCCTCGTCACGATCAGTGACGGCGAGATGACCAAAGCTGCTCTGGCCCAACACGAACTGGCCCCTGCGCCGGACCGGCCGCGATAGGTAAGGCTGATGGCTTGTGGACAGGGTCTGCGGTGATCGTCGCCCGAACCACCGAACTGGCCGAGCAACTGCTCCCCGCCGGCGATCTGCGCTGTCCGCGCTGCGAGGTCGGCCAGCTGACCGCCTGGGGCTACGGCCGGCGCCGCACGATCCGTTCCCATGGCAGCGCGACCCTCACGATCAGACCGCGTCGCACTCGCTGCGCCAGCTGTCTGCGCACCCACATCGTGATGCCGGCCCAGCTGCAACCCCCACCACGTCGACACTACCGTGGTGATCGGCACAGCACTGCTGCACAAGGCAAATGGGCTCGGACACCGCCGCATCGCAACCGTCACGGACCGCCCGATCGCCGGAACGGCGCCCCGGCTCCGTCAGGGCCTTGAGCCTGACGCGGTCGCCAACCGCATCATCGCGGCCGTCCGCGCCGGCGAACGCGAAGTCCCCGCCGACGCGTTCGGCCTGACACGAGATTGCCGCACCGGAAGCCGCTGGAGGGCCGCTACCGTGCCGGGATCATCCCCACACTGAGTGCGTAGACGACGATGTAGAGATTGATCAGCAGCATGGCGATGGCGGGCAGAGCATCCGCCAAGGACTCTCCGCAGCGAAGGCGGACAACGACTCCCACGCCCATCATCAGGGTCAGGCCACTCGCAGCGGCGACGGTGAACTGCGGCAGGAAGTAGCCGAGGATGAGACCCAGCGATCCGAGCAACTCGAGAATCCCGGTGAGCTTCCGAAATCGGACCAGCCCGAAGCGGGCAAACTCCTCCACCATGGCGTTGGCGACGAGCATGGCCAAGCCGTAATACAGAAACAACAGAATCGACAGAACTTTGCACGCCTGGTAAAGCAAGGTCATGGTGTAGTGGTCGCGATCAACGATCGATCCTGGGAAAGCGATAGGGAAGCGAAAGGCACCCACATGTCATCTTCGGCAGTTTCCACCAGTCTCCAGATCATCGTTGCACTGGGGCTACTCAACGTCTGGCTGGTACGGGCGCGGGCATCGACCGCATACCGGGGCGGTTCGGCGCAGTCGCTCAAAGAAGAATTCGCAACCTATGGACTTCCCGAGTGGTCCTTCTACGCCGTCGGTGCCCTGAAGATCGGGTCGGCCGTGCTGCTGATCGTAGGCATCTGGGTTCCGGTGCTCATCCGGCCGCCGGCACTGATTGTTGCCGTGTTGATGGTCGGGGCACTGGCTATGCACGCGAAGGCCAAGGACGCACTGACGAAGTTTCTGCCTGCGCTCCTGATGTTGTTGATGTGCGTGGCCATTCTCCTGCTGCAGTAGAGTCGCCGCTCTAACTCCCGGAGTGCGGCTTTGAGTCCGTGGTTGAACTGCCCCATCGGCACCGCGGCTCCAGTAAGGTCCGGATATGGCAATTTGGGATTGGCTTGTGCCCAAGCCGTGGCAGCCGAGCGCCCGTACCGACTACCGGGTGGTTGACGTGCCGGGAAGCCGGACACGCACCGTCGCGGGAACTTCCGCCTTCGAGGACGCGGTAAACGATCTTCCGCTTGGTCCCGTCGAAGTGACGTTGCGGTTGGAGGCCAACGGCGCGAACACGCGCGGACTGGCCGCCTACGTCCTCGACCAGCAGGTGGGCTGGCTGGCAACCCAAGAGAGCATCATCGGCTCTCGTCTCGCCACTGGTTTCCTCTGGCGCGATCCGTGGGTGACCTGGATGACAAAACTGGACGCGGCGGGGATCCAGCCGAGGTTCCACGGGTTGTTACGCATCGCGGGGGACCCCGGCCGGCGGGTCATCAATATCGACGTACCAGGGCGCAATGAACCCAGCCTGTCGAGCATCGCCAAGCAGGTCATCAACGCTAAAGCGAACGGCGGATAAGCCTGATCTTCAGGCGGTGGCCCCGGGCCGGTGCTGGCCGGGAATCAGCCGTGCACGTGTCGCGGGAGCCAGATGGGTTCGACGTGCAACCAGGACGGGGGACTCCCCGACCGCGACCATGAGTAGTTCTGCACTGCGCGTTGGCGTGGGGACGAAACGATGATCAACAGGAACAGCTCGACGATCCCGAAGGTGAGCGTCGGGCGTTGAATTAGCGTGGCTGGATTCGTCGATGAACGCTCACCGTCGGATCAAGAGCAGGGCCGGCGTGCCGCTTGAGCCCGGTGTGCCTGCACGGTGAGCTCCGCGATGCCGGCGTTGAGAACGCTCAGGGCCTCGGGACGCAGCTTGTAGTAGGTGTATCTGCCGAGCGGCTCGGCGCCGACGAAGCCCGCTTCGCGCAGAATGCGCAGGTGGTGGCTGATGGTGGACTGCCGCGCCCCGGTGTCGTGCACCAGATGACAAGTGCACATCTGTTCGCGGGCAAGCAGGCGGACGATTTGCGCGCGAAGCGGATCGCCGAAGAGTTTCACAGCCGCCTCGGCAACATCTGGTGGCGGGTCCCCGGCGGGTCCGGGATCGCGTCGGTCAACGTCAGCCAGCGCTGGAATCAGCATAGTTTGATATGACGCTAATCAGCGCCTGATGTCAAGAGTGTCAGCGCAATGAGAATCGTTGAGCTACTTGATTTTTAGACGCCAGGCCCGACGTCGATCTTCCTCGGAGACGGGGACCACATCAGATAGGGTTGATGTATTGATTTCCATCGATGTATTGTGGCCGAGGGCCACCGAAGGGAGTCTAGGTAGCGATGACAGTGGCAGCAATTCTGATCTTTCTGGTCACGCTCACTTTGGTGATCTGGCAACCCAGGGGCCTGGGCATCGGCTGGAGCGCACTGGGCGGCGCGGTCGTCGCGTTGGCGACCACCGTCGTGCATTTCTCCAACGTGCCGACCGTGGTGGGCATCGTGTGGAACGCGACCCTGACCTTCGTCGCCGTGATCATCGTGTCGCTGGTTCTCGACGAGTCCGGCTTCTTCGAGTGGGCCGCCTTGCATGTGGCCCGGTGGGGACGCGGCCGTGGGCGAGTTCTGTTCGTCCTGATCGTATTGCTCGGCGCCGCGATCGCCGCGGTCTTCGCCAACGACGGCGCCGCGTTGATCCTGACCCCGATCGTCATGCAGATCATGCTGGCACTGAAATTCTCCCCCAAAGCATCGCTCGGCTTTGTCATGGCCACCGGATTCATCGCCGACTCCGGTAGCCTGCCCCTGGTCGTCTCCAACCTGGTGAACATCGTTTCTGCCGACTTCTTCCATGTCGGCTTCGCCCGCTTCGCTATGGTCATGGTCCCGGTGGGCGTGGTGTCGGTGTTGGCCAGCCTCGCCGTGCTGATGGCGTATTTTCACCGCTCGATCCCGGCCACCTACGAGGTGGCCGCGTTGCGTCGTCCGGCGGACGCCATCACCGACCCGTTGACCTTCCGCGCGGGGTGGGCGGTGCTGGTGTTGCTGTTGGTGGGCTATTTCGGGGCCGATCCGGCGGGTGTGCCGCTGTCGGTGGTGGCCGGGGCCGGTGCGGTGGTCTTGATCGCGGTTGCCGCCCGGCAGCCCGCGTTCCTCTTTTCCCAGCGGGCACGAACGCTGGTTTCCGTGTCGGAGGGTGCCGGCGGGACCATGCAGGAGCGCTCTTTCGGCGATCCGGTGAACACCGCCGACCTGGCCGCCGAGCTGGCCGATTCCGTAGCAAGTCAGACAATGACCGCCGACGACCGTCCGAGTGCGCCGCGCCGGATTCCGGTCGGCACGGTCATCCGTGAAGCGCCCTGGCAGATCGTGTTGTTCAGCATCGGCATGTACCTGGTCGTCTACGGCCTGCGTAACCAGGGACTGACCGGCGAACTGGCCAAACTGTTCGGCGTATTCGCTCAGCACGGAGTGCTGGGTGCCGCGCTCGGCGTCGGGGTGGCGGCAGCGGTGTTGTCGTCGATCATGAACAACATGCCCACCGTGCTGGTCGCCGCGCTGGCCGTCGGCGCCGTCGGCGCGACCGGGCTGGCTCACGAGGCCATGGTCTACGCCAACGTCATCGGCTGTGACCTGGGCCCTAAGATCACCCCGATCGGCAGCCTGGCCACCCTGCTGTGGCTGCATGTGCTCGACCGCAAGGGCATGCACATCGGCTGGGGCCGCTACTTTCGCACCGGCATCGTGCTCACCATCCCGGTGCTGCTGGCCACCCTGCTCGCCTTCGCCGGCTGGCTGACCGTCGTGGGCGCCTAAACCCGGCCCAGCAAATTCTGC
>NZ_JAVKSG010000100.1:4501-8362 GCF_039583785.1 Mycobacterium sp.
CGAAACAGGTGCGGCCGCGGGTGATTGCTGCGGCGGCGCAGAGACCACCTGCTGCTGAGATAGATAGGTTGATTAATGAAGTTTTTGGACAATGTGCCCCGGTTCGTCTTTTTCACCGGCAAGGGCGGGGTCGGTAAAACCTCCACCGCGTGCGCCACCGCGATCACCCTGGCCCGCCGAGACAAGAAAGTCTTACTGGTCAGCACCGATCCGGCATCCAACGTCGGGCAGGTGTTCGGAACGACCATCGGCAACACCATCACCGAGATTGGCGCGGTCGCCGGGCTGTCGGCGTTGGAGATCGACCCGGCGCAGGCGGCCGACGCCTACCGCGAACGTATCGTCGGCCCGGTGCGCGGGCTGCTGCCCGAGGCCGAGATCCGGTCGATCACCGAACAACTGTCCGGATCGTGCACCACCGAAATCGCCTCGTTCAACGAATTCACCGAACTGCTCACCGACGCCGGCGGCACCCTCGGACACTTCGACCATGTGGTGTTCGACACGGCCCCCACCGGGCACACCATCCGGCTTTTGCAGCTGCCCGGGTCGTGGACCGACTTCCTCAACGACGGCAAGGGCGATGCCTCCTGCCTGGGACCGCTATCCGGCCTGGACCGCCAGCGCGTCGCCTACTCCGACGCCGTTGCGGCGCTGGCCGATCCGGCGCGCACCCGACTGGTGCTGGTGGCTCGGGCCCAAAAATCCGCTCTCGCCGAAACCGCTCGTACCCGTCGGGAACTGGCCGCGATCGGGTTGACTCGCCAGCATCTGGTGATCAACGGGGTCCTGCCAACCCCCGACGACGACAGCGACCCGCTGGCGACGGCGATCTATCACCGTGAGCAGGACGCGATCGCGCACCTGCCGGCCGAATTAGCCGGGCTGCCCATCGATCAGGTCGAACTCAAGGCCACCAACATCGTCGGCGTAGAGGCGGTGGCCGCGTTGTTCACCCCCACCTCGGCCGTGCCGGCCGCCGCAGCTCCGTCCGATGCCGGATCGCCGGCGACCGGGGCCACCCTCACCGATCTGACCGACCAACTCGCCGACCAGCAGCACGGCTTGATTTTGTGCATGGGCAAGGGCGGGGTCGGCAAGACGACCATCGCCGCGGCGATCGCGGCCGCGCTGGCCGGTCGCGGGCACCAGGTGCACCTGACCACCACCGACCCCGCCGGCGATCTCACCGACACCGTCGATGAGGACCTGCGCAACCTGCAGGTGTCCCGGATCGACCCTGCCGAAGAGACTCGCCGATACCGCGAGCACGTGTTGGCCACCAAGGGCGCCGCGCTCGACGCCCAAGGCCGCGCGATGCTCGCCGAGGATCTGCGCTCACCCTGCACCGAAGAGGTCGCCGTGTTCCAGGCTTTCTCCCGCGTGATCGGCGAATCACGGCGCAAGTTCGTCGTCGTCGACACCGCGCCGAGCGGGCACACTCTGCTGTTGCTCGACGCCACCGGCTCCTACCATCGTGAGGTTGCCCGCCAACTAGGAGACGCGCATTTCGTGACACCGCTGATGCGGCTACAAGACCGGCAAGAAACCAAGGTCATCATCGTCACGCTCGCCGAAACCACCCCAGTCCTCGAAGCCGCGGGCCTACAGGCCGAACTCCAGCGCGCCGACATTCACCCGTGGGCGTGGGTGATCAACAACTCGCTGGCCGCGGCCAACCCGAGCTCACCGCTGCTGCGAAAACGAGCAGCCGCCGAGCTGCCGCTGATCGACACAGTGAGAACCGAGCTTGCCGAGCGCACCGCGCTGGTTCCTATGCTGGCCGCCGAACCGCGTGCCGTTCCAGACCTGGAAGCGCTCGCGGCGACCCGAGCCGCGGCAACTCGGTAGCCGTTGTCGGTCGTCTCGGCGCGCGCCGGGCAATCCTCCGCCACCTCGAATCAGGAGTTCACCCATGGTCACTCGTCATGTCATCGCGGTCGGCGGCAGCGACGCCGGCATCAGCGCCGCGCTGCGCGCCCGCGAACTCGACCCCAGCACCGAGGTCACCGTCGTCGTCGCCGACGCCTACCCCAACTTCTCCATCTGCGGCATCCCCTACTACCTCTCCGGTGAGGTCACCCACTGGAAAAACCTGGCGCATCGCACCGCCGCCGACCTCGAAGCCACCGGCATGAGCCTGCGCACCGACACCCGGGTCACCGCCATCAACGCGGCCGCGCATACCGTCGACGTCGTCGACGCCGCTGGCGCGGTAAGCCAACTGGGCTACGACGCGCTGATCGTGGGCACCGGCGCGGTCAGCGCGCGACCGCCGCTGCCCGGCCTGGTCGGACCCGACGCGCTCGGCCCGCCCGACGGGGTGCACCTGCTGCACTCGATGGGCGACACCTTCGCGGTGATGGAGTCGCTGACCACCCGCGCCCCGCGGACCGCGGCCATCATCGGTGCCGGCTACATCGGCTTGGAGATGGCCGAAGCGCTGACCACCCGCGGCGTCCACGTCATTCAGATCGAAGCCCTGCCCGAGGTCCTGCCGACCGTCGATCGCGAACTCGGCGGCCTGATCCGCGCCGAACTGCACCGCAACGGCGTGGAGGTGCTCACCGACACCGCAGTCACCGGCATCGAGCGCGCCGAGAACGGCGCACTCACCGTGACCGCCCGCCACGACAACCAAACACATAGCCGCACAGTCGATCTCGTTCTCGTCGTGGTCGGTGTGCGGCCCGACACCGAGCTGGCCGCGCGCGCCGGCGCCGAACTCGGCAGCAAAGGCGCCATCGTCGTCGACGAAGCCATGCGCACCAACCTGCCCGACGTCTTCGCCGCCGGCGACTGTGTGCACACCCATCATCGGCTGCTCGGCCTGACCTGGCTGCCGCTGGGCACCACCGCGCACAAACAAGGCCGCGTCGCCGGCGAAAACGCCCTCGGCGGCGACGCGCGCTTCGCCGGCAGCCTGGGCACCCAGGTGGTCAAAGTGTTCGACCTCGTCGCCGCGCGCACCGGGCTGCGCGAACACGAGGTCCGCGCCGCCGGGCGCGGCTGGGCGCCGGCCACCACCGCCAGCGTCTGCGACGACCACAAGGCCTACTACCCGGGAGCCACCCCCATTCACCTGCGGGTCACCGGCGACCAAGCCAGTGGGTTGCTGCTCGGCGCCCAGCTCGTCGGGCACCGCAGCGCCGAAATCGCCAAACGTGTCGACACCTACGCCACCGCGCTGTTTCACACCATGACCGTCGACGCCGTCAGCGAGCTCGACCTGTCCTACACACCCCCGCTCGGATCGCCCTGGGACGCCGTGCAACTCGCCACCCAACATTGGGTCCGCGACCACCGCCCGGCCGCCCGATCAGGCGGCCCCAGACAGACCGCCGATGTGTAGTCAGCGTCTTAGCTTGATGTTGAACCTGTTCGTAGGTGTTTCATTCTGATGCGGGGCTTGCTTAGTCCTGTGTCGTTGTCGGATCGCGCTGAGCGCCCTCCCACCGCAGCGACCGGCTTGGCAACCTGGTCTACCGCAGCATGACCACCGGCGCCAGACCTGTCGAACAAGCCGGGCGCGGCCCACGGGTTGAATACCTTGGACTGGCCGCTCAATCTCACTACGGCATCGCCGATGTGGCCACCGGCGGCGCGACCCTGTTCGATCAGCACGGACCGATCGGCACCAGCTCCGCGCTGGCCATGGGCCAGCCCTCCGACGCTTTCAGGCTGTCCTATCTCTAGATAGTTCACCGGACCGACGAGCGAATCATAAGAATCGGTCGATCGACGCCCAGCCAGGCCCCAATGCGAAGCCTTCAAGGACAAGTTATGGGCGGGAAGTCCCGGGTGAACCACCAATGGGGTCACCTCAACGCGGCCGACGCCACGTGTCGCTAGCGTCCTGGG
>NZ_JAVKSG010000101.1:0-8194 GCF_039583785.1 Mycobacterium sp.
CGCAACGTGCTTGCTGACGCGCCCCCGCCGGACGCCCCGCCGCCCGTGTTCGACGCTCCGATGCCCCCGCCACCGGCCGACCCGCCGCCTTCGCCGCCCGCGCCTGAGCCGCCCGCACCGGAGCCGCCACCGGCGGAACCGGCTGCCGTCGACCCGCCGCCTCCGCCCCCTGCGCCCGAGCCGCCCACACCGGTACAAGAGGTCGCTATCGATGCGCCCGCGCCCGACGCACCGCCACCCCCGCCGCCGGACGACCTTGCGCCCGAGCCCGCTCCGCCGCCGCAGGACGTGCATCAGGCCAACGCGGTGAGTTCGTGGACCATGGTCCCGCAGGACCGCGCGCCGGCTCTGCCGCGCAACCCGAGTTACGTCAACGACCTGCAGAAGGCGATTCAGTCGCAGAGCGTGAGCGGTAACCCCGCGCTGCGGTCGCTCGTCTGACGAGCCGTCGCAAACCGCGACTAGCGGTTGATGTCGGTGGTCGGATGCAGATACGGTAGTTCGTCGGCAGGCAGCGGGAAGACCAGGTCGCCGAAGGGCGACAGTGCGCCGGTTCGGTCGGTTGCCAGTTCGCTCACGGCGTGGTCGTCGGGGTTGGTCGTCGGCCAACCGTTGTCGACGTAACGCGTCTTCTTCTCCTTGTTGTCAGCCACGTAGACCATTCTGACAGGTCGGGTGCGGCAACGCCCGCCTCACCCTCCGTCGGCGGCAAAGGGTCACTCGACCCGCTGCTTTACGCTGGTCAGCAATGACGCAACACACGCCGGGCATCCCGCTGGGGTCTTGGCTTGCCGAGTTGCCCGACGAGCGGTTGATCCGCCTGCTGGAGCTGCGACCCGACCTCGCCCAACCGCCGCCGGGCAGTATCGCCGCGCTGGCCGCCCGCGCCCAGGCCCGCCAGTCGCTGAAGGCTGCCACCGACGAGCTGGATTTCCTGCGGCTGGCGGTCATCGACGCGCTGCTGGTGCTGCAGGCGGACACCGCACCGGTGCCGGTCGGCAAGCTGCTCACGCTGATCGGCGACCGGGCCCCCGAAACCGATGTTCTCGCCGCACTCGAGGACCTGAAGGAACGTGCGCTGGTCTGGGGTGACATCGACGTGCGGGTCGCCTCCGACGCCGACGGCGGCCTGCCTTGGTATGTCGGTCAGGTGACGCTGGAAGACGCCGACCAGAGCGCGCAGCAGATTGCCGAGCTGATCGACGGTCTCGATGATCCGCAGCGCGAGCTGCTGGACCGGCTGCTGGAGGGCTCGCCGCTGGGGAGGACCCGCGACGCCGCGCCCGGGGCGCCAGCGGATCGCTCTGTGCCACAACTGATTGCGATCGGCCTGCTGCGCCGAATCGACGCGGACACGGTGATCCTGCCCCGTCACGTCGGACAGGTGATGCGCGGCGAGGAACCCGGGCCGGTGCGGCTCGCGGCACCCGATCCGGTGGTGTCCACCACGACGCCCGCCGACGCCGACGCCGCGGCTGCCGGCGCGATCATCGACCTGCTCCGCGAGCTCGACCTGGTAATCCAATCACTCAGCGCCGCACCGATTCCCGAGCTTCGCAGCGGCGGGCTCGGCGTGCGCGAGGTGCGCCGGCTGACGAAGGTCACTGGCGTCGACGAAGCCCGGTTGGGTTTGATCCTGGAGTTGGCCGCCGCCGCGGGCCTGATCGCGAGCGGTCTTCCCGATCCGCAGCCGAGCGTCGGCGATCCGCCGTACTGGGCACCGACGGTGGCCGCCGACCGTTTCACCGAGGCCACCGTTGCCGAACGCTGGCATCTGCTGGCCACCACCTGGCTCGACCTGGCGGCTCGGCCGGCGTTGATCGGGAGCCGCGGACCGGATGCTAAACC
The DNA here is from genome assembly GCF_039583785.1 of Mycobacterium sp. Classification (GTDB taxonomy): domain Bacteria; phylum Actinomycetota; class Actinomycetes; order Mycobacteriales; family Mycobacteriaceae; genus Mycobacterium. The sequence goes on from NZ_JAVKSG010000101.1 coordinate 1,849, forward strand.
ATATGCCGCACTGTCAGATTCGCTGTATTCGACGGCCGCTCCGTTGGATCGCCGACTCTTACTGGGCATGCTCGCCGAACTGCCGCCGGGCGCTGGAGTGGACAAGGACACCGCGTCGGCGGCGTTGATCTGGCGGCGGCCGCGGTGGTCTACGCGGCTGCAACCCGCGCCGGTGGCCGGCCTGCTGGACGAGGCGCAGCAGCTCGGCCTGGTGGGGCGCGTCGCGCTCAGCACACCGGGCCGCCTGTTCATCGACGGCGCAGACGAGGCCGTCACCATTGCGGCCATGACCCGCGCGCTACCCACGCCGATCGACCACTTCCTGGTGCAGGCCGACTTGACCGTGGTGGTGCCCGGCCCGCTAAAACGTGATCTGGCCGAGCAACTCTCGACGGTCGCCGACGTCGAATCCGCGGGAACCGCGATGGTGTACCGGGTCAGCGAACCGTCGATCCGGCATGCCCTCGACATCGGCAAGACCGCCGACGAGTTGCACTCGCTGTTCGGTAAGCACTCCAAAACGCCGGTGCCGCAGGGCTTGACGTATCTGATCGACGACGTCGCCCGCCGGCACGGCCAGCTGCGCATTGGCATGGCCACATCGTTCGTGCGGTGCGAGGACCCGACGTTGCTCGCCCAGGCCGCGGCCGCCACCGAACGCCTCGGACTCCGGGTGCTGGCGCCGACCGTGGCGATCTCGCAGGCACCCATCAACGAAGTGCTCACGGCGCTACAGGACGCCGGCTTCGCTCCGGCCGCCGAGGACGCGACGGGAACCATTGTCGACATCAGGTCCCGTAGGGCACGGGTTGCCGCGCCGCAGCGCTACCGTTCACACCGGCCGATGCCGCAGCCCAGTGGCGAAACGCTGAGCGCGGTGGTCTCGGTGCTGCGGAAGGTGACCACCGCCCCGTTCGCTCACGTGCGGATCGATCCCGCGGTGGCCATGTCGCTGCTGCAAAAGGCGGCCCGCGAGAAGGACACGGTGCTGATCAAGTACGTCGACGCCGCCGGGATGGCCACTCAGCGAGTGGTGTCGCCGATCGCGGTGACCGGCGGGCAAATGCACGCGTTCGACTCGGCCTCCAGCCGCGTCCGTGACTTCGCCGTACACCGCATCCAGTCGGTGATGACCGCCGACGGCGAAGATTAGTTGCCCGCCGGCGACGATGCAGAACGCAGCGATGAGGAGGAGCGGCGCTGGTTGCGCGCCGGCGACGATGCAGAACGCAGTGATGAGGAGGAGCGGCGCTAGTTGTCGGCGCGATCCGGATAATGGGGAGTTATGACTGACGGACCCCTGATTGTGCAGTCCGACAAGACAGTGCTGCTGGAAGTCGACCATGAGATCGCCGGTGCGGCGCGCGCGGCCATCGCGCCGTTCGCCGAACTGGAGCGGGCACCCGAACACGTGCACACCTATCGGATCACCCCGCTGGCGCTGTGGAACGCCCGCGCCGCGGGCCACGACGCCGAGCAGGTCGTCGACGCCCTGGTCAGCTTTTCCCGGTACGCGGTCCCGCAGCCGTTGCTGGTCGACATCGTCGACACGATGGCCCGCTACGGCCGGCTGCAGCTGGTGAAGAACCCGGTGCACGGCCTGACTCTGGCGAGTCTCGACCGGGCTGTGCTGGAAGAAGTCCTGCGCCACAAGAAGATCGCGCCGATGCTAGGCGCCCGCATCGACGACGACACCGTGGTCGTACATCCCAGCGAGCGCGGCCGGGTCAAACAGATGCTGCTCAAGATCGGCTGGCCCGCCGAAGACCTGGCCGGCTACGTCGACGGCGAGGCGCATCCGATCAGCCTGGTGCAGGACGGCTGGCAATTGCGCGACTACCAGGAGATGGCGGCCGACTCGTTCTGGTTGGGCGGCTCCGGTGTGGTGGTGTTGCCGTGCGGGGCGGGCAAGACGATGGTCGGCGCGGCCGCGATGGCGAAGGCCAGTGCGACGACGCTGATCCTGGTCACCAACACCGTCGCCGGCCGGCAGTGGAAGCGGGAGCTGATCGCGCGAACGTCGTTGACCGAGGAGGAGATTGGCGAGTACTCGGGTGAACGCAAGGAGATCCGGCCGGTCACCATCGCGACCTATCAGGTGATCACCCGTCGCACCAAGGGCGAGTACCGCCACCTCGAGTTGTTCGACAGCCGCGACTGGGGATTGATCGTCTACGACGAGGTGCACCTGCTGCCCGCGCCGGTGTTCCGGATGACCGCCGATCTGCAGTCCCGGCGACGGCTCGGGCTCACCGCGACGCTGATCCGCGAGGACGGCCGCGAAGGTGATGTGTTCTCACTGATCGGCCCGAAACGCTACGACGCGCCGTGGAAGGACATCGAGGCGCAGGGCTGGATCGCCCCGGCGGAGTGCATCGAGGTCCGCGTCACGATGACCGACAACGAGCGGATGATCTATGCGACCGCCGAACCCGAGGAGCGCTACAAGCTCTGCTCGACGGCGCATTCCAAAGTCGCCGTGGTGAAGTCGATTCTGGCCCGCCACCCCGACGAACCGACCCTGGTGATCGGCGCCTACCTGGATCAGCTCGATGAGCTCGGCGAGATGCTGGGCGCTCCGGTGATCCAGGGCTCGACCAAAACGGCCGAACGCGAGGAGCTGTACGACGCCTTCCGCCGCGGCGATGTGACCACCCTGGTGGTGTCCAAGGTGGCTAACTTCTCTATCGATCTTCCGGAAGCCGCTGTTGCGGTGCAGGTTTCGGGTACTTTTGGCTCACGGCAGGAAGAGGCGCAACGGCTGGGCCGGCTGCTGCGGCCCAAAGCGGACGGCGGCGGCGCGGTGTTCTATTCAGTGGTCGCCCGTGACAGTCTCGACGCCGAGTACGCCGCGCACCGGCAACGCTTTCTGGCCGAGCAGGGCTACGGCTACGTCATCCGCGACGCCGACGACCTACTGGGCCCCGCCATTTAAGGCGCTCGCAAGCGCGGCGCTCTTGCCGCACGCAGCGGATCGCCGCCGGAAGGTTTCGAGCGCCAGGATGGTCGCCGACGCCGTGCCGGGTACGCCGTACACCTGGCCCAGCCCGACCGGGAACCTGGTCGCGCTGCCATCGGCGCATCCGCTACCGATCAGCTGCGGATCGTCAGCGGGCCAGGTAGAGATGCTGGGATCGATTGCCTTCTGCGCGAGGGATCCTCCGTCAGCCGCCGAACTGATATTGCGCTGACCGAAAGGTACGACAGAATTCCACAAATCTGGAAATCACATTCTCGTCGTCGTTCGCCAGAACCGACGATCGACCGTAGGTTCGACGGTGTGCTCTTGACCAGCAAAGCGACTACGAGGAGATCACGATGACGGTCATAGTGACGCTGGAACTGCGCTTCAAGCCCGACGAGGTCGCCGCGGGGCGCGAACTGATGGGCCGGACGCTGGAAGTCACCCGGGCTTTCGACGGGAACGTCCGTACCGACGTGCTCGTCGACGAGGACGACGAAGCCCACTGGCTCATTTACGAAGTCTGGGAGACCGTCGAGGCCGACGAGGCCTACCGCGCCTTCCGCGCCGGCGAAGGCAAGGTCACCCAACTACCGCCGCTGCTGGCCGCTCCTCCGGTCAAGATCCGCTACCACACCAGCGACGTCTAGGCCAGCGCCGGAATAACCTCTCGCTCAAAGAGTTCCACGCCAGAACGGTCATACGCGGCCTCCGGGAAGTAGCAGATCACGTACTCGCAGCCGAGGTCGCGCAGCTTCTGCAGCCGCTCGACGACCTGTTCCGGCGTGCCGATGGCCGAATCGGGTCCACTGGTCGAGCCGATCATCGAGTCGGCGGCCGAGTCGGGGACGTAGCCGGCCAGTCGCTGGCGGACGCGCTGCATGCGGTCCTTCACGTCGCTCTCGGTAGCGCCGATGATCGCGTTGACGTTGATCGAGCGGACGATGGCGTCGAAGTCGGTGCCGACGTCGCGGCAGTGCCCGGCCAGGATTTCAGATTTGCGCGTAAACGCTTCGGGTTCGCCGGCGAAGTTGGTGTACTGCGCGTACTTGGCGGCGATCCGCAGCGTCTTCTTCTCCCCGCCGCCGGCGATCCACAGCGGAATACCGTTGTCCCCCAAAGGCTTGGGTTGCACGATCGCGCCGTCGACCTGGTAGTGCTTGCCATCAAAGCTGACCTTGCCGTCCCGCCAGGCGTCGCGCATGATCTGCACGCCTTCGTCGAGGCGTCCCAACCGCACGCCCGCCGACGGGAAGCCGTACCCGTAGGCCCGCCATTCGTGCTCGTACCAGCCGGCGCCGATGCCCATCTGCACACGTCCGCCGGAGATGATGTCGGTCGTCGCAGCGATTTTGGCGAGGTAGGCCGGATTGCGGTAGCTCATCGCCGTGCACATCTGGCCGAGCTTGATCCGCGATGTGCTCGCCGCGTAGGCCGACATCAGCGACCACGCCTCGTGGGTGGCTTCGCCGGTGGGCATCGGCACGGTGTGCAAGTGGTCGTACACCCACACCGAGTCCCAGGTGCTTTCGTCGGCGTAGGCGGCCAGATCGCGCATCACCGCCCAGTGTCTGTCGACGTCGATGCCGACCAGATCCAATCGCCAACCCTGCGGGATGAAGAATCCGAAACGCATGACTCGGACTGTAGCGCGCCCCTAGGCTGGCCGGATGGACCTCACCGGTATCGGGATCTGGAGCAGCCAGCTTCGTTACGGCAACGCAAGCGAATCTGCCGACGCAGCAGCCGAATTGGACGAACTCGGATTCCGTGCCCTGTGGATACCCGACGTCGGCGGGCAGGTCTTCGATGCGGTGGGCAACCTACTGGCGGCGACCAAGCAGACCACGATCGCCACCGGGATCCTGAATCTCTGGATGCACACGCCGGCTGACGTCGCCGAGAACTACGCCTCGCTGACGGCCGACCACGGCGACCGCTTCCTGCTGGGTATCGGGGTCAGCCACGCGCGGTTGATCGACGCCGGCTCACCCGGCCGGTATCGCAAACCGCTGGCCGCGACGGCGTCGTTCCTCGACGAGCTGGACGCGACGCCGCAACCGGTTCCCGCGCAGCGGCGAGTGCTGGCCGCACTCGGCCCGAAGATGCTGCAGCTGTCCGCCCGCCGCGGCGCCGGAGCCCACCCGTACCTGGTCACTCCCGACCACACCGCCTCGGCCCGCGGCACGCTGGGCGACGGACCGCTGCTACTGCCCGAGCAGACGGTGATTCTCACCGACAGCGCAGACGAAGCCCGCGCCATCGGAACCGACTGGCTACGTTCGTATATGGCGCTGCCGAACTACGCCAACAACCTGTTGCGCTCGGGCTTCTCCGAAGAAGACCTTAGCCAGGTGAGCGATCGTCTTTTCGACGCGATCATTGCGTGGGGCGACGAGGATGCCATCCTGCGCCGGGTCTCCGAGCACCGGTCGGCCGGCGCCGACCATGTCTGCCTCCAGGTGCTGCGCAGCGATCCGAAGGCCTACCCGCGTGAGCAGTGGCGCCGCATCGCCGCGGCGCTGACCTAGCTCGCCCGCAACTATGCGAACGTGACGTTGAGTTCACGTTGACTGCCGAGCGTGAAATTGTCTTCACGCTCGGCCGTGAAGCGCAGACCCCGCGCACTATCACCTCTATCAGCGCCAAAGCCCCTGAAACGCAGAGGTTTCAGGGGCTTTGAGCGTCGAAGTGAGGCTAGGTCAACGAAGCCGGCGGCAGGAAGCGGTCGCCGTACCTGGCAGCCAGCTCCTTGGCCCGAGCCACGAAGGCTTCCTTGCCCACACCGTGCGCACCCTGATACCCGACGATGAACTGCGCGCTACCACCGGTGTAGGGCGGGAAGCCGATGCCCATTATCGAGCCGATGTTGGCGTCCGCGGTCGACGTGAGAACGCCTTCGTCCAAGCACTTCTGGGTTTCCAGCGCCTCGGCGAACAGCATCCGGTCGATCATGTCCTGCAGCGGCAGGTCGGCCGAACCGGAGGAGAACGTCTCGCGCAGGCCGGGCCACAGCCGGGTGCGCTTGCCGTCTATGTATTCGTAGAAGCCGGCGCCCTTCAGACGGCTGGGCCGCTCGAGTGAGATCATCTTCTCGATGACCGCCTCGGCTGGGTGCGGAACATAGACCGCGTCCGCATCTTCCACCGCCTTACGGCTCGCAGCAGCGATCTTGTGCATCAGCTCCAGGTTGAGCTCGTCGGACAGCTGCAGCGGCGGCGCCGGGTAACCGGCCTGCGAACCGGCGTGCTCGACACTGGCGGGCTCGACACCCTCGCCCAGCATCGCCAGCGCCTCGTTGACGAAGGTGCCGATGACGCGGCTGGTGAAGAAGCCGCGGCTGTCGTTGACCACGATCGGGGTCTTGCCGATGGCCAGCGTGTA
>NZ_JAVKSG010000102.1:0-7858 GCF_039583785.1 Mycobacterium sp.
AGGCGATGTCAACCTCGCTGCAGCTGGCGTAGCGAGTCCGCGGAAACTGCGCCACGGCTACAAACTAGATCAGGAATCCGACACGATTACCACGACTTTGATGCGGTAATCGCATACCGGGCCAGCTGCCGCGAGTATGCAGGTAGCAGAAAGCGACGGAGAGGAACAGCGCATGCAGTTGACGGGCAACACCGTTCTGGTCACCGGGGGTGGTACCGGAATCGGCCGGGGCCTCGCCGAGGCATTCCACCGATTAGGCAACAGCGTCGTCATCGCGGGCCGCCGCCACGAGACACTGAAAGCGGTGGCGGAGGCCAACCCGGGCATTCAATACCTGTCGCTGGATCAAGGTGATTCCGCCGACATCCGCCGCTTCGCCATCGAGTTGTCCGATAACCACCCCGAGCTCAACGTGCTGATCAACAACGCGGGGATTCAGCGCGTCGAGGACCTCACCACCGGTAACCCCGGCACGGCCGAGCAGACCCTTGCCATCAACCTGCTCGGCCCCATCCGGCTCACCTCGGCACTGCTGCACTTATTACTCGGGAGGCCACGCGCAACGATCCTCAACGTCACGTCCGGATTGGCGTTCATGCCGAGCGCGCTCATCCCGACGTACTGCGCCGGCAAGGCAGCGCTGCACTCTTACACGCAGTCGTTGCGGTTTCAGCTGCGCGATACCGACGTCCAGGTCATCGAGATCGTTCCGCCCCGAGTGCAGACGGCACTGCAGGGCCAGCGCGGATTCGACCCGCGGGGCATGCCACTCGACGCGTTCATCTCCGAGACGATGACGCTGTTGCAGACCAAGCCCGACGCCGAGGAGATTGTGGTGGAGCGTGCCAAGGGATTCCGGTTTGCCGAGCGCGACGGGGCGTACGACGAGCTCTACCCCGTCTTCAACGAGAAGATGATCGGGGAGCTCAACTCGCCGTAGCTCGCAACCGCTGCCCGGCGCCTGAGCGTTAGATCACACCCGGCGTCCGTCCGAACCGCTCAGCGTTGCACCACGGCGACGTTACGCATCTCGGCCGTCCGCACGAGCCGATCGTCGAAGGATGCAATGCTCGCGCCCGCATCCTCGGCCGCCAGAAGGACGCAGCAGTCCGGCATCTTCAACCCCGTGGTCGCGCGCAACTGGGCGAGCCGAATCGCCGTGTCGGCAGGAAAGGGCAGCTCTCGAACCTCGAGGGCCTCGAGCGCCTCGGTGACGGGGTCAAGACGGTCATCGCGGACAGGCGCGACGAGGACCTCGGCCAGCGTGAGCGAATTGACGGCGAGGTCGTCGTCTACGGCGTGCGTGAGAAGCCGTTCTGCAGCCCCGTTGTGACTGTCTGCATGGTCGAGAAAGGCAATGAGGACGCTTGCGTCCAAGACGATCACGTGGGCCAGTCCTCGCGGATCCGCTCAAGGTAGTCAGGCCCGTAAACGCCAGTGAGGCAACCGCTATAGGTGCGAACGGCCTCAAGCCGACGGTGTCGCCGTTCGTCATGCGCGTGCTCGGCGGCGCGATGGCCCTCTAGCGCTAGACGCACCAGCAACTGCGCCCGGCTCAATTTCGGCCAGCGCCGTGCCGCTTCGTCCAGCGCCTCGGCGAGATCATCGGTCTCGGTCACGAAATGCCTGGGGCGGGTGGTCGGCATACGGCCAAGTGTAACACTGACCGTCAACAGTGATACACTTGGCGCCTCGCGTGGAGAACATCGCGCACGTTGGGAATACCTGCACTCCGCCACGAAAGTGGGCGGAATGACGCTTTTTCTCAGCGATGCTCCGCCGTCGCGTTTGTCCGCCGAACAGCGGAGGCAAGCCCCGATGTCACGACGCAGGTAGGCTGAGATTCGCTGACACGCTCTAATAGTGAGCGCGCGCTGACACCATAGGAATCGAATGCCCGGCCACAATCGCCGCACCACGTGGTGTCACGCCAGCCAATGGACCGGCGGTGCCGGGTTGGTCGCCGTCGCGGCGCTGATCGGCATGGGTACCGCCCACGCCGACACGGCGGCACCCGGCGTCGACCCCAACGATGCCCTGGTCCTCATTCCCGCGGAAAATCAGGAGTACGCCGACGTCGCCAACGCGCTGTACCTACAACCGAACGGATTCGACGGCGCCGCAACAGTTTTCATCACCCCAGATGTAGGCAACGAGGTGCAGAACGTTGAACCCGGCGTGCAGGCTTTGGTGCAAACAATCGAGGCTGACTACACCGCCGGCGACTTGAGTGCGGCAGATCCGCTCTACGTCTTCGGTTACTCGGCAGGCGCCGTCGAAGAAGGACTGGCCGAGCAGCAGCTAGCGGCCGACGGCATACCCGCGGCTGATCTGAATTTCGTCATGGTGGGCGACAGCGCGTCCGCCGAGGGCGGATTTCTGAACACGGTCATCGGCTCGTTGCCCGAGTCGTTGCAGCAACCCACGACCCAACTTTTCGCCCAGTTCGGACTTACCCCGCCGGTGCTGGGTGCCACCACCCCCGACAACCTGTACCCCACCGAGGTCTACTCCTTGACCGGAGATGGCTGGCCGAACTGGGACGGCGGCGCCAACACCTACGGCATGTTCACCGAACACCTGGAATACCTGGGTTTGACGCCGGCCGAGATCGCCGCTGCCACCGAGACCACCGACGATATGACCACGTACTTCTCCATCGACAGTGCCAACGTCAACAGCTCCGAAGCGTTGTACAACCAGTTGCTGCTGGCCTTGGACATCGCTCCGTCCAACGTCAGCACCGGCGCGGCGGCCGTGTCCGCTGCCACGACCGACCCGTCGGGTTTGTTGAGCGACGCGGCCACCAACTACGCCGACTCCAACCAATTGTTGGGTGAGCTTTCCGGCAGCGCCAGCGCTTACGCTCCGGCGATCGCCACCCAGATCCAGTTCCAAGACGGTGCGCTGCAGGACATCGCGAACGTGGGATCGGCGGAGAGCGCGCTGTCGTCATACGACAACGGTGTCCTGGCTGACGTGGTGAACCCGCTCTTTACCAGTGTCGATCAAGGGTGGGAACAAGCGAGCGAGGCTGCGCTCAACGCGGATAAAGCCGTCGAGAGCGCGATCGCAACCGGCTCGTCGACGGACATCGCTTCGGCCTTTCTCGGTATCGCGGGACCCGAGTACCAAGCCATCGGACCCGACTTACAGTCGGCGTTCGTCGACCTCGCTGCGCACTTTCTTACGGGTGGAGATTTCACCTCCGCGACCGATCTCGCGGCCGGTGCAGGCTCCGTGTCGGCGCTCGATCCGTCCCTTTTCGCCGACCTGCTGTCGTCAATCGGCCCGTAGCTGGGAGTGTTGTGCTGCGCCGCTGGCAACTTGCTGAGCCGGCCGGAAGCCGCGTCAAGCTCGGATACTCTTGTCCTCTGACGTGTTCACGAGCATGAGCACCCTTTTGATCGGGGAACTGATGACCAGCAACCGCCGCGCTTTCGGTCGTGTCCGGCAGTTGAGCACCGGTGCGGGCCTGGCCGCCGCCGCCGCCATGATCGGGATGGGCACCGCCCACGCCGACGGCGGTTCCGTCCCGACCGACATCGGGCTGCTCGATACGGCCCAAACGGAGATCGCCGAAGCCTTCACCCTGTCCGGCTCCACCAACGCGGGCGCCGGCGTTTTCCCGGAATTGGTGGCGATCCAAACGCCGCTGCTGTCGTCTGGCAACAGCGTGGTGTCGGGCTTCGGCGAGGCCTTGTTCAACGGCCCAGACCAGAATCTCGCCCAGGCGGCCGAGGCGTTCCTGTCTGCCGCCGAGACACTCCCATCGAGCACCACAAACCTCACCGCGCTCGGCGACTTCGCGTCGGCGGGCTTCCACGTCACCGATGCCATCTTCGGCGAAATCCCGTCGACTCTCATCGGCAAGCTCACCGATCAGATCTTCGACATCGGCGGTTTCGACACCAGCGGCGCCGGCGCCGCAACGGACCTGGCCGCCAGCGCGTCCAGCGCGGCGGCCACCCCCGACGACGTGATCGGTCAGGCGATCACCGACCTGAATCAAGGCGCCGCGGCGTTGGACGCAGCGCCCACCGCCGAGCTGAGCGCACGCCAAGCGGGGGTCCTCGCCGATGCAGCAAACCTCAACACCGAGCTGGACTCGCCGCTGGCGCAGATGGTGACGTTGCAAGACGCCTTTACCGCGGCCGATCAGACTTCTTTGGCCAACGCCGACGAACAGTTAGTCACCGCCGCGGCCAACATGCTCTCGGCCGACCAGGCGTTTGTCGCCGCTGACCAAGCCGGTGACCTTAGCGGCAGCAGCCTCACCTCGGCAGACCTGCCGCTGCTCGACAGTGCCCTGGGACTGCTCAGCGCCGACTTCAACGTGACCGGTGCGGAATTGTTTGCGCTGTTCACGGGTGGTCTGGACCCCTCATCGGCCGTCAATCTCGCGTCGAGTCTGGACCCTGCCGCGGCAGCAGACCCGTCCATGTTCGCCGACGTGCTGTCGTCCATCGGGTGGTGATTCCGAGCCACGGCGACGAGCGGTCGACGCTCGCCATCACAGGTCCGGCACCGTCAGTGCCGGATGAAGCCCTTGTTGCGCATCAGAAAGTCCGCCAGGAATCCGTCGTGCGGGATCTCCGGTGCCGTGTAGTGGGTCGGATGCTGCCCGTCGTACACGTTGGCGATGGTCGGTTCGGCCACCAGATCGTCGATCAGCTCGTCGTCGTCGGTGATCGCGCTGATCACCAGCGAATGCCGCAGCGGCTCCAGCCCGTCGGCCCGTGACCACGGCGCGACCCAGACGCACGGGAACGGCAACTCGACGTTGAGTTTGGCGACGTCGGGTTGGGCCAGCAGGTACACCGCCGGTCGTAGCGCGGCGTGGCCGTCGCCGAGCGGGGCGACCACCTGGTCGGCGCCCAGCAGCGCGGTGCTGCCGGCCGCCGCGACGCTCAGGTGCCTGGCCAAAGCCGTTGCCGCGTCCAGGGTTTGAATCGGCAAGAGGGCACGCTCGACGCTCGACAGTCGCGCGGCGATCGCTTCGGCCAACGGCCTGGGGTCGCCTTCGTAGAGCACGGCGGTGGTGTTGACGCAGGCCAACCCGCCGAGGTCGGCGATCGAGTCGACGATGACGTCGATGTGATCGCGCCAGTCGTGTTCGGCGGTGATCAGGATCTTCGCCCGGCCCGGCCCGTTGACGAACACCGTCGGGTCGCCGGAGTACCTGTCGACGACATCCTGACCGCCGTAGACCATGGCGAGATCGGCCGAACGGATCATCTCGTCGGCGCCGCGATGGTCGGTGGGCAGGTAGACCGCGTCATGGCTGCGAAATCCGGCCTGGCGCAACGCCTGGACCAGGCGATGGGCGGTGAGTGGCTCACGCCGCGACGGGCGGACCGCGACCCGGTAACCCAGGGCGAGCGCCTGCGGCCACAGCCCGTGCACGCCCGGGCCGTTGCCGGCGGCGAGCACCGCGAACACGTCGCCGCGCCGGGCCCACACCGCGCCGCCCGCGCGAGTGTCGCGCCAGTCCAGTGCGGCACCCGACGGCCGGGCCGGCGCGACCGCGGCGAAGGCTGACCTGACACCGTCGGCGACGCTGCGCGCACCGGCGCGGGTCACCGAGATCGGCACGCCGGAAATGCGGCCGGCCAGGGCGGTATAGGCATCGAAATCGAGCCCTGCGAGCACGCCGTTGGCGAAGATGTCGGCCGCCTTGACCAGCGCGGCCTCCCGCTCACCGGCGGGCAGCGGCCGCACTCCGCGCTGAGCCTTGATTGCGCGGGAAACATACAGTGGCGGAGCAAGACTGATTTCCGCGACGGCGCCGCCGTCGGTTCCGGTGATGGGCTCGCGGTGGCGGGTGCGGTATTCGCCGTCCGGACCGAGCGCGTCGATCGCGATCAGAGCCGTTGTCTCAGAGGCCATCTCAATACACGCCCTCGATCACCGGCTCGCCCTCGAACGCGGCGACGGGCCGCACCTCGCTGACCGAATCACCGACCTGGCCGTCGAGCCCCGGCCGCCGGATGGCGCTGTCGCGTTCCAGATTGTTGGGCAGGAACATGCCCTTGCTGATGTGGTTCATGATCACCTGGCCGCGTTCTCCGTAGGCCACGCGGGCTCCGGTGTCCGGGTCGACCACCGAGAAGGTCGCATACGGGCTGCGCGGGTGGAAGACGAACGGCCCGTCGCCGTCGATGCGGTGGGTGATCGCCTGGGAGAGGATCATCGTGCTGCCGAACGCCATGGTGATGGTGGTGTCCGGGAGAATGCTGTCGAGTAGGTCGAGTGTGTCGATGTCGACGTGGGCACCGCTGAGCAGCATGAACCGGACCTTCTCGTTGAGCAGGTCGACCACGTCGTCGTTGCGGGCCATCTCCTCGAGCAGCGGCGGGGTGGTGTGCAGGTTCGCGATGTGCTGGGTGTGCAGCACCTGAACCGCCTGCTCGACGAGATGGTCGAGGTAGGACGCCATTTCGGCGGAGGCTTTGCGGGCCACCAGCTTCTTCACCCAGCGCGGGTCCAGGTCGATGGCGTGGAAGGTCGAGCCGAGACGCTCGGCGACCAGACGGGAGAAGTACCCCACCCCGTGCGGCCCACTCGGCATCATGCAGAGGAAACCGCGGCCCCGCACGAAGCCACCGTCGGCGAAGTCCGCGGTTTGCCACTGCACCACCTGTGCGACCCAATCCGGAAGCTGGACAGTCCTTTTCGGTGATCCGGTGGTGCCGCCGGACTCGAAGATCTGCGGCACCGGTGCGGGTGACCCGTAACCGCGCGGAATCAGATCCTCGACCGGCTCGGTGCGCAACTCGCTGAGCAGGTTGGGAAACAGCTGCAGGTCGGCGAACGTGTGGACGTCGGTGAGGGGATTGAAGTCCAGCGTCCGGGCCGCCCGCAGCCAGAAGGGGCTGCCGGTCTGCTCGCCGAAATGCCAGGCGATGGCGGCACGCAGGTAGGCGTCCGGGTCGTCTGGCGGGGTTGATCGCGGCACGTCCAGCAGCGAGAAATCGATATCGGCCATTGGGTAGATCATGTCCTAGCCCGGATCGGACCGGCAACTAGGATTCCGCCAATTCGCTTCGGCGGGGCCGGTTTTAGTGTGCAGTTCACCGTTTGGAGCGCAACTTTTTGCCGTCTTGACATGTTACGACTGATGCCCGGCTGCTGTTATCGCGGCCGCTCAATTGCGCGCCGGAATATCACTGGTCGGAAGCCGGCATTGGGGCGACAAATGCTGCAACTTGCGTTGGGTAAACGGAGTTGCGCGGGTAGGGATCGGGCACCTATGGCTGCCGGCCGGCGCTCTTGCTCCTAACGCATAGGATGGCCACCTGCCAGGCGGTGTCGAGGCTGCGATGGCGCGTGCTGAATGGCTGGTGGGTCGCCGAAGTGAGTCGGTCCGATCGGTCAGAAGTAGACGGGGTTGAAAAGATCCTCGACGGTTCCCACCAAGGCGGTCAGGGCTCCGCTGTCTGCAATGCCATGTGTGAAAGCGTCCACCAGTGCCGTGGTGTCGTTGATGAGGGCGCCCGCGTCTGATCCGTCCGGAATCGTGATGGTGGTGGTCAAGCCGTCGGTCGTGGGTACGCCGGAGGCGACGTCCGCCGGCGTCAGCCCTAGGTATTCCGCGTGGGTGGTGAAGAAGTGATATAGGCCGCTCCCAAGGGCGTCTAACGTGTTGCCGTTGTCGGCGGCGAGTGCCGCATTCCAATCCTCCTGCCAATCAGCGACCCCGTCGGTGTTGATCGTGTAGACGGTCGTTTGATACAGGTCATTCGGTGTGTCACCGGCAAGCGAGCCGCCAGGGGCGAACTGGTCTTCGTTGATCGCGGTGAGAATGTCATTCGTCAGAGTCGTCCCGGTTGTACCGCCGCCGAACAACTGGACCAAG
>NZ_JAVKSG010000103.1:0-4404 GCF_039583785.1 Mycobacterium sp.
ACTCGATGCCGGAGGCCCACGATCGACGGCGGCGGACCGTCTGAGCCCGGTCCGCCGCAGCGGGGCGGAGCCGTCACGCCGACACCTCTGCCGCACCTACTGAATCACCGCTAGGCGTGCGACCAGCGGCAAAGCCACCTCAGCTTGCTGACAAGTCATTAATGTACCCCCTCCGCCAGGCATCGTGCCCGCAAGGATGGCAGGGTACGTCGGACCGGCTGAAGTGGGGAAATGCGCCATAGGCCACCGTCGGCGACCCGCTGGTTGACATGACGGGCGACTGCGACACCGTTGTCGATGTGGTCCGGCCCGGGTTGACGGGCAGGGCGCATATTGAGGTTCTTCGGCGCCTCCTGGTGGACATCGGCACCAATGGCCGCCCCGCCGCCGCGTCTTGCCATCACTGGGCCTGGGCGATCGAACGCGCGGTTGACTGCGGGTTGACCAAAATCTGGTTGAGAGCGATATTCCGCGGATAAACAGTAAGTTTGATACAGCTGACCGAGATACGATCAAGCAGCGGCCCCACCCCGGGCACCGGACCGTGGGACACGCTTAACCTGACCAGTGTCCCGAGAAATCAGCACAGCATGAAAACTACCCAGATCATCACCTTCGCCGCGGCGGCCGTCGCGATGGCCGCGCCAGCCGCGCACGCCACGGGCGACGACAGCGTGGGCACAGCTGGTGACGCCATCTCCAACGCGGCGTTGTCGGCGCCACTGGCAGCCAGCTCCGGCAATCAGAACGACCCGGCTGTGATCCCCTACGATCCGAGCCCGTCGAACCCGTTTTCGCCCATCTACACGATCAGCCCGACAGGTCCGGAGGATGTGACATCGAACGTCTCGTCCACCGGCGAAGTACTCGGCACCCAGGACTTCAGCGTGTCCAGCCTCGGTTTCCCGGTGGACACGTTCACCGGCGACGTCCAGTACACGCCCACGTCATTTGTGCCCAGCACTGGCCTGTCGGGAATTGTGGACGAACTCAGCCAGGACTTAGGGCTCGGCGGGGGCTACACCGAGGAGATTTCCACGTCCGGTTCCGGCGCGGGAACCGTGCTGCCCGAGTCCACCGGTTTCCTGGTCTCCGAGTACGGGTTCGGGTACGGCAACGTTTTCGAGGAGTCCGTGAACGCCGCCGGTACCCAATCCACGGTGGGGGACTTTCTGCTCACACCGTTCGGCGATATCAACATCAGCCCCATCGTGGATCTTTTCGCTACCACGTCGGCGGGCTGAGCTGTCCCGGCAGCCCCGTCCGTTAGCGCGGGTCGGGCGCCTGCGCGGTGCCGAATAGGATCGTGATGTGGCTGCCCCGGTAGGCGTTGCAGTCGACGGTGAAGCCTGCGATGTCTGCGGTGTTGGTGAACTGCCACGCGGCCGGGGTAGCGCTCCCGTAGGGCGCCCATCCTTCACCGGCGTTGCCGCCGGCGTTCGCGTAGATGGTTAAGGCGTAGCCGGAGCCGTCCGGGTAGCCAGACGACACCAGGGCGTGGGCCAGGTGCGACAGGTTGCCTTCGCCTTCCTGGTTCCAGTACCACTGCGGGTAGTAGCCCAGCTGCACGGTGACGCCAGCGGTGTTGAACGCATCGACCACTGCGGTGAGGTTCGCCAGGTCGCCGCCGTTGTCCTCCCAGTCCAGCATGGCGACCGGCCCGCCGTTGTTGGCGGTCCAGGTATGGGCTTGGGCAGTCGGGTCATCGGTGGTTACGTAGTGGTAGCCGATGGCGGGCAGATTGTTGTCGCGGCACCATTGCTGCACGGTCGGCCAGTACGGGTCCTCGTAATAGCTCCCCTCGGAAACTTTGTGACAGATGCCGCTAAAACCTTCGGGCACAAGCTGTTCCAGGAAGGTGATGGCGTCGTGGGTCGATGACCAGTTGTTGTTGCTGCAATCGGGGTAGAACAGCGTCACCGCCGGTGCCAATGATCGGTGTGGGCAAGGCATGTGGTGATTCGCACCAGCCCGTCACGGTCGCGGCGCACCAGCCAGCACAGCCCGTCCCCGTTCTTGACGGCCGTGGCCACCGCTCCGGCCTGACGGCGAACCTCTCCGGCGCGCGTCGGGCGACCGTGTGTATTCACCAACGGCTCCTTATCGGCGCTTGCCCCCGTGTAGTGGACATCGGGTTTGTAGTTAAGCGGACGACCCTAAATTTCTCAGCCCACCGGCACGAAACCCGAGCCCGGTGCTCTCATCGTCGCCGAACATGTGGCGGCCGACCCATTCGGCGACCGGCCCCAGCACGTTGATCTGCAATGCGAACGCTCCCCGCGGCAACAGCCAGCCCAGTATCCCGGTGAGCACGAACATGATCTGTACGTAGAGCAGACAGAATAAGCCGAAGTAGATCACGCGGAAGTGGAAATCGACCCGGGTCTCAAGAGGCCGGGCCGACGAGTGCCCGTTGCCGCTGGGCGCTATGGCATCTCTCCGTTCGGTGTCATGGTGCCACATACGGGTTAACCACGTGGTGGTGGGGGCATGGCGGTGGGGGTGGGTGGCATGCTGGGTCCGGGGAGTCGGGCTGGCAGTCCGGCGGGGGCGGGGGCGGCTCGCAGGCCGGATCCTGGCCGCCGGTCGCCCAGCTGATTGCTGCCGGCGTACCCAAAACGCCAACCGCGTCGGTGGAGGGGGCGGCACCCGCCACGAGTCCGGCGAGCACTGAGATAGCGATTGCGATCACGCTGGTGCCGACACCACCTGGCAGCACGTTACTCATCGCATCCTCCTTCCACGCGCCCCCCTACGCGCTGCGGCATGGAGAGCATCATCGCCGGTGACTTTTTCCATGAGTGATCAGCTGTAGAAGTTGAAGAACGCTATGCCGTTGCCGCCGGTGCCGCCTTGTGCGTTGACGCCTGCGCTTGCGGCGCCGGGAGTACCACCGGTGCCGACGCTGCCGGTGATCTCGGTCATGCCGGAGGTGATGGGGATCGTTCCTGCGACCCATTCGCCGGCGGCCCCGCCGGCCCCGCCGAAGCTGCCGAATGCGCCACCGCCACCGCCGCCACCACCGGGTGCCGTGCCGTTGCCGCCGGGGCTGTTGTTGCCCGGAGCGCCACCGGTGCCGCCGGTGTAGGTTTCGCCGTCGAAGGATTCGTTGCCGGGTGACGCACCGGCGCTGTTGGTAGCGCTGGTGGTGCTGGCGCCGCCCTTGCCGCCCTTGGCGGTCAACGTGGCACCCCCGGTGGGGGTTGCGGTGGTGTCTCCCCCGTCGCCGCCGGTGCCGGCGCCGGGGGTGTCGTAGCCGCCGCCACCGCCGGCGGCGCTGCTCAGGACGATGTCCACATACTTCGCGCCAGCCGGGATAGGGACCGTGTAGGCACCGGCAGCGCTGACGGTGACGAGCTGTGTCGAGAGCGCGTCACGCGCGAACAGTGCATATTGAACAGCGGCACTGCTGGTATTCGTCAGGACAAGTGCGTCATTAAACAGCAGTAAAACGTTAAGGCCAGTGAGACTAATGGGTTGCTCGAGGTTGTCACTAGTGTCGATATCGGTGATCGTCGTATTCACGGCCTGTAAGTTAGCAAGCAGGTTCTGCAACGTGGCAATTAAAAGCGGGTTCGTCTCGTTTTCCGTCGACACCTCCGCCAGGAAAGAATTGATCGTGGTTTCAATGCTTTGGTGGAACACTATCTGGCCACCGATAACTTGAGATTCAAAGCTGGCCGGTAAACCAGCCGGCGGCAATTTCGCATTCTGCAAAACTGTGTTCAATAAGGTCGTATTCGCGGAGACCTGTTGCTGCACTTGCACCAGGACGCTGCTGACAGTCGGCGTAGCAGCACTCCCGGCGGTCATGGCTTCCCCAACCCAGCTCCGGCTTCGATATCGGCGATGATCCCTGCGGCGAGGGAACCAGCGGCTAACGCTTCTGAGATTACGGCTTGAAAATCTTGGGCGAACACCTGAATGACGTCGCCACTCAACTGTCCGAAGTCGGCGAAGGCGGTTGCTAACGCGACGAAGTCTATACCCGATTGCACGGCACCCGGCGGGGAAGTATTCACTGTTGCTAGTTCGGCAGCGGATGCAAGAGCGCCTTCGAGCGATGTTATAACGTCAGAAAAGCTGGCGGTGGGAGCAGTCATATTGTTACTGTAGCCCCATTTGACAGTCGGTCAATGAGGATTAAATGAGGAATACCTGTGGATCGGGGGCTTCCGGGTGGAGGATGTCGCGCTGCGGAGTAGGACTGGTAGCCCCGGACGCCCTGGCCGCCGCCGCTGACGCTCGTCGAGATCCGGCGGCAGCACGTAGAATTTCGCCGCCACAGCAGCCAATTCACCCCGTTTACGCTGCTAGCGTCCTCAGGCGCGGCCCGTGCTTTTGGTTCTGATGCCCAGGTCAGGGTGCTGCATCGGTGGGTGACTGTGCAGTCGGGTCCACTCG
>NZ_JAVKSG010000103.1:4504-7595 GCF_039583785.1 Mycobacterium sp.
CGCCCGCGTTCTATGTCGTCCGGGACTTACCGAGGAGCTTGTGGTGAGTACATCCAGCGATGCAGTCCAGCGGAGGTGGACCGACCCGCGTTCCCGGGTCCTGCGGCTGCACGGGTGGGTTCCAGCCGATGTGCTGCGGCGCTGTCGGCAAACTATGCGCAGGCAGGCGGTGGTCTATGGATAGCGACGCTCAGAGTTCCGACCATGCACCACCGCCTAACGCCGACGAGCAGGCCAGCGGCGACGAGCCCGAAGCGGTACCCGGTGCCGTGCCGGCCACCGACCGTCCGACCCGACTGGCCGCCGTTCTCACCGACCGGCTGGCGCGGTGGAGTGGCGTGCCAGCCGAGCGAGGGGCGACGCTGAGCGCCACATTGGTCGCCGGTCTCCTGCTGTGGGCCAGTTTCCCGGTGCTGAACTGGTGGTGCGCCGCGGTTGCCGCCTTCGCACTGCTGGGCTGGGTGTTGATTCGCCCGGCCACGACGTTGGCCGGTGGCCTGGGCTATGGCTTTCTGTTCGGGCTGGCGTTTTATCTGCCGCTGCTGACCTGGACCGGTGATTTCGTCGGGGTCTGGCCCTGGTTGGCGCTGGCGGTACTCTGCGCGCTGTATCCGGGCCTGTTCGGCGTGCTGGCGGTCGTGGTGCGCGGTGTACCGGGTTGGCCGATCTGGTTCGCGGCACTGTGGGGGGCCCAAGAGTGGGCGAAGTCGGCCTTCCCGTTCGGCGGATTCCCTTGGGGGACAGTCGGTTTCGGTCAAACCACCGGCCCGCTGTTGCCGCTGGCCGCCCTCGGCGGGGTTCCGCTGTTATCGGTGGCGATCGTGTTGCTGGGCTGCACCACGACGGCGATCACGATCGCGATCGGGCGCTGCCTGCCGGGCGGCGGCACGGGGACGCACCGCCGCAGGGCTGCGATATCGGCCGTGCTGCTGCCCGGCATCTGCGTTTGCCTGGTGTGCTTGGCCACCGCCATAGCCACACCGCAGATTCAGGGCGTCGGCGCAGAGTCGGGCTCGGGCACCGAGGCGCCCGTTATGGTGGCCGCAGTGCAGGGCAGCGTCCCCCGGCTGGGATACGACTTCAACGCCCAACGCCGGCAGGTGCTCGACTATCACCTCCAGGAGACCCTGCGGCTCGCCGACGATGTCGCGGCCGGGCGTGCCCAGCAGCCACAATTGGTCATTTGGCCGGAAAACGCCTCCGATATCGATCCGCTGACCAACGCCGACGCCGCACATCAGATTGCGACCGCAGCCGCCGCGATCCATGCGCCCATTCTGGTGGGCGCGGTCCGTGCTGGCCCCGGCGCGACCGACGAGCACCCGGCGTGGCTGAACTCGGTGATGGTCTTCGACCCACAGTCCGGGTGGGGTGAGCGCCACGACAAGGCGATCATCCAGCCGTTCGGCGAATACCTGCCCTGGCCTGCCGTCTTTCGGCACTTGTCCAGTTATGCCGAACGGGTGAGTCATTTCGTCGCCGGGCAAGGCCCCGGTGTGGTGCACGCTGCCGGTGTCCCGGTCGGGGTGGCCACCTGCTGGGAGGTGATCTTCGACCGGGCGCCTCGCCGCTCGGTGCTGGCCGGCGCCCAGCTGCTCGCCGTCCCCACCAACAACGCCACCTTCGATGAGACGATGAGCCGCCAGCAACTCGCGATCGCCAAGACACGCGCCGTGGAACACGACCGCTACGTGGTCGTAGCCGGCACCAGCGGGATCAGCGCGGTGATCGCCCCCAACGGCCACGAGCTGGCCCACACGGACTTCAACCAGCCCGCCTACCTGGACAGTCCGGTACGTCTGGAAACGAGGCTGACCCCGGCCACCCGCTGGGGACCAGTCGTGCAACGGCTGCTGGTGGGGGCTGCTGTCGTAGCCGGTCTCGCCGCGCTGCTCCAAAATAGGTGGTGGTCCACGTGCCGGAATCGTCGCCACCAGACACCGGGTTGAATGGTCGGCAGACGACAACGAAAAGGTCGCGTTATGCACCGACCTCAATTTTTCACCGAATTGAGTAGTGTCGGGTGTCGTTAACGTGAAAGGTGCACTGCCTCAGCGATAACCGATGTTGCGCAGACACGATCATGGAGACGAGGGGTGCATTGCATCTGTCAGATGTAGGCTGACGCGATGAGTAAGGCGCTGCCCGGTGGTATCGGCACCAGCGTGATCGCCATCGCTGTCTCAGCGCTCGCCGGACCCTTGGCGCGCGTCGCCATCTCTACCGATGCGGTGACCGACGCGGTTGACGTTGTGGGCGCACCGGCCGCGATCAGCTGGGCGACCGGCGGCCAGGATCCAGCCTGCCATCCGCCCCCGCCCCCGCCGGACTGCCAGCCTGACTCTCCGGACCCGGCCTGCCACCCAGCCCCACTGCCAGCGCGCTGCCACTACGTCCCCTTTGTCCCACCCGGTGGGCTGTAGTTAAGGGCCGTATCGCCAGCCGCAAACGGGTGAGGGTCTACCCGCTGGGGTTATCGCGTGTGTGGTCGCTTCGTTCGGGGTCGTGTTTCGCGGTTGGCGGTAGATGGTTTTTCGGGATACTACGAAGGTCTCGGCGATCTGATCGACTGGTCTTGATAACAGATGCTCCTATATTCAGGCAACGATCTTGGTTGCCTTTCTTGGCGGTTGGAGGGCGTGGAAGATTTCGCGGGCGAGGTAGCGCTTGATAGCAGTATGGAAATTCTTCACCGCAGGTCAGGGGGTGTTTGCGTCGTCCGACGACTGATGTGTGACGGCGGTGGCGAACGGACAGGCCGTGCCGTCCCGGTCGTCGCGCGGGTGGCCGTGGTCATTGTTCAGACTCGGCCGTCATGTCGATCCCGGTTGGCGCCTGCTGGGGCTGATCGGGGTGCGGCAGGGCCTATCGGATCGGTGGCGGCGGACGGCGGGCGTGCGGAGCGACCGGCGCGGACGGAAGCGCCAGCGGACGGGAGCACAGGGAGCGCAGCGGAGCCCGCAGGTAGCCGCCGCCGCGTTGATCTGGGCTGTGCCGGCGGGTCTCGGGGTGCTCGTCGGCGTCGGGCGGGCCGGTGGTGTCGGTGGGTCTGGCTATGTTGTCGCCATGAGTACGGGCATCGACAGCGGTG
>NZ_JAVKSG010000104.1:0-7528 GCF_039583785.1 Mycobacterium sp.
GTTATCGACCGACCGACTCGGCATGCGTAATCGGATCCGGCGCGGGCGGCCCAGTCGACGGCGACGGGATCCGCGGCGCCCCGGGTGTGCCCAGTTGGCCGGCCAGCCAGGGCAGCGCCGCGAGGAAAGCGTTGCTGGCGAACGGCCAGTCATGCTTTCCGGGCTGTGCGACGATCGTGCAGTTGATGCCGTTCGCACGACCGAGCGCGCACAACGACTCCGCCGCCGCGGTCGGATCACCGGGTTTCGCTTCCTGACTGGTCAGGGTGGTGTCGCCCGCATCGGTCACCGAGACACCGTGGTGACGCCTCGACTCTGCGGTCGACGGCACGTCGAACCAGCCCGAGACTGCGGTGTAGCGTCCGTGTTTGGCGATGACGGTGGCGGGATCGAAGGCAGCCCAGGCGGCGGCATTGCCGCCGAACAGCCGGGCGATGGTCTGGGCCTTGGTCCCGGCTTCTGGACCAATGTTGCCGGCGATGTCGACGAATGAGCTGAACAACTCCGGGTGCATCACGGTCAGATCCAACGCGCACGTTCCGCCCATGGACCAGCCGACGACACCCCAATGCGCCGCATCGCCGCTGACACCGAACTTCGAGACCATATATGGCACAACATCTTTAGTGAGGTGATCGGCGGCGTTGCCGCGACTGCCGTTGACGCATTCGGTGTCGTTGTTGAAGGCTCCACCGGAGTCGACGAAGACGAACACCGGAGCGTTGCCGCCGTGGGTGGCGGCCAGTTCCTCGATCGTTTTCGCGGCGTTGCCGGCCCGCAGCCAGTCGGCGGGTGTGTTGAACTCGCCGCCGATCATCATCACCGTCGGCAACGGCGGTGGTGGGCTGCTGGAAAACCAGGCCGGCGGTAAGTAGACGAGTTCTCCGCGATGTTTGAAATGCGACGCGTCATCGGGAATCGCCACCGGTACGACGACGCCGTGGGCGGGTTGCAGTCCGGCGGCCGACATCGCAGCAACGCCCGCCGCGTCGGTCTGATGCGGAAGCGGTCCCGCCGTGAGCTGGTCCCACGCCGTCTGCACGGTGGGCAAGTAGCCGACCCAGAGGTTGAGCGTCAATGCGGCGCTGAGCAGACACAGCGGCACGGCCAGCATCGACGCACCCCGGTGCCACCAGCGGGCGCTGCCCCAGCCCAGGATCAGGATCGCGGCGGCCGCGCCGCTCCCGGCGATCCACCACCACAGCAGATGCGGCGCGGGATCGTCGGCCAGGCCGGCGCTGGCGATGTACCAGCGCGAGCACGCGGCCAACGCGGCACCCAGGACGGCGGCCACCGGTAGGTAGAACAGCCGCCACAGTCGCGTACGCCACCCGACGGCAACCAGCAGCAGGGGCACCGAGAGGGCCTGGATTACACCGGGCACCCAACCGTGCATCAACGAAGTGTGGTTGTCGACCAGCATCGCGATGGGGAGGTTCGCCGTTGAACCTGTCACGCAACCCATTGTCGTATTTTTTGCCTACCTTGAGCACGACTTTTGCGGATCTGCTGGTCCGCGTGTTTCACGACGACGAGTTGGCTAGCGCGGCTTGGCCAACGGGAAGGGCAGCGTCTCGCGGATGCTACGCCCGGTGACCAGCATGACCACCCGATCGACACCCATGCCGAGGCCACCGGTCGGCGGCATCGCATACTCCATCGCCTGCAGGAAATCTTCGTCCAGCTGCATGGCTTCCGGGTCTCCACCCGCGGCCAGAAACGACTGCTCCTCAAGGCGGCGACGCTGCTCGACGGGATCGGTGAGTTCGCTGTACGCCGTGCCCAATTCGACACCCCATGCCACCAGATCCCAGCGCTCGGCCAGCCCGGGTTGGCTGCGGTGTGGCCGGGTCAGCGGCGACACCGACGAGGGGAAGTCGATGTAGAAGGTCGGCTGTTCGGTGCGGTTTTCCACGAGGTGCTGGTAGAGCTCGAGTACTACCGCGCCGGCATCCCAGCGCGCGCGGTAGGGGATCTTCACGGCGTCGGACCACCGCCGCAGCGTGGCCAGGTCGGTATTGGCGTCGATGTGCTCACCGAGTGCCTCGGAGACCGCGTCGTGAACGGTCTTCACCGGCCAGACACCGGAGATGTCAACCTCTTCCAGCGAGTCGCCCGCTCCGGGCCGCAGCACCACCTGGGCGCCGTTGGCGGCCTGCGCGGCGTTCTGAACCAACTCGCGGCTACCGTCGATCCAGTATGTGTAGTCGGCGTGCGCCTGATAGGCCTCCAGCAGGGTGAACTCCGGGTTGTGGCTGAAGTCGACCCCTTCGTTGCGGAATGCCCGGCCCAGCTCAAAAACCCGTTCCATGCCGCCGACGCACAACCGCTTGAGATACAGCTCGGGTGCGATACGCAGATACAGGTCGAGGTCGTAGCTATTGATGTGGGTGATGAATGGGCGGGCAGTCGCGCCGCCGTGAACTTGTTGCAGGATCGGGGTTTCGACCTCCACGAATCCCTTGTCGTTCAACGTGTCCCTGATCGCTCGGAGCACGTTGCAGCGGGCCGCGATCAGGTCACGCGACTCGGTGTTGACGGCCAGGTCGACATAGCGACTGCGCACCCGCGTCTCGGGGTCGGTCAGCCCTTTCCACTTGTTCGGCAGCGGGCGCAGACATTTACCGATCAGCCGCCAGCGGTGCACGATCAGTGACTGGGTACCGGTCTTGCTGTATCCCATCTTTCCGGTGACCTCGACCAGGTCGCCGAGATCGATGGCCTTGGTGAAATCAGCGGTCAGACCGTGCTCCAGGGTCGAATTCTCCAGCAGCAGCTGTACTTTCGCCGACCAGTCGCGCAGCTCGGCGAAGAGCACGCCGCCAAAATCCCGGATCCGCAGCACTCGCCCCGAGACCGAGACGTCGGCCTGGTCGCCGGTCTTCAGGGCCTGGGCGACGGTGTGGCTCGGGGGCTGTCCGACCGGGTAGGCGTCAATCCCGCTGTTTTGCAACGCTTTCAGCTTGGACAGTCGGACCCGCATCTGCTCGGGCTGCCGGCGGCTGCGTTCATCGTGATCGCCGAAGTCGGTTTCGCGCAACGCCGTGACGTCCGGGGCCGAGCCGTCGTCGTTCAGCAGCCCGGTCGCCAGCAGTGTCGGTGGGACCGAAGGGCGTTGACCGGTGTGCTGTTCGTCGCGCCGTGCGAACGGCAGCATCAGGAAGCCCTCGGCGATCACCGACGCGACACCCACCCGCGGAATCATCCGGGTGTCTTCGTAGCAGGCGTAGCGCGGCACCCAATCGGGTTGGTACTTCATGTTGGAGCGGTACAGCGTCTCCAGCTGCCACCATCGCGAGAAGAACAATAGGAACCCGCGCCACAGCCGCGCGACCGGTCCGGCGCCCAGTTGCGCGCCCTGCTCAAAAGCGGAGCGGAACATGGCGAAGTTCAACGAAATTCGAGTGAGGCCCATGCGCTCGGCGTGCAAGGCGAGCTCGCTGACCATGAGCTCGATGGTGCCGTTCGGGGACTCCGGCGAGCGACGCATCACGTCCAGTGAGACCCCGTTCCGTCCCCAGGGCACCAGCGAGAGCATCGCGACCACCGTGTCGTCGGGATCGAGGGCCTCGACCAGAAGGCAGTCGCCGTCGGCCGGATCACCCAACCGGCCCAGCGCCATCGAGAACCCGCGCTCGTTGCCGGTGTGTCGCCAGGCATCCGCTCGCGAGGTCACCTGCGTCATCTCGGCCGGCTCGATGTCGTAGTGCCGGCGAATGCGCACCGTGAGCCCGGCGCGGCGGGCCCGAGTCACCGCCTGGCGTACCCCGCGCATGTCGCGTCCCGACAGCCTGAACTCGGCGGCGTGCAGTATCGCTTCGTCGCCGAGTTCCAACGCGTCAAGACCCGCCTGGCGAAAAGCCTTGGCCCCGGCCGAACTCGCACCCATGTTGCCCGGTTTCCAGCCGTAGCTCTGGCAGAGCGCCAGCCATGCGCCGATCGCCTGCGGCCACGCCCGCGGGTCGCCGATCGGGTCACCACTGGCCAGGCAGACACCCATCTCGACGCGGTAGGTGATCGCGGCGCGCCCGCTCGGCGCGAACACCACCGACTTGTCGCGGCGGGTGGCGAAGTAACCCAACGAGTCGTTCTTGCCCCATAATTCGAGCAGCCCGCGGATCGCCGACTCGTCCGCACCGGTCAACGCGTTTTCGGCGCGCTGCGATTGGAACAGCACGATCGCGGCGGCGATCAGGGCCATCGCGCTGAACAACCCCATCAGCGCGTTGAGGAAGGCCGGCGGTCGGCCGGTGAACTGTGCCGACTCGACGACCGCGAACCCGACCACCCGGTTCACCACATAGAACGGCCGGTCTTCGGCGGCCAGCGAGCGGGGGAACGTCTCGACCAGACCCCAGGACAGCACAATGCCGATCGCCCACCCGGTCAGCAGCACTCCGGCCGCCTTGTATAACGCGCCCCGGCGGACCTTGGCCCAGAACTCGCGGTAGGCGAGGGTCACCACCACGATCGCGGCGAGGTGCAGACCGAGGCCGAGCGTTTCGCCGAAGCTCTTTGCCCGGCTGGGGTGATCGGCGACCAGTCCGGCCACGTTGAGTCCCGCGGCCAGCAACAGGTTGAGCTGCAGCAGCCACCAGGCGACGCGCTTGCGGGCGGTCAGCGCTCCCGCCAGCAGGGCCAGCACGAACGACCACGCGAAGCTGGTGTCCGGGAAGTTGAAGACGTAGTAGTTGATGAATTCCCGCGGCACCCGAATCGCCCACCGGATCACCGGCGACACGCTGGCGATCAGCGACAGGGTGGCGATGATCCCGACGGTCCAGCCAGCGGCTGCCGGCACCCAGCGAAGTCGAGAATCCGACGCGCTTCGTGGGCGGGAGGCAGTAAGGGTCACAGACGGCGAGGATATTCGGTATTGCTACGGAATGCCTACGATCCGCCTGGCGCGGAATCGCCCGTGTCGGATCCCGGCGCCGTCGTCGGGAAGCGGTTGGACAACGACGTGTCCAGGCAGTGCGTCGTGACTGGTAGAATCGTCTTCGCGACGGTCTCCGGCCAAGCCTGAGACAGCAAGTGGAGTCCCGCTCCCACCGTTGGCCAACCAGGCTCAGCGGTCCGGTCACCAGCACATTAGATGTGCTTGTTCTGCGATTGGCAGGCGGCTTTTGCCGTGATCGGTCGGCACTGGGCCCTGCTTATGCAGGGCTTTTTTGCTGATGGTGTGGTATCCCGACCGCTGACTCCGGATGGAGCAGGTGACGGTCGCAATTGACCAGAAGATCAATGAGGGAGGCCCCATCAGCACTGAGATCCGCGTCAACGAACGCATCCGCGTACCTGAAGTCCGCCTGATCGGCCCGGGAGGGGAGCAGGTAGGCATCGTGCGTATCGAAGATGCGCTTCGCGTCGCCGCGGATGCCGATCTGGACCTCGTCGAAGTCGCGCCGGAGGCCAGGCCGCCGGTCTGCAAGATCATGGACTACGGCAAGTTCAAGTATGAGACGGCGCAAAAGGCGCGCGAGTCTCGCAAGAATCAGCAGCAGACCGTGGTCAAAGAACAGAAATTGCGACCCAAGATCGACGATCACGACTACGAGACCAAGAAGGGTCACGTGATCCGGTTCCTGGAGGCGGGAGCGAAAGTAAAGGTGACCATCATGTTCCGTGGACGTGAGCAGTCGCGCCCCGAGCTGGGTTACCGGCTGCTGCAACGTCTGGGCTCCGACGTCGCCGACTACGGATTCGTCGAGACATCGGCCAAGCAGGACGGACGCAACATGACGATGGTGTTGGCTCCGCACCGCGGCGCGAAAACCCGCGCCCGTGCGGCTCAAGATGCCGCCGGCCCCACGTCGCAGCCCGCAACCACCAGCGACCCTGAACCGTCGCCGAACTAGCACAAACGAGACAGAGGACGTAGAAAAAAATGCCCAAGGCCAAGACCCACAGCGGAGCGTCAAAGCGATTCCGGCGCACCGGCACCGGGAAGATCGTGCGTGAGAAGGCCGGCCGCCGGCACCTGCTCGAGCACAAGCCGACCAAGCGGACGCGACGCCTCGACGGGCGTACCGCGGTGGCTGCGAACGACACCAAACGGGTCAACCGAATGCTGAACGGCTGACCGGCGGCCCAGCGCCGGAACAACCACTTCCCCACGAGATAGGAACACCCCATGGCACGCGTGAAGCGGGCAGTCAATGCCCAAAAGAAGCGTCGCACCATCCTCAAGGCGTCCAAGGGCTATCGCGGCCAGCGGTCCCGCCTCTACCGCAAAGCCAAAGAGCAGCAACTACATTCGCTGACCTACGCCTACCGCGACCGTCGTGCGCGCAAGGGCGAGTTCCGCAAACTGTGGATCTCCCGGATCAACGCGGCGGCCCGCGCCAACGACATCACCTACAACCGGTTGATCCAAGGTCTCAAGGCCGCCGGTGTCGAGGTCGACCGCAAGAACCTCGCCGAGATCGCCGTCAGCGATGCCGCGGCGTTCACGGCGCTGGTCGAGGTTGCCCGCACGGCGCTGCCCGCCGACGTGAACGCACCACCCGGAGAGGCCGCCTAACCGCGCACCCCGGTGCTCACCGAACGATCGACCCGGGTGGTCGCTGCGGCAAAGCTGCACCGGCAGGTGGCCCGCCGCCGTAGCGACCGCTTTCTGGTGGAAGGCGCCAACCTGGTCGAGGCCGCGTCGCGGCGTGGGCTGGTCCGCGAGATCTTCGTCACCGAGACGGCCGCGCAGCGATACGCCGATCTTCTGACCGGGCACGCCGCGGCGGTCAACGTGGTCACCGAGCGGGCTGCAAAAGCCTTGTCGGACACCGTAACTCCAGCAGGCTTGGTCGCGGTGTGCGAGCATCCGAATGCTGTCCTGGCGCAGGTTCTGGCCCAGGCGCCGCGAGTGGTCGCTGTCGGCGTGGAGATCGGCGAACCCGGCAACGCCGGCACGTTGATCCGCATCGCCGACGCGATGGGTGCCGCCGCAGTGGTGTTCGTCGGGCACAGCGTCGACCCGTACAACGGCAAGTGCCTGCGCGCCTCGGCGGGCAGTATCTTCTCGATCCCGGTCGTCGTAGCCCCGGAGCCGGAAACCGCGATCACCGCCATGCGCGATGCCGGGCTGCGGACGTTGGCCACTACCGTGGACGGTGAATTGTCGCTCGACGACGCCGATCTCGCGGCACCGACCGCGTGGCTGTTCGGATCCGAGGCGCACGGGTTATCCGCGCGCGTCGCCGAACAGGCCGACGGCCGAGTGAGCATTCCGATGTCCGGCGGCGCTCAGAGCCTGAATGTTGCTTCGGCTGCGGCCATCTGCCTCTACCAAAGCGCACAGGCGCAACGCGGTTAAGCGGCCTTGCCCAGGCCGCGTGCCGGACGCAAGCCGGCCAGCGCGAACGTCGTGTGCACCAGCGAACCGGCACGGTCGATGATGGATTTGTGCGGCGGGAAGTAGTGCATCGGCAGCCCGCGACGGTCCGACGTCGGCGCCATGAAGCGTGCAGCGTCGGCGGAGTCGCGTGATCAGGTGGTTCGCCGCCGATCGTGGTGGACACCACCACGACGGTCG
>NZ_JAVKSG010000105.1:0-7172 GCF_039583785.1 Mycobacterium sp.
CTCGGGATCCTTTCGGAACGACGACAGACGATCTCCCCGCCAATGCTGAGCACGGTTTTGATTCTCTTGATGGCATGCGCCTGGTTCACCGACGCCATCGGGATCTACGCGATTTTCGGCGCCTTCATCCTCGGCGTCGCGATGCCATCCGGTTTTTTTGCCGAACGACTGACCGTCAACCTCGAGCCACTCGTCACGACGTTCCTGTTGCCGCTGTTTTTCGTCTACTCAGGACTCAATACTCAGATCGGTCTGGTTGACAGCCCGGCGTTGTGGGCCGTGACGCTCGGGCTACTCGTCATCTCGATCGCCGGCAAGGGAATCGCGTGCATCGTGGCAGCGCGGCTCCGGAAAGTCCCGTTCCGTGAATCCCTCGCACTCGGTTCGCTGATGAACGCGCGTGGGTTGATCGAGTTAATCCTGCTCAACATCGGACTCGAGGCCGGCATCATCACCCCCACGCTGTTCACCATGCTCGTTCTGGTCGCCATCGTCACCACGCTGATGGCCACCCCGGTGTTCGAGTTGGTCTACGGGCGGCACCGAGATCGTTTGGAGAACGAAAAGCACAGGCCTTGTCCCGGAAGTAGCGGTAGCGCCTTTTCCGCATTCACCCACGGTTCTCGCGCTGCCGGGGCGATGTGTGACGTTCATGCCCACATACGAGTGCTCTTCGCCTTCGACATCCAGTCTCGGGCGATCTTGCTGGCCGCCGGAGACAAGGCAGGAAATTGGACGAAGTGGTACGCGACGAACATCCCCATCGCCGCTCGCCTGTTCACCGAACACCAAGAAAAGCTGATGAAGGAGGGTGACGCGGCCAAAGCCGCCAAGCCGAAGACACGAAAGGGGAAGAAACAATGACAACGCTTGATGACCTTCGGCGTCGCCGTCCGAGCAACCGTGCCCGCATCGACGCGATCAAGGACGAGATGGATCGCGAGGTTGCTCAGTACCGTCTCCGCGAGCTGCGCCAAGACGCTGGTTACACTCAGACCTCCCTCGCGGCAGCCATCGGCGTCGGACAGAACCGCGTTTCCCAGATGGAGCACGGCAATCTGGCCACCAGCCGGATCGACACCCTCCGCAAGTACGTCGAGGCCACCGGCAGCGAGCTGGAGGTCGTGGTGAAGCGCCCCGACGGGTCTCGCGTCTTACTGAGACTTTGATATCCGCCGGCCGAGGTGGAAATGTTTTGGTCGGAGCGTTTCACGTAGCCGCCCATGAACCTATTTAGGTGGCAGACGTCGCCGAGCTCCGTCCAGAAGTGACCGAGCGCTCCGTCCATGGTCTCGCTCAGGCGTTCTGCCATCACTGGATGGTCTCACCACCGGTAACGGCAACAAGCCAGATGGACGCTTGGCTGTGGCTTCTGCCATTCGCGTTGTGGTCCCAATTTGGCCCCAGACTGCCATGCCCACCGCAAATCCCCATCGGCATCATCGCAGGCAGCGGTAGCGCATTTTCCCAGTTCGCTGACGATTCTCGCGCTGACGGCTTCGAACGTTCCGGATGTCCTTTCGGATAGTGCAGATAGGAGCCAACGTGAGCGCCGAAGCCGCAGGGGCAGCCACCTTCATTCCCGAGGATCCCGACGAGCTCGCGCCGGTGGTGGAGTTTCTGGCTACCCATCAACGCCTCCGCGAAACGGTGGCATCGCCCAGCTACGCATTTGTCGGGATAGACGAACATGACCGCATCGAGCTGCCGCGTTCAGTGCACCAAGCATTGACCAAGGTCGTCGCGGCGTTGCATGCCGGAAAGGCCGTCACCATCGCCCCGCAGACGATGAAGTTGACCACCCAGCAAGCTGCCGATCTGTTGGGAGTCAGCCGCCCGACGGTGGTCCGACTGATCACTGACGGCGCGTTGCCGGCCGAACGGATCGGCAATCGCAATCGACTGCTGCTCGACGACGTTCTGGCCTATCGCGAGCAGCGCCGCAATCGCCAGTATGAGGCGCTGGCGGCTACCGCGGTCGACATCGATGCTGGGGACGATATGGAGGTCGTTCGCGAGCGGCTGCGTGAAGCGCGCCGCGTCGTCGCCGAGCGGCGTCGGGCCGCGGCTGCCACGCGCTGACAACACCTGCGAATGTCCGCCGCGCTGTTGGATACCTCGGTGCTGTGGCCCGGCCTGCAGCGCGACTTCCCACTCTCGTTGGCGGTCGAGGGCTTGTATCGGCCGTTGTGGTCAACGGCGATTCTCGATGAATTGTGTGAACACGAAGCGCGAAAACTCATCGATCGCGGTCACGACCCGGCTCTCGCATGCCAGCGGGCGCAGCGCCTGGTCGATCGAATGAGAACGGCATTCGATGACGCCATCGTGGTGAGCTGGGAAAGCTTGGAAGGCACGTTTGGCCTACCCGACGTCGACGACGAACACGGTGTTGCGGCGGCCCTCGTTGGAGGAGCGGACGTGCTCGTCACCAGGAACTTGAAAGACTGCCCACCGCAACAGATCCCCAATCCACTTACGGTGATCCCACCTGCGCAGTCCGCTGCTGACACCGTCGCCGTGTCCCCCGACATCGCCTGTCGCGCCGTGATTGGTCTGGCTTCTAGATTCGTGCGGCCCTCGTCCACGGTCGATGAGATTCTCGACCACCTTGTGGCACGCTACAAGATGATCGAAGCCGTCTAACTCATCCGCAGCGTCATAGCTGCTGTTCGAGGAGAAGCGACCGTTAACGGCATTGAGAACTTCCCTGGCGAGTTGGACCGATGTTTACGCGGTGCGCTGGGAGAACCGGCGAGATGGCCGCTCGGGCTGGATGCCGGCGATCAAAGGCTATTGGCGCAAAGGAATGAATCGGGCCGACGCCCCTTACCTCCCGCTGACCCCCGAAGTCGTTGACGCCCACCTTCGCGGCGAGGCGGATATCGGCCTGTATGCCCTCGGCGATGACGGCACATGTTGGTGGATCGCGGCGGACTTCGACAAAGAAGCCGCGATGCTTGACGCACTCGCCTACATGAAAGGAGCCCGTTCCCATGGCATTCCAGCCGCACTGGAAGTATCTCAATCCGGGCGAGGCGCTCACGTCTGGATCTTCTTCGCTCATGCAATCTCGGCTTCGGTCGCCCGCAGCCTGGCTACAAGCCTGCTGAGTGAAGCGTTTCGGCTACGCGGCAGCATGCATCTGAGCAGCTACGACCGTTTGTTCCCTTCCCAGGATGTCCACACCGGGCGCGGGGTGGGCAATCTGATCGCCGCACCAATGAACGGTAAGCGACGTCACCACGGCACCACCCTGTTCCTTGATCCCGCCACCCTCGAGCCATACGAAGATCAGTGGGCCTACCTGTCAAGCATCGCCAGACTGTCCACCAAAGACGTGACGGCGTTGGCGCGCCAACTTCCCGATCCACAGATCGGCCACAACGTCCGGCGTCTGCAGCTACCGACGTCGTCACGCATCATTCCGCGGCCGGCGGCAATCATCCGCGCAGAGTTCACTTCCCGACTCACCCTGACCGCCAACGATCTCGGCCCAGCAATGATTTCCGCGGTTAAACACGCCGCATCGATACGCAACCCGGAATTCGATGCGCGCCAACGCGCCCGCCGCAGCACTTGGGACACACCACGGTTCCTCCACAGCTACGACGAAACCGCCGACGGTGATCTCGTCCTGCCCCGCGGACTCCATCCTCTGCTGACCGAACTCGTCGAATCCGCGTGCAGCAAGCTACACATCGACGACAAACGCATCCTCGGTGTACATCATGAGTTCACCTGCAGGACGCAGTTGCGGAACGTTCAGACCACCGCACTGCACCAACTCCTCGAACAAGACACCAGCGTCCTCGTCGCACCACCGGGTACCGGAAAGACGGTGATTGCCTGCGCAGCAATCGAATCACGGTCGACCTCCACTCTGGTTCTGGTCGATCGCAAGGCACTGGCCGACCAATGGCGCGACCGGATCAGTCGGCACCTAGGCTACAAATGCGGTCAAATCGGTGGCGGACGATCGAAAACCACCGGCATCCTCGACATCGCTCTGCTACCAACTCTTGCCCGCCGCGACAACGTCGAAGACATCACCGCCAACTACGGATTCGTCATCGTGGACGAATGCCACCACGTCGCCGCTGGCGCATTCTTTGGCGTGCTGAGCCGCATCGCTGCGCGCTACTGGCTCGGCCTGACCGCGACTCCGGAACGCCGCGACGGGCTCGAAGACCTGATCTATCACCAACTTGGATCGCACCACGTAGCGATCGACCAGCCGGGTACTGGACAACTCCCGGTCGACAGTTCCGACCTACTGACGCCCCACCCTGTTCTGCACCTGCACCCGACCGAATTCCACTATCGCGGCGACGCCGATCCCGCCGCACCCGGTGGAATGGCCGAAATCTATCGAGCCCTCGTCGCCGATCACGCACGACTCGACCAAATCGTGGCCGATGTCCTGACCGCCGCTGAAACCGGCGCCAACATCCTGGTGCTCACCACATGGGTCGATCACCTCAACGCGATCACCGACCGGCTTCAGGCCGCCGGAAAGTCCGTCACGGTCCTCAGCGGCGGGATCAAGGCTCGCGAACGCCGCCAGATCACCGACCAACTCGCCAACCACTCCCTCGGTTCGGATCCACTCCTGATCGTCGGCACCAGCTCATTCATCGGCGAAGGCTTCGACTGCCCCGCCCTCGACACCTTGTTCCTGGCTGCGCCGATCACCTTCAAAAATCGACTTGTGCAGTACATCGGTCGCGTCACCCGTCCCTACCCCTCGAAGAGCACTGCAACCGTGCACGACTACCACGACGAGCAGACCCCCGTCATAGCCTCATCGCTGAAGAAGCGAGCACCCGGCTACATCAAGATGGGCTTCCCTGACCCGCGCAAGATCCTCCGATAGAACTGCGGGCCATCCCACTTGACGATCGGACAAGCGTCACCGCAATACGCTAAGCCGGGTCCTGTGGTCCCAAGCGGCCGAAAGCTGAACCACTGTCGAGGTATCGTGTAGTCATCACCACAGGTCAAAGCCTACTTTTCTGCGTCGGGCTGACAGGATTTTAACCTGCGACCACTTGACCCCCAGGAAGTAGGGGTGTGGCGTTTCCCCAGTTCATGGTCAATGTTCGTGACTGGGTGCGCCATGTGTGACGTTGGTGAACATGCACGTCGTTCAGCATCGTGCATAGCGTGTGGTCCCAGCGTGGTCCCATGTGGGCGATCCGGCCCGACCCACTCACGTGTCCTTGACGGAAAGCTAATGTACTGCCATTGTAAGTACATGACTGCAATGAAGGACGACCGGCTGCAGTTGCGGGTCGACGTCGCCGCCAAGCGGCGACTAGAAGAGGCGGCAAGCGAAGCACATCTCAGTGTCACGGCGTTCGTGCTCCAAGCCGCGAGCCGTGCCGCCGACGACGTGCTCGCCGAACGCCAGACGATCCACCTCTCCCCCGATGCTGCGGCCGCCTTCACCGAGGCGCTCAACCGTCCCGCGCGGGTCAACGAGAGGCTCGCGACAGCACTGCAGCGCCCGACAAAGTTGACCTGGCTAGACTGAAGTGCAGGTCCACCGGCCGACATTACTTGATCTGGACAAACACTACAGAGACGAATTCACCTCTGGAGAAACAACATTAGACGAGTGGCTGCGCCGCTACGCCGGCCAGAACCGACGCGGCAACACCGCCGCAGTGTGGGTGATCACCGACGCCAACCACCACGTCGTCTGCTACGCCAGCTTGTCGATGACCTCCGTCGATCGGTCCGCCAGCCCCAAACGCCTGGGTAAGGGCGCACCGCGGCAGATTCCTGCGCTGTTGGTCGGCCGCCTGGCCACCGACACCCGGGGAGCCGGACTTGGGCTCGGAACCGAGATGGCCAAGCACATCTTGGCAACCGCGGCCGAACTGAACATCAAGGCAGCCTGTCGTGCCGTGGTTGTCACTGCTCTCAACGCCGAGGCGTTCCGCTGGTGGCGGCGGCTCGGATTTCAACCGCTTGGTGCCGACGATCCAGCCAACTTGGACCTCTATCTGTTGACCAAAGATATCGCCGAAACCCTGGCCACCCTGTAAGACTCCAGCCATGGACAGCGCGGTTGAGCTGCATCTTCGCAACCTGATCTTCGAAAGACTTGCCGATATCGTGGCTGAGAATGGCGTTGTAAGTCGGAGCGAACTCGAACGACTTCAAGTTGGAGACCAACGATGGCGAGTTATTGACCGGAATCGCGGCATCCGGAACCCGAAAGAACTCCTGGCCACGTTGTCGGTGATCTCCAACCCCAAAGGACCGTACGCAGATATGCATGTAGGCGGCTCGCTCTACGCCTACGACTACCGGGCAGGCAGCACCGACGGGGATAACCGCAAGATGCGGCGCGCCCTCGAACTCGGCCTGCCAATCATCTTGCTCCGCACCATCCGCCCAGGCATCTTCGTGCCGATATTCCCTGTCTATGTGGTCGCAGACGACGCTGGCAATCGACGATTTATCCTTGCTCTCGACGAAAGCCTTCGCTTCGTCTCTGACCCGCTGCAGCTCAAACCAGCCGAACGCGAATACGCCGAACGAATCCTGAAACAACGCCTCCATCAACCGGAATTCCGAGGACGCGTCCTCCTGGCCTATCAAACACAATGCACCGTCTGCAGCCTCCGGCATGGCAAGCTGCTTGATGCTGCCCACATCATCGGCGACAACAAGCAGCACGGCCTTCCGATAGTCGAGAACGGTCTGAGCCTCTGCAAAATCCACCACGCCGCCTTTGACGCAAACCTACTCGGCATCTCACCGGATTACGTCGTCCACATCAACCGTGCCCTGATGGATGAAATCGATGGGCCGATGCTCCGGCACGGCCTTCAAGAAATGGACGGCCGACTCCTTACCCTGCCTGCGCGAGCGTCGGACCGGCCCGGAGCCGATCGACTGGCCGAACGATTCGACGAATTCCGCGCTGCAGGATGACAGACCCTCGAACAGCCTCTGGCCTTTGGTCGGGCTGACAGGATTTGAACCTGCGACCACTTGACCCCCAGGAAGTAGCAGTAACGCATTTCCGCAGGTCGCGTGCGCTGTGTGGCTGCTTCGTGGCCGTGCCTGACGTGCATAAACGCGCAGGTCGTTCACCAACGCGCATGACGTGTGGTCCCAAGCTGGTCCCACCGCTCGCAGGGCCTGGAGTCGCTAAG
>NZ_JAVKSG010000106.1:0-7086 GCF_039583785.1 Mycobacterium sp.
GCGTTGCCCGCAGCATGTCCAACCAAGATGCGTATTGGAAGTGAAGGTCAAAGTTCCTAATGAAATTTGTGCTGGCGAACTGGGGAACGCGCGGCGAAGTCGAGCCCTACGTGACGGTCGGCCGTGAATTGGTGCGCCGCGGGCATGAGGTGCACATGGCTGTCGCGCCGGAAATGGTTGACTTCGTCGAATCGGCCGGGCCTGCCGCGGTCGGCTACGGACCGGATCTAAAAGTCATCCTGGACCCGCATCGCGACTTCTGGATGTATTTCTTCGGCAGCCCCTGGAAACTCCGGGCGCTAAGCAACATGTGGCGAGAAGTCCAGGAGCCTCTCACGCAGTGCCGGGAGGAGGTCAGCAAGACGCTGACGTCGCTGGCCGAGGGGGCCGACCTGCTACTGACCGGCATGAACTACGAGGACACCGCGGCCAACGTCGCGGAACATTGCAATATCCCGTTGGCGACGCTGCATATCTTTCCCTGGCGTGCCAATGGCCGGCTCCTGCCCTTCGTGCCGGCGCCGTTGGGCCGCGCCGCGATGAAGACACTCGAGTGGCTGTCGTGGCGTGGAGGGAAGAAGATCGAGGATGCGCAGCGCCGCGGGCTCGGCCTACCGAAGGCCACCAGCCCCTGGACGCAGCGGGTCGCCGAACGTGGATCGTTGGAGATTCAGGCCTACGACGAGGTGTGCTACCCCGGGCTGGCCGCCGAATGGGCGAAGTGGCACGGCCAGCGGCCCTTCGTCGGCGCGCTGACCATGGAGTTGCCGACGGACACCGATGACGAGGTCGCGTCGTGGATCGCCGCGGGGAAACCGCCGATTTGCTTCGGCTTTGGCAGCGTAGGTGTCGAATCCGCTACCGACACCCTCAACATGATCAGCACCGCCTGCGCGCAGTTAGACGAGCGCGCGTTGATTTGCGCCGCCGGAACCAAATTCGACAATGTCTCCCCTTCGGAGCACGTGAAAGTGGTGGGCGTGATGAATTACGCGGCGGCCCTTCCGGCTTGCCGCGCTTTTGTTCACCACGGCGGCGCAGGTACCACGAACGCCGGCCTGCGCGCCGGACTGCCCACGTTGATTCTGTGGACCTTGCCCGATCAAGCGGCGTGGGGAGCTCGCATCAAACGCTTGAAAGTAGGTGCCGGACGGCGCTTTTCGGCTACCACCGAGAAATCGTTGATCGCGGACCTGCGCACCGTCCTAGACCCGCAATGCCTCACCCGGGCCCGCGCACTCGCCGCCCAGATGACCAGGCCCGCCGACAGCGTCGCGGCGGCCGCCGATCTTGTCGAAAGTTTCGCGCGCCTCAAGCGAGTTGGCTGACCGGCGGCGATGGGTGCTTCGGCCTGGTCGCTGATCCAGTCGAGCAGAGCGCGCAGACCTTCCGGGCGTCAAACCTGTGCGAGCGCGCGGTCGGCCAGCGCCCCGATCGCCGGTGCCAGCAGCTGGGAGTACTCCGGCGTGAGGTGACTGTCGTCGAGGTAGACCTGGGTGTTGCCGACAATGACAGGGCAGCGGTTCGTGGTGCAGAACAGCTCGGTGAGGTCGGTGTATTGCCCGCCGGCGGCTTTGGTGGCGGCGCTCTCGGCTGCGATGCCGGGTTGATTGACCGCGGTCGATCGTGACGGCGTGCAGGCCGTCACGTTATCGAGGTGGCTGGACAGGCACAGCGGCACCACGGAGTGCGGATCCGGGACCGGCCCGAGCACCAGTACCTGCGCACCGATGCCGCGCAGCTGCTGCACGAGGCGGGTCAGGCTGTTGATCCAGGCCGGGTCATATGGCGTGAAACCTGACAGCCAACCGTTCTCGTTGCCGCCACGGTATCCGCGCCACACGCTCAGCAGAACCAGCCGCGGGCGCTCGGCGCGTAACCGGGCCATGATCTCACCGCGCCACTGCTCGCAGCGTCGAAAGTGTTCGACCAGGCGACTGAAGAGGCTGTTGGTGATTGGCACGTCGATCAATGGGCAACCCATCTTGGCCATCATTTCCAGCCGCCAGGGCCGTCTCTCGGCGATCTGCTGGAACGCCGGATTCCACATCGCGGCCTGTGAGTCGCCGACCAGGGCCACCGTGGTCGTCGACGCGGTATTGCCGGTCGCGCACTCCGGCTGTCCACCTTGGGATTGCGAGCGAAAGCAGCTGTTGGGCGAATAGACCGTTCCGTTGGCTGCCCCGTCGGCGAGCGGCGGGCGCAGGTCCGAGGGTACGGTTTTGAGCCCCGCGGATGCCGCGACCGCGGCCTGCACTTGGGCGAAGACGTGCTGCACCGCCGCATCGTAGGCGGCGATGGTGGCGCCCGTCGGGGGCGGCGCCGCGGTGATGGTCAGCGGCGTAGCCGCCGGGCCGCGGGGAACCGGGACGGGTATCCATTGGGGTAGTGCCATGCCGACCGCGACCGCGACCGCGGTGGCGGCGCCGCCGAGCGTGAGACTGGCCAGGGCTGACCGGCGAATCGGAGCGGCGAATCGCAACGGGTTCTCGATGAAACGCAAGGTCAGCACCGCCAGCCCGCCGGAGACCAGGGCCGCTACCAGCCTGCCGGCCAGACCCAGCGGGTGGCCCAGCAATGCCGGCGCGAGCACCAGCACCGGCCAGTGCCACAGATACCACGAGTACGACATCCGCCCGATCGCGCGCATCGGCGACACTGCCAGGACGTGGCCGCACCCCTCGGCAGGGGCGGCGAAGCCGGCGCCGATCACCAGCACCGCACCCAGCACCGGCAACAGCGCGGCGGCACCCGGGTAGAAGGTGGTTGTGCTCAATTGGGTGCAGGCCAGCAGAATCATCCCCAGCCCGGCCCACCCCGCGACCGCGACAACTCGGGACGGGAGTCGGCGCCACTGCCCAGCCGTGAGCGCGACCAGGCCGCCGGCGGCCAACTGCCAGGCCCGCGTGGGCAGCGAGAAGAACGCCGTCGTAGTCAACACGTAGGTGCTCACCAGCGACAGCGCGAACGAGACGGCCGCGACCAGCGCAAGGACCACCAGATACGGGCGCTCCGAGGAGGGGGCCTGGGCTTGGGTGGC
Organism: Mycobacterium sp.; assembly: GCF_039583785.1. Taxonomy (GTDB): domain Bacteria; phylum Actinomycetota; class Actinomycetes; order Mycobacteriales; family Mycobacteriaceae; genus Mycobacterium. The sequence goes on from NZ_JAVKSG010000106.1 coordinate 3,041, forward strand.
GCGTCGGCGCGCACGCCGGACCAGCCACGCCGTGCCAATGATCATGGGTGGCCACACCAGGTAGAACTGTTCTTCGACGCCTAAAGACCAGTAGTGCTGGAACGGCGAGGGCGGCAGGTGGCCGAAGTAGCTGACGCCTTGCTTAATGAACCAGTAGTTGCCGACGTACAGTGCGCTGTAGATGCCGTCATCAATGACGGCCCGGGCCTGAACCGCGGGCAACAGGGCCGCCGAGGCGATCATGGTGATGACGCCGACGGTGGCCGATGCCGGCAGCAGTCGGCGGGCCCGCGCCCCGTAGAAGCGGCTCAGCTTCACGGTGCCGGTGGTGCTGGTCTCGCGCCAGAGCAGCCCGGTGATCAGGAAGCCCGAGATGACGAAGAACACGTCCACGCCGACGAAGCCGCCGCCCACGCCGGGCACCTGTGCGTGGAAGAGGACCACGGCCACCACCGCAACAGCGCGCAGGCCCTCGATGTCCGGTCGAAATCTCGACTGCGCCGAGCGCCGACTCTCAGCCCCTTCAATCGGGCTAACACCGTCGGCCTGGCGCACGGTCACCTAACTGAGTAGGGGGACGTTTCGTTGAATCGAGGCATTATTACACAGCTGTTCAACACTTCTCGGCCACATTCACCGCTGCTGTTGACATAGCAGGAGCTGGTCCTGACTTTGCGGCGGCCCCGAACGGTCTTGGGTCGCCTGGTCGCCTGTCGGTCCTTGTCGAGGTCGTCCGGTCTTGGTGCCGGGTCCACTGTGAGCGCCAGTCAAGCTCTTTGGTTGCTGGCTCACTGCTCGCGCGCCAATCGCGCGAAAAGAGCGACAATCCCGGTGTAGGAGTTCGTCGGCAATTGAGCACTCGGATTTGCGCCGAAATAAAGGCAGACCGCGAGCAGGACGCTAGTTGCGGATCAGGAATCCGTTGGGCGCTTGTGTCCAGCCGAATTTGTTCTCCCGCTCCACGTCATGCGTGTAGTCGTTTGGGAATTCTTTTTCGTATGCCTCGATAGCTTCATACGGGCCCGGTCCCCATCCAGGAAGAACGGGGTGTCCGTTCATGTTGGAGTCCTCCACTAAGAGGTAGTCGCCGGCGGAGAGTAGCGGCCGCAAGAATTTCATCTCGGCCAGCACGTGATCTTTTGAGTGATCGCTGTCTAGGATCGCGAAGACCTTGCCCGGGAACTCACCTCTGAGGCGTTGAATGTGCTCAGCAACGGCCGGAACCGTGGATCGTGACTCGACGAACAAAACATCGGAATCGCGTCGAGCTCTTGGCTCGAGGGGTCCGTGGAAGACGTCCACGGAAAGCACCTTGAATGGCTCGCCGATCTGTCTCATTACGTTGGCGAAGAATAAAGCCGACCCGCCGTAGTTCGTGCCGAACTCAATTACCAAAGAGGGTTTCAGATCAAACAGAATTTCCTGGTAATTCCACATGTCACTGGCTGACTTCTGGCACTTGACCCCCATCCAAGTGGTTTTATTAAACACTCCAGTGTTGTAGTACCACTTGTGATATTCCTCGGACTCGGAGCCCGTCGGCTGGTAAAAATAGGGAGCCAGTGCAGGAATCGCAAGCTTTTTTAAAAATTGCCATGGCGTCGGCGCGGACTCAAACGTGGCCGCGGCAATTCGAAGCGCCGCGTTCCTATCTACGTAGCTGGTTCCGCGGGCGGCCTTTCCGCGACTCGGTGCCGGCCGGTTGCGCCCCAGTGTCCGCTCAGCATGTTCTCGACGCCGCCACAGCACCGCAGTATGGTATCGCAAGACTTTTTCCGGATTTCCGGACGACTGCGCGCGATGAAGACGCGCGAGTGGCTGTCGTGGCGTGGCGGGCAGAAAATCGAAGATGGGCAGCGTCGCGGGCTCGGCCTACCGGAGGCCACCAGCCCCTGGACGCAGCGGGTCGCCCAGATGACCGAGTCCGCCGACAGCGTCGCGGCGGCCGCCGATCTTGTAGAAAGTTTCGCGCGCCTCAAGCGTGTTGGCTGACCGGCGGCCCGATGGGTGCTTCGGCCTGGTCGCCGATCCAGTCGAGCAGAGCGCGTAGACCTTCCTCCAGCGTCCGCTGTGGGCGCCAGTCGAGCTCTTTGGTTGCCGGCTCGATGTCGCACCTCGCGGCGCGAACGTCACCGTCGCGGAACTTCGCCACCACGATCGGTTCTGGAGCATCGCAGATGGCAGCGATCTTGTCAGCCAGGTCATGGATGGTCGTCGGGGTACCCGACCCGATGTCGAGGCAGCGGGGCTGCGCCGCAGGTCGCTCGATCGCGGCGAAGAGCGCGTCGACGACATCGTCGATGTAGACGAAATCGCGCACGATCCGGCCGTCTTCGTAGACCTCCAACGTGCGCCGCTCGAGCGCCAATCGCGCGAAAAGAGCGACAATGCCGGTGTAGGAGTTCGTCAGCGATTGCCCCGGCCCGTAGACATTCTGCAGGCGGAGCACGCTGAGCTTGGTGTCGTGAGCGGCCGTCCAGGCGGCCATGATGTGCTCTTGGGCGAGTTTGGTCGCGGCGTAAATGTTGGTCGGCCGGGGCTCCGTCCGCCCAGCGCAGCTCGCAAGCGGGACTGCCGGATCATCGGTGGGCCCTTGCGGATCCCAGATACCGGCCACCAACTGAGCGTGGCTGCGCGGCTGCGGGTAGAAGACCGCAGAGCCGTATTGCCAAGGGCCCTCGCCGTAGACGGCTCTCGACGAAGCCAGGACGAACTGGTCTGGCACCAGCGCGGCACGACTCAGGGCGTCCAGAAGCTGGGTCGTTCCCACCACGTTCACCGAACCATGGCGGGTCGCCTCGGAGAGCGACTGCGCCGTTCCTGTCTCGGCCGCCAAGTGGACGATCTGGGCTGGACGAGTCAACCGAAGCACCGCGTCGACGTCGGGGGCGTGGGTGACATCGCCAGTGAACAACCGCACCGACGGCGGCAGGTCGATCGCTGCCCCGTCGCCATGTACTTGCGGGTGCACGACGTCCATCACCGCCACGTCGTATCCGGCCATGACGAGGCGCCGCGCTAGCGCGGACCCAATGAAGCCCGCTCCGCCAGTGATGAGTACCGGCGTTGGCTCAACCATGCCAGCGAGTCCGGTCGAGCTTACCTAGACCGGTAATCTCAAGGCTGACCGATTTACGCTGTCCGGCAGCGCCGAGCATGAAAAGAATATCGCCTATCGGTGCGCCCAGCCAGAATCGCCAAAACCGCTTTTGGAAGAATTTCCAAACATAGCTGCCGTCACCCTTGCACCAATATCCTGCAATCAGGACAAGGAAGTAGGCGATGCGCCTCCAACGCGCAGTGACCCTCTCGAGGTTCATCTCGAAGATCTCGAGACCCCATGCCCGGTACCGCCATTGCAGCTCATACTCGCTTTGGAACTCGAAGAACGCCCGCATTTCACCGTTGGTAACCAGATACTCGTCGAAGACGAGGATGGATCCTTCGATAAAACGGTCCTTACAGGTTTCCAGGGCGTGCAGGCAACTCTCGTAGGTATCCAAATCCATGTGGAAAAGCCTGATGGGGGCGCCCGGTCTGGCGGCCAGGAACGGGGCCAACGTCTCGTAGGTGCTGCCCTTGATGAACTGCACCCTGCGGCCGAGCGTGGCGGGCAGCCCCTCGTGCAAGCTCACACCGGTATCGCGCATAAAACGTTCTGCGAGCGGTTCTGATAGTGAAAAAGTTCCCTGTTTGATCAGCATCTGGTCGTCGATCTGCCAGTCTTCGACAAGGCCTTCGAAAGTATCGAAGCCGTAGACCATGCGGCCGCTGGCGTCAGCTATCAGCCTGGTCGACCAGCCGAGCCAGACGCCCAGATCGAGCACTAATTCTGCCGAATCCTGGCGACCTGGCGTGGTCAAACGCGACGCTTCCCGTAAAAGTGTGTGCCCTCGAATCCGGCACCGACGCAGATCCGCGAGCGTACGGCCGATAAATGAGCGGTATGCGTCGTCGTAAACGCGGATGTCCCGGGCGTAGAGATTTGGAATGTAGCGGCCGCGACCCCGATAAACGACGCGTGCAAAGAGGAGGCTCACCAGTAA
>NZ_JAVKSG010000107.1:0-6908 GCF_039583785.1 Mycobacterium sp.
GCATCGAGTACGACGGCCCCCAGCATTGGACGGACGCCGGGCAGCGGGATCGGGACATCGACCGCTACAGCGCGCTGCACGCGCTGGGCTGGGTGATCATCAGGGTCAGCAGCAACCTGCTTCGATACCGGCGGGCAACGTTCGTGGCCCGCGTCGTTGCCGCCATGGAAGCCGCGGGGTGGCGTCCGTGACTTTCTTGCGCCGAATGTGCAATCCACGACGGCTCAGCGGCGTGTCGCGTCGCGAGATGCACACTCGCGCGGGGGTGGGTCGCGCGCGGGGGTGGGGGCAAGCGCCGGCCCAGGCGTAGTCGATGGCCACGTGTGGCGTCGTCGGGTGCGACTGGCAGGTCAGGATGTAACCGCCGTCGAGCTCGGCCTTGCCCAGCGCGAAGTTGTGGTCCATGTCCACCTGGCCTTCGACGAGTTTCGCCTGGCAGGTGCCGCAGGCGCCGCCCATGCAGGCGTACGGCACATCGCCGCGGCGCTGCAGCGCGCCTTCCAGAATCGAGTCGCCGGGCACCAGATCGAACGTGTCGTGCTGACCCGATGGCGCTCGGCCGCCGGGGCGGCGGTGTACCCATAGAACAACTCGAGGTGGATGTGCGCGGGGCTAGCGGGATTGCAGACCATCTGCGAAGTCGGCGGCACCGCCAACGTCACGACCATTGAGCGGTTGTAACGCATTCCGTCGAGCGTGCAGGTTATGACCGCCGATTGGCTGAATTTTCGCCACAACCTACACAGTCGGCGGGTGCCCGTCGCTCGATCCCTCAGCGAGCGCGTCAACGTCACGGCGACGGGCGTGACGCAGCGGCCCACTCCGAAGAATGCGACCTCGAACCACCCTGGCTCGTCCAGGGCGAACTTGATGTAGCCAATGCCGACGGCTCGCAGCAGCTCAGTTGAGCCGCGTCGGCGCATCGGCGTTCGCATCCGCGTCGCCATTCGGTGCTGGATCGCCGTCGCAACGGCTTGCAGCAATGCCTCGCGTTCGGCGAAACTCCCACCCGCCGAGTCGCTTCCCGGACGGTGAGCGGGTCCGAGCCGCCGGTCCGGGTCAGATGCAGACCGGCGTCGACGTCGATGCGGACATGGCGCGAATGGCCGAACCGGTTCCACCGATGTTCTGGTTCCGCGACCCGACCCGACACACATTGATGGTCGTGGAGTCTTGAGGTCACTCCACCAACGCGGCCGCGGCCTGCAGGTGCTTGACCGCATCAGCGACGATCGCATCGATCAACTCCGCGCACGACGGCAGGTCCTCGACGATGCCGGCCACCTGCCCGGACGCCAGCACGCCGGCGTCGGTGTTGCCCTCGACCAGGCCGGCTTTCAGCAACATCGGGGTGTTGGCCGCCATCACCACCTGCGACCAGGTCAGCTGCTTGCCGTGCCGCATCGCCAGGCCGTCGCGGATCATCGCAGACCAGCTCATCTGCGACATCTTCTTGAACTTCGCGGCGTTGCCCACCGCTGCGGTGAAACCCCTTGCCCGTGAGCCGCTTTCCAGCTTCTCCACCAGGCCGGTGCGCAGCACCCGGTGCGGCATCCCGTCGACCCGGGTGGTGACGACGGTGCCGTCCAGGGCGGACTGCAGGTAACGCTGCTTGACCGCGTCGGGGACGGTGGAATCCGAGGTGAGCAGGAAGCGGGTACCCATCGCCACCCCGGCGGCGCCGTACGACAGTGCGGCGGCGAGGCCGCGGCCGTCGAAGAAGCCGCCGGCGGCGATCACCGGAATGCTCACGGCGTCCAGTACCGAGGGCAGCAGCAGCGTGGTGGCGATCGGCCCGGTGTGCCCGCCGCCTTCGCCGCCCTGGACGATCACCGCGTCGGCGCCCCAGGCGGCCACCTTGCGGGCGTGCTTGGCCAGGCCGACCGACGGAATCACCACGGCGCCGGCCTCTTTGAGGTGGGCGATCAATTCCTGCTTGGGCGCCAACGCGAACGAGGCGACCCTCACGCCTTCGCGGATCATCAGGTCGACCCGGTCGCCGGCATCGCCGGCGTCGGCACGAATGTTGACACCGAACGGCTTGTCGGTGGCGGCTTTGACCTTGCCGATCGCGACGGCCAGCTCGTCGAGCGTCATGGTGGCCGAGGCCAGGATGCCCAGCCCACCCGCGTTCGACGTGGCCGCCACGAGGCGCGCGCCGGCCACCCAGCCCATGCCGGTCTGCACCACCGGGTGCTCGATGCCGATCAGCTCGGTCAGCGGCGTACGCAATCTCACCAGCGTATCTCCCCGTCCCGCAGCGCCTTCGGGTCGATAACCTCGCGGATCAACTGCAGCTCTTCGTCGGTCGGCAACCGCGATTCGTCGGCACCGTCGAGTCCGTGCACCTCGAACGACGTGTTGTCGCGGACCTCGTCTGCCGCGACGCCGGGGTGCAGCGACAACGCGCGCATCGTGCGGTCCGGGCCACCGAAGTCGAACACGCCGAGGTTGGACACCACCCGGTAGGTGTTGGCGAACCGGAACGCCGGGTTATCGTCATCGACGTTGTCCCAGCCGACACCGCAGACGACGTCGACGGTCTCGCAGAACACCCGCTTGGAGTGGTTGCCCACCCAGTAGCTGGTCGCGTGGTTGATGGCGTTGCCGGGCGCGCCGCGGACCCCGAACATCTGCCGCTTGGGCTGCTGCAGCGGCCCGAACGCCGAGATGTTCTGATTGCCATGGCGGTCAACCTGATTGGCGCCCATCACCACGTGGCGGCGGCCCCAGGCCAACGTCTCGAACACCCGGCCGAACGGCATCCAGCCTTCGACCGGTCCGGTCTTGCCCAGCGCCGGAGTGTCGGCGAGCAACTGCGCCTCGCCGTCGGTCAGCACGATGTCGGGCGAGAACGTCAGCCGGGCCAGTCGCGCACCCACCGCCGCCATGTTGGTCATCGGGCTGACCATGATCTCGCCCGCGTCGCGGAACAGGTCGGCGCAGGCTACTGCGCACACCTCTGCCCGAGTGCTCACTGTGCTGCCTCCTCGGCGAATTTTTGCACGGCCGTTTGATATTCGGCCTCGCCACCGGACAGATAGGTCTGTACGAACGCCTGCCAACTCGCGTCGGTGGCGACGGCTTCGGCGTAGTGCCGCTGGAACTTCTCGTCCCGGCCGTAGTCCGGTGCCGCGGTGGTGAAGTGCGCGCCGCCGGGTGCCTCGACCACACCGTCGACCATCATCCGGTTGACCAGCAACGCCTGCGGCGGAACGGCTTTGACCAACTCTCCGGTGGAGACGATACGTTCCACCGACAGGTAACGGCGCTGCGCGGCCATCAGGAACAGGTCGTCGAAATAGGGGTCGATGCCGGTGTAGGCGGCGTTGCCCCGCTCGTCGCCGAGGTTGAGATGCACGAACGCGGCGTCCAGGTTGAGCGCGGGCATCGCGAGCAGCGTCTCGTGGCCACCGCCGGGTGCCGGGTAGGGGCTGGTGACCGTCTTGAGTTCACCTTCCCAGAAGTCGGGCACCGAACTGCCCAGCCCGGCGCGAATCGGCAAGAACGGCAAGCGTTGTGCCGCGGCTTGCAATCCGCAGCGCAGCATGCCCTCGTCCATTTCGCGGGCTTCGAGCGCTCCGCTGCTGCGGGCCTTGGCGAACCACGGGTCGTAGAACGGCGGCGAGTCGAGTGAGACGAAGCCGTAGTAGACCCGCTTCACCTTGCCCGCCGAGCACAGCAGGCCCACGTCCGGGCCGCCGTAGGTCACCACGGTCAGGTCTTTGACGTCGGTGCGCAGCAGCGCGCGCACGAATGCCATCGGCTTGCGACGCGACCCCCAGCCACCGATGCCGATCGTCATGCCGTTGCGTACCTGCGCGACGGCGTCGTCGAGAGTGGTTCTCTTGTCGGTCATTGCTTCTTCACAAACGCGTCGCGGTGCTCGTCGGCCACCCCGGCGAGGTTGAGCTCGAAGGTAAACCCTTGCTCCATGCGGTAACTGGAGTTGACCCGCTGGACGTCGATCAGGTTCAGCGCCTCCTTGGCTGCTCGGATCACCCGGGTGTCCTTGGCGGCGATGTCGCGCGCGATGCGCAGCGCGGCTTCGTCGAGTTCCGCGCGCGACACCACCTCGTGCACCGAGCCGAAGTGGTGCAGCGTCGCCGCGTCGACGGTGGCGGCAGTGAAGAACAGTCGCCGCATCAGGTGCTGTGGCACCAGTCGCGACAGATGGGTCGCCGCGCCCAGTGCGCCGCGCTCCACCTCGGGCAGGCCGAAGGTGGCGTCGTCGGAAGCCACGATGACGTCGGCGTTGCCGACCAATCCGATGCCGCCGCCGACGCAGAATCCGTTGACCGCCGCGATCACCGGCACCGCGCACTCGTAGACCGCGCGAAAAGCCGCGAAGCAGCCGCGGTTGGCGTCGATCAGCGCGGTAAAGCCTTCGGTGCGCTGCATTTCCTTGATGTCCACGCCGGCGTTGAAGCCGCGGCCCTCGGCGCGCAGGATCACCGCGTGCGTGCTCTGATCGTTGCCGGCGGCGGTCAGGACCTCGCCGAGTTCGAACCAGCCGCGCGATGGGATGGCGTTGACCGGAGGGTAGTCGACGGTGACCGCGACGATCCCCGTCTCCACGGTGCGTGACGTGATTGTCATCGAGATCTTCGACCACTTCCTTGGGGGACGACGGGGGCGTTGGGGGACGATTACCTAAGCAAGCACTTGCTTGGTACGCTAGCACAGTGACTCATGCCGACCCAGGGCCCGCTTTCAACTTCGGGCTCACCGGCCGGGTCGTGCTGGTGACCGGCGGCGTTCGAGGGGTAGGCGCGGGTATCAGCGAGGTATTCGCCCAGCAAGGCGCCACCGTCGTCACCTGCGCGCGGCGCGACGTCGAAGGCCTTTGCTACGACTTCCACCCCTGCGACATCCGCGACGACGACGCCGTCAAGGCCATGATCGAGGCGATCGTCGGCAAGCACGGCCGCCTCGACACAGTGGTGAACAACGCCGGCGGTTCGCCGTTCGTCTTGACCGCGGAATCCAGCGCGACGTTCAACCGCAAAATCATCGAACTCAATCTGCTTGGCGCGCTGTCGGTTTCCCAGCACGCCAACGATGTGATGCGGAATCAGCCGAGCGGCGGGTCGATCGTCAACATCTGCAGCCTCAGCGGCCGCCGGCCATCACCGGGAACCGGGGCCTACGGCGCGGCCAAGGCCGGCCTGGAAAGCCTCACTCAAACACTCGCGGTCGAGTGGGGCCCGAAGGTCCGGGTGAACGCCTGCGTGGTCGGCATGGTCGAGACCGAGCAGGCGGAGTTGTTCTACGGCGACGCCGAGTCGATCGCCGCGATTTCGAAGAACGTGCCGCTCGGGCGACTCGCCACCCCCACCGACGTCGGTTGGGCCGCAGCGTTTCTGGCCTCGGACGCGGCCTCCTACATCAGCGGCGCCTCGCTGGAGGTGCACGGCGGCGGCGAACCGCCGCATTATCTGGCCACCACCAACGCCAGCGCGATCAAGTAAAGGAGTCAGCAGTGGGAGTAGTCGACGGCCGTGTCGTCATCGTCACCGGAGCGGGCGGCGGTATCGGGCGGGCGCACGCCCTGGCCTTCGCGGCCGAGGGTGCTCGCGTCGTCGTCAACGACATCGGTGTGGGCCTGGACGGTTCGCCGGCCGGTGGCGGCAGCGCCGCGCAGCGCGTGGCCGACGAAATCGTCTCTGCCGGAGGCGAAGCCGTCGCCGACGGCTCCGACATCGCGGACTGGAACCAAGCCGCCGCTCTGATCCGAACCGCCGTCGACACCTTCGGCGGCTTGGACGTCCTGGTGAACAACGCCGGCATCGTGCGCGACCGAATGATGGCCAACACCAGCGAAGAAGAGTTCGACGCCGTTATCGCCGTACATCTCAAAGGCCACTTCGCCGCGATGCGGCACGCCGCCTCGTACTGGCGCGGGCAGAGCAAAGAGGGCAAAACCGTTGACGCGCGGATCATCAACACCAGCTCCGGTGCGGGCTTGCAGGGCAGCGTCGGGCAGGGTAACTACAGTGCGGCCAAGGCCGGCATCGCGGCACTGACTCTGGTCGGCGCCGCGGAGATGGGCCGCTACGGCGTCACGGTCAACGCGATCGCGCCGTCGGCCCGGACCCGGATGACCGAGACGGTGTTCGCCGACATGATGGCCACGCAAAACAACGATTTCGATTCGATGGCCCCGGAGAACATCTCACCGCTGGTGGTGTGGTTGGGCAGCAACGAATCCCGCGACATCACCGGGAGGGTGTTCGAGGTCGAGGGCGGCAAGATCGGCGTCGCCGAGGGGTGGGCGCACGGACCGCAGATCGACAAGGGAGCCCGCTGGGATCCCGCCGAGTTGGGGCCAGTGGTCACCGATCTGCTGGCCAAGTCACGGACGCCCGTTCCGGTATACGGGGCCTGATCTATCGACTGCGTTTCGATTGGGAGTCGTTGCCGGCTACCGTTTCTCGACTCCAATGTCGGTCGGGAGCAGGGCAGCATCGTGTGACGCGACGCGTCGATCACTCGTCGTCGGCCCACGCCTTCGCCGTTTGTTAGCAACCGGCGATCAACCCCCTTACTGGCGGCCCGGTGCGTCGAGTGTGTATCCCGGGCGGCGACACGCCGCGGCGCTCCGCCCTGTGCGCACACTGAAAACCCTGAGCGCACACTCGATGCCGCCGCCACGCCGAAACCTCTGCCGCACATACTGAATCACCGGTAGGCGGGCGACAAACGGCAAAGCTATCTCACCTTGCCCATTAGTCGGAAATCTACCCCCCGAGGCGCCCAAAAGGTGCGGACCGAGCGCCATCAGCGCAGCAAGGCTGTATTGCTGTATTGCGGCAGACCTGAGACACTGTTGTGATGACCTTTCATGGATATATAGGGGTGCAGTCACGGGGCGTTGTTGCTCTGCCGGCGGAGGTCCGGCGTCGGCT
>NZ_JAVKSG010000108.1:0-6812 GCF_039583785.1 Mycobacterium sp.
GCCGAGCCCGGTGCCGAATCAACCGAAACGGAGGTCGCCTGAAACACCCTCATCCACAGGTCTTGACAATATCTCCTGAACAACTTCTCCACTTCTGTGGATTCAACGGTTGCCACAGCCACCGGTACCGAATCAACGTTGATCTCGACAACATCCGAGGCTTGGCTAGCTCCTTCAAGCGGACTGGTGTGCGCGTCTTTTTCGGCGACCACTTGCCCTACTGGAAGCAGCCGAAACACAAGCACTTTCCGTGGAATGCCGTCAGCGCCTGGTGCGGCGCGATGCTGACCCAGCGCGCAGTGCGCCGCCTCCGGCCCGGCCCCGTCGACGACGCGGTGGTGTTGACGTGCACCGAACGGGCCGCCAACGCCATCGTCCGCAGTTGTGTTTCGGATCAGTGGGCGGTGTTCTGCGCTTCACGTAAGCGCTTGAGCGCCACTTTGGCCGCTTGCATCGACAACGCGGGGGAAAGGCGCTCAAGATACCATAGTGCCCTCCACCACGCCGGCAGCACGATGATCGCGTTTCCACGCAATACGGCAGGAAGGGCGCGCTCGGCGAACTTTTGGGGCGCCATCGGCCGCACTGCCTCCGCTAACCTGAGGAGGTCCTCATCGCTGAAGTTGTTGTTCCGTCCGTACCGCGCGCCGGTGAGCATCGGGGTCCGGATCACTCCCGGACAGAGAACCGAGACCTGGACGCCGTGACGCTCGGCCTCCAGCCGCAACGTCTTGGAGAGTGCGACGACGGCGTGCTTTGTGGCGGTATAGCTGGCCTGACCCACCGTAGTGATAAGGCCGGCCATCGACGCTGTATTCACAATGTGGCCGGAGTGTTGCTTGATCATGATGGGATAGGCCACTTGGATGCCGTGCACCACACCGCGTAAGTTCACGTCAAATACGTCGCTCCAGTCATCGAGCGTATACGAATCGATTTCACCGCCGACCCCAATGCCGGCATTGTTGAACAGATAGTCGATCCGCCCGGATCGCTGCAGCGCCTCGGCGACGGCATGCTCGAAAGATGAGTAGCTGCGCACATCAAGCTCTATCGCATGCGCCTCTCCCCCAACGCTATTGAGGCGGTGCGCCAGCTCCTCGGCCGGCCCGACCTGGCGATCGGCGATCCAGACTCTGGCGCCCTGGTCGACTAGCTCAGCCGCCAGCGCGGCACCGATGCCCGATGCCCCACCAGTAACGAATGCGACCTTTCCCGACGGGTTCGGTGCCATTGAAGAAGGATAGCGGTCGCGTTGCTGCGCACGCCATCACAATTTGCCAGACGTCAGCCGCTGTGGTTAGCCGCCGTTATTCGGTCACTCGACGTGTTGGCCGCTCGCCGGTACACGACCGCTCGCCCACCCCGTCCGGGCGCGATCGCCACACCGCGGGTATGACGCCGTTCAGCCGGCGCGTCGGTTGGCGCGAAATGAAATTCGCGCAGCAGTGTGCGAACGGCGATGTCCATTTCCATCTGGGCCAACGCCGCGCCGACACAGCGATTCATTCCGCCGCCGAACGGAATCCACGCGAAGGGCTTCGGCACGGCGCCGATGAATCGGTCCGGATTGAACGACGCCGCATCCGCAAAGTTCTCTTCTGAACCATGGGCCAGTGCAATACTTATCATGACCAACGTGTCCTCCGGGATGACCCACTCTCCCAGCCGGATTCGCGTTTTGGTCTGGCGCAATCCGGCGGTGATGACCGGCCGGGTCCGCAGCACTTCTCGAATCGTCGCCTGCCGCAATTCAGATCCACCCGTGTCAACCTCCTCAGTCAGCCGCGACAGCAGATGTGGATGTCGGGCCAACCGCTCCACGGTCCAGGCCATCGCATTGGAGGTCGTCTCGTGACCGGCGGCCAGCAAGGTCACCAACTCGTCGGCGATATGTGAATCAGGGATCGGCTCACCGTTCTCGTACCGCGCCTGCAACAGCAGCGCGAGCACGTCATTGCGCTCTTCGCAGGCCGGGCCAGCCCGCGCATCGGTTATGAGCGAACTTATGACGGCGTCGGTCCGGCGCAGGTACTGCAGAACCCGCCCTCCGGGGCTCCACCGACCGAGGTCTCGCCGCGTAATCGGCGGCAGGAAGGCGATCCGGGAACCGAGCTTGACTAGGGGCGGTACCAGATTCGCAAGTTCTTCCAACGCGGGGCCTTGCACGCCGAACAGGGCCCGCAGGATCACGTTGAGGGTGATGCGCAACATCGACGGCAGCGTTTCGAACTCGCGGGCCTGCGGCCAGTTCGCGACTTCGCCCAGCACCTCTTCTTCGATCATCGGCTCGTAGCTTCGCATTCGTTTGCCGTGAAAAGCCGGGAGCAGCAATTGGCGGCGTTCGAGGAGTTCATCGCCCTCAAGACCCCACAGCGATCCGGGGCCGATAATGTCGCCGAAATCATTTTTCGCCCGCCCAAGCAACTGCCGGTTTGTGTTGAACAAATCCTTGACCAAGGCTGGTTCGCTGATCACCACCGTGCGGCCGAATACCGGCAAGTTCAGGGTGAACGCGCTGCCGTACTGCCGGGCCAGAGCGGCAACTGTTCCATGCTGGGCAACATACATCGCCAATCCTTGAACGATCTTCGGGGCCCACGGTCTTGGCGGTAGCCGTACCGGCTCGGTTGTGGCCGTTGCCATATCTTCCCCTACCTCGCGTGCACGGGAACTGTGTACGAGTCAGCGATTACCCGGGCACTTCGGTTGTAAACGCGTCAAACAAGGCGTCGCAGCGCAAGCAGGTTGCTGCGCTCTTCAAAGGCAGCGTTGGCGGGGCGAGCAGCGAGTCGATGACTGCGCCTGATCGGGGCCGATCGTCTCGTCGAACGTCTGCAGCTGGCAGCCGGCTGAGACCTGTGGATTTTGTTTACGCCTTCTTTACCTTCTACTTAGGATCTATTAAGGTAGGCCTGGGTGCGGACTCTAGAGGAGAAAGCATGAGGTCGGTGGGTACACATGTCATGACAGCCGCGGCACTCGCCGGGGGCAGCGTCATCGCCGTCAGCCCGGTCGCGCCACCACCCGATGCCCACATCTTCGGCGCGGTTGTGCAGCTGGCTACCACCGATGCGACCGGGGACGATGTGGCATTGATCATGAGCGGCGGCACATTCCTGGGCGGCAGCAATCTCACCGGGACGGAGCCGACTTCTGCGTTCACGACGGATGTTTACGACAGGTTCGTCGATCCCGCACAGCCCTTCCTTGGACAACCAGTGTTTCCTGGGTTCGCGCCGATCGGACTTGCCACGCCCGAGCAGGACTTTCCGTTGACCGGCCTCAACTCTCTGCCCTTCAACCTGGCGGTCGATAAGTCCGTCACCGATCTGAACACCGCCATCACGCAGACATACGCCGGAGACGACATCGTCGTTCTCGGCTACTCCCAGAGCACCGCCGTAGCCACCCTGGAAATGAAAGCGCTCGACGCTCTACCCGCCGACCAACAGCCGAGTCCCGCCGACCTACACTTCGTGCTGCTCGGTGATATGAACAATCCAGACGGCGGCATCTACGCGCGATTCAGCTTTCTCAACCCGTATTTGAATCTGACCCCGATTGCGGCTTTGAACCAACCGTACTTTGTCGCGACGCCGCCGGACACTGTCTACCCCACCGATATTTACACGGTCCAGTACGACGGCCTCGCCGACTTCCCGCAGTACCCGATCGACATCCCGGCGGATCTCAACGCAGCGCTGGGCGTCATCTATTCGCACCTCGCCTATGCAACGCTTACACCCCAACAGCTTGCTACGGCTGAACTCTTGCCGGGGTCGGCGGCCCTCACCGGGGTTGGGGAGACCAACTACTACCTGATTCCCGTCCAGCATCTGCCGCTGTTGGAACCGCTGTATCAGAGCGGGGTGGGGACCCCGCTAGCCGACCTGATTGCACCGGACCTGACGTACATCGTCAACTTGGGCTATGACCGGGCCGGACCTGCGGATGTTCCCACTCCGGTTGGGCTGTTCCCGAACGTCGACCCGAGCACTGTCCTGGCACATCTGGAAGCAGCGACCGTGCAAGGTGTCAACAATGCAGTGGCTGATCTCACTCAGCCGCAACTGATTACGGCAGAACTGGACCAGCTGCTGTCGCTCCCATCGCAAATCATCGCGGAGCTGCCGAACGGTCTCGCCGGTGATGCCACGGCTCTGCTCGGGTTGCTAGATGGCGGGTTGAGCATGAGCACGTTTATGTCCGACGTGTCAAGTCTGATCGGATAACAGATCGCCACACTCGGCTTTTGAACCCGAGGTGATCTATGTCGATCCTTGACTTACCGGGGTTGAAGCGCCGACCACGGGCTTTGGCCGGCCGTCGATGTCGGTGATGGTGCCAGGCTGGCGCGATGTCAGCGCCGGCCAGATGTAGCGCGGTGGCCTTCCCGACATGACGACCGACACGCCGAACGCGCAGACTTGACGACGCGGTGTGTTGAAATGCCAGTAGTCAATCAGGCAATCACGTAGTCGCTCAACGGGAAGCGGGTCTGTTCACGAATCGTGTCGTGTGGTGACGAGGGACGCAGCAAAGTTTCGCCGCTAGGGCTGAAGTAGTAGGAATGCGACCTGGCGCAGTCACCACGGCCGAGCACCGTGTTGTCCAGCAGCTTGGTCATCCGATTCCGGAAGCGGGCGTTGGCCTGTTCGGTGACTTCAAACGTGGTCGCGTTGCGACGACGCACCTCACCGAACAACCGGTTCATGTGCCGCATCTGGTATTCAATCGTGCTGAAGTACGACAAGCCGCAGGTTGCATAGGGGCTGGCCAAGCTCAGATAGTTTGGGAAGTACGGGATCGAAACCCCCTGGTAGGATTGGAAGCCATTGTCGCGCCACCACTTTCCGAGGTCGCGGCCGTCGCGGCCGATAATTTCGATCGCCGGCAAGTTGTTGTCCCACAGGTCGAAACCGGTGGCCAACACCAGCGTTTCTATCTGCGTCTTGGTCCCGTCGGACGCGACGATGCCGTCTGACTCGATCCGCTCGATGCCGGCCGTCTGCAGATGCACGTGCGGCTTGGTGAAGGTCCGGTAGTAAGAATTGGAGTAGGTGGGTCGCTTACATCCGAAGTCGTAATCCGGCGTGAGCTTGCGCCGAAGTTCTTTATCGCGAATAGAAACGAACCGGAGAACCTTGGCTAGGTTTGCGGCTGCCATGTTGAGCCGCCGGAAATAGCGGTAGTTCAGTACGGCGAGCACCAGCATCAAATCGAAGGTTGTGTCAGTGACCCACCGGATGACGCGCTGGACCAGCGGAAGTCGGGCAAACAGGCGCTGCATGACCTTCGGTATCGGAAAGTCGATCTTTGGCACCACATGGATCGCCGTGCGTTGGTACACCGTCAGCTCGGCGGCCTTCTTGGCCAGCTCGGGGAGCAGCTGTACCGCTGTCGCACCGGTGCCAATGAGCCCGACACGGCGGCCCTCGAAGTCGTAGTTGTCGTCCCAGGCGGTGGTATGGATGACCCGGCCGTCGAAGGCGGCGACGCCGGGAATGTCTGGGATGTGCGGCTGGGACAGGAAACCCGTCGCAGTGACGAGGAATGGCGCGCTCAGCGTCTCACCGCAACCAAGCGCGACCCGCCAGAGGTGAGCCTGGTCGTCCCAGCGAGCGCCTTCGACGGTTCTGCTGAACCGCATGTATCGGCGTACGCCATACTTGTCGGCGACGTGGTCCGCATACCGCTTGAGTTCGTCGCCCGGCGCGAACAGCCGCGACCAGTACGGGTTCGGCTCGAACCAGTAAGCGTAGGTCGTCGATGGGATGTCGACGGCGAGACCCGGATAGCGGTTGACGTGCCAGGTTCCGCCCAAGTCGTCCTCACGCTCAAGGATCGCGATGTTGTCATAGCCCAGCCGGTTGAATTGGATCGCGGCACCGATGCCGCCGAAACCAGCCCCCACGATGACCACGTCGAGTTGCTGCGGACTCACCGATTAATCGTAAAGCAGTTCAGCGGTTCCGGCGGAGCTTATGTGAGACCGCTGCGTTGCCGGCTCGGGTTCTATCACCTGACGGAGCCGACGATGCCCTCAGCGCGTACACGCACGCTCGGGCAGCGAAAATCATTGCAGCGCACCAAGCTGTAGTTCCGATGTCCTTGACGGTGCCCGGACCATCGGCGCGATGCCGACACCGGCGAACCGCCGGACGGTAGCCTTCCCGACATGACCGACACCCCGACCGCCACTGAGGCACTCACCCGCCTCGACATGCCGCTGAGTGACGCGATGATGACCCAGCGCGCGGTGCGCCGCGTCCACCCCGACCCCGTCGACGACGCGGTGGTATTGAAGTGCATCGAGCTGGCGTTGCGGGCACCGACCGGCGCCAAAGTCAAGTTTGGTTCCTGTCGCAACACATCCCGACGGTTTACAGAGCGAACGGAATGCCCACCAGGAGTTGTCATCGGAGCTAGGTTCCAGCGGAGTGGGCGCGCCGTTGGCCGTCACTTTCGTGGGGTCGTATACCAGGTGACAGGTGCCGTCGAGAACGGCGGCCGGTGGTGGCGATTGACAGGCGGTGTTGTTCTGCTCGACCACGTACACCGTGGCCGAGATCGCGGCGACCACAACCACTGTCGCCGCCGCCGCAACGAGGATCAGGCGGCGTCCGCGCCGCTTCTTTGTCGGCGCAGCCGGTGGTGGCTGATCATCCGACAGCGAACCTTGCTCGGTGAATTTCTCATGCGGCCTGGCAACAGCCACGTGTGTCCGCGTCCCGATCCGAGGCGCTTCTACCCTGACGCCCACCTCAGTCAAGCGATCACGTGCAGGGTCGAAATGGGCTCGCTCACTG
>NZ_JAVKSG010000109.1:0-6731 GCF_039583785.1 Mycobacterium sp.
CAGCCCGGTTTTGAATGCCTCGGCAAGCCGGGGCAGCAGGCTCAGATGGTGGGGAAGCGTGGTGAAGCTCCCGCCCATATAGAGGAGGCTGGACTCATCGGCCAGTAAGGCGGCCACCTCGTCGCTCACCTCGAACCGTCCGTCCCCGGCGTAGGTCACCACTCTGGCGGCGGATAAGGCATGGAGCCACTCTCGGACCCACCGCTCATGTAGCCCGGCCCGATCGGAGACCTGAACGCTGGTTAACGGTCCCTGGCCGACCATCGCCCGGAACAGCCCGAGCTGAAGGCCGAGGGTGACCAGCCCGGCGGCGTGAGCAGCCACCATCATGCCGCCGAGAAGATCGAAGGCTGCGCCTGCGGTTTCTTTCGAAGTCGCAGGTCGGTCACCACCGGAGAAGCCGGCGGCCGGTTCCATCAACCCTCGAGCCGATCGAGCGGCACCCCGCAGCTGACCCCTACGCCTTCCATGGCCTCTTCGAGCGGTACGTCGAGGGCGCTGGCCACCGTGGTCGTGTAGCGCATCAGCGCAACTGAGGCCACGATCTCCACGATCTCGGCATCGGTCCATCCGAATGCTCGTAGTTTGTCGGTCATCTCGTCAGTCACTGCGGCCGGACGACGACCGACCGTCCGGGCGAAGTCCACCGCGGCGTTCTCCTTGTCGGTCAACCGGGGAGATGGTTTGCCCTCGATGAGGTCCACGCACTCCTGGCGGCTCCACTTCTTGCCCATCAGGGCGATCATGTGGGCCGCGGTGCAGTATTCACATTCGACCTCGTAGGCGGTCACCGCGAAGAACACGCGCTTGAGCTCTTCACGGATGCTTCCCTCCATTGCCGTATTCAGGCTCAGGGTCCACAACGCATCCGTGGTCTCGGGCAGGTAGTTCAATGCCTGCTGGAGCCCGGGCACCATCTTGTAATACGCCTTCACCCGCTCGAAGACCTCATGCGTGCGTCCCTGAGCTTGGTCGGGATCGATGAGCTTGATTCGCGCCATCACTGCCTCCTTGGGTTCGTCGGTTGATAGCGATCATGTGTCGCAGCTTTCGATCCGGTCTCCACCGGCCGGCCGGGATCGGCACCCCACTCCATCCACGAGGCGTCGTAGAGGGCGGCGTTCTCGTGTCCCATGACATGCAGCGCGAAGAGGGCGTAGGCCCCGAATACGCCGCCGCCGCAATAGGTGATGACGCGGCGAGAAGGCTCCAACCCGACCGGCTCCCACAGCCGGGCCAGCGCGCTGGCGGGCAAAAATCGGTGAGTGACCGGATCTACATGAGACGGCGCCGGCACGTTGTGGGCGGTGGGTATGTGGCCGGCCCGGTGGTTCGGGTACAGGCGCGCCGCACCGGTAAAGAAGACTTCGGGCAACGCGTCGACGATGCAGACGTCGTCACAACCGATGGCTTGAGCCACTTGATCGGCGTCGACCCGGAGCTCGGGCCGGACCCGGGCGGTGAACGTCGCCGGCGAAGGGTCGGGCACCCCGCTGTCGACCGGGAGACCTGCGGCCAGCCAACAGGTGAAACCGCCGTCGAGCAGCATGACGGCGTCGTGGCCGTAGTACCGCAAAGCCCACCATAGCCGAGCGGCCCAGGTTCCACCTTGGCCGTCGTAGACCACCACCGTGGTCCGGTCGCCGATCCCGAGGCGACTCATCAGGTCCTCGAATCGCTCCGGCGGCACCACCACGACCGGGTCGTCCGCATCGGCGAGGTCACCCATCACGTCCATGAACACGGCGCCTGGAATGTGGGCCTCGCGGTAGGCCCCGTGCTCGGCGGCGCCTACCAGCGCTCCCTCGGTAGTTGCCCGGATGGCGAAACGGGCATCCACCACCCGGACCGACGGGTCGTCAAGATGCTCGGCCAGCCACTCGGGTGTGGCCAGGGATTCAGGATGCCGGTAAGTCACGGTGTCGGCCATCGGCTTGCTACCGCCGGAACATCGCGAGTGGCCGGCCCGGGTGGTCCGGGTCGGCCGGTACCACACACGGGATCAGGGGCTTGTACACACTGGTCTCCGGTCGATAGACGCAACGGGTGGTGCTGGTAGGTTGCGCCAGCATTCGATAAATGTCAATATCTCGATATGCCAGGTTCTCGGAAGGCCCAGGTGGACACGGGTACGGCGCCGCTAGTGCCGAGACCCGAGGACGCAAGCCCCTATCCGACACTGGACGAAGCCATGTCCCGCGACGAGGCCGAACGGATCGCCAAGCTGTTCAAGGCCCTGGCCGACCCGACCCGAGTCCAACTCCTCGGACTGCTCAGAACGAGACCCGGCGGGGAATGCGGCTACGACCTGACCGGCCCACTCGGTATCTCCCAACCGAGCGTGAGCTACCACATCAAGATCCTGCACGAAGCCGGCCTGGTCACCAGGCAGCGTCGCGGAAGCTGGGTCTTCTACCGCATCTGCGAAGAACGGCTGGCCGACATCCGCCGCGCGGCGGGGCCCATCCCGCCGGACACCGCTGCCTGAGGGGAGCAGGCCCGATCGGGCCGAGCCCGCGGGGGCTCCGGCAGATACGGTCGGCCCGAGTTGAGAAGCGCCCCGGATCGCCGGCTCCGTCTAGTCTCAGCGAGAGTTTCCGGCCGTCTTACCCGTTGCTCCTGCCACCCGCCACGACGATCGCCGACGCCCACGCCAGCAACGCCGTGCTCCCCGCGACGCTGGTATCCCTTGGTGCAGGAGCTGCAGTCCTGCTGCCCGCCATGATCTGGCCCCACTACCTATTCCAGCGCGAACCCGTGGACCCTGTGCCCACCGACTGGGCTGCGACCTACCCGAGTTTGCCGGATCGGCCCGCGACACACACCCAGACAGCGTTCTCGTGCAGCGCGATCCGTGGCATGGCGGGGACGCCGGACATTTCAACCCGGTCCGGGCAGCGCGAGCGGCCACCCGTTCTCCGAAGCTCCTCGACTGTGCAGCGGATCAGTCAACTACCGAGACCGGGGAACGGCTTCGGAAACGATCCCACGCTCGATTCGGGTGATCTCGATGTGGAACAACTTCACGCCTACCCTCGGTGCTGTGACTGAGCCGGCACCTATCGAGACCCCGCTGCTACGGCAGATCCGTGATTCGGTGATCGGCGAGAATCAGGTGATGCCCGGTCCATATGGGCCGCGTCGGGTGACCTATGCCGACTACACCGCGTCGGGCCGGGCGTTGAGCTTCCTCGAGGCCTTTATCCGCGACCAGGTGCTGCCCCGCTATGCCAACACCCACACCGAGTCCAGCGGAACCGGTTTGCAGACCACCAGGTTGCGTGAAGACGCCCGTTCGATCATCAACGACGCTGTCGGCGGCGACGCCGAAACCGTGGTGATCTTCGCAGGATCGGGCTGCACCGGGGCGATCGACAAACTGATCGGCATCCTGGGGTTGCGTATCCCGGCCGCATTGGAAGACCGTTACCAGCTGAGCGACGCCATCCCCGCCGGTGAACGCCCGGTGGTCTTTATCGGCCCATTCGAGCATCACTCCAACGAGCTGCCCTGGCGGGAATCGATAGCCGATGTCGTCGTCATTCCCCAGGACGTTGACGGCCACATCGACGCCGCGATCCTGATGAAAGAACTCCTGCGACACCAAGCGCGGCCGTTGAAGATCGGCTCGTTCTCCGCGGCCAGCAACGTGACCGGGATCGTCACCGACACCCACCGGATCTCGGCGCTGCTGCACGCGCACGGCGCATTGTCCTTCTGGGACTTCGCCGCGGCTGGACCCTACGTCGACATCGAAATGTACGGCGACCTAAGCACGAATCGCCTCGACTACAAGGACGCGATCTTTCTCAGTCCGCACAAGTTCATCGGAGGGCCCAGCACCCCAGGGGTTCTGGTGGTCCGTCGGGAGTTGCTGGGTAACCGGGTGCCCGATGTGCCCGGCGGCGGCACCGTCGCCTACGTCAACCCGGCCGAGCACCGCTACCTCGAAGATCCCACCCAACGTGAGGAGGGCGGCACACCGGCCATCGTCGAATCGATCCGGGCCGGGCTGGTGTTCCAACTCAAACAAGCGGTCGGCGTCGACGTGATCCGCGCCCACGAGGAGCACTACCTGCGGCGTGCGATCACGGCCTGGCAAAACGAGCCGAACATCGAAATCCTCGGTAACCTCGACGCCAAAAGGCTGTCGATCGTGTCTTTCGTGGTTCGGACCTCCAGCGGCCGCTACCTGCACCACAACTTTGTCGTCGCTGTCCTCAATGACCTCTTCGGAATCCAGGCCCGTGGCGGCTGCTCGTGCGCGGGTCCTTACGGCCACCGTTTGCTGGGCATCGACCTGGACCGTTCACGCGAATTCGAACGCGAGATCACCCACGGCTGCGAGGGCATCAAACCAGGCTGGGTCCGCGTCAACTTCAACTACTTCATCTCCGAGAAGGTCTTCTCCTACCTTGTCGAGGCCGTCCGGCTCATCGCCACCGACGGTTGGCGACTACTCGAGGACTACCGATTCGACCCAGCCAGCGGAATATGGCGACACCACCTCGGCCCCGTCGAGCCCCCGCTGCGACTTCGCGAAATCTCCTACGACCAGAACGGGGTGATGCAATACCCCAAGCACGAAAACCACGCCCCCGAAACCGATCTCGCACGCTATTTGCAGGAAGCCATCACGATCCTGACAGCCCCACGCGGACAGCCCGACCACTCGATCGATCAGCATCCGCTGACCCTGTCCGAGGACTTCGAACACCTGCGATGGTTCGACCTGCCGACCGCCTGCATATCTTCCAATGCACCCGGCTCAACGCCCAGTCGCTGAGCGGCGGTAGAAAATGGGCACCCGCGCAAGGCCAAGCGCGGCCGTGCTGGATTCCCATCAGGTGGCCGGCGCTCGTCGCCGGATCCCGGCCCACGGCGATGCCGCCGGTACAGCGTGATCGGCCGGCATTCAGGCAGTTTCAGCCCGGAACCTAATGCGCCGCAGCGCGACGTTGCCCGTGTTCACCGCCGCCACCGCGACGATGCGCGCAGGGGTCGCCGCGCTGGGCATACTCGGCGGTGCTCGCCTGGATATTTCACGGTGATCGGTAGGTTTCGGGTGTCGTGAACGCGAAAAGTGCGCTCGCACTGGGAGAATGGGGTTTGTCAACGACTCCAGAATCCACAGAACAGGCGCACTTCTCAGATGCAGACTACTACTGACTGGTCCAACGGTTTGGACATCGAGGTCCGTGGCGATGATGTCGTCTCCCATACCGGGACGGTGATCACCCGGATGCTGGCCGACCGCACCGGTTTGACCAGGGAACTCTCCGATGCGTTGGCCAAACCCGATGTGATCCACGACCGCGGCCGAGTGCTGGCCGACTTGTCGTTGGCGATCGCTGATGGCGCGACCTCGATCAGCGACATCGGCGTGCTCGGCGATCAGCAGCGGATCTTCGGCCCGGTCGCGTCGACATCGACGACGTGGCGGGCGCTCAATGAGATCGATGAGCGGGCGCTGAAGAGAATCACCGCGGCCCGTAACCGGACCCGCACAGTGGTGTGGTCGTTGATCGAAGCCCGTCACGGTTCGATTCCGCCGATTGCCACCGCCTACGGCGACATCGCCGGCATGATCGGCATCCGCATCGACGCCACCTTGGTCAACTCTCACAGTGACAAGCAGCAAGCGGCCGGCAATTTCAAGGGCGGCTACGGCTTTCACCCGCTCACAGCGTGGTGTGACAACACCGGCGAATGCCTGGCGATCATCGCGCGCGCCGGCAATGCCGGATCCAACACGGCCGCCGACCACATCGCGATCATCGACGCCGCGATCGCCGCCCTGCCCGCCAAGCATCGGCGCCGGTTGCTGTTCACCATCGACGGCGCCGGCTCCAGCCACAAGGTGATCGAACATCTCACCGCACTTAACGCCCGCACGGGGTTCACAGTGGGGTATTCGGTCGGGTTCGACCTGGACAAACGCGTCCGAGCCGCGATCGCCGCACTGCCCGAGTCGGTGTGGGAGGCGGCGCTCGACGCGACCGGCGCCGCCCGCCAGGACGCGCAGGTCGCCGAGGTCACCGGGCTGCTGCGCGACAGCGTCGGCGGCGACAAACTCGGCTCCTGGCCGGCAGGGATGCGGATCCTGGTCCGCCGCGAACCCATCGAGGAAGCCACCCAGCTGTCGCTGTTCGAACAGCTCGCCGGCTACCGGTATCAGCCGATCGCGACCAACACCGCCGGTGGTCAACTCCAGAAACTCGAGGCGCGCCACCGCGTCCACGCCCGAGTCGAGGGATTCATCCGCTGCGCGAAAGCAACCGGTCTCGCGAAATGGCCGTCGTCCTCGTGGTCGATCAACACCGCGTGGGTGGCCGCGGTCGCGATCGCCTGCGACCTGCTGTGCTGGACCCGGCTGCTGCTGCTCGACGGCGACCTCGCCGTCGCCGAACCGCAGACCCTGCGCTACCGGTTGCTGCACACCGGTGCCCGGATCATCAAACGATCCCGCAAGACCATCCTCCGGATAGCCGAAACATGGCCCTGGGCAACCGAACTCGAAACCGCGTTCCACCGCGTCGCCGCCATCCCATAACACCCGGGCCACCAATCCCGATCAACCCAGGAAGGAGCCGACCAGCCCCGGACAGTGGAACCCGGCGTCACCGCGGACGACCCGCGGCGATACCAGCCACCCCCGGACCCACATCACCCAAACAGAGCCGCCTCGCAACAACCCTCAGCCCCAGATGGCCACCTGTGAAAAATCGAGG
>NZ_JAVKSG010000110.1:0-6672 GCF_039583785.1 Mycobacterium sp.
ATCATCCCCGGGAGGGTGCGCCCACTTTCACGCCACCTCGCCGAGGCTCATCCACAGGTTTTGATCATTGCTCCCCTCGCTGGTGACGTTGGACCCTACGACGCCGGGCGTCGAATAGACATGATGAGGCCATGTCGCACATCATTCGAGCTGAGGTCGCGATGGACAGTTTTGCCATCCGACCCACGACATGGCCTGTACTCAGAGTCGTCAGTCGTAACCCGCTTATGCGGCTCATCGACCGTATCGAAGCAGCTGTTGTCCCCCTGGCCCTACTTCTCGTCATCGTTGCCACCGCCTGTGCAGGTGTATTGGGCACATTCATCCACGATGCAGAGAAGCAGAAGTACTTGCAAGAGTCTGAGAACCGGTACACCGTGATCGCGACTGCGCTAGCCGACAGCACTCCGCGAGCCTTGCCCTCGTCGGCAGACTCCAACGTGCTAGCGCGGTGGCGCGCCAACGGCATCGATCACATCGACTCGATTGCTTGGGATCATCGTGTCAAAGCAGCTACTTCACTGTCGATTTGGGTTAACGCTGATGGCAACAGAGTCGATGCGCCAACTCCGGTGGCAAGGGCTGCAGCGGACGCGGTATTCATCGCATTTGTGGCGTGGTGGGTCACGGTCTCGGCCATAGCTCAGATCGTGGGCGTAGTACGGGCGCACATCGCACGCTCGCTGGATGCGCAGTGGGAGCGTGGTATTCGCCATCTCCTCGACGGTGAAAACGGACGCGCCAATTACTCGTAATCGACCAACGTTTCGCGAGGTAGGCAAACGAGTTCTCCGGCCGGTCGACTGGGCATCCTCGTTGGCGTCGACGGCTCCCCGGCCTCCAAGTATGCCGTTGACTGGGCCGCGCTCGAAGCCAAGATGCGCGGCGCCCAGCATATACCGGTGATTATCGCCCAGCAGTCGACGCCACCGGAGCGCCGACAATTACTACGACACAACGTATTGCGGTTAGCCACCCCGCAATCGGCGGGGAAATGAATGCGGGCTTGCTTTCATGGCGCGTCATTTCGCCGACGCGATTGACCCATGCTTCTCCACAGAAGCTGAATTCGTCGGGGCGGCCGAGGTGCTGGCGGGCGCATGCTGAATCCACCGCCTGAGCAATGTGTGTCGCTCCGAGGCCAAAGTTGACGGTCGCCATGCTCGCGGTGTGCGGCGGCGCTACGGTGCGAGATCACTGTCCCGAGCGTCTGTCTGGCGCACGGGGCAGCTGATTTCCAGCACTTCATCCATCGGCAGTCGCGGAGTCGCGGCCGGCAATTGCTCCATCGGAGGTGCGATGCCGACACGGATCAGTGCTTGCGGTTCACCGCGCTGGCTGATGAGGCACCGGACGATGTCCCGGCTTTCGTCCAGCTCGATCAAGTGGGTCAGTGTGCACGTCGCCATCCCAGCCATCGTGCATTCTAAAAGCAACCTGGACAAGACCTCACCACTGCCCAAAACCGACGATCGCGAATCGTCGGTGGTAGACAAGACCAAGATTTTAGACCGGTCCACTTCGTTGTTTCGGTGCCGGTCGAGGCTGCTGACTACGGGAAAATCTCTCCTCACATCAACACGCGCCGCCTCAGAGGCCGTTGCAAGGGTCGCTGGGGGTACACCTTCATACAGTGCGAATGGTGCGGTCCACCAATGCAGCTCGGCCTGATATGAAGCGTCCCCGCAATGCAAGACCTCCGTAAGGCGAGAAGCCCGGGCGAGCCGGGGTCGCGCTTCATCGGAAATTTCATCCAGCATGACGATGCCGGCATCGAGGGCCTTAAGAAGTTCAGGCAGTAACCACCTCCAGTAGGTGGGCCGGCGGAGGGGAAGCCGGTCGGTCCTACGTTCCAGAATCGACTCGGCGAGACTTCGCTGCGACTCGGTGACGCAATCGAGAGGTCGAAATACCATGGTTGCCAGATGATCTCGGCTCTCAGGATCGGGGAATCGATCGATGTTCGCCTGCCAGCCAGCCGCCGCCATCGCAATACGGGCATGATTGAGCACAGCGCCACAGCTGATGATCGTCTCGCGACCGGATCTGTCCGCGACATTCACTAATCGATGCCGATCGACGAACAGGCGCAGCGCGTGTCCGTCGAACACCCAATGCCACGGCTGGCTGTTATGTAGGGACGGCGCGCGGCATGCCACACGCAACGCCTTCTTCACGACCGCAATATCTGGCGTCCGATCCGACACGACGAATCCTCCAATACTCCACTGTCAGTTGATGTTACTCAGCGGGTAGCGCCGCACAAGTGTCGTTAGGCCCCATCAACTACTGGCATCGACAGCGGACGAACCAACAGTTCGCATTGACCTGAATCGGGCCAGTGGTCAGGCGGCGGTTGAATCGAGGACCAATGGCCCTGCTAATGCCAACACAATTAGACAAGTCTCGAAGGCAGGCGAAATCCGGGAGGTCAAAACATGCCTACGACTCTGTTCGACAGCAAAGTCATCCAGGAAGCGGTGACGGCAGCGTGCCGCGCCCCGTCGCTGCACAACAGCCAACCGTGGCAGTGGGTTTACAGCGACGGGCAACTCCGGCTGTTCCTCGATCCGAGTCGAGTCATGGACACCGACCAGTCGGCGCGAGAAGCAGTTATCGGCTGTGGCGCAGCTCTCGACCATCTCCGGGTGACCATGGCCGTCGCCGGCTGGCAAGCGCATGTCGAGTGCTTCCCGAATTCGGAAAGCCCGAACCATCTGGCGTCGATAAGCTTCGATCCGATCGACTACGTGACTGAACGAGATCAGCTGCGCGCGCAGGCCATCTGGGCGCGTCGCACCGACCGACTGCCGTTCAGCGCACCGACTGACTGGAAGTCGATCGCCTCGATATGGGCAGGCGACGTCAACGGGAAGGCGGTACGCATCGACACGATTCCGGGCGAGGTGCTTCCGGAACTGACAGAGGCCGCCCAGATCGCGGAGTCACTACGGCTCTACGATGGTGCTTACCACGATGAACTGCACTGGTGGACTGCACCATTCGAAAAGGCAGAAGGTATCCCGCACAGCGCCCTGGTCTCCGCAGCGGAGAGCGATCGGGTCGGCATCGAACGGGTGTTTCCTGTCGTCCACCGGCCGGAGCGCCGCACTGAGATTCCGGAAGATCAAGCCATGATCCTGCTGCTGTCGACTGACAGTGACTGCCGCGCTGATGTTTTGGCGTGCGGCGAGGCGCTCTCCGCGGTCCTGTTGGAATGCACCATGGTCGGCTTCGCCACGTGCACGGTGACACACCTTACTGAACTCAGCGAAACCCGCAAAATCCTCCAATCCCTGACGAGACCAGAAGCGACACCGCAAGTCCTGGTGCGGGTGGGCGTCGTGCCGGTAACCGAAAAGGCGCCGCCGCCGACACCACGACGACCGCTGTCCGAAGTGCTGCGGCTACGAGCGTTCGACTGAAGTCCCCACATCAAGGAGCACATCAAGGAGCTCATCAAGGAGCTCATCATGATCGATTTTGATTTCGATACCGCACATTCGATTCTACTGGTGCGGCCCGAGTCCCCGCTGCAAGCAACAGACTTCGTTGATCTAGCGAAGGCCGTCGATCCTCAGATCCAGGCAAATGGGGACCTGGCCGGCCTCATCATCAACGCTCCGAAATTCCCCGGCTGGGATAGTTTCGGCGCAATGATCAAGCACTTCCGCTTCGTCAAGGACCATCAAAGGCACATCAAGAGAGTCGCACTCGTCACCGACTCGCACGTCGGGGATGTCGCCGAGCATTTGGCGGCGCACTTCGTCTCGGCGAAGGTCCGGCATTTCCCCGGCGGGCAACTCGACCAGGCCCGGCAGTGGATCACCAACGGCGCCTAGGGCATTGAGTTTCAATCCGATTAGCGGAAGTACTAGGGCCCCGCACCAGTAGACGTGGGCCCCTACCAACGGAATGTGTGAACCCTAGATGAGGTTGCCATGCAGACGAGGACGGCGGCCTCACCAACCGTCCGCAGTGAACTAGTAAGGGGATGTAGATGTCAGCTGCGAGAACCGATTCGGGCATCATAGTCGGTGTCGACGGGTCGCCTGCCGCCAGATGTGCCGTCGACTGGGCGGCGCGTGACGCCGCTATGCGCCACGTCCGTCTCACCCTCATCCATGCCGTGCAGCCAATCGGGCTCACCCTGCCACCGCTGACGGCGACGACGGCCTTCTCGCGCTGGCAAGTCGAGCAGGGGCAGAAGATCCTCGACGACGCGGTCGAAACCGCGCGGGCCACGACTCCTACCGGCGGTCCGGAGCAGATCGAGACTGAGCTGTTGTTCTCACCAGTGGTCCCGGCTCTGGTCGACTTGTCCAAAGACGCCAACCTGGTTGTCGTCGGTTCGCGGGGGCGAGGACCCATCGCCAGAAGCCTGCTGGGGTCGGTGAGCTCCAGCCTGATCCGCCACGCCTACTGCCCGGTGGCGGTCATTCACGACGAGGACCCGCTGATGCCGTATCCCGCTGATGCGCCGGTTCTCGTCGGCGTCGACGGGTCGCCTGCGTCGGAACTGGCGATCGCGATCGCGTTCCACGAGGCATCGCGGCGCGGCGTCGACCTCGTCGCGTTGCACGTCTGGAGCGATGTCAAGGTCAACGACTACCCCGCCATCGACTGGCCCGCCATGAAACCGGCCGCCGAGGAGATCCTCGCAGAGCGACTGGCCGGTTGGCATGATCGCTATCCCGAGGTGACGGTTCGGCGCGTGGTCGAATGTGACCATCCGACGTATCACCTTGTCAGGCAATCTGAATTAGCCCAACTGGTGGTGGTCGGCAGCCACGGACGGGGTGGATTCGCCGGCATGCTGTTGGGGTCGGTCAGCGCCGCCGTGGCTCACTCAGCTCGGATGCCAGTCATCGTCGCGCGTCAATCAAACCTACACACAGAGGGTTTCAGCCCTGGGCTAGCCGGGTAAGGGCACCGACCACTGCAGGGTAGCCTCACCGTCGGAGCCGATCCCTTCCTCCAGATCGCCGCGGAGCTCTTCGGCCTCAGCACGCAGTGCGCCGAGACCCTCGGCGATGGACTCGCCAGGCGCGTCCTGCCCATCGGCGGCGACCCTGATACTCAGCTCGTCACCCACATCGACGACGACGCTGATCCTTGTGACACCGGGTCGCCGGGCCGCGTTGCCAACAGCCGTGCGCACAAAGGCCTCCGCATGATCGGCCAAAGTCGCGTCGACCACGGACACCGGCCCGACGAATTGCACCATCGTGCGCAGACCGGTCACGGCGCTCTCAGCGATCGCTTCCTCCAGGCGCTCCCGGAGCCGAACTGCTCCGGAACTCGCGGTGTTCAGGTCGAAGATCGCGGTCCGGATGTCCTGGATCACGCGTTGCAAGTCGTCGACCTGCTCTGAGAGCCGCCGCTGCACATCTGAGGATTTCGCCAGCGGCACAGTTGCCTGCATGGCCAGCCCGATCGCGAAAAGCCGCTGGATGACGTGATCGTGGAGTTCACGTGCGATCCGATCACGATCGTTTACCAAGTCCAGTTCTCGCGTGCGCCGCTCCGAGGTTGCGAGCTGCCAGGCCAGCGCCGCCTGACCTGCGAACGCCGCCAACATGTCGAGCTGCTCATCGGTGAAGCGTGGCAGGCCGGCACGTCGAAGCACAACGAGAACACCGGCGGCAGCATCGGCCAGCGGCAAAGGCAGCAACAGGGCGGGACCGGCGAGTCCGCCAATCGTCATATCGAGGTCGTCGAGTCGACGCGGCGTGCGGTCCACGAACACGTCGCCGACTATCGTGCCGGTCAACGCAAGCGCATCTTCGGCTGGAATCGAGATCGCCCCAACTGTTTCCACTACCACGAGTTCGAGCGCACCGGAGGTCGTCTCGTCGGCCTCGACGGGTACGGCGACGATCGCGGCGGTAGCATCGGCCAGCTTCAGCGCATTTTCCGCGACCAGCGTGAAGACCGTTGCGGGCTCGGCGCCCGACAACATCGTGGTGGCGATGTCGCGGGCCGCTTCGATCCATGCCTGACGTGCCCGGGACTGGGTGTAGAGGCGCGAGTTGGCGATCGCGATGCCGGCAGCTGCCGCAAGCGCCTGCGCCAGGATCTCGTCGTCCTCGCTGAACGGTTGACCG
This sequence comes from Mycobacterium sp., assembly GCF_039583785.1. Taxonomy (GTDB): domain Bacteria; phylum Actinomycetota; class Actinomycetes; order Mycobacteriales; family Mycobacteriaceae; genus Mycobacterium. Next base: position 6,108 of record NZ_JAVKSG010000110.1, read on the forward strand.
TCGGCTTTCTCGGTCAGGTACAGGTTGCCGAAGACCTCGTCGCGGATCTTCACCGGAACACCCAGGAAGGTCCGCATCGGCGGATGGTTCGGAGGGAACCCGACCGACGCCGAATGCTGCTGGATGTTATTCAACCGGATTGGCTGTGGGTCGTCGATCAGAACCCCGAGGACGCCCCGCCCTTGCGGGAGATGCCCGATGAGGGCGCGAGTCTCGTCGTCGATTCCCTGGTAGACAAACTCGACCAGGTCGTGGGCGTGGCCGCGCACCCCGAGCGCGCCGTAGCGGGCGTCAACCAGCTGTATCGCGGTGTCGACGATCCTGCGCAGGGTCGCGTCCAGTTCCAGTCCCGAGGTGACGACCAGCATCGCCTCGACCAGTCCGTCGAGCCGGTCACGACCCACGACGATCTTTTCGATCCGGTCCTGGACCTCGGCAAGCAATTCGCGCAGTCGCAGTTGCGACAAGGCCTCACGCACCGGCGCTGGTTCGCGTTCGGCACTCGGCGGCTCTGTGACCGACACCCCGCTATCGTCGCATCCATGACGCCGACATGTATATGTCT
>NZ_JAVKSG010000111.1:0-6662 GCF_039583785.1 Mycobacterium sp.
ATTTATCAAAAGATATAAATAATTTTGAAGTTAAGTTTGTAAAAAAATATGTAGATTTATATGATAAACTTTTTAATAGGTTTTTAATTAATGATATAGAAGAAAAAGAACTCAATAGCTATATAACAAATGAAATGGAAAATAAAAAATCAGTAATAGAATTAAAAAAACTTATAGACAATAATTTCATTTTATATACTATAAAGCTATAACATATATGTGGAGCTACCAGATTTTATAAAGAAAAATAAAGACAAAATTATAGAAATTGCCAAATGGAGTAATAAAAATAATAAAGAAAGTGCTATTATACAATATTTAAATAATAAAACAAAAATACTTTATTCTAATAAACAGCTCTCTATAACATATCTTAATAAAATTGCTAAAAATGATTTACATATACATACTTTACCAGAGAATAAAATAGGTAATGATTCTATCGAAACAGAACAAATAGTTTTTAATTATATTTCATTTGACCTATTTAAAGTATTTCAATCTGTAGTTGATATGAGAAATGTTGTACAACGTAACCGCACTTGGCAAATTCTATATGAGAAAAAGCAAAAAAATGACCCAGCTAATAATTATGTTGCAACTTTGGACAGTAAAAATAATGTCTTATATATAAGAAATTATGGTGTTTCTATTGTTAAAGATATTAATTATAATGTTTTAACAGAAAATATAACTAAGACTTTGTCCCAATTTTTAGAAGAATTTAGAATAGTATATGACGCACATTACGTATTTTATGACCAAGATTTAACTACTAAAGATATAGATGAACTCCACGGTGCTATAACAAATGAAATGAAAAATAACGAAACAACAAAAAAACTAAAAGAATATTTAGATAATAATCTAATTTTATATACTATAAAGTTATAATATATAATGGAACTACCTAAATTCATTGAAGAAAATAAAAACAAAATTATAGAAATTGCAAAGTGGAGTAATGAACACGATAGAGAAAGTGCTATTGTGCAATATAAAACTGGTAAAATAAAAATAATATTTGGAGAAAATAATATTGGTCTTAAAGTTCCTAACTGGTTTGTAAAAAACACTTTTCATATACACTGTTTGCCAGAAGAGATAAAAAACTATAATAAAAACGAATTACACAATTACATATTGAGAAATATAATATATGTGTTAATAAGAACTGGAGCATCAGAATATGATATGACTTTCACCATAAAGCATAAGCGTGTAAAAAATTATGTTGCAACCTTAAAAAATAATGTATTATATATAAGAGAATTTTCTTATCATATATTTGATAAAGAATTTATAAATAATTATTATGAAGTTATAGAAAATTTTGTAAAAACAATAGTAAATAATATAAAAGATATTAATAATATTGATGAAATAGACTTTTCCAACATCGGAGTTTTAACCAATAATAAAAATATAATTAATTTTACTTCTATAGTAAATTCTACTTATCTATATACCATAGAATTGTAACATAAACCCCCAGAAAAATGCATAAAAGTGACCAAAAAACACGCATGAAACTATTTTATGGTTAATTATATATCCACTGTATTAGACGTGTATAAAATAACAAAAATGTTTTTCTCTTATAAATTTCTCAACAAAATGTTTTCTATTAAATTTATAAGAAAAAACATTATAATTCCATAATTCACTGTTTATAAATATCACCATATATTGTTTTTGTTTATAATATTTATAGCTGTTTTCCATGTTGAATTATTCCTGTATGGAAGGAGAGTTCTTGCTTTGCTTAATGCATCCTCTGGTCTTTTAAACTTATCATGCAAACTCAAGAGAGTTGTAATTTCTTCAAGAATTGTTAAGGATGTTGATTTTCCATTCATAAAAAGAATTTTTTTCATGACTTCTATAATTTTATTGTTTATTTTATTTCTTGATTTAACATTAACAAGTTCTTCAAAAAGGACTTTTAATTTATTGTTTACTATAAAATCATATTCACCTGCAAGTTGTATAGAATATGCTCCATGAAAATATATATCAAATTTATACTTTCTTGGTACTTTAACTTTAAAATATTTTAAAAGATAAACAATTATCTGTACCTTCTGCCTTCCACGAGAAGAATAAAACTCTATATTCGTACCTATTTTAATTTCAACTTCTTTTAATAAATCAAAAATACTTTGTTTCATTTTTATTCATCTTTATATAAAACCTTGAAGAGGCATTCTATATAGTCAAAAGAGGTGTAATCATTGGACATCCAGTATTCCATCTGCTTGATTAAATATGCTTTTAAGTCAAAGTGGGTATTATAATGTTCCATAGCATCAAGAAAACTTGTTGATGAAGGTAAATTGAAGTACTCAACAACGTTTATTCCTTCAATGGGTATTTCATATTCAGCAGCAGGAGCATAAAATACTTGCGTAAAAAGATACATTGCACCATTTTTAAATATTTTTATATGGTGCATATTTTTATTAGCTGCAGGCGGTAGTGGTAATATATGTATAAGAGTATTTCCAAATTTATTCATAACAGCATCAGCTATCTTTTCTACCATTTCTGTTCTTAATTCACTCTGTCTTTCTTCTATTTCATATAACAACTTTTTTATTTCTTCTATTTCCATTTCTATCAAGACTTAATTTCATTAAAATATTTAAACATTCCTATTTAATAATAATATCTCCATTTTCTTTAAAAATGCATTCTTTCCATTCATAATTGGTAATTGGAGATTTCATATACATTATATGCTTCCATCTATTTTTTTCTTTATAATACCACGATAATATAATATTATGATTAAAATTCTTAAATAATTTATCAAGTTTTTTTCTGTGTGAATAAAAACTTCTTTTTAAATCTTTCTCTAAAATGGTATTAGACGATGTTGTCTGAATAAAATAGATATTATCAGTTTCTGATATAGCTATTAAATCAAAACCGTTTAAAAAATCGCTTCTATGTGTTATAAACTTTGAACCAACCTTTATTATAGACGGCAATGCCCGGATAACAATATAATTATACTTCTCAAATAATAATTTATCCTTTCTTTCAAATAATTTCCTATCCATTTTTATATATATTTTTATCCTATATATATTTATCTTACTATGTAATATATTATTATGGCAAATGTTTCTTTAGGAATTGTTTCGGATTATGGAAACACAACTTCAACATTAAAAGTTCCAGCAGGTTCAACAGTAAATTTATATGCAACAGCAACAGATATGTCTACAATCGTAGGATGGGAATTATATGAAAATAATGAAATAATAAGTAATGGAAATTCTTTTTATGAAAGTTATTCTTTAACTATAGCTTTAAAAGATTTACCTTCAAATTATAAAGAAAGTTATTATATAATAGTATATACAAAAAATAGAGCAGTACAAAGCAATACTGTTACTTTAGAGACATTTTCAACAAGTTCTTCTACTACTAAGACACCATCAGTAGCAAATACTTCTTCTACTGGTGTTTCAAAAAAAATAGTTACCAATCCATACGTTGAATATATAGTTGCCGGAAGCATTAGTGCAGTAGTTGGTGGTGGAATATTATATTATCTCTTATCAAGAAAAAAGAAATAATTGTTTATAACATTATAAGTTTTTTGAAATATTTATCCAACTTTACTTCAAAAGGATACAAATTTTTGTTGATATATTCAGCTAATTCTTTTCCTTCGTTTTTTGTTAGATTTTCTATAAAGAGACTGTCTGTATCTCCTCCTATAATTAATAAATTCTTTTTATTATAGTTCTCTATAATGTTTTTCATTTTTAAAAGAGTTTCTCTGCCTCTACGTGTTATGTGCTGTGCAACTTTATAGTCATAATATCTGTAGTAAGTATTGCCCCAAATTCCATATATTGCATTTATAATTATTTTATATACTTTTTGATAAGTATCATAATATTCGTCTTTTGTTTCTTCATATTTATTTTTATAATTTATTCTAATATTATAATAATACTCTTCTTTACTTTTCATAAAATCATATAAATAATTATCATAGTTATAATACATAACAACGTGTGGATATAATGAATTTATATCAATAACACAAACATCTTTATGAAGACCTCTCTGTTGTTCCAGTACAAAAGCTCCTTCATATTCGTGCTTTTCAGAATTATTTGGATTATCTAATAAATGTATTTCTTTGTTACTGCTTATCAATAAGATACTGTCAAAAATCCTTGTAGCACTTATTCCTGCGTGGTTTATAGACTGTGAATATATCTCATTGTAAGGTAAATTAAATTCATTTGCCAATAAGTGGCTTAATTTTCTCAGTCCAACTTTATCAATTATATTAGACATTAATAATACGTCCTGTTTATTATAATTTATTAATTCCTCTTTAGTTAATTCATTAAATTCTTTTGTAAAATGAACTTTGTTTCCTAAATGCTGTTCTTCTCCTGCATAGTCTAAACTTCTATAAGGTTTCTGCAAAAAAACAGAATAATATATCATTGCATCCATTTTTGCTATATGTTTATAATACTCATCATTAAACAATGTAAAGTCATATGAATTTCCATTCCAAGCCCATATTTCTGTTATATGCCTGTCTTTTATTATTTTTAAAAATTCAGAAACTGATAAAGCTTTATATTCGTTGTCAATATTATCTTTATATCCAACTATTTCTATTTCTCCATTTCTTTCTTCTACATCAATATCTGCATAGTATTTTACATTTTTAGAATAAGAAATAATATTATCAAGAGAAAGTCTTCTTAAATATGGTATTGTTGCTTCAAAAACCATTGAAAATTTAGTTTTTAATTTAAAAATAACAGAAGGATTTTTTACGTTTATTTTATATCCTTTTACTGTTTTTATTCCAGTTTCAGTATAATACTGTATATCCATTTTCTTTGTAGAAATAATAGCATCTAATTCTTCTTCAGAAAACCTTTTATTGTTGTCAGGAACACCATAAAAATATGGATATTCTAAGTCTTTAAAAGAGTATGAAGTTATTATTCCTGATGGATTTATTATATCTATTTTATTACCATTGTATATGGCATTTACAATTTCCACAAATGATGATAGAGAAATAGCTTATAAATGTTTTTATTCTTTTATTTTTTCTCTAATTAGTGTTAATAGTTCTTCGTTTGTTTTTGCTTTATTAATAATATCAATAAATTCGTCCATATACAAGTTAAAAACTTTTTCTATTTCATCCTTTTCTAACTCTGGAACAATTGAAAATATTTTTCCCATTGCTTTCATACCTTCTTTATCAAATCCGTCTTTATAAAGTTCGTCTTCATCAAAGCCGCCTTCATCAAATTTGATTTTCATAGAAACTTGTATTATATCTATTATATATCTATTAAACAAATTCGTTACAAATTTTGTTATTAGTTCTCTATCTCTTTTATTATAACCGTCTAATTCTTTGATATATTCTGTTTTTATATCATCCAATAACTTCTGTATATCGTCTGCTATCATGATTGATAATATATTAAGTATATATAAACACTTACCAATCTCAAGAAAATATTAAATTTATAGCATTTAAACTATTTTTCATATCATCAATGTTTTTTAAATTAATATTTATTATAAGAGAATGCTTCTTCTTTAATTCATCAAATACCTTTTTATACCTATCTTTTATTCCTTTTTCATCCAGCATAACGTGCTCATCTGGAGCAAAAGGATAATTATTTAAATATATAAATATGGTATGTCTGAAAAGTTTCTTATGTATTTTCAAATCGTGTTTAAGCATCTTTATATTATAAATTCCATTATTATACACTATACTATCAACAAAACTACATCTGTCCATAACTATATTGTCTAAAAACATTTCAGTATATATATCATTTATATCAGTTGGTTTTACAGCGTGATAATAAGGAAGTCTTAATGCTTCAGACATATACTTTGCACAGGTTGTTTTTCCTGTTCCATCTAATCCTTCAAATATTATTCTCATATCTTTACATTGCAAAAAACTATTTAGAGTTTTCTATATTAAGTATTACTATTTTATTATTATTATTTAACAAAACATCAAATTTTTGTGTTAACGTTTCGTGGTGAGCTATCTTATATCCTTTCATTTCTAAAGCCGAAATAAAAGAACTTAAATTTTGTGTTGTTCCATTAGGTTTTATAACAATTCCTTTTTCATTTCTATGTTTAATATTCAATTTACCAAACTGTATTGCTGAAGCTAAAGCAAGACCTGTAAGTCTTTTTGGTTTTCTTCTTACATATTCTTTATTGTTTCTATTTACTACTTGATAACCATTTGCTTCAAGTGCTATTTTATTCGTTATCTTCAATTTTAAACACCTTTCTTTCTTCTTTATTTGTTAAAATTTTATCATTAATTGCTTTTGTAATTAAATTATCATATCTTGAATTTATATACTCTTTTACTTTGTATATTTTTAATAAGGTGCTAATTCCTTCTTGAGTTTCACCGTTTCTTAATTTATTTATTCTATAGTCATTTATAACATCTTTAGCACTTATTATTTTTCCAGAATTTAATAATAAACTAACATCTTTTAAATCCTTTTTAATGCCATTATTAATTGCTTCTTCTATAACATCTATAAATGATTTTGGTTGAATAAATTCTTTAAATTCATTTGTTATTCTTTCTTCTTCAACAGAAGATA
>NZ_JAVKSG010000112.1:0-6591 GCF_039583785.1 Mycobacterium sp.
CATGCCTACGGCGACGTACGAAGGTGCCTCGCAAGCCGCAATTCAACAGCACTACGACCTCGGCAACGACTTCTACGCGCTGTGGCTCGACGCCACGATGAGCTACTCATGCGGCAAGTGGTCCACCGAAGACGACACCCTCGAGCGCGCACAAAAGAGCAAGATTGACTACCTAGCGAGTGGCGCGGGCGCGACACAGGCCCGACGCGTGCTCGACATCGGCTGCGGCTGGGGTGCGATGCTGACGCGGCTGGTTCAGGACCACGGGGTCCAGCACGGCGTCGGACTGACCCTCAGCGACGCTCAGGCATCGCGGGCCCGGCAGCCTGACTGCGAAGTGCGAGTCGAGAACTGGATCGACCACAAGCCGGACACCCGGTACGACGCAATCGTTTCCGTAGGCGCTTTCGAACATTTCGCCGATATGGGCATGAACCGCGAGGCTCGGATTTCTGCGTACCGTGAGTTCTTCGCCCGCTGCGCCGAATGGCTTCCTCCCGGCGGCGGGTTGTCGTTGGAGACCACCGTCAAAGGCAACAACACCAAGATGAGCCGCACTACGGTGCGCGACCTTCTCTTCATCATCGATCGCATCTTTCCGGAGTCCGAGGTTCCCTGGTTGTCGGAAATCGTCGAAGCCTCCGAGCGACTCTTCGAAACGACGTCGGTCCTCAACCGTCCAGACGACTACGCGCGAACCTGCCTGCACTGGCAACGTCGGCTCTCGGCCGCCCAGGACCGCGCCCAAGCGCTGACGAGCGCCGACACCGTCCGCGACTACAGCCGCTACCTGAACGCCTCGGTCGACGCATTCGCCAATCGGCACCTGGGGCTGGCCTGGCTCACCTTCGAAAGGATCTGACCATATGGCCACTGCCAGACCGATTCCCCGCACCGTCGACGATTACCCGGGTCGCGCCGAAGTGAGCCACGATATCTATTGGCGTACAACCGAACCCGTTGCTCCGACGGCACCGCTCAGAGAAGACGTCGAGTGCGACATCTGTTTCGTCGGCGGTGGATATACCGCGATGTGGGCCGCCCACTTCCTCAAAATCGCCGACCCCAGTCTCGAAATCCACATCGTGGAAGCCGACTACGCAGGCGCGGGAGCCTCTGGGCATAACGACGGTTTCATCACCCCGACCATTGGCCACGACCTCAACACCCTGGTTAAACGCTACGGTGCCGCCAAAGCAAAAGTCGCTTATGCAGTCGTGGGCCGTTCCATACTCGAAATTGGTCGCTTCTGCGCCAGGTACGGCGTCGATGCGGATTACGAGCCGAGCGGCTACTTCCAGGTCGCCACCACCGACGCACAAGTCAAGCTTCTACGCCGTGACATCGGATCCGCCCGCCGCCTCGACCCCGACTCCCAACTCGCACTCATTACCGGCGAAGCACTGCAAAACTCGATTGATTCGCCGGCGATCCGTGCCGCCATCAAAGGTAGCGGGGCCTTGATCAACCCTCATCGGCTGGCCCGCGGACTTGCACGCGTCGTCCAAGAGCAGGGCGTGCATATTCATGAACAGACTGCCGCGCAAAGGATCACGTCGGCATCTGGGACGCATCGCGTGCACACCCCATTCGCCGACGTGAGCGCCCGGAAGCTCGTACTGGCCACTAACGCCTATCAGCACCAATTCAGCAGATTCCGCCATCAGGTCGCGCCGGTGTGGAGCTACGCAGCGGTCACTGAGCCGCTCACCGACGAACAGTTGCGTCAGGTCAACTGGCCGGGGCGCGAGGGCTTCGTCGAGGCCCGAAACTTCATCGTATTTGGCCGCCTCACCGCCGATAACAGGCTCCTGTTCGGCGGCGGTCCGGTCAACTACCACTGGCAGCGAAATATGGACACGCGCAAACACATCGACAATCCGTCAACCACCCAAGTGCTGCGTGAGGTGCTGCACCGATACTTCCCGAGCTGGAGCGAAGTGCCCTTCAGCCACGCATACGGCGGGTGCGTCGGCATCACTCGTGATTTCGTGCCCCACGTCGGTCACCTGGGCAACAACATATATTACGGTTACGGCTACTGCGGCAACGGAATCGCCGTCACGCACACGACCGGCAGGATCCTGCGCGATCTGATCCTGGGACGCGAAAGCACCTACACGGGTCTGCTATTCGTCAACGGCGCCGAGCCCGCCTTCCCGCCTGAGCCGTTGACCTACTTAGGGTCCAAAGCAAAGACCTCCTTCCTGCAGTTGCAGGACCGATTCCCAAAGTTGATGACGAAGGGGCTGTCATGAAATACCGCGTAGTGCAGTGGAGTACCGGAAACGTCGGTCGTCGAGCCCTGCGGTCGATCATCGCCCGACCCGACCTCGATCTCGTCGGAGTGTGGGTCTCCGACGAGAACAAGAGCGGCAAGGACGCCGGCGAATTGGCCGGTATCGATCAGCACGTCGGTATATCCGCGACCACCGATGCCGACGCGCTGTTGGACTTGCAGCCGGACTGCATCGTCCACACCGCCATGGCCGACAACCGCCTCTTCGACGCCATCGGCGATTTGCGACGATTCCTGGAGGCGGGGATCAACGTCGTGTCGAGCAGTCCGACGTTTCTTCAGTATCCGTACGGCACACTTCCCAAGGAAGCCATCGACCCGATCGCCTCGGCCGCGGAGAGCGGTCAAGCAACGCTGTGGGTCAACGGCATCGACCCGGGGTGGGCCAACGACTGGCTGCCGTTGCTGATCAGCAGCGCCTGTGAACAGATTGACCAAATCGTCTGCTCTGAGGTGATGGACTACTCGACATTCGACAACCCGACGATCTTGTTCGAAGTCATGGGTTTCGGCGGTGCGCTCAGCGAGCTTCCGCTGCTGCTGCAACCGGGCATTTTGACCCTCGCGTGGGGCGGCGTCCTACGCCAGCTCGCCGCCGGACTAGATGTCGAACTCGACTCTGTGACTGAGCAGTTCGAGCGCAGACCGGCAACCGAGGACTTCGACTTCCACGGCCACACCATTACCCGGGGAAGCGCGGCCGCTCTGCGCTTCCGCGTCGAAGGCATCAAGGACGACCGACCGGTGATCGTCGTCGAGCACGTCACGCGCCTGCGTGCAGATCTGGCGCCCGACTGGCCGCAGCCCACCGGTCAGGGCTGTTATCGCGTGGCGGTCAAAGGCATTCCGGACTATGACGTCGACATACATACCTCCACTCAAGGCGACCACGCCGACGGAGTACTGGTCGGCACGGCTGCCCGACTCGTCAACGCGATACCCACGGTCGTCCAAGCCAAGCCCGGCTGGCTGACCGCCCTCGACATGCCACTGATCACGGGCCGCGGCCTCGTGACGGCCTAACAGATGCGAGCATCCGGACGACGTAACGAGCAACCCGACCACGATCCCGCCGCTTCACAGCAGGCTCGGGAAGTGGGATCGTGAGGGGCATGGACGCAGATTCATCGCTCAGCGGGGCGGAATCAGTGGACGACAGACCTGCAGCCAAGCCACAAGCATTGCGACTCCGAGGAATCGAGAAGTCTTACGGATCTGGACCGGCACGCGTCGTCGCGCTGCAAGCACTAGATCTCGACGTAGCGGCCGGGGAATTCGTTGTGCTGCTTGGCCCTTCGGGGTCAGGAAAGACTACGCTGCTCAACATCATCGGGGGCATCGACCAACCCTCGCAGGGAACGATCGAGGTTGACGGCGCCGACATCGGGCGGCTCGGCGCGAAGCAACGGACCTCCTACCGCCTCAATCGCGTCGGGTTCGTTTTCCAATTCTTCAACCTCGTGCCGACGCTCACCGCGCGCGAGAACGTCGAGATCCTCGCCGAACTAACCGGTACCGATACCCGCAACCGCAGTATCGCCGCTCTCGAAGCCGTCGGCGTCGAATCGGTCGCCGATCGCTTTCCAAGCCAGCTGTCCGGTGGCCAACAGCAGCGCGTGGCGATCGCCAGGGCAATCGTCAAGGCTCCGCCCCTCTTGCTCTGCGACGAACCCACGGGCAGTCTCGATCTCGTCACCGGTCAACAGGTGCTGAGAGCTTTGAGCGACGTTGCCCGTTCGGGTCACACCACGGTCCTGGTGGTGACACATAATTCCGAAATCGCCCGCATGGCCGACCGCGTACTGCGGTTGCACGCCGGCGCGATCAGCAGCTCCGAACGCGTCCAAAACCCCGTCGACGCATCCGAGCTCAACTGGTGAGCCGCACACTCAGACGAAAAGTCCGCAGAGATGTCGGTACAGAGTTCTGGCGCTTTGCCGCCATTGCCACCGTGGTCGCAATCGGAGTGGCGGTGTTCGTCGCTGCCACCGACGGCTACCGCAACCTCGATCAGTCGTTCGCCCACGCATACGCGGCGCAGCGAATGCCCGACGCGCTCATCAGTGGGCCCGGCGTCGCCGAAATGCGGGATCGAGTGCGCGCCATGCCAGGCCGCCCGCTCGTGGAAGTACGTCACCAAGCCGACGTCGGAATCCGCATCAACGGGCACGCCCTCTACGGCCGCGCCGTCGGCATACCAGGCGCGACGCAGCCCCAGGTGTCGACCCTCGAGGTCCGCACCGGAACACTGCCCAGTGACGGGCAACTACTCCTCGAACAGCACCTTGTCGACCATTACCGACTGCACCCCGGAGATCATGTCGAACTACTCGGCGACCACGGGTGGCAGACCTTCGCCATCAGCGGGTCCGCCCTGTCCACAGAATACCTCTGGCCTGCGCGCTCCAGCCAGGAAATCCTTACCACACCAGAAGATTTCGGTGTCGTCTTCGTGGCCGACAAGGTCGTGCAGAATGAGCTTCCGAAGCCGGTCCAACAGCTCGCCGTCTTTGCGCAAGATCGACACGATTCCCGCACGCTCATCGCGGCCTGCTCGGACCTCGCGCGCAGCAACGGCTTTCAATTCGTGCCGCGCGACCAGCAGGCGTCGTTCAGGACGCTCGAGGATGACGTCACTCAATTCGGTGCTCTGGCAAAGATCCTGCCCTGGCTTTTTCTCGCCGCAGTCATTCTCAGCACCTATGTGCTCCTCGCCCGGATCGTGGCCGCACAACGTGCAGTGATCGGAACCCTCGTCGCAAATGGATTGTCGGCCGCAGAATTGCGCAGGCACTACCTCGGCTACGGGCTTGCCTGCGCCACGCTGGGCATCCCACTGGGCCTTGTCGGCGGCTACCTTCTCGGCGACTGGATTACCACCAAGTACACCGAAGCTCTGAAATTACCGATGCACATCAGCTCGGTGCACCCACTGACTTATCTGCTTGCCACTGTCGCCGCAGCCGCGGTGGCTTTGATCGCCGCCGTCTTGCCTGCCGAAATGGCAGCTCGGATGCAACCGGCTGAAGCGATGCGAGTCGCCCCACCCGCGGGGGGCGGCGGCAGACGCAGCTTTATCGAGCGCCTGCTACCTGCGATCAACCATATTCCCGCGAGGTGGCGAATGATGTTGCGCGCTGTCCTGCGAAACCGTCGGCGCACCATATTCACCGTGGTCGGTGTGGCCGTCTCAGTCATCCTCGTGATGGTGTTCGCCGGTATGCGAGACACCTTGCCCGGTATGGTCCATCGCCAGTTCGGCCAGATCGAACGACAAGACGGCGAGGTGGTCCTGTCGGGCCCGGCGCAGCCGATTCTTGAAGCGCTGCACAAGGACCCCGACGTCGCGGCGGCGGAACTCTACAGCTCCAGCGACGTGACGGTGTCAACCAAGCACAGCCGCTACGAGACGCTCATGATCGGACTCGACCCGCAGACCCGGATGCACAACTTCGTGGCGCAGGCCGGAGCCAACACACTTACCGCCGACGGCGTGCTGCTCGGCGTGGGCCTGCGCGATCTGTTGTCAATCAAAGTCGGCGATCCCATCACCGTCACCACATCGCAGCCGGGACACCAAATCACCGAGCGCGTCGCCGGTTTCGTAGACGAGCCGTTCTCGCCGGTGGTCTACATCTCCACGGCCCGGCTACGCGCTGACGCCGGCCCGGTTGCGGACAACGGCGTTCTCGTCACGTTGCGGATGGGCTCGCAGGCCCGTGCGGCCGGCGACGCTATTGCAGCCATCCCTGGTGTCGTTGCCTATCGCTCCACAACGGCACTCGCGTCGACAATGCGAGATGCCTTCAGTCTCTACAACACGCTGGTCGGCATCATGCTGATCTTCGCCGGGATCATGGCCGCAGCCATGCTCTATAACGCGATGTCGGCCAATATCGCCGAGCGACTCGGCGAGCTCAGCGCGCTGCATGCCGAAGGTATGAGTGCAGGCATGCTCACCCGGCTGATCACTTCCGAGAACCTCATGCTCGCAATAGCTTCCGTTCCGCTCGGTATCGGCTGCGGCGCCATTCTCGCCGACCAGCTGCTCGCTACCTACCAGCGACTCGGCTACCACCTACGACTGGAGATGCAGCCACTGACTCCAATCACAGTGGCCTGCAGTATTTTTGCCGCCGCGTTGCTGGCTCAGCTGCCCGCCCTGCAAAGAATCCGCAGTATCGATTTAGCCCGGGTGGTCCGCGAACGGGCCCTATAGCGCTACCCGGGCGTGCGCCGATCAGCCGACGATGACGTCGCGGTTGCGCATCGCCACCCACCCGGCGGATACC
>NZ_JAVKSG010000113.1:0-6587 GCF_039583785.1 Mycobacterium sp.
CCTAGCGGATTATCGTCGATTGGACGGCGTGCTGAACGCTCAACTCGTGCTTGACGCGTGCATCTACGCCAGAGTTTCTCGACAGCGAGGGCTAGGGTCGCCACCATGGGCGCAGTGGCAGGCCGTCGGTGCCGTGCCTGGCGCGCTTGGACGCCAGCACGTGGTGAAGCTGAATATTGTTCTGTTCAAATGCCACCCGGGACGCAGCCATGTACAAGCCCCACACCCTCGCCGTGGCGATGCCAACCTCGGCGACAGCCTCGTCCCAGTGCGCGACGAGGTTGTGGGACCAGTCACGCAACGTCATGGCATAGTGGTGACGGAAATTCTCCGCGTGGAGCACCTCGAATCCCACGTCTTGGATTTGGGAGAGGATGCGGCCCGAACCGGTCAGCTCGCCGTCGGGGAAGACGTAGCGATCGGTGAAGCTGCTCGCGCGGAAATTCGACTTGTTGTTGTTGCGGGTGATGCAGTGGTTGAGCAGCAAACCGTCGGTGCGCAATTTGGACTTGAGGAATTCGAAATAGGACGGATAGTTCTTGACGCCGATGTGCTCGGTCAATCCGATCGAGGAGACTGCGTCGAAACCGGTTTCGCCAATGTCGCGGTAGTCGCAGTGACGCACCTCGGCCCATTCGCCGAGCCCTTCAGCCTCGATCGCCGTTTGAGCCCAGTCAGCCTGCTCTGCGGACAAGGTCGCGCCGACTGCGTGGACTCTCCGCCGGGCGGCGTAGCGCAACATGCCGCCCCAGCCGCATCCGACGTCGAGTAGCCGATCGCCCGGCTCCAGCCGCAGCTTCTCGAAGATCAGGCGGTACTTGTTGTCCTGAGCCGCCTCCAGCGTTGCTTCGGACTCTGGATAGACAGCACACGTGTAGGTCATTGACGGCCCCAAGACCCACTCGTAAAAGGAGTTGGAGACGTCGTAGTGGTGTCGGATCGCCCCGGCATCACGAGTCTTGCTGTGCCGCATGCCCTCGGCGATTCGGCGCCAGCGAGGCAGCATCTCCTGCGGCGGTGGCGCTGCCGGCAGGAGATGCTCGATGCCGACGGCGCGGATAATGCTGGCCATCAGTCGCGGCGAGGGCCTGGTGAACTCGACGTTTTCGGCGAGCAACCTGAGCACGTCGTAGGGATCGCCGGGGTGCACGCCGCGCGCCTCGATGTCACCGGCGACGTATGCCCGGGCCAGACCGAGTTCACCTGGCGCGGTGGCCAGATAGGTCGTACCGCGAGGAGTTAGCAGGTCCATTCCCAGTACGGCGTCTTCGGCTCCGGCGCTACTGCCGTCGTAGGCAGTGAACCGCAATGATTCCGTGGCGCCGCGGGTGAAGACCGCCAGGACCTCAGCGAGGCTCAACTTGCCTGTCGCGGTCGACGCTGGCTCCTTCGTGGTCGTCATCGTCGTTGCACTGCCTTTGCGTAAAGGTCGAGGAAACGGGAATCCGGATCGTAAATTTTCTTCACAGTCTTGTAGGTCTCGCCGCCGTAGAGTTCGTCGAACTCTTCTCTGGCGTAGTAGGAGTCGGAGTACAGCGATTTGTGCCCGTCCAGCGAACCGACCTTCTCCTCGATTAGTCGATTCGTCGCGCCATCGGTCGCGCCCACCGGAACCGACGACCAGAAACCAACATTGACGTAGCTGTGTCCCGGACGGATCGGATATAGCGACCAGCCGTCGTGATCACGTAACCGCAGCGGGCACAACCAGATCGGAGTGATCGGCACAGCTTTGAGAAACCATTCCAAGAATTCCGTCGTCCTTTCGAGTGGAAGTTCGACATCCTGGACCACCCGTTCACGTGGCGGACGGCCGTTGCGCTTCTCGATGCGGTCGGCGATACCGAACCGCCGGTCGAGTGCTACCAGCTTCCAGTACACGCTGCTGCGACGGTAGCGTCGCGGCCACCAGCGTCGCAGACGGGGGTTCTGCGCGCCGAATGCCGCGGAGCACCAAAACCAGTCGGTGTCCCATCGCCAGAAGTAGTCGTGCGTTGTCAACCGGTCTTCTGTGGTGCCGGTGTCGTGCTGGATGGAGCGGTAGTAGATGCGTTGTCCGGTGTAGTCACTGGCCGGGCCTGAGGCCGCAGCGCGTACACCGAGAGATAGGTAGCTTTCGACGGCGTTGAACACCACGCCGTCGAGATAGTCAACAGCGACACCATCGAACTCACCGGTGTCCATGATCCGATTCATTGCCGCCATCAGGTGGCTCAGCGAGTGGAACCGCACGTGCCGCAGCGCGACGAACGGTTTGACAGGTTCTAACTCGATGCGTAACCGCGTCGAATATCCCAGTGTGCCGTATGAATTCGGATACGTGCGGAAGAGGTCGGGGTGCTGCTGGGGTGAAACGGTGAGCAATTCACCTGTGCCGGTGAGGATGTCCAACTCCAGCACCGACTCATGAGGCAGGCCGTTGCGGAACGAGGCCGATTCGATGCCCAACCCGGCGACTGCCCCGCCCAGCGTGATGGTCTTCAATTGCGGGACCACCAGTGGCGACAGGCCATACGGGCGCGTCGCTGCCACCAGATCTTCGTAGGTGCACATGCCGGCCACGTCGGCGGTGCGTGCGTCCGGGTCAATCGAAATGACGTTGGTTAGCCCTGAGACGTCTAGTCCGGGGGTGCTGAGTTTCGCGCGGTCGCGGAACAAGTTGGAGGTGGCCTTGGCCAGTCGGACAGCCGATGTCGAAGGAATCGAACGGTAACTCGCCAAGAACCGTTCGACGCCCTCCACATGAGCCGCAGCTGCGGATATCGGGACAGGCATCACCTCGACGATAGTCCCCGGCAACCGCCAGCGCAGACACCGTGACCACCAAAAGCAAGCGGGTCGCGCAGGTGCGCCAGAGGGTTGCGAACTTTCGGCGAAACGCGTGTGAATGTGCGTGTTTGTGAGTGAATGTATGTTTGACTGGTTGTTGTGAAGTTGGCGGCATGGGCGCGGTCGGTGGGTGTGCATCCGCAGACGGCGTATGCGTGGGTGCGGGAGGATCGGATGCCGGTGCCGTTTCGACGGCTGCCCTCGGGCACGATCTTGGTTGACGTCGCAGCGGCAGGTGATGAGCGTGTGGTGCTGTATGCGCGGGTCTCGTCGCATGATCAGCGCTCGGATTTGGACCGTCAGGTGTCTCGACTGACCGAGTGGGCCACCGATGCCGGGTGGGAGGTCGCCCAGGTGGTGTCCGAGGTCGGTTCCGGATTGAACGGTAAGCGCCCGAAGCTGTCGCGGATCTTGTCGGACCCTTCTGCCAGTGTGATCGTTGTGGAGCATCGGGATCGGCTGGCCCGCTTCGGGGTCGAGCATCTACATGCTGCGCTGGCTGCGCAGGGACGGCGCATCGTGGTCGTCGACGATGGGGAGACGACCGATGATCTGGTGCGCGACATGATCGAGGTGCTTACGTCGATGTGCGCCCGGCTTTATGGGCGCCGTGGTGCGCGTAACCGCGCGATGCGCGCGGTTACCGTCACCAAGCAGGATCCCGGTGGTGAGGCGGCGTAGATGATTGTGCAGATGCGCACCAGGGCACAGGCCGCGAGAGTCGCTGCGGCGACCGGTGGTGTGCAAGTGCCGGGCAAGCCGAAACGCGATGGCACGCCGACATTGGCCGCGCGGGTGGCGCTCGGCGCGGATTTCGAGGCGTACCGGGCGGTGGTGGAGGCGGTGTCGGTGCTGTTCACCCTCTAGGACACCGATCCCTCAACTGGTGAGTTGGTGGAGGTTTCGTCGGGGTGGGTTTTGCAGGCTTATCAATACGCGCTGGACCCGACGTCAGCCCAGGTGGCGGCGCTGGAGTCGCATGCTGGTGGTGCGCGGTTCGCGTTCAACACGATGCTGGCCGCGGTGAAAGCCAATCTGGACCAGCGTAAGGCGGAACGCTCTTACGGGATTGCTGATGATCAGCTGACGCCGGTCGTGTCATGGTCGTTTCAGGAGCTACGCAACCGGTGGAACCAGATCAAGCATCGGGTAGCGGTAGGCGACGATGGGTCCCCGTGGTGGCAGGACAACAGTAAAGAGGCGTACGCCAACGCGGTGGCCAACCTCGCCGAGGCGCTGTCGAACTGGGGCGATTCACGCACCGGTGAGCGTAAAGGCCCGAAAATGGGCTTCCCGAGATTCAAACACAAAGGCCGGGCGGCCAAGAGTTTCACGTTCACTACCGGCGCCATGCGGGTGGAGCCGTCGCGTCATCACGTCACGCTGCCGGTGCTGGGCACGATCCATACTCACGAGTCCACTCGTAAGCTGGGGCGGCGTCTGGAATCGGGCACGGCGCGGATACTGAGTGCTACGACGCGCTTGGAGCGGGGCCGATGGCTGGTGTCGTTCACCTGTGCCGTGCGTCGCCAACCAGCCAGGCTGGTCGCCGGCGTCACAGCGGATGCGCCGGTGGTGGGCATCGACGCCGGGGTCAAAGACCTGCTGGTGGTCGCCACGCCCGACGGGATCGAGATCGCCCGTCATACCGCGCCCCGCGAGCTCAAGCGGGCGTTGCGCAAACTGCGTGCGCTGCAACGCAAAGCGGCACGCCAGAGGGGTCCCTGGAACGCGGCTGCGCGGCAGAAGCAGGACGCGTCGCGCGGTTGGGAGTCGACTCAGGTCGAGATGACCCGGGCGCATGCCAGGGTGGCGAATCTGCGGGCCGATCGGATTCATAAGCTCACCACGAGCCTGGCGAAAACCCATCAGGTGATCGGTGGGGAGACGCTGGCGGTCAAGAACATGATGCGCCGCCCGAAACCCAAAGCCGACCCCGACAATCCCGGCGCGTTCCTGCCCAACGGCGCCACTGCCAAAACCGGCCTCAACCGGGCGCTGGCCGATGCCGGCCTTGGTGAGATGTTTCGCCAACTCGACTACAAAACACGCTGGTATGGATCACATCTGGTCAAAGCCGACAGATGGTTCCCCAGCTCGAAAATGTGTTCCGGCTGTGGTGCGGTGAAAACCAAACTGCACCTGGCCGAATGCGTGTATCACTGCGAGCACTGCGGCCTTGAGATCGACCGAGACCGTAACGCCGCTATCAATTTAGCGCGCCATGCGCTGAACGCTACGGAGCCGAGTACCGGCGTCGTCACCGGTGGAGCCGACCGTAAGACCGAGCCTGCGGGCACGGCTGGTGGCTGTGAAGCCGGAACCGTTTCTGAACGGAGTGCCCCTCCGAAAGGACGGGCTGCCTGAAATGCCCAGTCATACAAACGCTCACATTTCAGGTAACGATTTCGACTCATAGGGCCAACGAACGACGACAAACCCCCAGTTCATCTTGCTGCTCGACGACTAAGCTGCGACCTGCAAGGAGCAGGACGCGTCGGGTCGCGACTTCCGGTTGCTCGGCGACATCACCCTGTATGTCGAGTAATTATGGCCCTGCGGCGTCGTCGTGGTTCTGTCATCAGATTCGCAGTGCACAGTTCCTAGGTATCGTGTCCTCGTGGTTCAAACGGATGCGGCTTGCCGCCCTTGGGGTCGGTAGGGGCGGAGAAGGGTGCCGGTAAAAAGTGTTGGGGACTCCGACTCACGCCCGCGTCGCGATCCGCGATGGCTCGCTGTCCTCGGCTCGCTCGAACAGGCTTACTAGCGACGAGTACAACATGACACCTCGCCGGGCAATCCCGAAGACAAGTTCTCCAGTGGGCGATCCGCGGGCCCTGGTCGCCGACGACCTATCTCAAGGTCTCGCCGACGCCGTCGCCGATCTCATCGGGAGGCCACGCGCACGCGGATGGATCCACCTCTGCTCGGCGGCCATCGCCACCGTGGGTGGATTGGCACTGGTGTCGGTTGCGGGAATCACGTCTTCTCAGAAAGCCGTCCTTGCGACCCTGATCTACGCTGTCACCATTGTCGCGATGTTCAGCGTCAGTGGCATCTATCATCGTAAGCACTGGCACAATCCGGTGGCCTTGAAGTGGATGAAGCGGCTGGACCACTCGGCGATCTTCATCTTCATTGCCGGTAGTTACACCCCCTTCGCGCTGTTGGCGATGCCGCCACGGCCCGGCGCCGAGGTGCTGGCCATCGTGTGGACGGGCGCGGCAGCCGGCGTGGCACTGAAGATGTGGTGGCCGTCCTCCCCGCGCTGGGTCGGCGTACCGCTGTACCTCTTGCTTGGCTATGTGGCGATCTTGTTTGCCGGCACCCTGCTCGACGGCGGAGGTCCCGTCGTCGTCGGCCTGCTCATCGTGGGTGGGGTCCTCTACAACATCGGCGCCATCTTCTTCGCCATTCGTTGGCCGAACCCCTGGCCGCGCACCTTCGGCTATCACGAGTTCTTTCACGCGTTCACCGCAGCCGCGGCGGTGAGTCACTACGTCGCCGTGTGGTTCGTCGTCTTGAAGCCCTTCCCGATGGTTTTGAGCGCCGACTGACCGTCCGATGAACGTCGCTGCACTGCCGACAGTGGTCCCGCGACCTCTTCACAGGGAGCGGAGGTGAAACCCACAGTCTGGCCAGGCCGTCGTGAGGGCGGTTGCGCGGAAACACGGCGGGAATGAATAGTGAACTTGGCCGGTCATTAGACTCCGGACTGACCGTGCCCACTCAGGCTGCAAGCTTAGGAAGCCTATGCG
>NZ_JAVKSG010000114.1:0-6416 GCF_039583785.1 Mycobacterium sp.
GTTCCAGACCCATATAAGAATATTTGTCCATCTGGTATTTATGGTTTGAGTTCAGCACATATGTATGCAATATTTACAGATATGCTGCACTTAATCCAAAATAAAATAGAATGTTATGGAAATAGAATAGAAGCACTTGAGAAAAAGGTAGCGTGATTATTATGAATAATATGGATTCAACAAAAACGTGGAAAGAATGGGTAAGTGATTTCATTCACGGAAGAACACATGTAGCTTACGGCTTGATAATAAGCACAATAGCATCTGCAACAGGTTTAATAGTAACCAATACTTTAGATATAAAAATATTATTTTTATTGTCACTAATAGGCTCTTTAGGCAGTCTTGTTGATATAGCTTCTCATTTATATTATCATTAATGCCAATAACTATTTATATTTAATAAACATACATTATTATGGATAATAGTTTTGATTGTATCAGACTTGGACATACGAACGAACCCATCGAAAATAATACACAAAAATGGCTTCTTGATGAAGTAAATAGAATGAATATAATGCCATATAATATTGCACTGACAAATGCAATAGAGTTGAAAAATGTAACTACAAAGCAAATGGAATATACTATGGGAGGAGTGTGGCATATTAGAGATGGTATATTTTATCCTGAAATTGGCAAAATTGAATATAGTATGAATAAAACTATAGTATATGGAAAAACAATAAAAAGAAACGAAACAAATAAAATTCCAAAAGACTATGATTACTTATTATATTATTATCACGTAAAGGATGCAAAACCAACAGGAAGCATTATTTTCTTTAAAGACGATAAACCACTTTCTTCTTTAGAACACTATGTAATTGGCACAGAAAATCTTAATATAGAAGGAATTGGACTATTTCCAAACATAGATTTTAAAGTTTATAAAAAAGACATATCCAATATTGTTTTGACAAATTCATACTGTATTATACAAGGTATCTAATATAAATTAGACAAGAATAAATAAAATACATTAACAAACTTTATATATTATATTGTAATAACTGTATATGGATATTACAGATGAACAATTTAATATATATATTAATAAAATAAATGAAAAGAAAAGTTCATTATTGTCGGTAAATGAAAGCCTCCTAAACGAATTATTTTCAAGTCTTGTTGAAACTATTAATCAGTATCACTCAGAATTGAAAAATAAAAAAATAGAAATAGAAAGGCTTCAAGAGAAATTAAAAGAGAACGAAAAATGATAGACGATGCTCCTTTTGAGTTAATATTACCAATTTCTATAATGATTTTAGTAATATTTTCATTTTTAGACTTTATTTATGGAGTACTTGGAAGTCTTCACGCATTATTGTATGTAACAACAATATATCAAGAAGTTGCATATACAATATTATTCATTATTTCTATATTTATTTTTATGTTCTTAATAAAACTGTTAATAACTTTTCTTCTATTGCTTATAGCATATTTAAAATAAATTATATACAATATTTATTTTATCAAGTAATATATATTTATGGATGAAGATGCAGTCGCTTTAATAATTGGTTTTATAGGCGGAGCTGTAATAGGCGGTGGAATAGTCTATTTTATAGTAAATCAAAAAAAGAAGGTAATCATTGGTAGGAATAAAGAAGGTCAAATAGACAGTATAATAGAGGAATAACATGATAAGAACAGTAAAACATAAAAAAATCCATACAAATCACGATTTAATAGAAGGAATAAAATATGCAAATATGAAAACTATGCAGGTAACACAGAGTATGGATGTAGGAAGCCCTTTAGTTTTCACTGTATTAGGCACAATATTAGACATAGGTGAACAAATTAACGATGTAAAGGAAAAGAGCTTTCCAGATGCAGAAAAAATTGATGATAAAACCCCCAGTAAAATGCATAAAAACCACTAAAAAACACGCATGAAATTCTTTTATGGTTAATTATATACTGTGGTTAATTTCTTGTTAGAAAGTTTATATACTACTATGCAATATTAAATTATGTCACTGGAAAAACTGAGCAGAGAATATAAAAAATTTAAAGCAAGCAACTGTGATGATGTCTATTTTGCTGTAAAAGGAAGCAAAATAAAACCGTATTATGAAATACCCTCAAACGCATATGAATATAGCAATAAGGAATTTGCACTGTATCTAAAAGACCATAAAAACAAATGGAATGAACTTTTAAACATAGCCGGAATAAAAAATAATGGATATTTAGAAGATGAAGAATTATTTTTAATATTTCCAAATAACAAATTTGAAGAAGTTTCTAAAGTTCTTCATTTTATTAAAAAAAGAGGTCAAAAGAATGTTGATAAAAGCCGAATAAAAAGAATTACTCTTATTCATTAATAATTTCTACAGGTATGTTTTTTAAATCATAAATATATGCAATTCCTAATTTATTTACTTCGTCATTTTTAAAATAACTAATTCCATTTTTCATTATTATATGTAAAGGAAGCATTTCAACGTTGCTCGTCATTGCTCTTTGCATTGTAATAGTATTTACTAATCCTTTTAGACCAAACAGTTTATAAAGATGATTAAATGTTGGATTTTTATTGAAAAGTTCTAAAACTTCTTCTTTTGTCATATACATGCACATATATTTCGTTATAGGATAAATATTTATCTGAAATGGATGTTATCACTATAATATGGATTATAATTTTTAGTTTTAACAACTCCATTTTCTGTAAAGAATATGTTAATATTATCCTTGCAACCATTCAGCATAAGAACCTTAGAAAGGTCTTCTTTTATTATGTTTTTAGTTTCTAATGTTGTATTTTTATTTAATTCTAAATCAGTTAATATATATATATTATATCCAAAATTCTGCATCTGGAAATAGCTTATAATGTCTTTTAAAACGGCTACAAAATATGCTTCTTCACCGTGTTTAGTTCCTAATTTTTCTTTATTTAAATTAGAATGAAAACTATATCCATTTCCTTCAATTATTAAATTTGCACACGGAATATAAAAATCAACAATTTTTGTAAAAATTCCTAAATCTATTGCATATTCCTCATAATAATTTACACCTAAACTGTCTAAAATTTCTTTTATCATTATTTCTAAATTTGTTCTTTTTATATTTTTCCTTGAACTTTGTTCACTTTTTACCCTTTTTTCTACTTTGTTTCTACACGAATGGCATAAATATATTCTTCCACCCATATAAGGTATTTGTTCGTGTGGTGAAAAAGACGTTTCAACTTTTCCACAACGTGCACACTGATTTGTATAATATTTCTGGTCACCCTTTTTAGTAACTATGTCAGGCATAGAGTTTTTTTCTAAAACAATAAAATATTTTATAAAAGTTTTTGATGTTATTAAATATTCTGTATTATTAATTAGAGATTTTTTTACAACGGTATATTTTTCTGTATCTACCTTGTTGTCTAAATCTATATTGAATATATCGTTTATTATATATTTTAATCTCATTCCTTGTGTTTTTCCATAATAATTCATATATTCGTTCCATATAGTATATCCTTTGATATATTCAACAGGCACACTAAAATATAATAATTCGTCTTCCATAGTTAAATATTACTTAATGATATTTATAAACGTTATTTATTTTATAAAGAAATAGTATATACATGCCTAATAGAGATATACATAATTTAATTTGTAAATTAGCTGGAATACCACTAAATAAAGCCAATATAGTAAATAAAGAAATGGATTTGCCTTCACAATTTTATGGAGGAGAGCATAGATTTCTATTTCACGGACAGCATATAATGAAAGTAAAAACACCTATTGGAGTAGTTAGAGTAAGCAAATTCTCAATACAGCCAAAAGACATATTAGAAATTTATATGTTAACAAATGGAGACCCGGATAAATTAAAGGCTTGGTATTTGCACATATTGATGGATGGTGTAAATAAAGACACTTTACACCTTTATAAAAAGAAATAAATGTATGTCTTTATATATTTTAAACTAATATAGTAGTATGGCAACTAAAAGTGTGTATTTAACCATAGCAGTTTTTATATTTGGTTTAGGAATAGCAGCTGTAACTAAAGGATTGTTTTTAGAGGGCATAATAGGAATAATAATAGCGGCACTCTTTGCTTTTGCATATGATATAGAAAAAACTCCTGCAAAAGATATGCCAAAAGACCTTGATACTATCAAAAAATATTTAGCTGAATATAGCACAGTTGTTTCTGCACATAGCAAAACAATTGAAGATGCTGTAGGAAAATTGATGTCAACCATAAACATAGACAAAGAAAAACCAATTCCTATGAGTGCAGACAAAGAAAAACCAAAACAATAAATTTTTTATTTTTATTAGCTCTGTAGTATAGTGGTTAAGTATGTCGGGCTTTGAACCCGAAGACGAATGTCCAAATCATTCCAGAGCTATTATGTTTATATATTTATTTATAATAACATTTTATGATTGGAGTATTATTAACTTCTTATAAACCAGATAAAAAGAGAATAGAGTATGTAAAAAAAGCCATAATATCACTTGATGCACAAACTAAAGACCCGGATGAATTTTGTTTTGTTAGTGATTATATTACCGGAGAAACTAAACAGCCTAATAGTATAGAAACTGAGCTTGAAACATATAAAAGAAGACATCCTTCTGTTAAATATACAAGACTAAAATATGGTGGAACAATAGGTGAACAGCTCGTATATGCAATATCAAATATGAAAAGTGATTATATCATCTTTTTAGACGATGATGACACCTTTAATTCTGATAAAATAAACATAGTATCAAAAGCATTAGAAAGCAGTATAGACATTGCTTTTATACACAATGATAGAGAGTATATAGATGAAAATGATAATTCTCTTGGATATGTTCCTACAAATTATTATTTTGAAGGTCAACTTTGGAATAAGTCAGCAATAACAATTAAAAAAAGCATTATAGATTTAACTGTTTTAAGTAAAATAACAAACAGTGAAGACAATCTATTAGGATATTTTGCTTTAGCTTCTGGAGAAAATATTATTTCTATAAGAAAAATACTTACCTATTATAGATTTTTAAAAAACAGTGCTTTTCATCATAAAGACCCAAAAGATATATATAAATATTATAAAGAAGCAAAAAACAATTTTCAAATAATGGAAAAATATTTTATAGAAGCATATGAAAAAGGCAAATATAAATATAATAAAGATATACTTTTTACTTTAATTAATATAAGAATAATAGACTGTAATGCACATTTAAAAAATATAATAAATATTTAAAGCGTTTTTAGATATTCAAAGAAATATTTTAAAGCCAATATTATATCTCCTTTTTCTATAGCTGCTTCAAACTTTTGTTCTAAATTTTCCTTTTCTGGATTATGTCTTATTCTTTCAATGGTGATAGGAAACATCTGATTATCAGGAAATTTCAATTCAGAAGTTAAATCAAAAGTATATGTCTTAAATGTCTTTGGATTTGGTGAGTATCCTTTCGTAGTGCTCTCGGTTTGATGGTCATAGTCAGTAACCTCGCTCTGTGGATACTGTATGGAGTATTCTCTTACCGTTTTTGAAATATTTTCTTGAGACAATTCATAAGCCCTGTAATTAGAAGGAACAATACCATCTACAAAACCATCTTCAAGAAAGTTTACAGACTTTTTTGGAAGGATGTTAAAAACAAAACATACAATAGGCTTAAAACCATTAAGAATTATTAATTGTAATTCCATACTATTAATCTCTCCACTGGTATACTCAAATTTCTGTATAAAATCAGTTCCTAAATTCTGTATATATATTGGAAAGAAAGCATCTCCAAAATAATAACCATTTCTGTATAACACACACGAAATGCTTTTATCTGTTAAATTTTCTATTTTCCATTCTACCAGTCCAGTAGTTTCGTCTATATATTCATAGCTAACTCTTAACTTATCGTTTACTTTTGGAACAGATATAATACCCGTCATAATTACATATTGCAATAGACTATTTAAAGTTTTTCAATTAAAAAAACTATAAAGTATTTATACCTTTAACGCATTATATAACTATGCAATATTATAAAATGCTAATGACGGGTAATTACGTAGAAAATCCAGACAATGAAGATATCACAGAATGGACAGTAGAAAAATTAAACAGCGGTAAATATAAGTTTAAGTGTCTTAATACCGATGAAATACAAGTTTTAGATGAAAGTGAAGTAGTTGTTTTAAATGAAAACAAACTATAATAAAAATTTACAGATTTCTGGAATAATTCTCTGAAGACGAATGGTGGAATGAATTATAAAATATTTATATAATATATTAACATAATAGATATATGAAGTTACCTAAATTTATAAACGATAATAAAGATAAAATTATAGAAATTGCTAAATGGAGTAATGAAACTAATAAAGAAAGTGCTATTATACAATATTTAAATAATAAAACAAAAA
>NZ_JAVKSG010000115.1:0-6358 GCF_039583785.1 Mycobacterium sp.
GCAGCCGGTGTTATCGGCCGGGTTGGCCGGGTTGGCCGGGTTGACCCGGTAGGCCTGGTTGACCGCCCGCGCCGGGCGCCCCGCCGGCGCCGCCTGCGCCGCCCGCGCCGGGCGCCCCGCCTTGGCCGCCTTGGCCGCCGCGACCGCCTTGGCCGCCGTTGCCGCCTTGGCCGCCGTTGCCGCCGCCACCGGGATCGAAGTGCGCCGGTCCGCCAGCGGTACTGAGGTGGTCGATCATGTCGGCGCCGGCGGCGGGCGTGGTGGCCAGCGGACTCACCACCGCAACCAGAAGCGCACCGGCAGCGGCACCCAGCCCGACCGCATCACGGCGTGCCGTGACGTTGCGCGATAGGCGCTTCCAGATACTGCGACGACGAACCATCGGCATGCCTTTCGGTGAGCCACCCACATTTTCCGGCGTCACATCAACGTAGCTCTCGTGGGTGGGAAAGAGCCAAACTTCGGCACTTCACCGAAGACTGTTGTGCGGGTGAGTGGTCGCCTGCAGCGTGGTCTACCGGGGAGCGCACATCTTGTCGAGTTGGGCGAATTCGGAGTTCAGGTCATTTTGCAGCGGACGCTGAACATCGGGGTTGGCATCGGTCAGGTAGTTGATGCCCAACTGTTCAACCGTGTTGGCCAGGGAATTGACGGCATTGCCGAGATCAGCGGGGACCTTGGTGTTTGCGGCGAGCCGGTCGCGCAGGTACGCACCACTACCTATGAGCGCCAAACGTGCGTTACCGGCCACCGCAAGCCCGGCAGTCGCGTCGTTCGGGTTCGCGCGCAGGTGGGTGTTGATGACCACCGCTTTTTTCGCCGAGGTGTAGGCCGAGCACACATTCGCGTGCGCGTCGCCGCCTTGCTGGGTTGCCGAGGCGCCGTTGCGTGCTGGGTGGAAATACGCCAGGGCGGCTAGGGCCACGGCGACCACGGCGACCACGGCGACGCCGGCGACCACGTAGGTCAGCCATTGCGACCGCCCTGCTGGTTTGAGGGGCGAAGACTTTTCGTTAACGGAGGACTCCTTCGGGGTTTCCGGACGGGCGGATTCGGTGTGCGATCCATTAGGCATCGGCTGATGGTACCGCGCCTCATCGAGGCGGTGTGGCGCAGCCGGATTCGCCTCGGGCCCGCCGCGGCTATGTCGGCCGGATGTGGTCATCGCTTTACGGCCGCGAGTTCGAGTTCAGGCTCATCGCCAGGAAATCGAGGCGCCACAGTGCCCCGAAGAGCTTGCGGGCGAATTTCTCGACGTCGGCCACGGTGCCCCGCGACGAGGCCTCCGTGTGCACTGAATCGGCAATCTCTCGAATCGTGCGATGGCCGTCGACAAGCCGCACCAAGGGCAGCTGAGCCGAGTTCAGCGACACTCGCCAGTCCGGCCGGTAAAGTTCGCTGCCGGCCAACCCGCAGCGCATCCGCATCAACGGAACGTAATCCAGGCAAGCCTGCGTCGAAAAATCAACCGCATAGGACTGCCTAGGCCGCTCCGGGCGGCACGCCATAAAAAAGTGGCAGGCGTTGACAGTGTTGAGACGCTCGATCGCCGACCACAGCGCCGGCTCGGGCAGGGCGTCTATTGCCGGATAGACCGTGTTGGGTTGCGCGAACAGATCGTGTGGATAGTACGGCGCCTTGTTGAACCACCCCTGAAACACCAGCCCGGCGTTGGTGACCAGGTCGATGCAGTCATCGACGGTGTAACTGCGTTCGCGGCCGTGCAGGAAGGTGTCCACCAGTACCGCATCGGACTGCAAATTTCGCGCCATCTTCAGATAGGGCTGCACCAGGTGATCGGGCGAGAGCAGCGATAGCGTCTCGCGCACCATCGCAATCGACGATTCGTTTTGGCCGAGCCCCAAGTCCCGAAACAACGACTGCAGCAACTCGAGTCCGGCGCGGCCGTATTTGGCGTACAACATCACAGCCATGGCGCCATCGGGCCGCAGACAACTTGCCACCGCATTCATCCCTGCTTGCGGATCGGCCAAGTGGTGTAACACGCCGGTCGACACGATCAGGTCGAAATCCAAGCCCAGCGAGGGCAGTTCCTCGATGGGTAGCAGGTGTAACTCCAGGTTGAACAGCCCGTGCTTGTCTTTGAGGTACTGCTGATGATCCAGTGACGGCTGGCTGATATCGACCGCCACCACCTTGGCGTCGGGGTTCATGAAGGCGAAA
Source organism: Mycobacterium sp. (assembly GCF_039583785.1). Classification (GTDB taxonomy): domain Bacteria; phylum Actinomycetota; class Actinomycetes; order Mycobacteriales; family Mycobacteriaceae; genus Mycobacterium. The sequence goes on from NZ_JAVKSG010000115.1 coordinate 2,185, forward strand.
ACCGACGCCTGGTTGGTGCCACAGCCCGCGATCAGAATGTCAAGGTCGGCGTTGTACTCCCGGTCGGGCCACAGCACTCGGTGCGCGTGGCTGGGATCGAACCACTCCCAGTTGTTGGCCAACCATTTTTCGAGGTCTTCTATCGGTTGCGGGTAGCGGTAGCGCTCGTACTGGCGAGTGACCACATCGGCACGCGGGTTGTCGTTCACTTCTGCAGTGGCTCCTTCGCGGTGGCTGTTGACAGCGGAGCGCGTCCCAGTTCCAGGATCGCGTCACCCCCGCACGTAGATTAGCGGTTACCCGCGCGCGGCCCGACGTCCGGCCAGACGCTCATCACGCGCACGCCCGGCCTGGCCCCGCCGGAAAAGACACACCGAGAACGAACAGCCGGCCCGTGCCGCGGGGCCTGGCTTGGGTCTTTAAGGCTTCTTACGAGCCGTTTCTCCGGACGACGCCTGAGAAGCTGACAAGCCTTCGCTGCTTCCTCACAGCTAAGTCGGCGGCGGCCAGCCGGGCCCGGTGCGACCGCTAACAGGCGGCTGAGCTGGCCATTTGTCTTTTTTCGGCAGCGCTAGAGATTCATCCGAACGGATTACGCAGACATGCATAACAGCTCGATCACGTGTGATACCTTGGCAGAACCTGAGGACAGGTCGTCCCTGAGCTTGCGCACTTTCAACGTCAACGGAAGGTTTTTCGAAATGGCTGGTCAGCACTCCAAGAAGCACCGGCGGTCGAGCAAGGCCAATGCGCGTCGTCGCGCGTTGGGCCTCGGCAGCGGTGCAGGGGTTTTTTTGGCACTCGGATTGGGTCCGTTGGCGGGCATGCCGAGTGCGCAGGCTGATCCGCTGACCGACTGGATCGACCTGATCGTCGACCCGGCGATGAGTTCGATGGCCGGTTCGGCGAACGTTTTCGACCCTTCGACGCTGGATGCGGCTCTGTCCTCGCTGACCAGCGGCAGCGGCTTGGAGTCCACGTTCGGCGACCTGTCCGGGGTCTCCAGCACAGCGCTGCCCGACACCGGCGCCGCTGCGGCGGCATCGAGCACCGACTCGTCTTCGTCGTTCTTGCAGGGGCTTGAGTCGGACTTCACGTCGATGTTCAGTGGCCACCAGGACGCGGCGTCGTCTTCGCTGTTCGCCCTGCCGACCTGTGGCAGCGGTTTCGCTGATCTGTTCTGTGACGGCGCCAACGGTGTCGGCGGCGGCTCGCTGGCCGAAGCCGACGGCAGTGCCGGCGGGTTGTTCTACGGCAACGGCGGTGAGGGTGCCACCGACGCGGCCGGTGTGGGCGGTACCGGCGGTAGTGCCGGCTACTTGGGTGACGGCGGTGACGGCGGCGCTGGCGCTGACGGCGGGGCCGGCGGTGCCGGCGGGACCGGCGGGCTGTTCTACGGCAACGGTGGCGACGGCGGTGTCGGCGGGGACGGGGTGGCCGGCACGGCCACCACCGCCGGCGGGACCGGCGGTGACGGCGGGGCCGGAGGCGGTGTGGGTACGTACAACTTCTTCGGTGACGGCGGGTCCGGCGGCGACGGCGGGGTCGGCGGTGTGGGCGCGACCGGCGCTGACGGCAGCACCGGCGCGGCCGGCGTGAGCGGGGTCAACGACGGCGCCGGCGGTGCCGGCGGCAACGGCGGTGCCGGCTATGCCGGTGGTGCCGGCGGCAACGGCGGTGACGCGGGCTCCGGCGGATACTTCGGGCATGTGGGTGTCAACGGCAGCGGCGGTGACGGCGGCATGGGCGGCAGTGCCGGTGCCGGCGGTAACGGTGGTGTCGGCGCGGCCGGCGTGGCCGGCGTGGAGGGCAGCGGCGGCGCTCTCGGCGCGGGCGGTAACGGCGGTCAAGGTGGCGACCCGGGCACCGTGGCGGGCAAAGGCGGGGCCGGCGGGTCGGCGGGCACCGGTGGTACCGGCGGCGAGGCGGGTACCGCCGGTGCTGACGGCAGCGTGACAACGAGCGGCGGCAACGGCGGGGCCGGCGGTGTCGGCGCGACCGGTGTGGCCGGGATCGACGGCGGCAACGCCGGTAACGGTGGTGACGGTGGCGCAGGCGGGCTGTACGGCAACGGTGGCGCCGGTGGCGCCGGCGGGACCGGCGAGGCCGGCGCCAACGGCACCGATGGCGCCAACGCCACCACTGCGGGCGCCAACGGCGGCGACGGCACCAGCGGCACCGCCGGCGGTACCGGCGGCGACGGCGGCACCGGCGGTGCAGGCGGTAAAGATGCCGGTAACGGTGGCGCCGGTGGCGCTGCCGGCAGCGGCGGTGTCGGTGGATCCGGCGGCAGCGGCGGCAACGGCGCCGACGGCTCCACCACCAGCGCCACCGGCGACGGCGGCAGCGGTGGTACCGGCGGCAATGGCGCGCAAGGCGGCGCCGGCGGCACCGGCGGCGCGGGCGGCACAGCCATCGCGGCCGGGTACTCCGACGGCAGCACGGGTGCGGACGGTAATGGCGGTGCTGGCGGCGACGCCGGCACCGGCGGCAACGGCGGCAACGGTGTGGTCACCACCGATGGCACCGTGGGCACCGGCGGTGCGGGCGGCGCCGGCGGCAACGTCGGCGACGGCGGCGCGGCAGGCGGGTCCACCGGCACGGCCGGCGCGATGGGCACCGGCGGCGACGGCGGCACCGGCGGTAACGGCGCGGCCAGTGTGGCCGCCGGGGTCGCCGGTGGCACCGGCGGCGTCGGCGGTGCCGGCGGCGACTACGGCAACGGCGGCAACGGCGGCGCCGGCGGGACCGGCACCAATGGCGTCAACGGCGTCAATGGCGTCAACGCCACCAGCCCGGGCGCCTACGGCTCCGACGGCACCAACGGCACCTCAGGTGGATCCGGCGGTAACGGCGGCGCCGGCGGTGAAGGCGGCGTAGATGCCGGTAACGGTGGCGACGGTGGCGCTGCCGGCAGCGGCGGATCCGGCGGCAACGGCGGCAACGGCGGCAACGGCGCACAGGGCTCTACCACCCTCGAAGGATTGGCCGACGGCGGTAACGGCGGTGCCGGCGGCAGCGGCGGCGACGGCGGCACGGCCGGTGACGGCGGTGCCGGCGGTGTGGCCCGAGCGGCCGGGTACAGCGACGGCACCACGGGTGCGTCCGGCACTAGCGGCGCTGGCGGCGACGCCGGCACTGGCGGCAACGGCGGTAACGGCGTAGTCGGCGTCAGTAAAGCCGACACACTTGTCATCGGCAACGGCGGCCTGGGCGGTAACGGCGGCAACGCCGGCACCGGCGGTGCGGCTGCTTACGGCGGTACGGCCGGCGCGACGGGCACCGGCGGCGACGGCGGCGTCGGCGGTAACGGCGCCGACGCGACCAGCCTGCTCGGCTCCGGTGACACCGGTGGTGCCGGTGGTGCGGGCGGTAACGGCGGCAACGTCGGCACCGGTGGTGCCGGCGGCGTGGGCGGTAACGGCGCGACCGGCGGCATCGGCGCAAACGGCACCGACGCCGCGGCCAACAGCGGCGGTAGCGGCACGCCCGGCGGTGGTGCCACGGCCGCCGGTAACGGCGGTACGGGCGGCGCCGGTGGTCTGGGCGGTTCCACCTCCGGTAACGGCGGCGTCGGCGGGGCCGGCGGCCAGGGCGGTAACGGTGCCGCTGGCGGCACCGGCGGCAATGGCGCCGATGGCAGCACCACCTCCACCAGCTCGGGCGCGTACAACGGCGGCAACGGCGGCGCCGGCGGCGCCGGCTCCGCCGGCGGCGAAGGCGGCGCCGGCGGCGCCGGCGGCGGCGTGGCCCAAGGCGGCTCGGGCATCCAGGGTGCCGGCGGGGCCGGCGGCGGCGGCGGCGTCGGCGGCAACGCGGGCAACGGCGGTGACGCCGGTAACGGCGTGGTCAGCTACAACGGCGTGGCCGGCAGCGGCGGCGACGGCGGCGCCGGCGGCAACGTCGGCCTCGGCGGGTCCGGTGGCGCAGGTGGGGTCGGCTCCACCGACGGCATAGCCGGGCAGGCCGGCACCCACGGCATCGACGGCAACGGCGGTTACGGCGGTAACGGCGCTGACGCCACCACCGCGGGCAGTGCCGGCGGTAACGGCGGCTACGGCGGCGCGGGCGGCGACGACGGTAACGGTGGTGCCGGTGGCACCGGTGGGACCGGCGCTAACGGTGTGAACACCGGGTCGGGCCCCGAAGCGGGTGGCAACGGCGGCGACGGCGG
>NZ_JAVKSG010000116.1:0-6283 GCF_039583785.1 Mycobacterium sp.
CGGCCGCTGGCCCGCCTGACCGCCGTCACGCCCGATCGGTCGGGGCGTGGCGTGCCGGTGACCCGCACGCCATCCACGGCCTGGCCGCCATCGAATTGCGTTCGGCGGGAATGGCCGTCAGGGGGCGCTAGCTGCCCGTCAAAAACAGCTAGCGCAGCTCGACGACCAGGTGCCGGATGCCGGTGTGCCGGTTGCTGCGGGTCCATTCGACGTCGCGCACCACGCGGACGTCACCGAACCGGGTCAGCAGCTCGTCAAAGAGCACCCGCAATTCCAGCCGCGCCAGGTTGGCGCCCAGGCAATAGTGCACACCCTGGCCGAAACCTAAGTGCGGGTTAGGCTTTCGCGTGATGTCGAACTCGTCGGCGTCACGGAATACGCTCGCGTCCCGGTTGGCCGAGCCTTCCCAGATCTGTACCTTCTGGCCGGCCGCGATCGACGCGCCGCCGAGTTCGACGTCACGGGTGGCGGTGCGCCGCTTGGACGGCGACGGCGACGTCCACCGAACCATCTCTTCGACGGCCGTCGGCAGCGCCGCCAAATCCTGCCGCAGCGCGCGTAATTGGTCCGGATGCTCGGCCAGCGCCAGCAGCCCGCCGGCGACCGCGTTGCGAGTGGTCTCGGCGCCGGCGCTGAACAGCAAGCTGAAGAACAGGTACAACTCGAGGTCCGACATCGCGGCGGCGTCGTCGCCTTCGAAGTCGTCCGGGCCAGCGTTGGCGACCACCGACAACATGTCGTCGCTCGGCTGCGCCCGCTTCGACGCGATCAGTTCCAGCCCGTAGGTGTACATCCGCGAGCCCGCTTCCTCGACCGACAACTGAGACAGGGCCGCCCTGCGCGAGCCACCGAAGTCGAACTGCGGCTCGATCGCCTCGAACAGCCAATGCCGCTCGGACTCAGGCACTCCCAGCAGGATGCAGATCATCTGCATCGGTAGTTCGGCGGCGATGTCGACGAGGAAGTCGAAGGGCTCACCGGGCAGCACCGCGTCCAGCAGCCGTCGGGTCCGGACCCGCAGGTCGGCTTCGACAAGTCCGATCATCCGCGGCGTCAGTGCGGAGCTGACCAGTCGCCGAATCTGCGAATGCCGCGGGTCGTCCATCATGTTGAGCACCTGGCCCGCGATCGACAGATCCTGCAACAAGGTTCCGCCGTACGGCCTCATCCCGCCGGTGACCGAGGAGAATGTCGTCGGATCCTTGAGCACCGCAAGCGTTTCCGCGTAGGACGCGATGGACCAGAAGCCCTCCCCGTCGGGGGTATGCTCGGTCGGGAGGTGCCAGTAGACCGGTGCCTCGCGGCGATGGACGGCGAAGAGGTGGTGGGGAAAGCCGCCGGCGAAGTTGTCCAGATCGGTGAAGTCGACCTCCGCGAGCGTCACAGGATGGCGCCCGGCGTGTACTTGGCTGCGTCGGGGTAGCGGGCGACCAGCGCATCGACCTCCGCGACGACAGCGTCGACCTGGTCACCGGCCGCGCCGATGAATGCCTTGCGGTCGGTTAGCGCCGCGTCGATCGCGGCGCGATCCAGGGGAAGTCGCGGATCAGCGGCCAAGCGGTCCAACAGGTTCGGGTCGACGCCCCGCTCACGGAGGGCCAGCGCCGCCGCGACCGCGTGCTCCTTGATCACCTCGTGCGCGGTTTCCCGGCCCACCCCGGCGCGCACGACGGCCATCAGCACCTTGGTAGTGGCCAGGAACGGCAGGTAGCGGTCCAACTCGCGCTGGATCACCGCGGGGTAGGCGCCGAATTCGTCGAGCACGGTCAGCATGGTCTCGATCTGCCCGTCGATGGCAAAGAAGCTGTCCGGCAACGTCACTCGTCGCACCACCGAGCAGAAAACGTCACCCTCGTTCCACTGCGCGCCGGCGAGTTCGGCGGCCATCGAGCCGTATCCGCGCAGGACGACCTGCAGCCCGTTGACCCGCTCACAGCTGCGGGTGTTCATCTTGTGCGGCATCGCCGACGAGCCGACCTGTCCTGGCGCGAAGCCCTCGGTGACCAGATCGTGGCCGGCCATCAGCCGGATGGTGTGGGCCAGCGACGACGGGCCGGCGCCCAATTGCACCAGCGCCGACACCACGTCGTGGTCGAGCGAGCGCGGGTACACCTGTCCGACGCTGGTCAAAACGGTTGTGAAACCTAAAAAGTCAGCGATGCGCTGTTCGAGGACGGCCAGCTTGGCCGCGTCGCCGCCGAGCAGGTCGAGCATGTCCTGCGCGGTTCCCATCGGGCCCTTGATGCCGCGCAGCGGATAGCGGTCGATCAACTCGCGCAACCTGGTCAACGCGACCAGGGTTTCCTGGGCCGCCGAGGCGAACCGCTTGCCCAGTGTGGTGGCCTGCGCGGCGACGTTGTGACTGCGGCCGGCCATCACCAGGTCGCGGTAGGTCGCCGCGCGCTCGGCCAGCCGGGCCACCACGGCCACCCCGTGCGCGAACACCAACTCCATCGAGCGGCGAACCTGTAGCTGCTCGACGTTCTCGGTCAGGTCCCGACTGGTCATGCCCTTGTGCACGTGCTCGTGGCCGGCCAGCGCGTTGAACTCCTCGATGCGTGCCATGACGTCGTGGCGCGTCACCCGCTCGCGGGCGGCGATCGAGGCCAGGTCGACGTCGTCGAGCACCCGCTCGTAGTCGGCGATCGCCGCGTCCGGAACCACCGTGCCGTCGACACCCAGTTCTGTCTGCGCCCGCAGCACCGCCAGCCAGAGTCGTCGCTCCGCGACGATCTTTGCCTCCGGCGACCAGATCGCCACCATCTCGGCGCTGGCGTAGCGGTTGGCCAGCACATTCGGGATCGTCACAAACACACAGTTTAACGGCGCGCGGATCAGGCACAGTGGCTTGATGTATTTCGTCGGGCTCGACCTCGCCTGGGGCGAGAAGAACCACACCGGCGTCGCCGTCGTCGACGCCGACGGCCGGTTGCTGCACGTCGGCGCCGCGCACGACGACGGGAGCATCGTGGCGGCGATGAAGCCCTACGTCGGCGATGACTGCCTGGTGGCCATCGACGCGCCGTTGGTCGTCAACAACCCGACCGGGTCGCGGCCCTGCGAGGCGGCCCTCAACCGCGACTTCCGCAGCTTCGAGGCGGGCGCGCATCCGGCCAACACCACCAACCCGGCGCTCACCCATCCGCGGGCCGCCCGTATCGCAACCGCACTGACGCTGGACATGGATCCGGCGTCGAAGTCGCCACGACGGGCGATCGAGGTGTATCCGCACCCGGCGACCATCGCGTTGTTCGGTCTGGGGAAGACCCTGAAATACAAGAAGGGCTCGTTCGAGACTCGCCAGCATCAGCTGCTGCAGTTGATGACGCTGATCGAAGGGCTCGACAATGCGACGCCGCGGCTGCGAGTGAACCACAACATGTCCTGGGTGGAACTGCGCAAGCGCGTCCAAGGCGCCACCCGCCCCGTGCACCTCGACCGCGACGAAGATCCCGTCGACGCGGTGCTGTGCGCCTATGTCGGGCTGTACTGGTATCACCGCCCCGAAGACGTGACCATCTACGGCGATTACGCGAGCGGTTACATCGTCACGCCGACCTTGCCGTCCGGGGCCGCCGGTCGAACGGCGCCACCGCGTCGATGACGTCAATCACGGTCGATCGCGCCACGGCCCTCGGATCCTGATGCTCATCGACCAGCGCCGAGACCACCGCACCGTCGACGGTGCAGATCAACGCGGAAACGAGCTCCGGGCGGACCGAGCGTCCCGACCGTTCGATGACTTCGCCGACGGCATCGACCCGCTGGCGCATGTTCCGACGCTGAATTTCGCGCAGCGCGGGCAGGCGGGCGCAGGCGATGTGCCGTTCGTAGCGGCAGATCAGTTGCTCAGTGAGGCGTGGTTCGGAGTCGTGGCCGACCAGCAGATCCACCAGGAGATCGGCCGTCTTGTCGGTACTGCGGCGGCGACGGGACAGCGTCGCCACCTGGGCCCGCAGCTGTGCGACTTCCAGCATTCCGACGTGCGCCACCGCGCTGGCGATCAGGTCGTCGAGGCAGGAGAAGTAGTAGGTGGTCGACGCCAGCGGCAGGCCCGCGCGCCGGGCCACGGCGCGGTGCCGGACCGCTTCGAAACCGCCCTCGCACAGCAGTTCGGCGGCGGCGCTGACCAGCGCGTAGCGCCGGCGTTCACCCTTGGGGGTGACGGCTCCTTTGGGAACTAACACAGCCTTCGGCGTGACCGGCCCGGGACCGGCCTGGGTGGCGGCAACGGCTACCTCGGGAGCGAACGCTCCCTGGCGAGCCACTGCTGCTGTCACCTAGTTCATGGTGCCAGCCGAAATGACGCCGCATCGGGCTTTGGAAATAAACCATCGTCAGTCGTTCGGCGGACGGAGGCCATCACCGGGCGCTTTATGATGACCCGCATGCCGGAGATCAGTCGTCGCGCCGTGCTACGCCTGGGCACGGGCGCGGCGGCCGGAGCGCTCGGCGCCTACTCGCTCGACAAGCTGCTGCCCGGCCGACCGCCGATGGCCACCCCGGTCACGATGACCGGCACCGGGATTCCGCTGGCGCCCCGCCCGCCGCTCGACCCCGCGCCGGCCCCCACGATGGTCACCGGTTCGTTCGTCTCAGCCGCGCGTGGTGGCGTCGCCACCAACTGGGCGATCGCCCGGCCCCCGGGTCAGAGCACACCGCTACGGCCGGTGATCGCGCTGCACGGCAAGGGCAGTAGCGCGGCCACGGTGATGGAAGGCGGCGTCGAGCAGGGATTGGCCCAGGCGGTCGCCGCGGGTCTGCCGCCGTTCGCCGTCGTCGCTGTCGATGGTGGCGGAAGTTATTGGCACAAAAGGGCTTCCGGTGAAGACTGCGGCGCGATGGTGTGCAACGAGCTCATCCCGATGCTGGGCGGGCAAGGGCTGGACACGTCCCGGGTCGGCTTCCTGGGATGGTCGATGGGCGGCTACGGCGCGCTACTGCTCGGTGGCCGGCTCTCCCCGGGCCGGACCGCGGCGATCTGCGCGGTGAGCCCGGCGCTGTGGACGTCGTCGGGGGCGGCCGCACCGGGCGCGTTCGACGGACCCGGCGACTTTGCGGCCAACTCGGTCTTCGGGATGCCCGCGCTGGCGTCGATCCCGATCCGGGTGGACTGCGGCAACAGCGATCCGTTCTTTACAGCGACCAAGCAATTCGTCGCGCAGTTGCCCAATCCGCCGGCGGGTGGGTTCTCCCCGGGCGGCCACGACGGGTCGTTCTGGAGCTCGCAACTGCCGGCCGAACTGACCTGGATGGCACCACTGCTGACCGCTTCGTAGCACGCGCGGGTCGATCAGCGTCGACGACTACGGCCTGAGCCGGCTAGACCTCGATGACGACGGCGGCCGAGGCCCAGACCTGCACCGAGCCCAGCACCGTCAACCCGTGCGCCGCGGCGAAGTCCTCGTCGGCCAGGGTCAGCGCGGCGGCCGCGTCGTTGGTCCCGCTGCTGTTGCCCGCGGTGATCGAGAATCCCTCGATCTCCGGGTGCAGCACCTTCAACGAGGCGAGCTTCTCCAGGCTGGTCTCGCGCCGGGGGTGCTCGTCGACGCTGAACTCGATCAGCGCGTCGTCGCGGCCGTTGATCTTCAGCGGGACGATCTCGTCGACGAACGTGCCGCGCTCGATCGCCCCGATCGCGCGCTGGTGCGACCGGAATGCCCAGGCGTCCATCTCCTCGCGGCTGATCCCGACGGCCTGCGCGGTGTTCCACCCGACGGTGATCGACATGTCCCGGCCCGGCGCATCGGGTGTCTCGACGTGGGTCGGCGGAATCCACCGCTCCTCGAACTCCAGGGTCGGGCCGGGGATGCGCCAATTCATCAGCGGGGTCATCGACAGCGACTGCACGCCACCGCCGACCACGACCCGCTCGGCCCCGGAGCCGATCTGCGCCGCGGCGTTGGCCACCGCGGTCAGGCTGCCCGCGCAATGCCGGTTGACCGCTTGACCTGGGACCGACGTCATGCCGGACGCGGTAGCGGCGTAGCGGGCCATATCGCCTCCGCCGTAATGAGATTCGGCGAAGATCACGTCGTCGATGTCGGCCACCTCGACGCCGGAGCGGCGGACCGCTTCCTGCAGGATGGTGGTCGCCAGGAATTCGGGCGTGGTGTTGACCAGTGAGCCCTTGAATGATGTCCCGATGGCGGTCCGAACTGCGCTGACAATGACGGGCTTGGCCATGGGATCAACCTTTGGTTCGACTAGTTGCGGGGTTACAAATCAGCGACTAAGCGTAAATCGTATCAACTACCGTAGCGACGACGATATCGGGTGGCGA
>NZ_JAVKSG010000117.1:0-6236 GCF_039583785.1 Mycobacterium sp.
CTAGATCGCCGTCCCCCTTTACGCCGAATTCGACGGCACCGTGACAAATCGCGAGAGCGCAGCACGCTGGCGTCGATCTGGCTGCCAACCGCGACGGGTTAGGGCGCGAAAAGCCCGTTCTACGACAGTGTCTGGTCGATGTTCGGACACCACTCGGATCACAATCCAGCCCTGGTCGTCGGCCATACCGAGCTTGTCGATGTCTTTGACGAACCGGCGGCGGTCGCTGCGGTGATAGTCACCGTCGTACTCCATCGCCACCTTGTACTCGTTCCAGCCCAGATCGAAGACGGCCACCAGTCGAGATCCGCGAAGCAGCGGTATCTGCGTGGTCGGTGCCGGCAAGCCGGCGTCGAGGAGCAGCAACCTCAGCCAGGTCTCCTTGGGAGACATCGCTCCCCCGTCGACCAACGGCAACGCAGCTTCCAGCCGTCGCAGACCCCGCACTCCTTTGTGACGCAACCTGAGCGCATTCACCTCGTCGATCGAAAAGGGTGTGGCGCGCATGAGCGCGTCAAGTCGCGCCACTGCCTCGCCGCGGGGCAGGTGCCGGCCCAAGTCGAATGCGGTTCGGGCGACCGTCGTCACCGGCAGGCGGCGCACCCGGGTGATCTCGTCAGCCTCGAGCATTTCGTTGCGCACCACCAGCCCACGCTGTGTCCGCGCGCTTTTGGCGATCAGCTCGATCGGGCAATCCCTGTCGACCCATGCTGCGCCGTGCAGTGCCGCGGCCGCTGCCCCGGCGATGACGGCCCTCCTACGCGACCAGAGCCAAGCCCCAAGAGTGCGATCGTCCAGCGATGGCTGGTGATACCGCGGCACATAGACGTCACGAAAAATCGGCTGATACCAGCGACGTAGTTGATGCTCGGTCAGCGCGGCATCGCGCAATGCCTCACTACCTCGAAAGACCTCGCCCATCGACCAATGGTCGCGTCGTCGCCGATATTGCGCCGACGCCCGTCCACACCTTCATCGAAATCGACACCAGCGCGCAGAAGTGCGAGAGGGCATCACGCTGGCGTCGATCTCGACGCCAGACCAGCTATTCCTCGTCGAGCGCCGCCAGCACCTCGTCGGACAAATCGACGTTGGTCCACACGTTCTGCACGTCGTCGCTGTCCTCCAGCGCGTCAACGAGTTTGATCACCTTGCGCGCGCCCTCGACGTCGACCGGCACACTGACCGACGGCTGGAAGCTGGCCTCGGCGGAGTCGTAGTCGATGCCGGCTTCCTGTAGCGCGCTCCGGACGGCAACCAGATCGGTTGGTTCGCAAACGATTTCGAAAGTCTCGCCGAGATCGCTGACATCTTCGGCGCCCGCTTCCAGGACGGCGGCCAAGACGTCGTCCTCGCTCAAAGTGTTCTTTTCCAGCGTCACCACGCCCTTGCGGGAGAACAGGTAGGACACCGACCCCGGGTCGGCCATGTTGCCGCCGTTACGGGTCATCGCGATCCGGACCTCGCTGGCCGCGCGGTTGCGGTTGTCGGTCAGGCACTCGATGAGCACCGCGACCCCGTTGGGCCCGTAGCCCTCGTAGGTGATGGTCTGCCAGTCGGCGCCGCCGGCTTCCTCGCCCGCCCCGCGCTTGCGGGCCCGTTCGATGTTGTCGTTGGGCACCGACGTCTTCTTGGCCTTCTGAATGGCGTCGTACAGCGTCGGGTTGCCGGCGGGATCACCACCACCGGTGCGCGCGGCGACCTCGATGTTCTTGATCAGCCGCGCGAACTCCTTGCCGCGGCGCGCATCCTTGACGGCCTTCTGGTGCTTGGTGGTGGCCCACTTGGAATGGCCGCTCATCAGCTACTACCTCTTCTATCGTTCACGATTCGCCTGCCGAGTCTACGTGGCGCCTGATTCCGCAGCGCCCAGCCTGACCAGCGGCAAGAAAATGTCGTCGGCGATCTCCTCGATCACCTCGCCGTCACACCGCGACAGCCGACTGCAAACTCTGCATTACCTTGGAAGTGTGACGACGCAGAGCCCCCTCCGAGCCGTACGTGAGGCGTTGGGCAGCAGCCTGTTCGAAATGGTCGCCGGTCCCAAGGGTCCGGCCGAGCGCGAGCGCATCCACCACACCCCGGGCCCCCGCTGGTTCGGCGACGACCGCCCGGTCCGTCGGGTGCACGCCGACGCGTCGATGTTCGTCGGCGGTTTGCGCGCCCTGCTGCTGCAGTCCCTGCATCCGCTGGCCATGGCCGGTGTCGCCGAGCACTCCAACTATCGCGAAGACCCATGGGGCCGGTTACAGCGCACCAGCACCTTTCTCGCCGAGACGACGTTCGGCTCCGCGGTCGACGCCCAGCGCGCCGTCGACCGCGTCCGGGGAATTCATCGGCGGGTACACGGCGTCGCCGCCGACGGCAGGGCATACACGGCCACCGATCCGCACCTGTTGGAGTGGGTGCACGTGGCCGAAGCCGACAGCTTCCTGCGCGCCCACCAGCTTTACGGCGCCGCCCCGCTGGATCAGGCCGGCCGGGACGGCTACGTCGCCGACATGGCCGAAATCGCGGCCAAGCTTGGCGTCATCGACCCGCCGCGCTCCGAACGCGAACTGGCGCAACGGCTCAACGACTTCCGGCCGGAATTGCGCAGCAGCGCGGCGGCTCGCGACGCGGCCCGTTTCCTGTTGTTGACGCCGCCGCTGCCGTTGGCGGCGCGGGCACCCTACGGCGTGCTGGCCGCCACCGCGGTCTCGATGCTGCCGTTGTGGGCCCGGATCCCGCTGCTGCTGCCGTACTTCCCGCCGGTGGAACTCACCCTCGTGCGCAGCATCGGGCGGGTCTTGGTAGGCGGTTTGCGGTGGGCGCTGCCCGCGCCGGGGTGAGCGAGGCTGGAGATTTCTGCCCTTCGCCCGTCAGACGTCATGGCCGGCCTGCATCGCCCGCTGACCCCGACCAGGTGCCGACGTCATCGAGGAGATCGGTCAACCGTGCCCAATGAGGTTGGTCCAGCGCAGACCGGGAAACCGCATGGAATCTGTATCCGCAGAGGCTATTTAGACTCCATGTTCGATCGCGATGCGTCAACAATGACATCGCCATGTCACGCGCGCGACGGCCTTGTGCATCGGCGCTGCGTCACACCCGCTCGTTGACGATGTCGACGAACAACTGGTGAATACGCCGGTCGTGGGTCACCTCGGGGTGAAACGCCGTCGCCAACACTGCACGCTGCCGCACCGCGACGGGATGCCCAGCGGCAGAGGCCAGCACCTGCACGCCCGCACCGACCCGCTCCACCCATGGCGCGCGGATGAAGACAGCGTGCACCGGCAGGTCGAGGCCGTCGAACGCGATGTCGCCTTCGAATGAATCGACTTGACGCCCGAAAGCGTTGCGCCGCACCGAGATATCGATGCCATTCAACGGAACCGCCTCGCGCCCAAGCGCACCCGCGTCCAGAATCTCGCTGGCCAGCAGGATCATTCCGGCACACGCGCCGTAGGCCGGCAGCCCGTCGGCCAGCCGGGCGCGCAGCGGCTCGAGCAACTCCAGCTCGCGTAGCAGATGACTCATGGTGGTGGACTCCCCGCCGGGAATCACCAGGCCGTCGACCGCGTCGAGTTCCTTACGGCGCCGCACCCTGATCGGGTCGGCTCCCGCGTCGCGCAGCGCCGCGAGGTGTTCGCGGACGTCGCCCTGGAGTGCGAGAACGCCGACGCGCGGGGCACTCACCGGTGCTCACTCGGGAAGCGAGTCAGCCCCTCCTGCATCACGGCGGCGACCATCTCGCCGCACTGGTTGAAGATCTTGCCCTGGCACAGCGCACGACCACCGCACGCTGACGGCGAGGACTGGTCGTAGAGCAGCCACTCGTCGGCCCGGAACACCCGCATGAACCACATCGCGTGATCCAGCGACGCCACCTGCAGGTGCTCGCGCTCGTCGAGATGGGTGACCTGCGCCGAGCCCAGCAGCGTCAGGTCGCTCATGTAGGCCAGCGCGCAGATGTGCAGCACCGGGTCGTCGGGCAGCGGATCGCGGTGCCGGAACCAGACCTGTTGCTGCGCGGCCTTGCCCGGCAGCCGGTGGACTTGATCGCGGGGGACGATGCGGATGTCCCATTCCTGGAACTGCTTGAACCCCTCGTCATCGAACACCTTCATCGACTTGAGCCCCGGCAGATCGTCCGGCGGCGGCGCCGAGGGCATCACGTCCTGATGGTGAACGCCCTCCTGGTCGGTCTGGAATGACGCCGACATGGAGAAGATCGTCTTGCCGTGCTGGATGGCGTTGACCCGCCGAGTGCAGAACGAACCACCGTCGCGCAACCGCTCGACGACGAAAACCGTCGGCGCCGAGGAATCTCCCGGCCGAATGAAGTAGCCGTGCAGTGAGTGAACCAGGAAATGTGGATCGACCGTGCGGACCGCGGACACCAGCGACTGGCCTGCGACCTGCCCGCCGAAGGTGCGCTGAAAATTCCCCTGTTCGGGACTGAACACGCAGCCGCGGTAGATGTCGACCTCGAGCTGCTCCAGATCGAGGATCTTTTCGATCGACACGGACTGTTTTTACCAGCCGCGCTGGGCGAGGCGATGCGGCTCCGGGACCTGCTCGACGTTGATACCGACCATCGCCTCCCCCAGGCCCCGGGACACCTTGGCCAGCACGTCGGGGTCGTCGTAGAAGGTGGTGGCCTTGACGATCGCCGCGGCGCGCTGCGCCGGATCGCCGGATTTGAAGATTCCCGAGCCGACGAACACCCCCTCGGCGCCAAGCTGCATCATCATCGCGGCGTCAGCAGGCGTGGCGATACCGCCCGCGGTGAACAACGTCACCGGCAACTTGCCGGCTCGGGCGACTTCCACAACGAGGTCGTAGGGGGCCTGCAATTCCTTTGCCGCCACGAACAATTCGTCTTGCGCCAGCGAGCCCAACCGCCGGATCTCGCCGCCGATCGCACGCATGTGCGTGGTCGCATTCGACACGTCGCCGGTACCGGCCTCGCCCTTGGAGCGAATCATCGCCGCACCCTCGTTGATCCGACGCAGCGCCTCACCCAGGTTCGTCGCGCCGCAGACGAACGGCACGGTGAACTTCCACTTGTCGATGTGGTGGGTGTAGTCGGCCGGGGTCAGCACCTCGGACTCGTCGACGTAATCCACGCCCAGGCTCTGCAGGATCTGCGCTTCGACGAAGTGCCCGATACGCGCTTTGGCCATCACCGGAATGGTCACCGCGGAGATGATGCCCTCGATCATGTCGGGGTCGCTCATCCGCGACACCCCACCCTGGGCGCGGATGTCGGCCGGCACCCGCTCCAGCGCCATCACCGCGACGGCTCCGGCGCCCTCGGCGATCCGGGCCTGCTCCGGTGTGACGACGTCCATGATGACGCCGCCCTTGAGCATCTCGGCCATGCCGCGCTTGACCCGCGCGGTTCCGGTCCGCCCGGTGCCGTTCGAGGAAGCGGAGCTATCCACTTTTGATCTCCTTTAACTGGTGTCAACCAATTCTAGAGGGCACAGCATGCCCGGTAGTCGTCGCCGTGAGCACTTCCCAAAACGCGAGCAGACGCAGACTCGTATTGCCAGGGCAGCTAACGTGCGAGTCTGCGTCTGCTCGCCACCGTCAACTGGCGACGCGCGGGCGGCTCAAATGGCGTGCAATCCGCTCCGCCAGCCGGGCAGGTTCCTGTCGAACGTCGTGCACCACAATCGGGATCAATATCCAGTCGAGCTCCTGGATCTTTCCCCATCGTGTCTTGTCCCGCAGCATCTCGCGGCGGCCCACGTGCCACTCGATGCTTTCGTACTCTGCGGCGACACGCACATCAGGCCACCCGAAGTCGACGCGCCACGTCTCCCCGTCACGACCGCGAATCTCGTGCTGCAGGATGGGGCGTGGCAGCCCGTGATCGATCATCACCAGCCGTGCTTCGCTTTCCATTGCCGACTCCGCCCTGGCGTCGGCGTATGCAAGCAGCTCTCGGACAGCGACGATGCCCCGTCGACCTCGCTGCTCGAGCACCGCCCGCTGCAGATCACCAGGCGTGCACCACCGAGAATGCAGCGCGGCGTCAAGGGTCGCCAGTGCCCTCGGCCGTCGCAACTGTCGTGCGATTTCGACAGCGGTCCACGCCGGCGCGGTGGCGAGGCGACCCGCTACTCGCTGCAGCGGGGCTCCGGTCCGTTGGTGCACCATCAGGCCGGTCCCCGAACGCATCCGCACGCCCGGGTCCAGGACATGAATGGCGGCCGTGTTCTCTACATCGAACCCATATAACG
>NZ_JAVKSG010000118.1:0-6000 GCF_039583785.1 Mycobacterium sp.
GCCCCCACCGCGGCCGTCCGCGAGGCCGCCCCAGCACAGTGAACGAAGACCTCCTTGCCTTCGGCGCGAAGCTCGGCCAGGACGTCGGTCGCGTCGACGAGGGTGAAGTCGGGATTCGGATTGTGGCCCGGCTGCTCCACCAGCCAAACCCACACCGGTGGCCCATCGCCTGATGCGAGAAATGTTGGGGCAGTAGCTAATCATGAAACCCCCATTTTTGCGCACCCGCCTGAACGGCGCATAGGCGTTACTGAGATTCTGTAGGTAGTCAAGCTGGATGGATTGCCGTCCAGCAAGTTCCAAGGAACGGGTTTCCGGACAGCGGCGGCGAAAACGTCGGGCATCGCGCATCGGGTCGCGCTCGTTCAACCGAAATGAACTGCGGCGATCGATTTCTCAGGCCATCCTAGGTCGCGGAACCCGCGAAACAAGTCGGGTCACCCGGCGATCCCGGGTAGCGACCCTTCGCGTTTGGCGTTGTGCCCCAACGTCAGAGTGAGATTGCCCTCGACGCGCAATCGTTTCAACCCGCCCGGACGTGGATGCGGGCCGAGCTTTCCCCGCAGTTGCGGAATTCCACGCCGACGACGACCAAGCCGGTGCCCGCCAGGTGCTCCCGAATGCGCGAGTACATCGCGTCGGCGTCCGGGCGACTGACATACAGCGTGACGTCGGACCTTCGCATGGGCAGACCCGAGAACGACAGAACGACCAACAGCTCGCCAGATAATCTCAGCCGCGGCCGGTTGCGCAGAAGGGGCTCACCGTCGGCAACTTGCTGGTCGAGATCCTGCCGACGGCGTCCTAGGTCACCGAGACCTCGGAATCAAGGCCGCCACAATCGGTTTCGCTCCAGGACGTTCACTCGGCTGGTAATTTGACCCACTATGGGTGCTTTGGATGGGCGCGTCGCCTTGATCACCGGCGGGGCCCGCGGGCAGGGCCGCGCGCACGCACTGGCGCTCGCCGCCGAGGGGGCCGACATCGTGGTCGCCGATGCTCCAGCCGCGATGGCGGACCTGACCTATCCGCTGGGCACCGAGGACGACCTGCGCGAGACGGCCAAGCTGGTCGACGAACTGGGCCGGCGCTGCGTCCCGCTGACGCTCGACGTGCGCGACGCCAACGCCGTCAACGCCGCGGTCAACCAAACCGTCGCCGACCTGGGTAGCCTCGACATCGTCGTGGCCAACGCCGGAATCGTCAGCACCGGGCCGCTGGACGAGGTCAGCGAACGGGTGTGGCGGCAGTTGATCGACACCAACCTGACCGGCACATTCCACACCCTGCGCGCGGCCATACCGGTGATGCGTCGGCAACGATTCGGCCGCATCGTGGTCACCTCGTCGATGGGCGGCCGGATGGGCATCCCGGACCTGGCCGCCTACAACGCGACCAAATGGGGCGTCATCGGCTTGGCGAAATCGGCCGCGCTGGAGGTCGCCAGGGAGGGCGTGACGATCAACGTCGTCTGCCCGACCACCACGCAGACTCCGATGGTGCAACCCGCCGGCGGCGACGACATCCCGGACGATCTCGTACGGCGAATGATGAAGGCCAACCCGATTCCCCAGCCGTGGCTGCAGCCCGAAGACGTCAGCCGCGGCGTGCTGTACCTGGTCACCGACCCGGGTGTGATCACCGGCAGCGTCCTCGAGATCGGCCTGGGCGGCAGCGCCCGCATTCACTGACGCAAAGGAGTCGCCACGTGTGCGATCGGTTCATCGTGCCGACTGCGGTCTTACGCCGCCTCGCTGAGGATGATTCGATTCCGGCGGACTCGCGCGATGCGATCCGCGAGAGCGTTGCCGTCGAAAACATGTGGCGTGGGCTACGCATCGCGCACACCAGCGCGACACAGTCCAGTCTGCTGGCCACAGAATTTACCGGCCGGCGGCTTGCCGGCGTGCTGGCGACTGCCCCAGCGGTAACGATCTACGACTGCAAGAACACTCGATCGCTGCCCGGCTTGCCGGTTGCAGATCCTCCTGACAGCATCGACATCACGGCCAAGCGCGTGTTCGATACGACCCGTTCCGTCGTTCAATACTACCGAGAATGCTTTGGCCGCAACTCCGTTGACGGCAAAGGCATGACGTTGATGTCGTCGATCCACTACGGCGTGCGCTACGACAACGCTTTTTGGAACGGCGCTCAGATGACGTACGGCGACGGCGACGGCCAGGTCTTCGCCGACTTCACGAAGTCAGATGACGTCATCGGCCACGAGTTGACGCACGGTGTCACACAATTCACTGCAGGGCTCGACTACTCCGACGAGCCTGGCGCCCTCAATGAGAGCATCTCGGATGCGTTCGGCGCGATGTTCCACCAGTGGCGGAACAAGCAAACTGTCTCCGACTCGGGCTGGCTCGTCGGCCCAGGAGTGCTTGGTCCGACGGCAATTGCCAAGGGCTACAACTGTCTTCGCAATATGGCAGATCCCGGTTCCCGACGGTGCCTATCCCCGCAACCGTCGCATTACGCGGACTACGTGCCCGGCGGCGACCCGCACCAGAACAGCGGCATTCCCAATCACGCCTTCTATCTTTCGGCCATGAACGTCGGCGGACGATCATGGCAGAAGACCGGTAAGGTTTGGTACGCCGCTCTGACGAATCCCGACGCCGACCCGGCCATGGATTTCGGCAAGTTCGCCGCCCTCACGCGCTCCGCCGCCAGATCGCTGTTTGCCGCCGATCGCGACGTCTATCGTGGGGTGGACGACGCGTGGACGCGCGTCGGCATTCCAACCTGACTACGATCCGGGCGCAGCAATGCAGTACATCATCGAGCGACGCGGCGGCTTGGCCGGGCTGAAGGCCCGCTGCACTGTCGACGGCGATGCCCTGGACCCCGCTGATCGCGAGACACTCGAGCAACTACTCGACAGCGAAGAACCGTTGGACGCGGATTCCGGCGCCGACCGCTACACCTACCTGGTCACCCGTCAATCACCCTCGAGCACCAGAACACGCGAGATCCCAGAAAGCGTGATGCCCGACAACGTGGCAAGTGTTGTCGCAGCTGACATTTGACCGGCTCCGCCGCGCTCGCGATCGCCGCTATGCAGCGGACCTCTCCAGGATGTGTACGCCGCACGCCGAGCCGAGGCCGATCACGTGGGCCAACCCGACTTTGGCGTTCTCGATCTGCCGGTCGCCTGCTTCGCCGCGCAGGTGGTGGCAGATCTCCCAGATGTTGGCGATTCCGGTGGCGGCGATGGGATGGCCCTTGGACTGCAGCCCGCCCGAGACGTTCACCGGCATCGAGCCGTCCCGCCACGTCGCGCCCGAGTTGAAAAAGTCCGCGGCGCCACCCTTTTCGCACAGCATCAGGTTGTCGTAATGCACCAACTCGGCGGTGGCGAAGCAGTCGTGCAACTCGACCAGGTCCAGGTCGCCGGGCCCGATGCCGGCCTGCTCGTAGGCCGTCGCGGCGGCATTACGGGTCAGCGTGTTGACGTTCGGCAGCACCTGGCAGCCGTCCTCGAACGGGTCGGTGGTCAGGATCGATGCCGCGACCTTCACCGCCCGCTCGCGTTGGCGCAGTGACAGCGACTTCAACGTCTCGCCGTTGCACACCACCGCGGCAGCGGCACCGTCGCAGTTGGCCGAACACATCGGCCGCGTGTTCGGGTAGGCGATCATGACGTCGTTCATGATCTGGGCGAGGGTGAATTTCTTCTGATATGCGGCCAGTGGGTTCAGCGTCGAGTGCGCATGGTTCTTCTCGCTGATCTTGGCGAACAACTCGAAGCTGGTGCCACCGTATCTGTGGCCGTACTCGGTGCCGATCTGAGCAAACACACCCGGCATCGACTCGGTGCCGATCCGCCCGTCGACCGGGGCGACCGCGCCGTAGCGGCCTTTGGGCTCCCAGACATCGGCGTCCTTCTTCATCTGTCCGGCACCACCGAGCAGTCCGGCGCCGGACAGCTTCTCCACCCCGACCGCCAGGCCGTACGTCACCTCGCCGGCCTTGACCGCCATGATCGCGGTCCGCAGCGCGGTGGCGCCGGTGGCGCAGGCGTTGGCCACGTTGTACACCGGGATGCCGGTCTGGCCGATCTGCTTCTGCAGTTGCTGCCCGATCCCCGCGTTGGCCGCCATCAGGTTTCCCGCGGCGATGACGCCGATGTCGGCCATGGTCACCCCGGCGTCGACGAGGGCGCCGGTGGCGGCCTCGGCCGCGAGGTCGATGGTGTCTTTGTCGGCGTGCTTGCCGAATTTGGTCATCCGGATGCCGAGGATCCAAATGTCGTCGCTGGCGCTCATGGGCTGCTCCTTGTCGGTGCGGATGGTCAGTTCACGGGCTCAAAGCCGAAGCCGATCGCTTCGGTGCCCGCCGAGTCGGTGCCGATCGGGAATGTCGCCAGGCGCACTTTCATGCCGTCGCGGACGTGCTCGGGATCGGGCTCGACGTTGACCACATTGGCGCGCACCTGAGTACCGTCGCAGTCCACGACGGAGGCGACGAATGGGGTGGGAATGCCGGGCGCGGCAAAAGTGACGATGGTGAAGGCCCGCACGGTGCCCTCGGTAGGCACCGCGACCGTCCGGAATTCCGATGCGAAACAACCGGCGCAGGCGTTGCGCCGATCGAAAAATCGGGCGCCGCAGTTTCGGCATTCCTGCGCGACGAGGTGCGGATCGCCGTCGTCGAGCACCAAGTAGTCGACTAGTGGGATCTTGCCCGTCATAACACCTCCATTGTCTGCACTGTCGACCGTAGCCACTTCGGTTCAGCCACGGATGCCGAATATCAAGATCAGACCCAGCGAAAACGCGACTTCCGCCGCGACGAGCGATGCGCGCAAACCTTCGCTGAGCGCTTGTCCGGCTCTCGTGGTCTGGTAGGCCGTAGCCGAAACGTGACCGACGCTTTATCGAATTGCCCACGCGCCCTTACCTGTCCAATATTCCGGACATGCCTAGGATCGTTATTACAACTTGTCTACTAAAGGAATTGGTGCATGCGCGCGGTTCTTCGGTCTGTTCTGGTGGCGGCTGGCACCGCTGCATCAGTCGTCATGGGCCCCTCGGGGCTCAGCCTGGCCGCGGCGGACCAGTCGTTCCGCTTTCCGATCGCCTCGGTCGGTCCGACAGCCGGCGAGGTCGTGGGTGTCGCGCACCCGGTCGTCATCAGGTTCCGCGCACCCGTCACCAACCGGAGCGCCGCGCAGCGCTCCGTCCGCGTGACCTCATCGCCGCCGATGACCGGCAAGTACGAGTGGCTCGACAATGAAGTCGTGCAATGGCTTCCAGACCGATTCTGGCCGGCGCACAGCACCATTGCACTGTCGGTAGGCGGCGCCTCGGCGGAGATCAAGACCGGTCCCGCAGTGCTCGGCGTTGCCGACATCTCCGGCCACACGTTCACGGTCAGCGTCGACGGTGCTCCGAGCGGACCGTCGCAACAGCTGCCGGCACCGCACCACCAACCGCACTATGGCGAACCCGGCGTCATGCCCGCCTCAATGGGCCGGCCGCACTTTCCGACTCCCGTCGGCGTCTACACCGTGTTGTCGAAAGAACGCACGGTGATTATGGATTCGAGCAGTGTGGGCGTTCCTATCACCGATCCGGAGGGCTACAAGACTCCCGTGGAGTTCGCCACCCGAATCAGTAGCAGCGGGCTGTTCGTACATTCGGCGCCATGGGCCGCTCAGTCCCTGGGTCGTGAAAATGTCAGCCATGGCTGTATCAGTCTGAGTCCCGCCGACGCCGAGTGGTACTTCAACGCTGTCAATATCGGCGACCCAGTTGTCGTCAAAGAATAAGGCAAACAGCGTTTTTGATGGAGAACACAAAATGCCGCCCGGGCTCGGCCTAAAGCCGGAAACTGTTCTACAACAAACAGTTACACCGTTAACCTGACAGCCCCCCTTTCATGCTGTCGAGCAGTCTGTGCTCGTGGCAGTCTGACGAATTGGGGTTTGTGTTCATCGTGGCGAGTGCGTGCGTGCATGCGATCAGCATGTTCACCTCCTGGCATTCA
>NZ_JAVKSG010000119.1:0-6000 GCF_039583785.1 Mycobacterium sp.
GCGCAGGCGGCGCCGGCGGGGCACCCGGCGCGGGCGGTCAACCAGGCCTACCGGGTCAACCCGGCCAACCCGGCCAACCCGGCCGATAACACCGGCTGCACCGGCTAGATCCGCCGGGGTGCGAGTCGCGTGACCACTCAAGATCACTCACCCGTAACGGCATGCGAACGATGACTGGCCCGGTCGGCAGCGGAGCCGACGATGGGGCGGCCGGCGGAGCGGCCGGCGGGGCGGCCGGCGGAAAATTCGTTCCCGCGGCCCGCGGCGCGCTGCCGGTCAAAGACATCGGCCGGCTGTTGCTGCGCTGCGCCGACCGGCCCGGTCTGGTGGCGGCGGTCAGCACGTTTCTGGCCGAGGCGGGCGCTAACGTCATCTCGCTGGATCAGCACTCAACCGAGCAAACCGGTGGAATCTTCATCCAGCGCACGGTCTTTCATCTGTCGGGTTTGACGGCTGCGCGCGACGCGTTGGCCCGCGACTTCGCCGAGCAAGTGGCCGAAAAGTTCGGGATGGACTTCCGGCTCACCGAGGCGGCCAAACCCAAACGGGTTGCCATCATGGCGTCGAACGAAGACCACTGCCTGCTGGACCTGTTGTGGCGCAACCGCCGTGGCGACCTCGACATGTCGGTGGTGATGGTGATCGCCAACCATCCCGACCTGGTCGACCAGGTCCGGCCGTTCGGGGTGCCGTTCATTCACATCCCAGCCAATAAAGAGATTCGCGACGAGGCCGAACGACGCCAGCTCGACCTGTTGCGCGGCAATGTCGATCTGGTGGTGTTGGCCCGCTATATGCAGATCCTCACTCCGGGGTTCCTCGCCGAGGTCGGTTGCCCGATGATCAACATCCACCACTCCTTTCTGCCGGCGTTCATCGGCGCCGCCCCGTACCGGCGGGCCAAGGAGCGCGGCGTCAAACTCGTCGGCGCGACCGCGCACTACGTCACCGCAGAGCTGGACGACGGACCGATCATCGAGCAGGACGTCGTCCGGGTGGATCACCGTCACACCGTCGAAGACCTGGTGCGTCTGGGGGCCGACGTCGAACGCGCCACGTTGTCCCGTGCCGTGCTGTGGCACTGCGAGGACCGCGTCATCCGATATGGCAACCAGACCGTCGTCCTTTGACCGTTACGCCGGTGTTGGCCGACGCCGCCACCTCGATTCTCGTCCGCCGGGTCCCGTCCAGCTGGCTCAGCAGGCCATCGGCCGGCTGCCCGGGGTTGGGAATCCCGTTGTCCGAAACTAGGACTCGGCGGTTGCCGGTGTCGGCCACCTAAGGGGTGCCGGTCAGGATCGCGTCACCAGGTACAAACGAGCTACCAGGTGTACCGCGGTCAGCAACGGTTATGCCGTCCAGAGGATGTTGAAGATGACCAGGAGTTTCGCGTCGTCGTTGACGCGGAAAGACAGCAGTCCGTGCTCGCCGAACTGGGTTTCCCGGAAGTCCGGCTGGTTGTCGGGGTAGACCGGCCAGGCGTCCCATGGCGCGTCGACGAGCCTGATGATCCGTTCCATGAGCGCCTCGTAGGCGAGGCGGTTGTCGATGAGGTCGGCGAACTGGTTCTGTGCGCGTCCGATCAGCATCGGCCGGTAGCTCACTGCTTGTCATCCCACCCAGGCAGCGGGACGAGGTCGTGCGGGTCGGCTTGAGACGCGGCCTGTGCGGCGGCCTCGAATCCGGGGTCGGCGTAAGCGATGGCGCGCAGCCGCCATCGGTGCAGCAATGCACGTAGACGCGACCATTGGCCGACTTCGCGGGCGGCGTCAAGTCCGGATCGGTACTCGGCGAGAAATTGCTGCTGCCAGCGCTGCGGCAGCAGCGCCAGAATATGTGCGGGGTCGTCCGGATCCCGTTGTGAAGGTACTGATTCCGCGGTCACGGCACCATCTCCTTCGCGTTGTTGCGGTTGATGGTTCGGTAGACGGTCGGTCGGGAGACCTTGAAGACTTCGGCGAGATCGGTGACGGTGTAGTCACCGATGTTGTGCATTCGCCGTAATTCCTTCTGCTGCTTGATGGTTAGCTTTGGCCCTCGCCCTTTGAGACGACCCTTGGCGCGGGCGACGGCCATGCCTTCGCGAGTTCTCAACCGGAGCAGGTCGACTTCGAATTCGGCGAAGGTGGCCAGGATGTTGAAGAACATCTCGCCCATCGGGTCGGTGGGGTCATAGACCTGTCCACCGAGGGACAGCTTGACCCCGCGCGCGGCGAGGTCGTCGCCGATGGCGCGGGCGTCCGGAACTGAGCGGGCGAGCCGGTCGAGTTTGGGCACCACGAGGGTGTCGGCACCAGCCATCCCGGGAGTGTAACGGTTAGCACGGTTTCAGTGAGAATGCTTTCCTACCAGGCATCTGAGACGTAGCCGGATGCTGTTGCTCCATGTCGGGCGTCGCGTTCAATGGCTGTGGCGCCTGTCCGCTTGGGGTGTCGAGTTCGGTGTGCATCTGCTCACGCAGCTGGTCGATGAACTCACTCGGATCCAACGGTTTACACAGCGCCTGGTAGTGCTCGATACGGCGTTCCTCGAAGTCGACCGGCAGATCTTGGGCTGGGTTGCGCCACTTGTCGGCACCTGCCAGCCAGATTTCCTTCGACCGTTACGCCGTCAGGTTTAGCTATCCGGTTATCGGGTACAGCTGCTAACCATGGACGTTAAGAAGATAATCGCCGGTGCCATGCTCGCCGGCGCGCTGGGTTCCGCCGCGCTCGGGTTGGGCGCTGGCTTTGCTGCAGCTGACCCGGGTGGGCCCGGACCGGGTGGCCCCGGACCGGGGGGCCCCGGAATGGGTGGGCCCGGAATGGGTGGGCCCGGAGCCTGGGGACCGGGTGGGCCTGGGCCTGGACCTGGGTGGGGTCCTCCTCCGCCTGGACCGGGACAATGGGGGCCTGGACCCGGGGGCCCGGGGGGCCCCGGGGGTTGGTGACGGAAGGGTTGTAACGGCAACCACGTCGGTACCTGCACCACACCGTGTTCTTCGACGAGCTACCGGGGTCGGTCGGAGTCGCGGTGGTGGCTGCGGACGGACACCCGACGTCCCTCGGTGAGTGGACGTCGGGTGCCGCATGGTCGACCATCAAGGTGCCGCTGGCCGTCGCCGCCCTACGCGCCGGCGTTTGCGCACCGGTCGGGCCGGTGATCGTCCACTCCGACAACGACGCCGCGGAGACGCTGTGGTCTTGTCTGGGCGACGAGGCCGCACGGCAAGTGCAGTCCGTCATTCGCGAGGCGGGCGACCCGACCACCGTGGTCGAGTCACGCCGACTGCGAGCCCAATACACGCCGTTCGGCCAGACCCAATGGTCGCTGGTCGATCAGGCTCGGTTCGCTGCCGGGCTGCCACAAATCCCAGATGCCTCGCCGATAGTTGAGCTGATGGGCCAGCTGTGCACCGAGCATCGCTGGGGACTGGCCGCGAAAGGCTATGCCGCCAAAGGCGGTTGGGGGCCCGGACTGAACGGCGATTACCTGGTCCGCCAGTTCGGAATGGTGTCCGATGTGGGTGTCGCGCTTGCGGCGGAACTCCACCACGCCGGGTATGACGCCGGCGTCGAAATCGTCGACAAGCTGGCCGACTGGGTTGTCGACCGGTTAACCCAGCAGTGACGGAACGACGGCGTCGATCAGATGCGGCCCGGGCTCGGCGAACGCATTCCGCAGCGCCTCGACGAATTCCTCGGCGGTGCTCGCCCGTCGCGCCGGTACGCCCATACCCTCGGCAATCTTGACGAAATCTATTGTCGGCCGCGACAAGTCGAGGAGGTCGAGAGCCTTCGGACCCGGCACCGACCCCACACCCACCCGTTGCAGTTCGAGCCGCAGAATGTCGTAAGCGCCGTTGTTGTAGATGACGGTCGTGACGTTCAGGTTCTCCCGCGCCTGGGTCCACAAACCCGAAATCGTGTACATCGCCGAGCCATCGGATTCCAGCGACAGCACCGGCCGGTCCGGGGCGGCGACCGCGGCTCCGACCGCGGCGGGAATTCCGTAGCCGATGGCGCCGCCGGTCAGAGTGAGCCAATCATGCTGGGGTGCGCCGGCGGTCGCCGCTGTCAGCGGCACGCTGGACGTGTTGGACTCGTCGACCACTATCGCGTTCTCCGGCATCAACGCACCCACCGCCTCAGCCACCGACACGGCGGTCAGCGCACCGCTCGGCAGCTGTGGACGCGACAGCTCCGCGACTCTGGCTTCGGTTCCGGGCGCGATCTGGTCGGCCAGCGCCGCCAAAGCCGATGCGGCGCCGTGCGGTCCAGACAGCACGTGCACCTCGCAACCCTCCGGGACCAGGCTGCTCGGCTTGCCCGGGTAAGCGAAGAACGACACCGGCGACGCGGCCCCGGCCAGCACCAGATGCTTGACCCCGTCGAGTTGCGCGACCGCGGCCTCACCGAAATAGGCGAGCCGCTCGACGGCGGGCACGCCGGCGCCGCGCTCCAGTCGGGTCGGGAACGTCTCGCACAGCCAGCGCGCGCCGGTTGCCTCCGCGAGCCGTGCAGCGGCGGTCAGTCCGGGTCCTCGGGTGGCGTCGCCGCCCACCAAGAGCATGGTGGGCTCGCCGGATGTGAGCAGCTCGGCCACCTCGGGCGCCAGCATCGGATCGGCGCCCGTCGGCTGCGTCGGTAACGTGGCGGCGGGCTGGACACCGTCGGACCAGGACACGTCCGCGGGCAGGATCAGCGTCGCGATCTGTGCGCCGGCCCGGCTCACGGCGATGGCTTCGGCGGCATCGGATGCAACGTCGCCGTCGGATCGCCGCACCCAGCCCGAGACACTACCGGCGAGCGCGTCAATGTCGGATTCCAGTGGAGCGTCGTACTTCTTGTGATAAGTGGCATGGTCGCCGACCACCACCACCATCGGGACACCGGCCCGACGGGCGTTGTGCAGGTTGGCCAGGCCGTTGCCCAGGCCGGGGCCCAGGTGCAGCAGCACCGCGGCCGGCCGGTCGGCGATGCGCGCATAGCCGTCGGCGGCGCCGGTGGCGATGCCCTCGAAAAGGGCTAGTACGCCCCGCATCTGCGGCACGGAGTCGAGCGCGGCGACGAAATGCATCTCCGAGGTGCCGGGATTGGCGAAGCACACGTCGACACCGCCGTCGACCAGCGTTTTGATCAGAGCCTGCGCACCATTCACGCTTCGACTGTAGAGGTGCTCAGAGAGCCAGTGCGGCGCGGGCGCAGACACCGGTCCGCTGCGCATGTCCGCCGCCGAACAACGCCACGTGCGCGAGCAGCGCGAAAAGCTGGTGCAGTCCGATGCGCGTGCGCCAGCCGGGTTGTAGCGGATGTATCCGTTGATAGCCGTCGACAATCTCGTCGTAGTACGGGCAGCCGAAAAGGGCGAGCATGGCCAGGTCGTTCTCGCGGTGACCGCCGTGGGCGGCCGGGTCGATCAGCACCACACCGTCGGGTGTCCACATCACGTTGCCGGCCCACAAGTCTCCGTGCACCCTGGCCGGAGCATCGCCGTCGTCGAAATCACCCGCGCGGCAACGCTCAGCGACGGCGTCCACCGTCTCCCGCGTCGCGAACGACAGCCGCGGGGCAGCCAGCGCGGCCATCGGAATGAGCCGCTCGTCGGCGTAGAACCGGCCCCAAAGCGGCTGCGGCCATAGCGACATCGGCAGCGGCTGGGTCAGCGGCCCGAAGAAACCGGGCCCGTCCCAGCCGTCCGGTCCGGCGCCGAAACCCGCGGCGCCCGCGTCGTGTGTTGCGGCGAGGCGGGTGCCGAACTCCCGGGCGGCTTGCGGGCTGGGCGAGACCGACTCCAGCCGGCGCAAGGTCAGGCTGGTCGCGTCCACCGACACCACGGGCACACACGGCACACCACCGTCGGCCTCCGAAAGCCATTGCAGCCCAGCGGCTTCGCACTCGAAGAAGCCGGCCGGCGCGCCTGCGTGACGCTTGACGAAGTCGGTCAAGCGGTCGCGTGCGCGGCGTGCACGTCGTCGGCGGGCCGCGCCTCGGTCTGTTCCTTGGCCCACCGGTAGTCGGG
>NZ_JAVKSG010000120.1:0-5976 GCF_039583785.1 Mycobacterium sp.
AATCAATCAGAAATCCTTGAAAATACAGCGTTTAAGAGATTTTTAAGGTGTTCCACAGAAATTTAATATATTTTTATGGCTATAAAAATTTATATATTTTTATTAATTCTAAAACGCATATAAAATTTATGTAAATATTATTCAAAAATAGGTCTCTATAGAAATTAGTTTAAATAAAAATTTAAAAATTTATTTATTGAAAATTGCCTGAGAGTTCTTTTGAGGTGCGCTTTGGTTTTGTTGTTGGCGCTGATGACTGTGAATATGTCACAGATGGCTGTGAATATGTCACAGATTTTGGTTTTCCAAATGCTACTGCGTATCCTTTATTAAGAGGGTCAAACAGTGCATTGGTTATGCCAGATGCCGTCAATATGCCAGAGTATGCACCAAGCGCAAGATACTCATCAGACAATGGTTCTTTTGCCAACTTGTACAGCACATAGCTCAATAGAGGTATTCCTATACCCAGTGAACTCAATGTAGAATACTCATTAAGACCTTTTGCCCACGTTGGTGGTGTAAACGATGGAATTGGATGAGGTATATTAGTGTTTTGGTCTACAAATTCGTGTATACCAATGAATTGTGCTAATCCACCTACTCCGCCTCCAACCGAATAAACCACAGCCTGTTGATTTCCTTTCATTTTTATCACTCTTTACTGTACACTTTTTTCGGATAGTACTTTTTCCTGCCTTCTTATTGAAGCATCTGCGGCAGCATATTCCTGTTCTTTTCTCTGCTGTACAGAAAGACCGCCATAATCTTTTCCAGACATTGCCTGTCCCAGCTGCATTGAGAGCACAGAAATACGTGTTCCATTGGCTCTTGCTACTGTTCCAGTTGTTCCTCTGTGTGATGCCATAAATTTACCAACGCCCAGATTAGCCTGAAGCATAGCTCTGCTTCTCCTTTTTATATCGTAGAACGATGGAACTTTTCTGAAAAAGTTTCTTTTTGTCGTCTGTGGCATTCCGCTTACTATTTCAAGTTTATTTTCCGCTCCAAATGGGTCTATAACTACCATAAGTTTAATATTACATAATAAGATTTAAATACTTATGTTTATTAATTTACACTATCAACGATAATATAAAGTCTTTATCAGGAATTGTATCATTTTTTACACACTGTTCAATATAATTATTTACAATTCTTTCTTTCTCGCTTTTATCACTTGATATAGCAACCAACTCTTGTATTATTTCTTCGCTTTTATCAAGTTCTAATTTCAAAGTTTCCACGGTTTCAAAATTCTCTAACAAAAACTTTATTGCATATTCAACAAAAATAGCCATATCGTTTATTTTCATGCCAGTATTGTCAAAAAACTTAAAAATATAGTCTCCAAGCTGTTCTTTAGTTTGCTGAATAGAAACAGCTGTTGCTTTTGAAGAATTTATTACACTGTTTATTATCTGGTTTTCTATAGCTTTTTCCACTTTAGCATTATTGTCTGTTGCCTTTTTAGTTTTTTCTTTAATAGTCGGTTTTTCTTCCTCTTCATCATCTTCTGTATCATCATTTTCTACATAATCATCAGATAAGAAATTATCATTACCTTTTTCATCAAGACCAAATAATTGTTTTATATCATCTGGAAGAATATCAATAAGAGTATTATTCTCAACTCTTTCCTTATATTCTTCTTCAGTTAAGCCTAAATTGTTTAATAGTTCTTCTTTTCCAAAATATTTTTCCAGTTCTTTTGCAATATTCATAATATGTAATTAGTAAAGGTTATATATATACTTTGCATTCACAATTGTGGTAAAAAAAAGATATGTAGGAATTGACGAAGAAAATAATATAGTTGGCATAGGAATAGAACTAAAAAGAAGTGATTGGTGTAACTTATCAAAAAAAGTGCTTAAAGATGTTATAAATCAAATTTTGATTTATGACGCAGACAATGAAAGTATCATAAATTATTTAAATTCTGTATATCATAATTTAAGAAATTATGATATAAACGATTTTATTTTAAGCAAAATTGTAGATGTAAATAAAACATATAAAGTTAAAAACACAATAGTAAAAGCGTGGATAAACAAATATAAATATGAAAAAAATAACAATGAATATAAATTAATAGCTCCACACAATGAACACCTCTTTGGAATATCATATATATTTTCACAAAGAGGAGGAGTTCCGGTTATTATAACAGCTGATAATAAATATAAAACATTAATAGACTATGATTTTTATTTTAAAAAACAAATATTGCCACCCGTTGAAAGACTATTATCAGCAATAAATTTTACTATAAACGGTCAAAAATCACTCTTTAGCTTTTAATTTTTCTATTTCATTCAAAAGGTCTGTAAGCAAATTGTTATACCGATTTATAATATCATTTAGATTTATACTGTTTAAATATTGATACGAATTTACAGAAGTCTTTATTTTACTTAATTCTTTTTCAATGTCTTCGTCATTCATAATCCTTTATTATCATATTATATATAAACTCTTATTCTTTGTCTATTTTATTTATAATATCACTGTATTCGTCTTTACTGATAAATTCAGAAGAGATTGGAAGTATTAAATATAAAGAACTTTCTTGATTTAATGCCTGACCTATGACAGATGCAATGTATTCACCAAAATAAGTTGCTTTTTCAAAATCAGTATTCTGCAAAACTATATCTATAACTATATTTTTGTCTTCATATAAAATGTCATTATCTATCTTGTATTCTTTTCCAACGTTTGTTGATATGCTATCTATTGATTTTAATATACCACTATAAATATTTGCTATTACGTTGTCTGGAACTTTTAATCCGTTATCATACCAACGAGGAATATAAGTTCTCACTAAATAGGACGTATCACTTTTTTTATCATTATTCTCCATAAATTTTTTTAGTTTATCATTAAAATTGTTTTCTATCATATCTGAAGATATTTTTCCTTCTTCGGCATCTTCAATTTCTTTATCTTCCGATACAACATTCCAAATACCATTTTCATATTTATATTGCATGATTAAATATTACAACAGTGTATAAATAGTTATAAGAAAAACCATTTTACAAATAAAAACAATTTTATAATGTTTTTTTGCACGCTTTACATAAAGGATATATAATTAACCATAAAATAATTTCATGCATGTTTTTTGGTTATTTTTATGCATTTTTCTGGGGGTTTTCAATGTCATTTTCCAACTCTATTGTATATTTTTTCATATCTAAATTTTCATATTGATATATTTCATTTATTGGCACAATGTATATTATAGTCTTATATACATTATTTTTATAATTATTTAATACTGTTCTTTCAAGATTTCTTTCAATCCATTCTTTTCTAAGTTTTTCATCATTATACATTTTTAAAATTATATAATAAGGAATAAAATATATCTTATTCATATTTATTTTATAATCAACTATCATATCTGTTTTAGAATTATCATTTATCCATCCATCAACTTCAAAAGGAAAATTGTTGCTAACAACCTTTTCTATTTTTTCATCAATGGCTATATCAGAATTCTCTAAATGAATGATTTTATCAATTCCAGATTTTTGTAAAGTTTTATCATAAATATATTCTATACTTTTTAATTGTGGAAATTTTTGTAAATATATATTGTCAAGAATATAACTATTTTTTCTTGAAAAAGTATTGCTTTCTTTAAAATTATAAATGTTAATTTATATCACCTTCAATATCTATATTTTCATTGTTACTGCATTTAAGAAAGTATGAACAATATCTGCATTCCCAAGCCATCGTTTTAACAGTTTTTGCTTCAGCTGGAGGAAGAGCGTGTTGAGTTAAATATTTATTTAATATTTGAGCTCTTTGCATGACATTTATATATTTTTCATATGAATATTTTATTTCAAATTCTCGCATTGGTGAATTAGAACCATAAGTTGTTTTTTCAATATATAGTAAAAAAGCTCTAACCTTTCTTTTTCCTTTCATATAAAAATTCATATATGTATTTAGTTGTGAAATATGATGCGAATAAGGCTTTGATGGAAGCATTTTTGTAGATTTCAACTCTATTATAAAAACCTCTTTATTGTTTGCCATTAAAACGTCAATTCTGCCGTGGATTAAATTACTGTTGACTGTAACTTCATTGAATACACGCATATTATATTTTTCTCCTACGTCGTCTTTAAATATTTTTTGCACTACTTCGTGGATTGCGTTTCCTTCAGAAAAATTTATTTCTGTTTCAAAATAATGTACAGATTGTAAAAATCTTTTATAATATAATTTTCTCATACAAAAATCAATGTCTGATACGTAAGCATAATCGCTATGTTCGCTTTCACTAAAAACTTTATTCTTTATTATTTCCATAAACATTTTTATCTATTGTATATTGATAAATAGTATATAAAGATTGGTAAAATAGTAAATTAAAAAAGTATAAAATAATACAGCTCCTTCTGGAAATACTTAAAGAGTATATAAAGCTTGTGCGTATATTATATATGGATATTGAAAATAATGAATAGATTGTTTTATGATTTCTTATTTTGCCTCTTTTACATTTATCTTTCTACACGAATATGTCTTTCTGTGTTACTTAAGACTGGAGAGTTAAGAAGGTAGAGCATTTATCTCATCGCTTGAATATATCTTCGCTTCGTTATTTTCTGCTTTTTCATTTGCATTTCTTAGTTTTATTAATACTCCAAGTTCGAAGGGTATTTTTTTAATTTCTTCTTCGGATAATACAGCTCCTTCTGGAAGTCTTGTTAGCACTCTAAAAACGATTGCAATGTCTTCGGTAGTTTGATGTATCATTGTTCTTTGCACAGGAACTGGTACTGAAAGAAGATTTTGAAGTAGTATAGCAGTTCCTTCGTGACCTATTGCAGATTGATAGGTTGGATTTCGTTCTATGATTTTTTTTGCTTCTCTCACGGTTATTTTTCTATATGAATATACTCCATAATCTGTTAATATTGGAGAGTTAAGAAGGTAGAGCATTTTAGTTCGCCTTCTCATTTAATTGTATGTCTGCTGTCTTTTCCTCTTCGTCGTTTTCTGATAATTCAAGTGTGGCTGCAGGCTTATATACTTGTTTTCCTACTTTTCCGTTTACGTTGATGAAGAGCGCTGTTCCATTCTTTGTGGAAGCCAGTATGAATTTTAGTGGCAATTCTCTCCAAGATAGTTCTCCCTTGTCAGGATAGCTTCTTTTAAAATTTTCGGCAAGTGAAAGAAGTTTCTTAAATCCTGCTGACTTCTCAGAAAAACTGATTGCAAACTCATTCGTGAACAGGAGTATATAGTTTCCATAATTTCCTGTCCTTTCTATCCATCCTTTGGACACTACGTCCATGGATGATAGACCCTCTTTAGCCATTTTCCTTTCCAAACTCTTTGCCGATATTATCGGTGTTTGGTATTCTGTTTTTGTTTCTGTCATATCTATCTATTGTATATTCCTTTAAAGTATATAAATATTGTTACTTTATACTGTTTATCAAACATATATGTGTATATAATAATTATTTTTATGCATAAATAATATACATTTATTTTCTACGGAACAGAAGAATAAAAGTCAAATCCAGCGTTTTCTAAGGTTTCTGGAAGGTGTAAAGTGTTCCGTAGAATTTCATATAGTTATATTTTTTATTTTATTATTTAGAAACCCCTGAAAACAGCGTGTTTACAGAAATATAAAAAATTAAAACATATGTTTAAAACTTCTGTGGAACACTTTAAATTCGTTAGAAATCCTTGAAAATACAGAGTTTAAGAAAATTTTAAGGTGTTCCACAGAATTTTAATATATTTTTATTGTTATAAAAATTTTATATATTTTTTATTATTTATTTTTATAGACTGATAATATTATAAAAGAATATAAATTTTTTATATTGATTTTTATAATCATAAAAATATATTAAAATTCTGTGGAACACTCCGATTTTTTCTAAAATTTAGTATTTTCAAGGATTTTTGATTAATTTAAAATGTTCC
>NZ_JAVKSG010000121.1:0-5681 GCF_039583785.1 Mycobacterium sp.
GATTGAACGCTCAGCCACGGCCGGGGTGCCCGCAGGAAAACGGCGCGTTACCGAGACCTTGACGCCGCGTCAATTTTCCTCGTCACGCAGAAAAGGCCGCGTGGCCAGAAGATAGATCGCAAAGACCGTCAGCGGCGCCAGCACCGGCAACCACGGCAGTTGCAGCGGAAATGCCGTCGCTACCATGCCCGCGAGCGTGAATGCCAGGGCCGAAACCAGCGTCGCCGCACTCACCGAGTCGAGGCCGGCGCCGCTCGCGGCGGCATGTCGCAGCACCAGGTAGACGGCCGCCGACAAGCCCGCCACCGCCGCGACCACTGCCGGCGGGCCGGTCACCGCGATTACCAGCACGGTCAGCAATACCGCGAGCGTGGCGACCGGGCGAAGCAGGACCGCTGCCCCCACCGCGACCAACGCGGACACCGCGAGGGCGCGGGTCGGGCCGTGTGTTCCGACACCTGCGGCGGCCACCATCAGCAGCCCACAGGCGATCGAGAGTAGCTGCGCGGCGCTCCTCATGACCGGCGTCCAGCCAGCCGCCGGCGATGATCCGGCACCGCGTGCATCGATTGATCAAGGGTCCGATCGGGGTGCCAGGCCATCACGTCGACGCCGACGGTGCCCATGTCGCGGTACATCGCCGTCCGCTGCAGGGCCCACATTCGTTCGACCAGCGGGTCTTGGGCGGCGCGGAAGGGTGCGCCGTGCAACACGTCGACCGCCACCACGACGTGACCACGTCGGCGCAAGTCGATCAGTGCCAGCGCGAACTCGGTGTCGAGCAGCGTGGAGAATCCGACCACGATCGCGCCCGATGGAACTGCCGCTGCGGGGGCCAATGTCCCTGTCGTGCTTTCGAATTCATCGCCTGCGCTGAGGACGGCGTCGAGCACACGATAGAACTGGCGCTGCCCGATATCGGCGCCGAGCCAACGGGGCCTACGGCCGCCGAGCGCGACGATGCCGGCTCGGTCCCCGTTGCGTAGCGCGGTCTGCACCACCTGAGCGGCGCCCCGCACGATGCGCTCGGTGGCCTGGGTCGCGGGGCCGGCAGGCTGGGGATAGCCGTCGATCAGCACCACCACATCCGCGGAGCGATCGGTCAGGCGCTGGGTCACATGCAGCCGTCCGCGGCGGGCACTGACCGGCCAGTTGACCGTGCGCAGCTGATCGCCCGGCACGTAGATGCGAATGTCGGCATATTCGACGCCGCGGCCGATGTGCCGGGTCAGATGGGTGCCGAGGCGGTCGAGCAACTCGGTGGGCGGAAGCGTCGTCGGTTGGGGCGGTGTCATCGGAAAGACCGTTACCTCCGCCGCGTCCACGTCTCCCGCTCCGACCAGCAGCCCGCCGTGCGCAACGACCTCGACCGTAGCCCGCACCGGATAACGCCCCCAGCGGTCGGCACTGGCGGTCACCGTCAGCCTCTCGCCGGGTTCGACCTCCAGCTGCATACCCTCGCCCGCCGAAGCGGTGAGTTCGATTGCGGTGCCTAATGTTTCCGTGCCAGCCCATAGAGCTAGCTGGACCTGCTCGGCCTCGAAGCATCGTTGTGAGCCGGGCTCGGCGTGCACCGTGACCTTCGGCAGCGGCCGTTGCCAGCTCACCGAACACAACACGCCGAGCAGTGGCGCCGCGAAGGCGACGAGTTGCCAGCAGGATCTGATCAGCCCGACGGCCAGCGCCAGTGCAGCGCAGGTCGCGATCGCGCGTGTCAACGATGAGGCGCGCCAACGCAACTGAACTTCTCGGATCTCGACCACGCGGCCTACTGTGGGCCGCCGCGCGTTCGTGGCACCGGCAAGCGCCGCAGCAACTCCTCGACGATGTCCGAGCCTTGGATCTTT
Source organism: Mycobacterium sp. (assembly GCF_039583785.1). Lineage (GTDB taxonomy): Bacteria > Actinomycetota > Actinomycetes > Mycobacteriales > Mycobacteriaceae > Mycobacterium. The sequence continues at coordinate 1,848 of NZ_JAVKSG010000121.1, forward strand.
CGTACCCACATCTCCGGCCGCAGCGTGATTCGATGCGCCACGGCTGGCGGGGCGAGCGCCTTGATGTCCTCGGGAATCACGTAGTCGCGACCGAGCAGCAGCGCGTGGGCCCGCGCGAGCTGCACCAGATCGAGTTCGGCACGGGGGCTGGCACCGACCGCCACCTGCGGGTGATGCCGGGTCGCGGCGGCCAGCGACACCACGTAATTCAACACGTCCTCGTGCACGCTGACCTGCTCGACAGCCTCGCGCATGGCCAGCAGATCATGGTGATCTACTACCTGATTCACGGTGGGCTCGGCCGATCCCCGATCCAGCCGCCGGCGCAGCATCGACACCTCGTCGCGCTCCGAGAGATAACGCAGCTCGAGCCGCACCGCGAACCGGTCCAGCTGCGCCTCGGGCAGCGGATAGGTGCCTTCGTATTCGATCGGGTTGTCGGTCGCCAACACGATGAACGGCGCAGGCAACGGGTGCGTGACGCCGTCGATGCTGACCTGGCCCTCGGCCATCGCCTCCAGCAACGCCGCTTGGGTCTTGGGCGGTGTGCGATTGATTTCATCGGCCAGCACCAGGTTCGTGAAGATCGGGCCGGGCCGGAAATCGAAGTGGCCCGACTGCATGTCGTAGACCGTCGAGCCGAGCAGATCGGCCGGCAGCAGGTCGGGGGTGAACTGCACGCGGGTGAAATGCAGACCGAGCGCGGCGGCGAACGACCGGGCGATCAGCGTTTTGCCAAGGCCCGGCAGATCTTCGATCAGCACGTGTCCGCGCGCGAGAACCGTCGTCAGAATGAGGGTGAGCGCCGCCCGCTTGCCCACCACGACGCGTTCGATCTCGTCGAGCACCGCAGTTGCCTGAGCCGTTGTCGTTGCAGCCGAGGTCATGTCCGACATGCGCCCCCTGTCATACCTGCTCGAGGCGTTCGAGGATTTCCTCGAGCGTCGCGCGGCCCGGCCCGGGTTCGGCCAGGCCGGTGCGCGAAACATTGTTGGGGCTCACCCACGCCCACAGCTCAGGACCGAAAAGCGTTCGGCCCGTTGCATCGAACGCTGCCGGATCCTTGGCTTGCTTTTGACCGGTTGCGATCGCGAACCGCCGCGCGAGCATCGGACGCAGGTGCCTGTCCCAGTCGGCTCGCGTCGATTCCGACCGGTGAATCATCGTCTGCGTCCGAGACAACCAACTGCGCAGTATTTCCTCGAGGGCATTCGGAGTTTCGGGCGGCGGCGGCGCGATCTCGCGTCCCAGGACCTGCCGCACATTGATCAACGCGAAAAGCACTGCGGCGCCGGCCACCCAGAGCACGTAGCGTCGGTCATGCAGCGAAAGCGCGGTCAGTTCCGCGCACAAAATGACCGAAACGCCTAGCACAATAATTCTTTTCATACCGTGCTCCCCATATCGGCGAGAACCAGCTTCAGCACGCCTATGGCGCGGCTGCGGTGATCCTCGGTCATCACGTGCCGGCTGAATCGCGCCTCCTCGAACAGGGTCACCAGTTCGGTCGCGTTGTCGGCGTGTAGCGCGTGGTGTTCGACAGCGCGAGCCAAAACCTCTGTCGGAGTGTCGAAATCTTGCGGGATGGCGCCGGGGAAACGCCGCAGCTCGCGTTCCATCGCCGCGTAGCACACGATGATCGCTTGTCGCGGATCGCGATTGGGATCCTCTACTTCGGCCAGCCCGCTTTCCGCCGCCCGGACCAGTGAGGTGGCCGCGGTCGCGAGCGGTGCCGGTTCATCGAGCGGCCCGGCCATGGCGATACGCGAATCGACACTGCGACTCCGCCGCGAGAACACTGCGCCCGCGACGATCATCACCAGCAGGGTGACCGTAGCGGCGATCAGATACGGCAGCACGTCGCGATCCGGTCCGGAGTCCTGCGAGCCCGGCCGCTGCGGAGCGTTACCGGCCGGCGTGGGGACGCTGGATTGCGGTGCGGGCTGAGCTAAATCGAAGTGCGGGCTGACGAATCTCGACAGCAGAAAGAGCAGGATCAGCCACACCACCAGCACGGCGGACCCGATCACCAGCACTCGCCACGCCGGCCGACCGCCGCTGGACAACCTCGTCGGCAAGTCGCGGGCGCTGCTCGCGACCCGACGTGGATCGCGAAGCCGGGCAATGAGCGCCATGGCAACGATCGCCAGCGATACGCTCAGCAACGCCGCAACATAGATCAGCGATGCGCCGCTCTGCGGTGGTTGCTGTCGGTCGGTGCGCTCAACGCCCGGGAGATATCCGCGCAGCGCTGCGGCAAGGACGATCAACAGCACAATAACGGCGACTACGCGGCCAGTCGCCCTGTCCAAGATCGGCACACTCGACAAGAGACCATCGTGGCACGGAGTCGAGGTGAACGGCCAGCAATCGGGTCAGAGATGCCCGCAGGTTGTCACTCATCGTGCCGCGGGCCCGCCCGAGTCGATGCTCCTCGGTCAGGCGCGTCCAGACGGAGGTGTGCTCCGGTGGTAGTCCGCCAGGTACGCCGGTAGCGGTATCGCGGGATCCAGGTCGCTGGCGGGGATGGGCGTGCCCGGCTGCGGGGTGAGCGGCAGCACGCCGGCCCAGTGCGGCAACGTCAGGTCTTCCTCGTCGTCGGCGGGGCCGCCGGTGCGCACCCTGGCGGAGACCTCGACGAGGTCCAGGGCAAGCACGGCGGTCGCTGCCAGTTCGCGGGCGTCGGGAGGTCTGCTGTCGGCCGCTCGGCCGGCTGCGACGTGGTCGACCACCGCGGCCAACGCGCGCCGCTTCTCCCCGTCCTCGCGCACCAGTTGGGCATTACCGACGACAACCACCGATCGGAACTCCAGCGAATGGTGCATCCAGGAACGCGCCAGGACCAAGCCGTCGACCAGAGTCGCCGTGACGGAGACGGGCAATCCGCCGGGAGCGCCCGCACCGGCGAGCATCGGGTGGCTGCCGGTCGATCCATGCAGGTAGAGCGTCTCGCCCAGCCGCGCGTGAATCGTGGGCAACACCACCGAACCGCCATTGGCCGTGACAGATTAGCGCCTCGTCGAGGATGCCTGACCGTGACCCATTGGGCCGCAGTCACGATCTACGGCTGCGTTATCAGAGCAGGGTGATCGCGACGGGAATACCGAGCTGATCAGTGGCCTTGACCAAGCGGCTGTCGACGGTGATCACCGCGGCAGAGCGTTCGGCGGCGACAGCGACATACAGGCCGTCATAGATCGAGATGTTGTGCCGCCAGGCCCAGGCGGTGCGCAGGAGCAGTGCATCAGGGAGCACGTATTCGATGGCGAGTGCGGTGGCGGTATCGGCGGCGGCCTCGGCGTCCTCGAGTTTTAATTGCTCGCGCACGACCGCTTTGTGCAGGGTGCGTAGCACCTCGCCCGGCATGTGGGCCGGTGCGAGCCAGCCGTCGTCGCTGTTCAGGGCTGCGCGTGCCGCGTCGCCTTGAGGAGTGCCGCTCGTGAGCGCCAACACCAGCACGCCTGCGTCCACCACGATCACAGTCGAAAATTCACCCGTCGCGGTCGGCGCGGATGACGACCGCCACTTCCTCGGCTGTCATGGTAAGGCTGCGATGACTAGCCAATGCCTCCAAGAGCTGCCGGTTGCGTTGAGCCTGGTACTCCCGTTCCAAAAGTGATCGAAGATACGTTTGGGTGGATTGGCCGCGCGCCTCGGCGCGGGCGGCCAGTGCGTCGCGAACTTCTTCAGGGACATCTTTGATTTGAATCGCAACCGCCATAGCCACAAGCTATCACATGCGCATGACATGCACATGTTCTAGGTGCCCGCGGTCAACGGCTACCAACTTCATCGGTCGTCTTTTGAGGTATTACCCATACGAGTCAAGTCACG
>NZ_JAVKSG010000122.1:0-5343 GCF_039583785.1 Mycobacterium sp.
CCCCATTCTCCCAGTGCGAGCGCACTTTTCGCGTTCACGACACCCGAAACCTACCGATCACCGTGAAATATCCAGGTGAGTGTCGCGGGTTTTGCCGCCATATCCGGACAGCAGAGGGAGAAGATGCGCTCGCCCCTCACAGGCCGTATTGCTTTGACCAGCAGCAGAATCCGCCTTCTGCGGGATGGTCCTCTCTGGGCCAGTCCTTGACTTACCCAGACGGGTTTGCGGCGCGGCACTTGGCTAAATTGACCTTTAAATCCCAGGGGATTGGCCACTTCCGATGCGGTTCCGCCTTCCAATGTGGCGCCATTTGCCTGTGGCTTACTCGACGAAAGCGTCGCGTCGCACGGTTGAGGCTGTCTGGTCGGCCCTTAAAATTGAAAAGCCGCCAAATCAGGTTCGAGAGTCGTCAGCTGAGTCTCGATCAGGCTGCGCGCGCCGCGTGACTCTAGGAGCCCTGCAAGCGTCCCTGGCTTTTGGTCGGCCAGTCATCGCCTGCTTCGTGTCCGCCTCATCAAAAAACAACGTGAGAGCCTGCGAGTCGTCGCTGCCGATACTTCGGTATATGGCTGGTGTGGTCGCGTTAGCAGCCAGCAGAGGTGAAGCTCAACGCAGCGGTCACGTCGAGCAGGCGCGGCTCTGGGGGACGAGCATGTTTTTTTCGCCTTGCGCGTAGATAAATGAAGAAATGAAGAAAGAGGAAACCCCATAGAGTTATATATCTGCAGTTCACGCGCGTATTTCTTCATTTCTTCATTTCTTCACCTACACGCGAGGAACATATTTCTTCACTGGGTGGTGAGGAATCGGGGAGCCGCCGGTACTCGCCTTGGCGGGGGTTGAGGATCAGTCCGCGCTCGAAGAGACGCCTCAGCATTTGCCCAGCCGCCTTATTGTCCTTGGCGAACCCGGCGTGGAAAACGTCCATTGGTGTGACAACCCCTTCCTGCCGGTTGACGTGGTTGAGGACCAGCTGCATCTGCGGGCTGAGTGGGCGGGGTCCTTTGCGTGGCGCCAGCAGCTCGCTGGCACTGACATCAGACTCATCACCGAGGACAAACGTGCCGACTTCCACATCCTCGCCGGTGGAGACCGTCACCCATTTGCTCTCGATGGCGAACTCCAGTGAAAGGTCCTCCCGGCCACATGAGTTCTTGGCCTGGCTCATGACCCGCAGCGGGGCACCGCCGATTGGAGAGGCCTCCTTAGCGAAACCGAACACGCAGCGGGCCACCTCGCCGAAGGCCGATCCGCCGTTGATGCTTGAGATGAGATCCCCAGTGGTCCCCTTGACGAAGTGCACGATGCCGATGACGATCCCGTCGATGGCCTCCGCGATCCGGATCCACGGGTCGAGGGCCTCTCGCAACTCGTTGGAGCGGTAGATGTCGGTCTTGCCTTTGATCGTTGACATCACCGGGTCCACGACGATGACCGTGATTTTCTGCGTGATCAGGTCCGCGGTCAGCCTGTGTTCATCCTCATCGGCCAGCAGGGCAACGTATTTGCCCTCGGCGGTCTTCACCTTGGGAGTGACGATCCGCTTCATGTCGGCTCCGGCCGCCCGCAGCGCGGGCTTGAGAACGTATTTGGCTGTCTCTTCAGCGGCAAGATAGGCGACAGTCTGCGGCTTGTCCTTCCAGCACCCCTCCAGCTCACCCCTGCTGAACCGGGTGGCAAACCAGCGAGCGCCGGTTGATTTTCCGGTGCCGGGGCGGCCGCCGAAAAGAGTCAGTGCGGCGATCTGTATTCGGCCGAGCCCTTCGTGGGTCCAGGCCCACTTGGGGGCGGCGTCGGGGATGTCGTCCAACGAGATCCACTCGATCTCGCGGCGCTGACCATCTTTGACGGTCCTCTCGACTGGGACGGCCCTCGGGCTCTTGCGCCCAATGCGAAACCCCGACCCGATGGTGGCCAGCACCGCCCACCCCCCGTCCTCGTCGGCCAGACCGCAGTCCACGGCGGCAAGCTCCAGCCTGTCCACCACAACCTGTTCGTCCATCCCCGCACCGGCCACGAACGACGCACACTTCAACGCGGCGAGGAACAACGTGTCGTTGCGCTCACCCGGCAAGCTGGTAGCCACCTTCGTGGCGTTCTCCTCCAGCACCCTGTCGAGGTAGGCGCGCTGGCGGGCGTCGGGCGGCGCACCGCTCCACGGCTGCGATCTCTCGAAGTCGAAGTCGGCCGTGTCTTTCCGCTTGGCGGCCGTCGTCCTGACGTTGGTGTACCTCTGCTCGGCCACCCACTGCGCCAGCGCCGCGGCCCCATCGGGATCACCCTCGGTACCCAGCGCCTGCAGGTCATCGAACAGTACGGTGTAATCCTTGCCCGGATACTTCAACCGCTTGGTTAACGGTAAGAAGACGTTGCGGCCGTGCGACTGAATATCCAACCCGGAGAACTCCGCTAGTTCGTCGCCCTTTTTCCAAGATGTGCTGGGCAAGTCCTCATGCCCGGCGACATAGAAGTGCCTGCCCCCGCCGGGAGTGGTGACCTCGGCGAAGATGCGCACCCTCAACTCGGCCAATAGCGCCTGTACCCTCTCGACGTCGCCGCCGTTGCGTGGATCGACGTCTACCACTGCGATCGGCTTGCCGCAGATTGCGCACAGTGCCTGGCCGAAGCGATACTCCCCGATGCGGGCCTCGTTCCCCTCGGCGGTCAGGCTCGGCCAGCCCTTCGGCCGCACAAACTCTGGGTCGCCGGGTTGCCGCAGAGTGACCTCCTCCAGCTCGCCGGCGTCGTTAGGCACAATCTCACGGCGCCCGCCCGGCTCAGCGGAGAAAAGTGAAACTCCAAGCTCGGCCAGGTGCTCGATGAACGCCAAGGCGATTTGGACATCTTCACCTGCGGCGTCACCGTTGCTAGAATGACTTTTGCCAGCATCTTTGTCAGTGTTGGTGATCTGGGGGCCGTGGGCCGTTCGTGAGGCGGCCCCTTTCTCATTGATCACGGGGTTTCACCGCCAACAAGGCTTTTGGCCTCCTGGGCGGCAAACCATTCCGTTGTGCGCTGGCGCGAGTAGAAAACCCTGCAACCCAGTACTACATGCGGCGGCCATGGCAGGCCGAGTGCCCTCGCCCGCTTCTCCTGGCGGTCCTTGACGCCGAACTCCCGCAGCCATTCCATGCGCGGCACTCGGTCGTCTTTGTCGTAAAGCACAATTCACCTCCGACCAGGGCAGAGAGTCTGCCCTTTCATCTTTTCCGGGTGCGGAGGGGCAAAAACACAGTGCCGCGCACCAAAGTTTTTAGCGGCACGCCGACGGAGAGTCGGAGTCTCATCGTTGATGCCCCCTGACACGATCACCGCCTCCACTCCCGTTCAGGCGTTGGGACTTGGCCGCATGTAACGCAATCCGGTCAGTGGTTGAGTCAGGCGCATCGCCGTTCGGCAAGTCGGACTGGGTCTTGTGCCGCGACAAGTAGACACCGCCCCTCACGCCGCATCGCCGCTCGTCAGAACCTTCCTGAGGAACGCCGCGATCGAATCGCCCGATATAAAGGCTCGGCGGCCGATACGGATCCGCCTCAGCTCACCGGCGTCTATCAACTCGTAAACCTTTGAACGGGAAATACCGCCAATGAATTCGGGCACTTTGGGTATGGCTACCAGTGGGGGAAATTGTTCATTCTCCATTAGTGACTTCCTTCGCCTGCGGATGCCGCCTGACGTTGATGGATGGCATGACGCAAGTCTGGACGCGTTCTGGGTTCGGCGCAATGCGCGTTAATGGCACTCTGAAGGGAGCAGTGAACCGTATAGTCCCGAGGTCAACCCAGCTGGAAGGAGGGTCGACCGTCAGATTGAATGTGACGCAAATCACACGCTCTGAGGCGGTATTCAATGCGCAAATTATTTATTAGCATAATAAGTTGAATCATTTAGCTGTCGTGATTGATATGGGCGAGCCGTTAAAGTGAGGAAACAACGCAACTTGACAAACTTAATATTGATTAGATCGTTTGGAAATAATTGTTACGAGTCTCGTCCGGTCACAAAGGTATGTCAGTGTGCAGCTGTATTCTTTCGCGGATGACGAGAAGACAATTGCCGCCACAGATTCGCAAAGTCAACACACGTGACCGCAAAACTGGCAGAACCGTTGTGCGGTACCAGCTTACCGTCGACGCAGGTATCAACGCCGAGACGGGGAAGCGGCAGCAGGTTCGGCGCCGATACGCTACGGAGCGTGAGGCGCGCGCTGCCCTGGCGGAGATCGGCGACGCCGCGGTACAGGGCACGTTCGTACCTCGTCGTGCCAACACGGTTCGTGAGGTCTGCGAGAACTACATCAAGGGGCGCCACAAGCTGCGTGCCACCTCCAAGGCAAAGCTCGAATACGACCTGCAGCCGTTGATCGAGCGGCACGGTGACGAGCCCGTGCAGCGGCTCACCAAGGCGCACATCGACGATCTGGTGGCTGACCTGCTCGCGGGAGGCACCACAACGGGCAAGGGCCGCACGCGGCGGCCCTGGGGTGCCATCGCGGTGAACAAGTTCACCCAAAGCCTCGCGATGGTGCTTGCCGACGCTCAGCGTCAGGGCCTCGTCGCGCGGAACGCCGCCGAGCACGTGGACCCCGTGGCGGTCAGCCACCGCAGCGTCGATACCTACACCGAGGCGGAGGTGCAGTCGCTGCTCACCTCGATTGCGGGCGACCGGCTCGCGCACGTTTGGGAACTCGCGCTGTGCGGCCTGCGACGGGGCGAGATTGCTGGTTTGCGGTGGGCCGACGTCGACCTCGATGGCAACACCGTGTCTATCGCCAACAACCGCGTTGACGCGGGCGGCCACGCCGTCGAGAACGATCCCAAATCAGCGACTTCGCGGCGCACATTGCCGTTGCCCGCCCGCCTGGTGTCGGTGCTGAGGACAGCCAAGGCGCGCCAGGCGGCCGAACGGTTGGCGGCAGGTTCGTCGTACCGCGCAGGCGAGTACGTCGTGAGCAACGAGATCGGCGACCCCTACCACCCGCAAGTGCTGTCGCGGTATTGGCAAGACGCGGTGAAATCGGCCGGGTTGCGACCCATCAAGCTGCACGCAGCGCGTCACACGGCGGCCACTGCGATGCACCTTGCCGGGGTGCCCGTCGCGGTCATCGCCGCATGGATTGGGCACAAGGACGCGAGCCTCACCATGCGGCTATACGCGCACTCGCAAGACGACGCATTGAAAGCCGCTGGTGACACTTTCAACCGGGTTGTGACAACGTCGTGACACTGAGGCCGGTACTCGAATCGTGCGAACAGCGTTGCCACAGCTCAGGTATGGAGCCGATGACGGGAATCGAACCCGCGTATTCAGCTTGGGAAGCTGATGTTCTGCCATTGAACT
>NZ_JAVKSG010000123.1:0-5279 GCF_039583785.1 Mycobacterium sp.
AATGCTTGAGCGCCCCGGACATGTATCCGAGGTTGGCCGGGGTGCCGAACAGGTAACCGTCCGCGTCGAGCAGGTCGGGAACGGTGGCGGCCAGCGCCGGTCGGGTCAGCACGTCCACGCCTTCGATCTCGGGGTCGTTGGCCCCGGCCACGACAGCTTCGAGGAGTTCACGGGTGGCCGGTGACGGAGTGTGGTGAACGATCAGCAGCGTCTTGCTCATTCGCGCCCCTGCAACTCGACGGCTTTCTTCATGGCTTCCCGCGCCCGGCCTCGATCACCCGCATAGTCGTAGGCCCGCGCCAGTCGATACCAGCGACGCCAGTTGTGCGGATCGTCGTCCAATTCGGCACGGACGTGGTCGAATAACGCGTCGGCGGCGTCGCGTTCGATGCGCCCCGACGGCCGGCGCGGCAGCGCGTCGACGTCGAGTTCCATGCCGTCCTCGGCGGCAAGACGGGCGAGCCGTTGGTGGGCGAAGCCGGCACGCAGGGTGGCGAGCATCGCCCACAGTCCGATCCCGGGCAGGATCAGCAGCGCACCGCCTAATGCGATGGCCACGGCACGCCCGGATCCGATCATCAGCGCCGCCGTCCTGCCCAGCAGCACGATGTACACCAACAGCGCCGCGCACATCAGCGCGATCAGCAACGGGATGCGCGTACCGCGCGCGTTCTGGGTCATTGCAGATTGAGCAACGATTCGATTCCTACTGTCAGGCCGGGATGTTCGCCAACGCGGCGGACCGCCAGCAGCACACCGGGCACGAACGACGTGCGGTCGATGCTGTCGTGCCGGATGGTCAGGGTCTCCCCTAACGTGCCGAACAACACTTCCTGATGAGCGACCAACCCGGCTAGCCGCACCGAGTGGACCGGCACGCCGTCGACGTCGGCGCCACGGGCACCCGGCAGGCTGGTGCTCGTGGCATCGGGGTTGGCCGGCAGGCCTTTTCGCGCTTCGGCGATCAGCGCGGCGGTGCGGCCGGCGGTCCCCGACGGCGCGTCGGCCTTCTGCGGATGGTGCAACTCGATCACTTCGACCGACTCGAAATACGGCGCGGCCTGCTTGGCGAAATGCATCGACAGCACCGCGCCGATGGCGAAGTTGGGCGCGATCAGCACGGAAACGCCCGACTTGGCGGCCAGCCATGACCTGACCTGCTGCAGCCGCTGTTCGGTGAAGCCGGTGGTGCCCACGACGGCGTGGATGCCGTTGTCGATCAGAAATTCGAGGTTGCCCATGACGACGTCGGGATGGGTGAAGTCGATCACCACGTCAGTCTTGTTGTCGGTCAACAGGCTCAGCTCATCGCCGGCGTCGACTTCCGCGGACAGGGTCAAGTCCTCGGCGGCCCGGACGGCGTGCACCATCGTCGTACCGACTTTGCCCTTGGACCCCAGCACAGCTACCCGCATGGCTTCACCCTATAGGCGTCCCTTACGCGTCAATCACTACGCGGCCGCCGCCGGCCCGGGAGACGCACACCAGCATCTCGCCGTCCGCTTCGGCGGTGCGGCCGCGACGGTCGACGTGCCCACCGAGCACTTTGACCTTGCACGTACCGCAGAACCCTTGCCGGCAGGAATGCGCGGCCGTCGGGTCGATGTCGAGCATCACATCGAGCGCCGAGCGGTGGGCGGGCACCTCGAGCACCCGCCCCGAGCGGGCAAGTTCGAGTTCGAACGGGATACCGTCGACGACCGGCGGCGGGCTGAACCGCTCGTAATGCAGCGGCGCGTTCGCGTGCTCGGTGCGCGCGGCGCGCACCGATTCCAGCATCCCGGTCGGCCCGCACACGTACACCGCGGTGGTCGGCGTTGCGGCGGCGAGCAGATCGTCTGCGGTGGCGAAACGACCGCGCTCGTCGTCGGCCCACACCGTGACCCGGTCGGGATCCAGCGACAGCACCTCGTCCAGCAGCGGCATGTAGTCCCGGCTGCGGCCGGCATAGACTGCGTGCCAATTCATTCCACGTTGCTGCGCGGCGCGCATCATCGACAGGATCGGTGTCACCCCGATCCCGCCGATGACGAACAGCACATCGCGCTCGTCGCCGCCGAGATAGAACGCGTTGCGCGGACCTTCGAACACCAGTGGGTCACCGACGGCGTATGCGTCGTGCATTTCGATGGACCCGCCGCCGCCATCGACGATGCGGCGCACCGCAATTCGGTAGTCGGTGCGCCGACCGGGCAGCCCGCACAGCGAGTACTGGCGACGACGGCCCGAGGGCAGTTGCACGTCGATGTGACTGCCCGGAGTCCACGACGGCAGCAGGCCGCCGTCGGGGTCGGCGAACGTCAGCGCGACCACGTCCGGGCTGAGCTGGTCGCGTTTGGTGATTACTGCGGCGTGGGTGCGGCCCACCGGCATGACGCGGGACGGTTTCCAGCGACTCGTCGCGGAGAGCCCGCCGAGCACCGTTGTCAGTCCCCAGACGGCCGTAAAGAGCCGGTCCCGTTCGCGACGACCGTAGATGTCTGCGGGCCTGCTGGCCCAAATGCTGTCCGACACAATGACCTCACGGGCGAATGTCGTAGCGGGCCAACAGCCGGATCAGCGAAGGGCTGATCCGCCGCATCGCGTAGCCGACCCGTGACTCGGCTGCGATCGGCACTACCGGCCGGCCGCTCTTGACGGCTTTGACGATCGCCTTGGCGGTGGCCTCCGGCGTGTAGTTGCGACGACGGTAGGCGGCGTCGGCTTTGTGCCGGGCGGTGTCTTGTTCGTCGGACGTCATTCCGGCGTAGACGGTGTTCTTGGCGATGTTCGTGTTCACGAATCCCGGGCACACCGCGGTGACGGTGATGCCGTCGTCAGCCAGATCCGCCCGCAACGATTCGCTGAACGCCAGCACGGCGGCTTTTGTTGTGCCATAGGCGATCATCGACTTCGACGGGAGAAATGCCGCGGCCGACGACACGTTGATGATGGTGCCGCCCTGACCACGGTCGACCATCTGCGTGGCAAACGCCCGGCTTCCGTTGAGCACGCCACGCAGGTTGACGCCCAGGATGTTGTCCCAGTGCGCGGGCGTGGTCTCGAGGAATCGGCCGGCCATCCCGATGCCGGCATTGTTGACCAGGATGTCGACCACACCATGGTCGCTGTTGACTTGTGCGGCAAGCGCATTCATCGCGGCTTCGTCGCTGACGTCGGCCTGGTACGCCGCTGCCGTGGCACCGGCGTCGCGAACCGCGGCGACGGTCTGCTGTGCCGCCGCCAGGTCGCGGTCGACGATCACCACGGTGTCGGCGCCTTGGCGGGCCAACTCGACGGCGGTGGCGCGGCCGATACCGGCGCCGGCCCCGGTGACCAGTGCGAGTTTGCCCTGCACATCGCGCGGCCCGGCGCGCACCGCGCTCGCGGTGGCCGGCGCGGTGCCGTCGACGTGCCGGTCGATCCAGTCGGCCGCCAGTCGCGCGATCACGTCGGGGCGCGCCGTCACCACCCAATGACCACCCTCGATCGGGACAACCCTGCTGCCCGACGGAATCGAGCCGGTGTACCGCTGCAACGCCGGCGTGACGAACATGTCCATTCGCGGCACCAGCACCTGCACCGGGACGCTGGTGCAGGGCAACCTCGCACCGGGGGCCAGGAACGGCGCGGGCATGTTGGCGCGGTAGAGATTGAGCCCGTTGACGTAGTCGCCGGTCGAGCGCACCGGGTCACCGGGCCGGGTCCGGGTGCTGGAGTTGCCGATACGGCCCAGCGTCTCAACGACTTTGATGCCCACGCCCGCCCTGATCAGCAATTCCGGCAGACCCGGGGTGAGGAAGAACCAGATGTAGCCCGACGCGACGAATTGCCGGATCACCTCGACGAGACCGCGCGGGCTGCGGGCCGAACGCAGGAACTTGCCGGCATAGTTCAGGTGCGGCCCGGATATCGAGGTGAACGAAGCCACCTTGCCCATCACCGTCGCATCGGTGACGGCGGCCCAGGCTTGAATCGAGCCCCAGTCATGCGCCAACAGATGAACGCGGCCGACACCCAGGCTGTCGATGACCGTGCCGATATCGGAAACCAGTTGCGCGAAACGGTAATCCGACCGGCCGGCTGGACGTGCCGATTCGCCGGCGCCACGCACGTCGTACGCGATCACGTTGTAGCGGTCGACGAGGTGTTCGGCGACCCCGTCCCACAGGTGATGGTTGTCTGGATAGCCGTGTATCGCCAGCACAGTCGGCCGGTGCGGATCGATCTCGGTGTAGGCGTGCACCGCCAACGTGACGCCGTCGGACGCGGTCACGGTGTTGCGGGTCGGCGCGTGGGAACTGTCAGCCGAAGCGGTGGTCATCGGATCCTCTCGGCTCAGTGCGAGGCGCGTGCGGTGGGCGAGATCGCCAGGTAGTCGACCGCCTTTTCCACCCCGCCGAGTTGCGAGGGATGGAACCGCGGAAGGTAGTAGGCGCCGATGACGCGGATGAATCGCAACGGTCCCGGCATCAAACCCCGTCGCGCCGCGGCGAAGTAGTACCGCCAGCGCGGCTTGGACCCGGGCGGAACGTGCCGGTCTACCGAGTACATGAACCGCACCCCACGCACCCACAGCAGCAGCATCACCGGTGTCACGACCAGCTGGGTGCGGACCTGTCGCAGATAACCGGCCCGCAAGTGCTTCATCAGGTCGAAGGCCACGGCTTTGTGCTCGACTTCCTCGGCGCCGTGCCAGCGGAGCATGTCCAACATCACCGGGTCGGCGCCGATCGCGTCGAGTTCCGGGGTGTTGAGGATCCATTCGCCCAGGATCGCGGTGTAATGCTCGATGGCTGAGACGAGCGCTATCCGCTCGAGCAGCCAGCTGCGCTGCCGCCGCACACTCCAGCGCGGCCGGTCGCCCAGCAGCTTGCCGAACAGCCAGGTCATCTGGTCGGTGAACGGTGTCACGTCGACGTCGTTGGCGGCGAAGTACTCCTGCACGCCGGTGTGCGCCTGCGCGTGCATCGCCTCCTGGCCGATGAATCCCTGCACATCGAGGCGCAACTGGTCGTCTTTGATCAGCGGCAGCGCCTGTTTGAACAGGTCGACGAAGAACTCCTCGCCGGCCGGCAGCAGCAGGTGCAACACGTTGAGCATGTGCGTGGTGAACGGCTCGCCCGGCACGTAGTGAAACGGCAATTCCGCCCAGTCGAAGGCGACGTCGCGCGCTTCGAGGACCAAACGCTCGTGATCGGAGCCCGTCCCGTGAGCCTTTAGGTGCGGACCGACAGCCTCGTCGTTGACCGTGAACATTGGCAGCAGCATACCCGGTACCGCCGGTATCGGCCATGCTC
>NZ_JAVKSG010000124.1:0-5277 GCF_039583785.1 Mycobacterium sp.
TTGTCCTCAATGGCGGTATGTGGCTCAAGATTCGGCGAGGCTGATGGTAGCCAGCGGAGACAGTCGCCCCGACTCCCGCAGTGAGCGGCACCGATGACGCTGGATCTTGCCGCTCGGGGTCTTCGGGAGGCGGCCGCGCTCGAGGAACACGCACTCGTCGAGGGCCACGGCTCCCGTGGACATCGCGACTTTCGCGGCCGCGTCGGCGACACGCTGATACTCATCGGCTGACGTCTTCGGCTCGACCAACAGTGAAATCCGTTGGCGTCCATCGTCTAACCAACTGACCAGGGTCGAGCAGCCCGGTCGGATCTCAGAAAAACGTTCGACGGCGCGTTCTATATCGTGGGCGTGGACTTTGCGGCCGGCGATAGAGATGACGTCATCGCCTCGACCTACCACGTACAGATGGCCGTCTCGAGTGAAGCCGAGATCGCCGCTGGCGACGCCTGCGCTGCCGAATCTGCTGGCAGTAGTTTCTGGATCCGCCCAATAGCCTCTGGCCAGGCTGGGAGAATTCACCACGATCTCGGTGACAGTGTCGGCCGAGAGCCCGGGCAGAGAGACGCCTTCGCAGGGCAGGCCGACGCTGACGATTGAACGTGCCCCGGCGGCGTCGTCACGCACTGCGCTTACCGCACCGTCGCCAAGACCGTCGACGTCGATGACGATTCGCTGCGGTTGGTGCGTCGACGGCAGTGCCGTCACCGCCAAGGTCGCCTCGGCGAGCCCGTAGGCCGGCATAAATGCGGTGGGACTCAAACCGAAGGCACTGAGCGTGTTGGTTGCCTGCTGCAATGTCTCCCAGTCAATCCGTTCTGCGCCAATAATGCAGTCGCGCAAGCGATTTAAGCCATGCGGCGCGATACGCGTCGACCGTGCAGCGGCCCGAGCTGCCAAGTGCAGGCTGGTGTTTGTTCCCGCGCTCAGCGTGCCCCCGAATCGCGCCAGCTCGTTGAACCAGGTCGCGGGCGAGGCAATGAATCGTTCTGGAGTGGACATGTAGTACTCGATGTCATGACGCCAGCAGGTCAACAGAGTGCCGAACAAGCCCATGTCGTGGGAGAGCGGCATCCAGGTGACGGCGACGTCGTCCGGGCGCGGGTCGATCATGGCGCCGATGATGTCCAGCTGCGCGGCGATACTCCGCGGGGTGAGCATGCATCCCCGCGGAGAGCTCGTGCTGCCGGAGGAGTATTGGATGAAGGTCAGCTCGTCGTCGCCGGGCGGTTCGGCATCGACACGACCGCTGTCGATAATGGAGTCCCACGCGTGAAACGGCAAGCGTGCACGCATGGCGTCGGGCACGGCTGCCAGCGTCGGGCTGTCGAGCATGATCGCTACCGGATCGAGCTGTTCGACAATAATTTTCAGCTGATCGAAGTACTCCGTGGCGTCCATGCCACGCGCCGGCGCCGGCAGCGATGCCACGGTGCCGCCGGCGAGCCAGGTGCCGAGGAGACCCCGAACGGTCGATCCGTTATTGGTCAGCAGGGCGGCGACACGGCTACCGGGACGCACCCCGAGTCGACGCAATCCTGCCGTAGTGTTTTCGCTGTCGCGATACACCTGCGACCAGGCGGTCGCGTCGTAACCATGACCGCTCCAGCAGTGCAGTGACGATCGGCGCGAGCGTTGGTCGGCCAAGACGTCCCATAGGCCGCCGTCACTCGACATCGCCTGCTCCGACCGCAACGGGCACGTCGCGAGAGCGCTCGCCTAATGGGCGAGGAGGCTGCGCGGGCGCAGCCCTGCCCCCGCCGACTCTGGAAAGACCTGCGGCGCGGTCATCGATGCGATCAGCGGGAATGGATACCACGTCCCAGGCAAGTCCGGTTGCTTCCAGCAGCCGAATCACGATGGCACTGATATCGACTTCCCACCAGCGGAACCCATGCGACGCTGCGCGAGGGAACGCGTGATGGTTGTTGTGCCAGGACTCGCCGAACGACAGCACCGAAAGCCATCCCACATTGCGTGATTCATCGGGTGTGTCGAACCGGCGCCGTCCGAAGTAATGACCGATGGAGTTGACCGCGTAGGTGACGTGGTTGCTGACGAAGAACCGAACCAGCCCGCCCCACAGCGCCCCGGTTGCAAACGACTGCCACGTGTGACCGATGGCAAGGCCGATCAGCCCAGGAATCACCACGCCGGAGGCCACGAAGGCGGTGAAGTAGCGCGAGATGAAGCGGATATCTTTGTCGCGCGCCAGGTCTGGGCAATATCGAATGGGGTCTGACGACAGGTCTTTGTCGAACAGCCATCCGAGGTGTGAATGCCACAACCCGGAAAGGGCGCCGCGCAGACCGGCCGTTCGGCCGAGGTATGGACTGTGTGGATCCCCGGGCTTGTCGGCGACGCGGTGATGGCGACGATGATGCGCCGTCCAGATCAGCGGCGGACCTTGACCGGCAATTGCGCCCGCCGACGCTAAGAACACCTTCACGGGCCGATAGGTCTTGAAGGAGTGGTGGGCAAGCAACCGGTGGTATCCGGTGGACACGCCCAAGCCGGCGATCACGTACATGATGACGAAGGCGATCAGATCGCTGACGCCGAAAACCCGGTGCCACAGCAACGCGGCCGCACCGACAACACCGAGCAGCGGCAATATTGAGGAAACTAAGATGAAACCGTAGTGTTCACGACCATCCACGATAGGGTCCTTTCTGCACTAGAGGCCCGCGCGAGCGCTGCGTTCCTCGATGGCGGCATTGCCGAGCGCGATCAGCTGCCCAACGGTTTTGGCCTCCGATGCCCGCGCCGGGTCGAACTCGACGCCGCGGCTTTCCTCTAACGAAAACACCACTTCGGCGGTCTGCAGGCTCGACAACCCCAAGTCGCTGAGTCGAGAGTCTTCGTCGATGACTACCTCGTGGGCGCGTTTCCCGCGAATTGCGCGACGCACCAGTTGTTGAACCTCGTCGATGGTGATGGCTTCCATGCCGAACCCTCTCAAAGCAGTGCCGCGTCAGCTCTACATGGTCAGAACACCGCACGTAGGGGAATGAATCATGCAGTGCTGCCGCGGATCTCGCCAATGACAAGCTGAAGCACATCAGGCCCGCGGCTCGCTGTCTAGTCTGCTCAATCGATCCGCATGACCGCGTCGTGGCGCTGCCGGCTCGTGCGGCTGTGCAAGTAGGCCACTTCACCAGTTGCACACTGCCGCCGCCCATCGAGTGGATGTGGCGCCAAGGCCCGGTCGCAGTGCGCCGGCCCGCATGTGCAGGCGGACAGTTGACAGTCCAGTCGGGGTTTGGCCAGCATCAGCGTTGCAGCACAGTAGTTTTCGCGGCAAGCAGAACGGAGCCCCGCGGCAGGTCATTCATGCCCAAACCGCTCGTCGAGCGGCGGGGGCCATGACATGTGTCTCGGCGAAGGAAGCCGGCGCCGGACCGCGTTCTGCGCCCAGGGAGACGGAGAACAGATGACTCTGGTCGGTGTCAATTCGTCGATATCGACACTCAGCGACTTACTACAAGCGCGGGCGAGCGCCTTGGCGGCCAAGCCCTGCCTTCGGGTCCTCACCGACGGCGAAACACTCGGCAGCGGTAGTGATCTCAGCTACGCAGACCTTGACCTCCAAGCGCGGACATTAGCCGTACGCCTGAGTGCAGTCGCACGATCCGGAGATCGCGCTGTCCTGGTGTTGCCGCCGAACGGCGATTTCCTCGTCGCCTTCTTCGGCTGCATCTACGCCGGCGTGATCGCGGTGCCCGTCGCCCCTCCGTTGGACTCCACAACCGCAACGCGCTTGAGCGGTGTCATCCACGACGCGGGACCGGTCTGCCTGTTGACCGTCGCGCCGCTCGAGAGGTTGCTCCGTTCAACTGGTCAGGTCCTGCCGGAGATTATCGATGTCAGCGACACACTCGGTAACGACCTGAGCGATTGGCGCGAGCCGGACAGCGAACCTGATCAGATCGCCATGCTGCAGTACACATCCGGATCCACGCGGCGGCCGAGGGGTGTGATGGTCACCCACGCCAACTTGCTGTCGAATCTCGAGTGGCTGACGACGGGTATGCGACTGCCCGAGGAGCCGACGATCGTCAGCTGGCTGCCGATGTATCACGATATGGGGCTGATCGGGAGCCTCTTTCAGACGCTGTACACCGGCGGCAACTGCATCGTGATGTCACCGTTGGATTTCCTCGCCAAACCGCTTCGCTGGTTGAAAGCAATCGCAGAGCACCACGCGTTCGGCAGCGGATCACCCCCGTTCGGCTACGAGCTATGCACCCGCAAGGTGACGCCGGGCGAGCTCGAGGAACTTGATCTACGCCACTGGGAAGTCGCCTGCGTGACCGCGGAGCCGATCCGGATGGCCGGCCTCAGACGGTTCGCAGAAGTCTTTGCCCCGTGCGGGTTTCGACCGGAAGCCTTCTATCCGTGCTTTGGATTGGCCGAGACCACGCTGATGGTCACCGGAACGGTGGCCCGCACTCAACCGATAGAACTGCGCGTCGACCCCGCAGAGTTGAAACGCGGCTTCGCGCACCCCGTCACCGCTAGCGATGTCGACGTGGTCTCGTTGGTGTCGTGCGGCTCGGAACGGCCCGGCGAACGAGTTGCGATCGTCGATCCCGACACCGGCGCTGAACTCGCAGACCAGCGAGTGGGGGAGATCTGGGTCAACGGGCCGAACGTCGCTCGCGGCTACTGGGGTCGCGAGGCCGAGACCGAAGGCGTGTTTCGTGCCTTCACCCAGCAGGGCGGCGGACCCTTCCTGCGAACGGGAGATCTCGGTTTCCTCGACGGCGGACAGCTTTTCGTTACCGGCCGGCTGAAAGACTTGATCATCGTTCGGGGCCAGAACATTTACCCGCAAGACATCGAGTGGGCGGCTCACGACAGCGATCGTCGATTGCGGCCGGGCTGCGGCGCCGCATTCACGATCGGTAACCCCGACGACCCGACCATTGTTTTGGTCAACGAGGTCAGCGCCGTGCAATCGGCCGACCTCGACGAAATCGCGACGGCGGTACGTGCGGGTTTTGCGGAACGATGCGGTCAGGCCGTGCAGCTCATCCTGATACCGCCTCGTGCGATACCCAAGACGTCCAGCGGAAAAGTTCAGCGCAGCCGTTGCCGCGACATGTTCCTGGCAGAGCAACTGCCCGTGATCTGGCCGGCCGTTCCGGCGGAGACGGCAACTCCCTCTCACCCAACAGACACCACACCCGCCGTCGACGCCTGGGCCGACGAGCTGCGAGAACTCATCGCTCACGCGGTGGGCGCCACACCCACAGAGGTTTCGGTTGATACACC
>NZ_JAVKSG010000125.1:0-5231 GCF_039583785.1 Mycobacterium sp.
CCCTATCGATCATCAAGCAATACATCGACGGGCAGGCTCGACCTCTATGAGCGCCGGGCTGCGCCCGGCAACAAACGGGATGGCCTCACCCCGCCATAAACGGCGGGGCTTGCGCCCAAGATGACGGTCATCCGTCCGTCGTCAGAGCTGCCCGGATCTGGTGTTTGAGCACCTTGCCGGCGTCGTTTCGCGGTAGCGCATTCCAGATGACCACCTGCTCAGGCGCTTTGAAGGCGGCGACCCCCTGCGACTGCAGGAAGATGCGAAGGCCGGCTACATCGGGCTGGGGTTGGTCGTTGGGAACGACGACAGCGCAGGCCCGCTCGCCGGTGCGGGCGTCGGGCAGGCCGACGACGGCGATCTCCGCGACACCGGGATGGCCGATCAGAATGTCCTCGATCTCCTTGGGTGCGATGTTTTCACCGTTACGGATGATGAGGTCCTTGACCCGCCCGGTCACCACGAGGTAGTCGTCGTCGACCCAGCGGGCCAGATCGCCGGTGCGGAAATAGCCAGCCGTATCGAACGATTCGGTGTCATCCGCACCGTGTAAGTAGCCGACCAGCATCTGTGGGCCGCGAGCGTGAATTTCGCCGCCGTCGCCACGCAGTGCGATCTCGGCAAACCCGGCCCGACCGTCGGTGTCGGCGGCGTGGTCGGGGTGGGGCGGCGCTCCGACGGTGGTCGCCGGGACCTCGGTGGAGCCGTACACCCGGGTGACTGCGGCGCGCTCGAAATAGTCGGCGGCCTTACGGATCAACGCAGCCGACACCGACGCGCCGCCGCAGACGAACAGTTTGAGCTGCGGCAGACGGGTGCCGGCGCGCTCGGCTGCCGCCAGCAACTGTTCGAGAAACGGGGTAGCCCCCGCGACGTGGGTGCAACCTTCCCGTCCGATGAGCTCGACCGCGGCGTCGGCGTCCCAGCGGTCCATCAACACCGCCGACGTGCCGAGCAGTAGCGGACATTCGAACGCGTAGATGCTGCCGCCGATGTGGGCGATCGGCGACGGAACCAGGAACCGGTCCCCGGGCTCTATCTGCCAATGGTCACGCAGCTGAGTGACCAGCGCGTGCATCGAATTGTGGCTATGCAGGACACCTTTAGGGCGGCCAGTCGTTCCCGACGTGTAGAGAATCATCCGCACCGCATCGGGATCCAGTGTCGGCAACGCGGGTGTCGTGTCCGCCGCGGGTAGCGGTGTGCCGCCGCGGACCGCGACGACCTCCGGCGGATCGGCCAGCTCGGTGGCAATCCGGTTCAGCATCGCCGGGTAGTCGTGCTCCCCGAAATTCGCCGGCACGAACAGCATTCGGGTACTGGCGTCGTTGAGGATGAACAGCAGTTCACGGTCGCGCAGCGACGCCAGGATCGGATTGACCACCATCCCGGCCATCGTCGCCGCCAGGTAAACGATCGCGGCCTCATGCCAGTTGGGCAGCATCACCGACACCACGCTGCCGACCGGCAGCCGCTCCAGCATCGCCCCGGCCAGCGCCGTCGCCCGCTGATGGAGCGTCAGGCAGTCGATCCGGTGGTCGCCGTCGATCAGCACCAGGCGCCGCGGTGTCCGCCGCGCGACGTCGGCCAGCGAATCGGCCAGCGTCTCGCGCACCCACCAACCCCGCGCGTAGGCATCCGCGGCCCGCTCGTCGTCCCAGCGGACCGCTCGTCCACCGCTCAGTGTGGTGTTCGACATGGCCGCTTGTGAGGTTAGCCGCCGGGCACGCGAAACCCATGGCATCGTTCAGGTGGGTCGGGCATGCCAACGGTGTCATGTTCGGCCCCCGGCTGGGGCCCGCGGCGGCGGCTCGCGACGCAATTGGTGTCGATTACCCATCGGGGGTCGGGCGTTCGATTCACCCCCGCTCGGAATTGGGGCGAGGCAGCATATTTCGAACGCCGCCGCGCCGTGTCTGCCGCTGATGGGGTCTGCCCGGACCTAAACTGGGGCCTGCATCAAGCAGGGAGGGGCACCCGAGTATCGGCGCCAAAAAAGCCGCCGACCAGGAAACCGGTCGACGCGCTGGAGAGGTGAACACAGAACCGGCCGGGGCGTACCCCGTGCCGGTTCATTCTGCTCGCAAGCCTCGGTGGGTCGCCCCGCCGCCGCCAACCCGACCGGCCACCCGCAAGCACAGCGACGAACGCCGCCCAGGTATCTGCGCACTGGACGGGCTGCGCGCGGTTGCCGTCGGCCTGGTGCTCGCCGGCCACGGCGGCATCCCCGGCATGTCGGGCGGCTTCCTCGGCGTCGACGTGTTCTTCGTGCTCAGCGGCTTTCTGATCACCTCGCTGCTGCTCGACGAGCTGGGCCGGACCGGCCGGATCGACCTGGCCAACTTCTGGATTCGGCGTGCCCGGCGACTGCTGCCGGCGCTGATCTTGATGGTGCTGACGGTGGCCGTCGGGCGCCAGTTCTTCGCTCCCGAGGCGATCGCCGGCCTGCGCAACGACGCGGTCGCTGCCTTTTTCTGGGTGGCCAACTGGATGTTCGTGGCCGACAAGACCGGCTACTTCGCTCAGGGAACCCCGCCGTCGCCGCTGCAGCATGCCTGGTCGCTCGGGGTGGAGGAGCAGTACTACATCGTCTGGCCGCTGGTACTGGTCGCGGTGGCCGTGGTGTTGGCGGTCCACGCCCGGCGCCGCGACAGCAGGGCTACCGTCGGTGCAGTTCGGCTGACGGTGTTCCTGCTAGCCACGCTCGGCGCGCTGGGTTCGGCCGCGGCCGCCATCCTGATCGCGTCCAACGCGACCCGCGACCGGGTCTACTTCGGCACCGACACCCGGGTCCAGGCGCTGCTGGTGGGGGCGGCCGCCTCGGCGCTGCTGGTCGGCGACTGGCCGGCGCTGAACCGCGGATGGTCGCTGATCCGTTCCCGGTCGGGCAGGTGGATCGCCCAGTCGCTGCCGGTGCTCGGCTTGGCGCTGCTCGGGGTGGCCGTGCACTTCGCCACCGGTACCGCCCGCGAGTTCCGCGGCGGCCTGCTGATCGCGGTCGCCGTCGCGGCGGTGCTGGTGATCGCCCCGGTGGCGCTGGATCAGCGCGGGCCGGTCGCGACCGCGCTGGCCTGGGGTCCGCTGGTTTGGCTGGGCGGCATCTCCTACGGCATCTACCTTTGGCACTGGCCGATCTTCCTGGTGCTCAACGGCCAGCGGACCGGGTGGCATGGGCTGCCGTTATTCGCTGTCCGGTGTGCCGCCACGCTGGCGGTCTCGGTGGTGTCGTGGTGGGCGGTCGAGCAGCCGGTCCGCAAGTGGCGCCCGGTACGGGTGCCGCTGCTTCCGCTGGCCGGAGCCACCGCGGCGACGGCTGCGGCCGTGACGTTGCTGGTGGTTCCGGTCGTTCCGAAGCACGGTGTCGGAGCGCTCGCCGCCAGCCTGCCGCCCGGTGTGTCGCCGGTCGCCGTGGTGTCGCCGTCGACACCGGAAGGAGTCCGGCCCGCGCGGGCGCTGACCCAGCGCGACCCGCGACGCCCCTTCACCGTGTCGGTGTTCGGCGACTCGATCGGCTGGACGATGATGCACTTCCTGCCGCCCACGCCGGGATTCCAGTTCGTCGACCACACCGTGATCGGCTGCAGCCTGGTGCGCGGCGGCCCATACAGCTACCTCGGCCAGACTCTGGACCAGAAAAGCGAGTGCGAATCATGGCCGGGCCGGTGGACAGCGCAGATCGCCGCCGACCAGCCGGACGCTGTCCTGCTGGTCATCGGTCGATGGGAGACGGTCGACCGGGTCAACGAGGGGCGGTGGACCCACATCGGGGATCCGGCCTTCGACTCCTACATCAGCGCCGAATTGCGGCGCGCAGTCGACATCCTCAGCTTCAGCGGTGCGCCGCTGACCGTCGCCAACCTGCCCTACAGCAGGCGGGGTGAACGGCCGGACGGCGGCCTGTATCCCGAGGATCAGCCGCAGCGGGTGGACGAATGGAACATTATGCTGGGCAAGACGATTGGTCATCGCCCGGACGTGCACATTCTCGACTTCAAAAAGAAGCTGTGTCCCGAGGGAACGTACACGGCCGACGTCGACGGCATCCACGTCCGCAGCGACGGCGTGCACCTGACCGAGGAGGGCGTGCAGTGGTTGACGCCGTGGCTCGAGCAGTCGCTGAAATCGCGCCGATAAGCTAACCGCTTTCGCTGCCGCGGACGTAGGCGAACCATGCCGTCCGGGCACTGACGTCAGTCGGCCGACTGCGGCAGCAGCACGATCTTGCCGTGGGTGTGCAGCTGTTCGAGTTTGGTGTAGGCGTCGACGACCTCATCTAGCGGATAGGTCGCAGCAACGTCGAAATCCACGGCGCCGGAGACGATCAGGCCGGCGATTTCCTGCAGCACAGCCGGGGTGGACGCCTCGGCGCTGCCTTCGGTCTTGGCGCCGACTTCGGCGGCCTTGCCGAACGAGATGATGGTGTTGATCCGCTCCGGTGGCACGCCGAGGTCGACCGCGAGTTGGACGTAGTCCGGTCCGAACAGGTCGATGAAGGCATCGAGGCCATCGGGCGTGGCCTGCCGCAGTCGATCGGACAACCCGTCGCCGTATTCGACCGGTTCGGCGCCGTGCGCGCGCAGCCACTCGGCGTTGCCCGACGACGCGATGCCCAGCACGCGGATGCCGCGCAGCGCGAGCAGTTGCACCGCGAGGCTGCCGACCCCGCCGGCGGCGGCGGAGACCGCCACGGTCTCGCCTTGCTGCGGCGCCACCGCGCGAACCGCGGCGTACGCGGTGGCACCCACGACGTACAGCGAACCCGCGACCTCCCAGCTCAACTCGGCCGGTTTGTGAATCAGCTGGTCGACCGGCACGCTCGCGTGGGTGGCGTGGCTGGACCGTTGGAAGCTGAACCCGAGCACCTCGTCGCCGACGGCGAAACCGGCGACGCCGCTGCCGACTTCGATGACGACACCGGCCAGGTCGCTGCCTTGGCCGGACGGGAAGGTCGCGGGGAATTGCTCGTGTAGCGCGCCGGTGCGGATGCCGGCCTCACCGGGATTGATGCCGGCCGCGCGAACCTCGACGAGCACCTCACCGGCGACCGGGACCGGCCTGTCGATGTCGGCGACGTAGAGGACGTCGGGGCCGCCGTAGCTGTCGAACCGAACCGCTCGAGTCTGTGCAGTGGCCATGCAGGCGCCAACTCGGCCTCGCGCGGATGTATTCCGTTACGCCACCACGTTGATCGGGTCACCGATGTGGACGGTGTCGAAGTACCACGCGGCGTT
>NZ_JAVKSG010000126.1:0-5110 GCF_039583785.1 Mycobacterium sp.
CGGTGATGGTGATGACGCCACGATGGTGCAGCCGGTGATGATAAGGGCACAACAGCACCAGATTGCTGACAAGTCGGGAAACTACCCCCATGTGGTCCGGGGTAGGCCGGTGCCCGATCGCGTGGTGACCAGCGGTGATAGCGCTACAGCTCCGTCGGTAGAAGGCCGGACGCCGCGGCGTCTCGGCTTTTCTGCGAATGAATCCACTGCGCACGGGCGTCGTTAAGACTGAACCGCCTGTAGAACACACCCAGCGGCCGGCAAGCGACGCCCAGGGTAGGGACGGGTTGGAGTCGAACCGGAATGCGCCAAATATCAGCCGAGACCCGGCAAAACCGGCCCGCATGACCGGATAACGAATCACAGCAATGGGGGGTGTATCCCGACTCATCGGGATACACCCCCCATTCGCCGGGTCGAGGGCTTAATCTGACGGACCCACGAACGTTTGCGTCGATGTTGAGCGACACCGACTCAGAAGCTATTGCCAGGCACAAATCGTTTGCGATCGGGACGGGTGGCGTTATACCAGAAATGGTCCAGCATGGTCCATGCCGCGTCGTGGGTGATCAGCCAGTGCCCGCTCCGATCGATTAGCACGATGTGTTGAGGGGCGCTGGCTTGATTGAAGCTTCCTGTGACCGTAACGGTGACGCCGGCGAAGTTGTCGGGTGCGGGCACGATGTCCGTCACGACGAAGTTGTAGGCCAGCAACCCTGCCGCGTTCGTCCGGTTCAGGTGATCGTCGACGGTGGCGGCTTCCTCGGGGTTAAATCCGGGGGAGACGACGTTGCCCTTGTTGATCGCGGGGATGTTCGGGTCCGTCAGTTCGGCCATGTCCGCGACCACCTGATCGACGGTCGGTACGGGGCCGGTGCAGGCGGGCTGGCCGGGGTCTCCGCAATCAGCATGAGCAATAGCGGGCGCAGTCACGCTCGCGAGCGCGAGCAGCATCACAGCGACAGCGGTCTTCATAAGCGCACTGGGGCCTAGTTCGACGGTTTCTGGCTGTAGAAGCGGAAGACCGCCATGCCCGGGCCGCCATTACCGCCGGTGGCGGTGTTGATGGCGGCACCACCTTGCCCGACTGCACCGATCGTGCCGGTGATTTCGGTCATTCCGGACGTGATGGGGATGGTAAATGTCGCCCAAGCGCCGGCCTTTCCGCCACTTCCGCCGGCACATGTGATAGAGGCACCGCCACCACCGGGTCCTATCGACCCGCCACCAGGTCCGCTATAGCCGGCGCTGCCGCCAATTCCGCCTGTGTAGGCGTCGTAGCCGTCGTAGATCAAGGCCAGAGGGTTGGTGGAACTTCCTGCGGTGGAGGCCACGGTGCTGCCGCCGATTCCGCCGTACCCGCCGGCGGCGGTGTAGGTGGATCCGCCCGTGGGCGTCGCTGTGGTGTTGCCGCCGTTGCCGCCCGGCACGGGCTGGTCGTTGTAGCCGCCGCCACCACCGCCCGCGCCGAGCAGGATGATGTCGACCCAGGTTGCGCCCCACCAAATTGGTGACCAGGGTCGTGCCATCCACCGTGGCCTCGACCAGCGCTAGAGCTTCCGAGAAAGTGTAAGGAGATGAGTTGCCCCAGTTGGGTCGTTTTTCTGCAGTGATTTCGAGGCGATGTAGCGGTACGCGGTGGCGCGCCCAATTCCAAAGGCTGCGGCGAGTTCTCGCACGGGCTCGCCGGTGGCGACGAGTCGACGCAGTTGCTCCTGACGGTCGGGACAAAGCTTCGGCGGTTTGGTGGCTGGCAACTGGCGAGCACGGCGCGATTTCCGCGAGGCCGCCCGACGCTCGCGGCCGAGCTCGAGTTCGAGCTCGGCGAGGGTCGCCATGATCGCGGCCACGGCCCGCCCAGTCGACGTGGCGGTGTCAATGCCTTCCCGCAAGGCACGCAACGTGATTCGGCGCTCGCCAAGTTCGGCGATGGTGCGGGTGACTTCGGCGACGGAGCGACCAAGCCGGTCGATCGCGGTGACCACCACAGTGTCGCCGACACGGGCGTAGTCGAGCATGGCGGCCAACCCTGGGCGGTCGGTTTTGGCTGAGCCGGAGAGTTTGTCGGTAAACACCCGATCGCTGCCCACGCCGGCGGCGCTGAGCGCGGTCAATTGTGCGTTAAGGTCTTGGCCGATGGTGCTGACCCGTGCGTAGCCGAGGATCGCGGTCACCGGCACACCGTCTCACAGCCTGCGGCACAACAGATTTGAGACACGCCGGCGTGAGACAAGAAATGAGACTCCGCGACCTGGAATTTAGGTTTAGCGGAGGGGAGTGAGCGTCCCGACGGGCTCTCTCAGATCTAGAAGTGAGACTCACTTGAAGCCGGGGTACAAGTCGGGGTACTCCTGCACCCACTGAAAGCCGCGGCTGCGCAGGATGAAGCTGTTCGGGTCGACGCGCTGCAACGCTATGGTCACGAGCCGACCGTCGAGTTGCCCGGAAAGGCGCAGCCGGTCGGGGGCGGTTCGGTCGATGGTGAGCGTCGCCGGCCCCCGCGCAGTGAAAAGCGTGATCTCCTGCGCGTCGATCACCGCGGACACGGGGACGAGTTCGCCGTTCATCCGCTGGTAGGTGATCGTGTCGGGGTCGTCGATGATGAGTCGTTGCCAGCGGTCTGGTTGGGTGGTCAGCGGCGGCAGCGATGCGCCGTCGAGGCTGAATTGGGTCACCGACCAGATGCCGTAGGGCTCGGGTTTGGGTGCGCCGTCGCCATACTGGTGCCAATACAGCCCACTGATCAGCAGGCAGCCGATGAGGACCCAGGCGCCCAGGGTGATTTGAATCGCGGCCGCGACTTTGTTGGTGCGCCGGCTGGTAAACAGCGCGGGTTGGGTGGCCGGCGGCGACGGCCGGTCGAGGATAAACACATCGGCCAGCCGCCTGGCTTGCGGGGCCAACAGCACCACCGCGACCAGCAGCAGCTGAAACGACAAGATCTTCACCGACACACCGAAGGTCATGTTCATCAAAAACACTTGCGCCATGCCGGCCATGGCCAAAAGGGCGCCCAGGGTCGCGGTTCGGGGCCAAAACAGCAGCGCTCCGGCGGCGACCTCGACCGCACCCAGAGCGATTTCGTAGGGGTAGGAGCTGCCGACCTGCAAGAACAGCACCGAGTTCGGGCTGAGCTGACCGTAGGGGCGCAGCAACACGGTCAGCGGCGGGGCCGGCATCTGCACGGGAATGACTTTGAACGCCCCGTAGTAGAGCATCTGCCCGCCCAGACACACCCGCAGGAACACCAAAAACCAGGCGTGGGGGCGGCGGTATCCGGTGCGCCGCCGATCTAGCACGCTCCAGAACACGGTCGTGGTGAGCGCGACGACCAGCACAGTGAACATCAGCACCCAGTTGGCCGCCTGGTCGCCGCTCCGGGAATCCTCGTGCAGGGCCGCATCGATGCCGAACACGTGCCGGCCGACCCATTCGGTGACCGGTCCCAGCGCGTTCATCTGCCACCAGACCGCCCCCGGGGGCAGCCACCAGCCGAACACCCCGGTGAACACAAACGCGATCTGCACGAACAGCAGGCAAAACAGCCCGAAATAGACCACACAGAAACGGAAAGAGATCCGGGTCAGCAGATGCCAGCGTACCGGCCGGTGGTCGTCGTCACTGGGCGCTGCGGCATCGCCACTCGATTCGACAGCACTCACAAAAGGGCTGGGACTACGGGCACGACGATGCGCCGGCGGCACGGATGCGGCCACTGGGCCCGTGGTACGCCACTCAACGCACCCGGGCACCGAGGAATCGGGCCCGGCGGCGGTGCTTCGCCCGGCGGGGGCGGTGGTGGCGGGGGTGGTGGGTCGTCGGCCGGGGCGCTGAACCCGCTGATACCGGGGGCGGCGTAAGCCGGGGTGTCACCGATCGCGGTGGGCACGATGACCAGCGCCGCCACCGCCGCGACCTGGGTGAAGCCCGCGGCCAGTTTCCGCGCGTCCATCTCGCATTCTCTCTTCCCACGAATCACGCCAGGATACGGCGGCTTGTCGATCCGGGCCATGCGTCGCAGCCGACGTTGGGGCCGATTCGCCCGCCAGGTCCGGCGCCGCCAAATAATGTGCGGCCGCATCGGCACCGGGTGGCGGGGTCGACGCCGTGTCTGCAGCGCCCGGCGCCCGTCCCGCGCCCGGGGGTCTCCTTCAGAACCGTCCGGCCACTGGTCGCGCGGCTAAACTCATGCGATGATCACCCCACCACCCGCTGCACGGCATATCGCTGCGTTGCTGGCAGCAGCCAGCGTCACCGCCGCGCTCACCGCGTGCAGCCATACCACGCAACATACGCCGCCCGGCTCACCCTCGGCGGCGCCGTCATCGAGCAGCGCGCCCGCCGGAGCCGACATCTCCCGTGTCGACAACGTCAAAAACGACTTTCCACCCGGCTTCACCGTCGAGGTGCACCCAGCGAGAACCCTCAACCGCCACGACCTCGGCAGCTCCGACATCGACCCGTTCGCCGGAACCACGGTCGATCCCCCCCACTGCGGCCCAGCGATCATCCCACCCAACACCACACTGTCCATCGGCACCCAGGTCGCCGCGGTCAGCGGACACGCCGATCGGGGAATCATCGAAGTCGACGCCCTACGCTTGCCCAAACCGATTGCACCCGTCCCACCCCCGGCCGGCTGCGATACGGTCACGCTCTCCGGCTCCCCAGAGGTCAGCGGAACCGCCGAACGCGTCCCAGCCCCCACCATCGACGGCGTCACCACCACCGCGATCAAAACGACCGGCGCGGGCCAAGAAGACCCCGAGTACCTGTTCACCGCCGCCCTCAACGATCACACCACCGTCATGGTCACCGGCAACACCGACGCCGCGCTTAACCCGCAACACGTCATGTCAGACCTGCTCGTCAAAGCGGTATTGGCCGTGCGCGGCCGGTAGGGATTTCTCGTGGGTGCGGGCGTAAGGGCATCACCGACCGGGTGACTTCTCCTCCCAGGATGCACACTCGACGCCTTTCAGTCCTGGCGGACCCACTGGGCGGTGTCGTCGGCCCCTCCGCAAGCGGGTAAAACGGCTCTTCAATTTTAAACGGGCAGTTGTGATTTCGCTCTCATAGCGCGTGTCGTTGTATGAGGAGGCCCTTGGCC
>NZ_JAVKSG010000127.1:0-4978 GCF_039583785.1 Mycobacterium sp.
CACTACCAGCCCGCCCACGGCGATCGCCGCATGAGCAGCGATCGAGACAGCAGACTGGCACGAGGAATCCTCGCACTTCAGTGCGGGGAGGACGTCAAAAACAACACCGGCACTGATTTGGCTTCAGCCATCATTCCTCCAAAGTTAAGCCTGATTCGCTCAACCTGGACTCGATCCAGTTCATTCCCGAGCGGCGTCCGTGACCATTTCCGCGGTGCATCACGCGATCGCCGACGACGCCGGAGTGGTCCGTTCGCTGCAGCACACAGCGGTTGTCCCACAGCACGACGTCGCCCGGTGCCCACCCGTGTCGGTGACCCGCGTTGAGCTGTGTGAACGGTCACGCAAAAGCAGCAACAGCCATCGCCGCGGCGCGTACATTCACGTTTCATGTTTCGCGGACACGCGACTCTCATGCAGACCAACCCCCGGGTGCAGTCGATGTTCGGCGGGGCGGTGACGGCGTCGCTGCTACTGGTCGCAGCGATCGCGGTGTTGCCGGGGCCGACGAAGCTTCTCGCCGCCGCGGCCATCCTCGTCGGCTTCGTCACGATCTACCCGCGCGCCCTGTCGTGCGCACTGGTGGCGCATCGCGCTCCTGTTGATCTGTATGTCGACCACAACGGCGTCTACGCCGACGACGCACCGCTGGCGCTGCGCGGGGACATCGAGAACGCCTACATCAGGCCGGCGCTGCAGGCCGGCACGAGCCGCCATACCAACGACGGTGGCGCCCTACCGGCTGGCTACCAGGTGGATCTGCCGTCCTACCCGCTGACAGTCGAACTCCAAGTCCGCCACCGCGGCCTGGTCAACATCGACCCCGGCGGTCGGAGTGCGGCCGCCGAAATCCTTACCACGCTTGGTTTTCCAGTCACGACGTGCGCACCGAAGTATCGCGCCCAAACCAACCGTCAGAGAACTACGTCGGTGCTGCTCGTTGCGCTGTTTGTGGTTGCCTACGTCAGCTACTACCTGTTCGTGTCGAGTCGCCACTGAAAACCGGAACCAGCCGGCGTAACTGAGTGACGTGCTGGGGGGTCAGCTCCTCGAGGCAGCTGACGCCGAGCAGTTTCATGGTGCGGACCAGTTGCGCGGAAAGGATGTCCACGGCCCGACGCACTCCGGCTTCGCCGCCGGCCATCAGGCCGTAGAGGTAGGCCCGGCCAATCAGCACACTGCGCGCACCCAGCGCGACCGCGGCGACAACGTCAGCGCCGGACATTACGCCGGTATCGAGCAGGATTTCGGTGTGCGCTCCGAGCTCACGCGACACGGTGGGTAGTAGGTGGAACGGCACGGGGGCCCGATCCAGTTGGCGGCCACCGTGATTGGACAGCACGATGCCGTCGACGCCCAGATCCACCACGGCGCGTGCGTCGGCGAGGGTCTGGATACCCTTGACGACGAGCTTGCCCGGCCACTGCGCTTTGATCCACGCCAGGTCGTCGAAGGTCAGGGTCGGATCGAACATCGAATCCAGATACTCACCGACGGTGCCGGACCAGCGATCCAGCGACGCGAACGACAGCGGTTCGGTGGTCAACAGGTCGAACCACCAGTGCGGCCGCAGCGCGGCGTCGAGCGCGGTCCGCAACGTCAACGCCGGCGGAATCGACATCCCGTTGCGGACATCGCGCAGGCGGGCGCCGGCGACCGGGACGTCCACGGTGGCCAGCAGGGTGTCGAAACCGGCGTCGGCGGCCCGCTTCACCAACGCCATCGACCGCTCCCGGTCGCGCCAGATGTACAGCTGAAACCACTTGCGGGCCTGCGGCGAAGCGGCGGCCACATCCTCGATCGAGGCGGTCCCCAGCGTCGACAGCGAGAACGGGATACCGGCTGCCCTCGCGACCCGGACGCCGGCGAGTTCGCCGTCGGTGTGCATCAGCCGCGTGAAGCCCGTCGGCGCGATGGCGAACGGCAGGGCGACCGGCCCACCCAGCACCTGCCAATTCGTGCGGGCGTTGCTGACGTCGCGCAGGATCGACGGGTGAAACTCGATGTCGCGAAAGGCTTGTCGCGCACGCTCGATCGATATCTCGTCTTCGGCGGCGCCGTCGGCGTAGTCGAATGCCGCCCTGGGCGTGCGGCGCCTCGCGAGGCGCCGCAGGTCGGCGATGGTCAGCGCGTCGTCGAGGTGACGCCGAACGCGGTCGAGCCGCGGCTTGCGAAAACGGACCAGCGGCGCGAGTTCATCCGCTTTCGGCATCCGCCGTGTGACCACTCTGCCACCGTAGGTCATCTGGAATCAGCAAGCGACCGCTTAGCTGCGCCATCAGCTGCTCGGACCTCGCGCCAGCGACAGACGACAGCGGTGATTGCCTCGAGTTGCTGACCGACTACCACCGGGGCCAGCAAGACCCGCTGACGCTGCAGCGGCTGGCTTAGACCGGCCTCAGCACCCGCCAGCCCCGCGGTTCGACCGACACCTTTCCGACGACCTCCGGCGGCGGCGCCCCGCTGCCGGCGATCACCTCGGCCGGCCCGGAATCCAGCCGCCATCGCAGCGGAATATCGTCGATGTTGAGCGCGATAATCAACGCCTGATCGCCGTGGCGGGCTTCGTAGACGTATTGCCGATTGTCCAGCCGCAGCGCCGACGTCGATGCGGCGTGCAGCCATGGGTGCCGCCGGCGCAGACCGATCAGGTATTGGTGCAGCGACCAGATCTCGACCCCACGGGATTCGAGTGCAGCTGGGGGAGAACCGAATTCGGGCCGCACCGCGTCGTCACCACCGAAGCGGTCTTCTTTGATGCCACGGTACCCGAGCTCGTCGCCGGCGTAGATGCTGGGCACGCCCCCCACGGTCATCAGGACGACAAGCGCGTGGGCCAGGTACTCTGGGCGCTCGAGCCGGCTGGCGATGCGCGTGACGTCATGGTTGCCGATGAACGTCAACGGCGCGAAAGTCTTCTGAAAATCGTTGTGCCGCTGTAGCGCATGATCCAGCTCGAAGAAGTTGCCGTCGTTGAGACCACTCCAGATCGCCTTCCACAACTCGTACTGGGTCGCCGAGTCGAATCCGGCGTCGCGCACCACCGCGGCGTAGTCGCCGTGGATCAATTCTCCGACAATCCAGGCATCTGGATGCGACTGCCGGACCTTCGACAGCACCGAATTCCAGAAATGTTGCGGCACAGCGTAGGCCGCGTCCAGCCGCCACCCGTCCGCCCCGCGGCGCAGCCAGTGCGACATCACTTCGGCGGTATAGTCGGCCACCTCGGGGCTTTCGTGGTTCAGTGTCGGCAGGCCGTCGTGACCTTCGAAGGTGTCAAAACGGCCCGGTCTGCCGCGGAACCAGCGCGCGGCCGCCTCGTCATCCAAAGCCTGGCGGTATCGCGGGAAATCGGTGCCGACATGGTTGAACACCCCATCCAGCAGCACCCGCAATCCATGCCGCCGCGCCTCGGTGATCAGGAAGTCGAAGTCGGCGTCGTCACCGAGGCGTGGGTCGATGCGGTAGTGGTCTGCGGTATCGTAGCCGTGCGTACGTGAGGCGAAGATCGGTCCGAGCGCAATTCCGGAAGCGCCCAACTCGATGGCGTGATCGAACCATTCGACGAGGCGCCGCAGTCGGTGCTCGTGAGCCTCGGGGGGAGCGGGTGCCGGGAACGCGCCCACAAAGCCCAGCGGATAGACGTGCCACCAGATCGCATGCTCGACCCAGGCGGGTCCGCTCATCGTCGGTACCTGGCCTCGTACAGCGCTTTCATCTCCTCCTCGAACTCGGGCACGGGGCCCTCGACCACCGCTCGGGGCGCAACGGTGTTGATCGGCAGCATCGCCACCGGCGGCGCCGTCGCGTGCCATTCGGTCAGCCAGGACGTCAGTTGGTCGTTCGCGGTCGCATACACGATGCGCCCCAGCCCGGCCCATGCGTGCGCGGCCGCGCACATCGGGCAGTGCTCGCAGGAGGTGTACAGGGTGGTGCGAATCCGTTGCACCGGAGCTACGTTCGCCACGCTCCACCGGATGACACCGAGCTCGGCGTGCAGCGTCTGATCACAGTCAGTGACGCGATTGTGGTCCTCGTACAACGTCTGGCCGTCGGCGCCCACCAGCACGGCACCGAACGGGCCGTGGCCGGCTTCCAATGCGGCGCGGGCAAGCTGGACGCAGCGTCGCAGATGCTGCAGATCGACTTCGTTGACGACCACAAACCCGGAGTCTACGGACGCGGGCTACCCGGCGGTCGCCGGCGTGTGGGTGGTGGTGATCGCTTGGGCAACGCCGGTGACGATTGCGGCCACCTTCAGCGCCTCCAGGATCACGTCGCGCTCGACACCGGCCTCGCGCAGGGTGTGCTCATGTGCGGTCACGCAGTGTTCACATCCGTTGATCGACGACACGGCGAACGACCACAACTCGAAGTTGGCCTTGTCGACGCCTGGGTTGCCGATGATGTTCATCCGCAACCCAGGACGCAGATCGTCATATTTGCCGCCGAGGAAGCCGCGACCGCGATAGAACACGTTGTTCATGCCCATGATCGACGCGGCGCCCAGTGCCGCCTGGTACGCCTCGCCGGACAGTTCGTCGGCTGCCTCGGCGCTAATCTCGGCCAACACCTGGGTGTTTCTCGTCGCCGCGGCACTGGCCAGCAGAGTGCCCCACAGCTGTTCGGTGCTGAGCACAGTACTTCGGCTGATCGAGCCGAGGTTGAGCTTGAGATCCTTGGCGTACTCGGGTAGCGACTCTTTCAGGTTGTCCAGACTCATCGAGATTCTCCGATCAGGGCTCGATTAAGCCGAGGCCTTCAGTAACTCGCCGGCGTCCAGCGTGGGGTCGCCTTTACGCCAGTTGCACGCGCACAGCTCGTCGGACTGCAGTGCGTCGAGCACGCGCAGCACCTCATCGACATTGCGGCCCACCGAGCCGGCGGTCACCGAGACGAATTGGATTTCGTTGTTCGGGTCGACGATATAGGTGACACGGTCGGCGACGCCGTCCTTGTTCAGCGCGCCGGTGGCCTC
>NZ_JAVKSG010000128.1:0-4848 GCF_039583785.1 Mycobacterium sp.
CGCCAGCGCGCGATGTCGGTGACGTAGACGCGGGTGCGGACCACGTCGCTCAACGCTGCGCCCGCCTCGAGGAGTGCCACCTCGACGCGGCGCAATACTTCTCGTGTCTGCGCGCCGATATCCTCACCCGGCGCGGTGGTGCCGGAGACGGCGACGCACGGGCCGACCCGTACGGCGCGGGAATAGCCGACGGTTGCCTCGAACTCGGTTCCGGAGGACACCAGGATGCGACGGGTTGACATGTCCGTCAACGTAGGGCAGGCGGACCCGTCAGCGCATCCGAATTTCGCTCAGCGCAAACGGCGCGCCCCTCCTGAACCGAATTCGGCTCAGGAGGGGACAATGACTAGCCGTTCGCTACATCTATGGGGTGATGCCCGCTGCGAGGTCGAAGAAACTAACGAAGTCTTGGTATGCGACGGTCAAGTCGTTCGTCAGCGACAACGGCTCAGTAGCAGTCCCGAGCTGCGCCGGGTCCAGGTTCGCCGCCGTGGGGTCGACGGACTGGTTGAACGCGGTCAGCAGCGCCTGCAAGCCGTAGTCGTAGGAGACGGCCTCCTGGTCCCCAAAGGTGAAGACGTCCGGCGTCGAGGTCGGCGACAGGCCGACATAGCCGTCGGTGTCGCCAAGGCCCAAAGCCTGGTTGGCGTCGATGATCAGCGACGAGTTCAGCAGATCCGTTGCTCCGAACTTCGTCGGGTCGGTAGCTTCGAAAGCCCCGCTAGCGGTGCTCCCGCCGGTGTAGACGTTGTAGAAATCGCTGCCTGATGCGGTCGCCACGTCGCCAAGCGGCCCGCCAGTTACGCCGTCCGTTGGGTACATACTCACGCCCTCCAGACTGAGCAACATGTCGTTCTCAGTCGTCACGAGCCCGACCGCGTCGTGGTGGGTGTGGTGTGCCGCGGGAATGGCCAGGCTCAGCACGCCAGCTGCGGCCGCTGCCGCGCCAGCGGCGATCACGTAAGATTTCATTGTTTCCCTTCCCGCCCGGACTGTCCAGGGCCCCCTTCGAGGGTTAGCCTACGCAAAGACGGGCCGGAGGTCCACACGTAATTCTCAACAAATTTTTATGTTCATGTCAGCGCCAACTCATGGCAATTCGAGACCGCACCGGCCGTGCGATGGGGAGTGTCGCCGCTGGCTTGGCTAGAGCCGGCAGCACCGACGGCCGGCGGTGTCGCAGCCCCGGCCGTGAGGGTGCACGCTCCCTGGGCTCTCATTCCGATTCCTGGGAGTAACAACGTCAGGCTGCGCAACGAGACATCCGCGACGCTCTATGCAGTCCAAGTCGAGGGCAAGAAAGTTCGCGCCCCGATTGTGGGAGTCGTCGATCCCTTCGCTGGCGTCGAGCTGAACGTGATGCGCTTCTGGCACCCCGATAACAAGATCCGCGTCACCTGGCACGGTCAAGCCGACCGGTCAGATGCCGCGCTGAACGGGGAAGACGAGTTGCCCCCGAGGATCTGAACGCAGGATTCGCTTTCAGACCACGGAGTTAGGAGACGTCTGTGTTTGGTTACCTTATATACCGGACGTCTGGTCGCGCTTTCGGCGCCGACGGCTTCGACGTGGTCGGGCTGTCGCTGATCCTGGTCGCCGTCGCCGTCGCTGTGGCTGCTTCGATGGTTCATCGTGGCTGCGCTGGCGATCGCCGGTGCGACGGCGGTGGCGTGGTGGGTTGTGCGCGATTACCGCGCTGACGTGGCGCGTCAGAGCGCCGAGAATGCGGCGATGGCGACCGGAACCTGTCAACCTGAATGAGGCGCCGTTGCGCCGTATTTACTGAGCGTCCTCCTCTGGTTGTTCGGGCCGGTTGATCCACGAGATTTCAGGGATCTTCGGCGGTTCGGGCGGTTCGGGCGGTTTGAGGACGAACCGTTCTGGGTGTGCGGCGTAGGCGGCGTCGAGTACGCTGGCGCGCTTGTCGCGGATCGCCTCGGCGAGGCCGTAGTGGACGTCGGCGGCGGTATGCAGGCCCAGCCCGGAGTGACGATGTTCATCGTTGTACCAAGCGAAGAAGACCTGGCAGTGCAGTCGGGCGTCTTCGATCGAGCCGAACCGGCCGGGGAAGTCGGGCCGATACTTCAGCGTCTTGAACTGGGCCTCGCTGTTATCCGGAATGCCGGATAACAGCGACTATGCCGAGGGCGTGGTTATGCCGAGTGCGGACCGGGGTGCCCGGGTTCGTGCTGGCCGGAGTACTGCGGTCGGCTGAACCGTTCGGGATAATCAGAGGCTTTCCAGGTAGGCGAGCAGGGTGTCCGGTGGCTGGTAACGCCTGGTGGTCGCCTCAGTTTGTGTCGTGCGATCGAGTGCACGCCGTTTGACGGCGAGGTCGGCGTGCATCAGGACTCCTGACCTGAGCCCGAAAATAGATGGCGGGGACCGCCACAATTTTGAAGCAATTCGGGCCCGGTCGAGCGTTCCGACCTGCGGTTTTGCGGGTCTCCGCGCTGAATCGACCATCCACTTATTATTGAGCGTCGCATGTAAGCCCGCAGCGGAGGCGGCGTGAAAAGTCAGAGGTCAGCCCACGAATTGCTCCGCCGGTCACAGCATCATGTCCGGAGTCCTGGTGCATGTAAATCTGCGTTGAGGTGATGCTTTCGTGGCCGAGCCAGAGCGCGATCACCGAGATGTCCACGCCCGCTTCGCGCAAAAACATGGCCGAGGTGTGCCGCAGGGTGTGGGGGGTGACCCGTTTGCCGGTCAGCGATGGACATCGCGCCGCGGTCGCGTATTTCGTGATGAGCCAGCCGACCGTGTCGGTACTTAGCGGTGTCCCGTTGCGGCTGGGGAACACTGGTGAGTCGGGTTCGCCCGGGTGCTCGGCCAACCATTCGCGCAAGACGGTGGCGGTGCTGGTGGTCAGCGGGGTGGCTCGTTGTTTGCGGCCTTTGCCGTGACAGCGCACATGCGGGCCGGTTGATAGCGCCAGGTCACCGCGTCGCAGTCCGGTCAGTTCGCTGACGCGTAAACCGGTTTGGATTGCCAAGGTCAATAGGGCGTGGTCTCGGCGTCCGAGCCAGACGTCGCGGTCGGGGGCGGCCAGCAGTGCCTGAACCTCGTCTTTGGTGAGGAAGGCGACGATGGCTCGTTCGAATCGTTTCTGCGGTATCGCTAGCACCCGCGCGATCACTTCTGCGTGTTCGGGATGTTCAAGCGCGGCAAACCGGAACATCGAGTGGATCGCCGCGAGGCGGGTGTTTCGGCTGCGAATGCTGTTGTGCCGCTCGGTTTCCAGGTAGGTGAGGAACGCTGCGATGGTCGGGGCGTCGAGATCGGTGAAGTCCAGGTCGGCCGGGGTGATCTTCTTGCGGTCGGCGACGAACACCAGCAGCAGCCGGAACGCGTCTCGGTAAGCCGCAACGGTGGCGGGGCTGGCGTAACGCTGGGTCGCGAGCCGGTCGGTGAAGAATTTCTGCAGTGTGGGGGCGACGGCGCTCATGAGAGTTCTCCGAGGAATTGTTCGAGCCGCCGGCCGACGATGGCAAAGAGTTCGGGTGACGCCTCGAGATACCAATAGGTGCAGGCCGGATCACTGTGGCCAAGAACAGCCGACAGCAGCGGGATCTTGGAATCGACATCGGCGCCGTGCTGATGCCAGTCGCATAGTTGACGGACGGCATAGGAATGCCGCAGGTCATGGATGCGGGGCCGGGCCCGTTGGCCACGTCCGGTCAGCCCAGCCCGATCGATCAGACCGGGGAACGTTGCGTGCATCGAGTCCTTGTTCATCCGGGTGCCCCAGATCGACACGAACATCGACGGCGACAACGGTTTCGGGAACCTAGACCGGTCGACCATGGCGAAATAGCGGTCCAGGGCCTGGATCGTCGATTCGTGCAGAGGCACTGTCCGGCTGCCGCGTTTGGCATGTCGGACGTGCAGCAGTAGTCGTTTGCGGTCGAGGTCGGCGCGGTCGAGGGCGAGTGCTTCACCCAACCTCAGACCGGTCACACTCAACAACCCGATGAACGTCTCGTAGGTCGCCGCGCGTAGGGCTGGTTTCAGAGTGCGTGCGACAGCCATCAACGCGGCGACCTCGGTGTCGGAATATATGTAGGGCGCGACCCTGTGCTGTCGAGCCGGTAGCAGGTCGTGGGGCGGAACCTCGGTCGCGGGATCGATGGTGTGCAGGTATTCGGCGAACCCGCGCACGATGTTCAGCCGTTGACGCCACCAGACGGGATCGGTGTTCGCGGGTAGTTTCGCCCAGGCCAGGGCCAGCTCGGTGGTCACATGGTCGGCGCCGTGGTGGTCTAGGTAGTCGAGGAAGCCGGGTAACAGCGATCCGGCGTCGGCGAGTTTGAAGCCCAAGCCGCGGCGCAGGGCGAGGTATGTGGCGGCGGCAGCCCGCAGGTCAGTCATCGCGCACCGGGCCAGGGTCGCGCCAACTCGGCGGTCAGCACCGCGTCGATGGTCGTGTATGACCGCGTTACCGCCAACGTTCGATGCCGCATAAGCTGCGCGATCTCGCTCCACGGCGCACCGTGGAGCACAAGCTGGGTCGCGGTGCCGCGCCGGAACCGGTGAGCACTGATGGCCGGCAGCCCGGCGCGACGGGAGACACGGGTCGTCACGTCACTCACCGCGATGCCGGTCAGAGCGCCTTCAGCGGCTCCGACCTTCACGAACAGCGCCCGGCATCCAGGCGG
The DNA here is from genome assembly GCF_039583785.1 of Mycobacterium sp. Taxonomy (GTDB): domain Bacteria; phylum Actinomycetota; class Actinomycetes; order Mycobacteriales; family Mycobacteriaceae; genus Mycobacterium. Next base: position 4,659 of record NZ_JAVKSG010000128.1, read on the forward strand.
AACCCGGCGGTGACCATCACGAAGATAGACGGCGATGGTTTCGCCGACGTCACCAGGGAGCGGCACGAGTTCGTAGCGGTTGCCCTTGCCGTGGATCGTGATTTCGCCACGGCGTGTTGCCGGGCATTCAGGGTGACCACGTTCGGATGGGGTACGGGCGCCGAGGGTGAGGATGGTTGGGTCGGATCCG
>NZ_JAVKSG010000129.1:0-4847 GCF_039583785.1 Mycobacterium sp.
TTCTCTTGGGATCGGCCAGGCGTGGTGTGACGTCGCATCAGGCCAGCCCGTTGCGGGTTCTGCGGCGTGTCTCTGGGGGTGTTGTTCACGTGGCTGGTAGTTGTTGGTCGCCATGTGAACAGGAGGACCGGGGTGCGAGCCTTTCCAGTGACGTTGCCGTCGGGTGTTCGGTATTGGACGGTTCTCGATGACGACCTGGAGGTAGTTGCCGACGCCGACGCGTTTCTGCGGCATGTGCGGTTTGGTCAGGACCGCGCGGAGTCGACGACGAAGGCGTATGCGGGCGCGATCGCGCTGTATCTGCGCTGGTGTCAACGCACCGGCCGCGACTGGGTGACGGGTTTGTCGTATTTGGGTTTGTTCATCACATGGCTGCGGCATTCGCCCGCCGGGCCCGATGATGCGGTCATCGCCGTAGGTCCGGGTGCGCCGGCGGCTCGCGGTGCCGGTCGGATCAACGGGATTTTGGTGGCGGTGCGCGGGTTTGCGGTGTTCGCAGCCACCAGGGGCCGCGTTGACGAGGACGTGGTGCAGCTGCTGTATGAGCTCGCCGACGACCGCGATGTGCCGGTCGAGGCAAAGGGCGAGGAGGCGCGACGGGCGTGGAGGTTGCGACCGCTGCATCGGCTGCATGAGCGAGACGACCCTGTCGATCGCGCCAGCGACGAGGAGATTGTGGCGCTGCTTCGGGCATGCCGCTCGACGCGAGATCGCTTGATCGTGTTGCTGCTGGCGCGGGCAGGGCTGCGCCGTGGCGAACTGACCGGGCTGCGGCGCAGCGACTTGCATCTGCTGCCGGACTCGACGGTGCTGGGATGCCCGGTCAAGCGGGCCCACCTGCATGTGGTGCGCCGCGACAACCCGAACGGGGCGTGGGCTAAATCGCGTCGGTGTCGGCATGTGCCGCTGGATTTCCTTGCGGTGCAAGCCTTCGACGTCTACGACTTCGAGCGGTTTGCGGTGCCACGGGCTCGTGACAGCGACTTTTTGTTCGTCAACCTGTTCCGTGAGCCGATCGGCGCGCCGATGCCGCCGGATGCGATCAACGCCCTGATCACAGACCTCTGCAAACGGGCGGGCCTTGGCCGGCGGGTGACACCGCACCAGCTGCGCCATGCCTTCGGCAGCAATCTGATGGACGCTGGGGGGTCGCTCGATGAGGTCCAACAGCTGCTCGGTCACGCGAGCGTGGCCTCGACACAGGTCTATGTGCATCCTGATCCCTGCCGTCTGCGCGATGCGATAGAACGTGTCCCCACACCGCGCGAGCAGCACGGAGCGATGCGGTGAACGCAAGGGGTGCTGCTAGCGCCGTTTCGGGTTCGCCCATCGAGCCGGAACACGAGTTCAGCCGACTTCAACGGCTGTTGGCTGAGCGGTTCCTCTCCGAAATCAATTGGGACGCTGCAACATTGACGCTCTCGTTGCCGGAGGACCATCCCTTGCTGGGCCGTCCTGTCTGTCGTGCGCCAGGATGTGAGTTCACTGCGCGCGGTGTTTTGCGAATCTGTCAAGGTTGCCAGAAGCGTCTGGCCAGGCACCGTCTGGGTCCCGACGATATCGACAAGATGCCGCCCCGCGATCGTGACCAGCCCAGGCCGTGCGTGGTCACGGGCTGCAAGCGGTTTTGGGCATCGTGTCAACACCGGCTGTGTGAGGCGCATCGGCATCAGCAGCGTGTCTTGGGTGTATCGATCGAGGAGTTCCTGGTAGACCCATCGGTGATCGCGTTGCCCGATACGGGTCCGTGCTTGGTGGCCGCATGCACCCGACGCCGCAGGGCCACGCGCGGGTCGTATTGCAGCGCACACGAACAGCGGTGGCACGCCAAGCGCAGGCTGGGCTCTGACACCGACGAGCGGGTGTGGCGGTTGACCGCCACACCGACCAAGGAACCGGGAAAGGTCAGCCTGCGCGGCCTGCCGCCGCTGGTCGTCGCGCAGGTGCTCTACGGCGTCCAAGAGCGCACAACGTCCGGGCGCAAACTCGACGACTTTCAGCTCACCGCGCTCTGCAACGAACTGCGCCGCCAGCGGGTCACCAGCATCGCCGACGCCGACACCACCGGGCTCAACGAGGCCTACCGCGGGATGATCAACAGCTTCGCCGCCTACCTGCGCCGAAGCCTGCTCAATCCTGAAACCGAAAGGACAAAGGACGTATGGGATTTGGCTGCATTCGGGTATCGCGGCAGATTGCGGTTTACCGGGATCAGCCAGCCCTGGCTGCGTGAAGCAGCCAAACGGTGGGCTCTTGACGACCTGCCGCAACGCCGGGGAAAGCGGGTCGGTCACCTGGTGTCGCATCACGTCGGCTGCCTGGAGCGGCTCTCGGAAAGCCTGCGCATGCGTTCCGATCGTGGCGAGGTACCCAGCATGCTGGGACGCGCCGACATCGACAACTTTTTGAACCGAATGACCTACCTGGAAAGCAGCGGCGTCCTGAGCCGCGACACACGGATCAGGACATGCCAGCAGACCAAGACCATGCTGTCGCGCATCCGCGCCCTCGGGCTGACCCGCCAGGGCGAGCCCGCTGCCGGCCTCAGCCAAGAGTTCGTGCTGCAGACCAGCGACATGCCGCGACGCCCGGATCGCGAACCCGGGCGCGATCTGCCACCGGAAATACTGCGGCAGATCTGTGACCACCTCCCCCAGCTCGAAGCACTGGCCGGCCCGGAAATGCGTGCTGCGGTCGAAATTCTCATCGACACCGGCCGCCGCCCCGATGAAGTCTGCTCGCTGGCCTGGGACTGTCTTGACCGCGACGCCGACGGCAAACCGGTGCTCATCTACGACAACGACAAGGCCGATCGACCCGGACGCAGGCTGCCGATCCCCGAGGCCACCGCAGAGCTCATCACCCGTCAAAAGCAGCGGGTCCGCGCGCGCTACCCCGACACACCGGTTGGTGAGCTCGCGCTGCTGCCTGCGCGCACTATCCAGCAAGGCGGTCGTCGACCGCTGAACGTATCCCGATTCATCCATCGGCACCGGGAATGGATCAACGCCATCCCCGAACTGCGCACCGCCGACGGCACCCCCTTCGACACCACCCGACTGGTCGCCTACTGCTACCGGCATACCTACGCCCAACGCCACGCTGACGGCGGAGTTCCGCCGGATGTGTTGCGGGAGTTGATGAATCACCGCGACCTGAAAGCCACGCAAGGCTACTACCGGGTCGAGGAGAGCCGTCGCCGCGACGCCGTCGACCGGGTCAGTGCGCTGCAGTTCGACCGGCACGGCAACCGCATCTGGCGCGACATCAAAGCACTGATCGACTCCGAATACGCCCGCCGCGCGGTCGGAGAAGTCGCGGTGCCCTACGGCGTGTGTTCCGAACCATCCAACGTCAAAGCCAACGGCCAGTCGTGCCCCTACCGATTCCGCTGCCTGGGATGTGAACACTTCCGCACCGACGTCTCCTACCTGCCCGACCTGCAGGCTCATCTCGACGACTTGCTGCGTATTCGTGAACGATTGCGAGCCGCTACCGACATCGACGACTGGGCGCGCGCCGACGCCATGCCCTCCGACACCGAAATCACCCTCACACGCGGGTTGATTCAGCGCATCAAAGGCGATCTGGAAGAACTCGACGACGGCGAACGCGCCGACATCGACCAAGCCGTCGCCGCAGTTCGGCGCCATCGCGTCACTCTGCTCGGCATGCCACGTATCGCACCCTCGCCACGACTCCAGGAAGGATCTGCGTGACCTCACCGAACCACTCCCGCTCGGCTGCCATGGCCGCGGGCCGACGCGCCGACTCCTTGCGTCGGCGCCAACGTGTGCTCAAGACACTCACCGACGCGCACGCTGGCCAGCACGAGATCACCGTCAGCGCCATCGCCCAAGCCGCTGGCGTGGACCGCAGCTTCCTCTACCGCCACCGCGACCTGCTCGAACAAATCCACGCCGCCGCAGTCGAACCCACCAGCAGGTTGGCGGCGGGCGGTGTGAGCACTGCCTCGCTGCAGACCGATCTGCTCAACGCTCAGCAGCGAGCAGCCCGGCTGGCCGCACGGGTCCAGCAACTCGAAAACCGACTCTCCGCTGCGCTGGGTGAGCAAGCCTGGCGGGAATCCGGCATCGGCGCCCCCGACGACATCGACCAACTCCACCAGCGAATCACCGGACTTGAACAGCAGATTGTCGATCTTCGCCTTCAACTCGAAGAGCGCACCGAAGAACTCGACGCCGCCCGCGCCGCTAATCGTGAACTCATCACTCGCCTTAACACCACGCATGGGATGCCCGGTCCCGCACGGCCCGATACCGCCGCGGAAAGGTAAGGAGGGGCTCATGCGGGGCCCGGTCTCGGCTCACGACCTGGCGCGGCGGTTCTACGAGCGGCTGTGGAACGAATGGGACGACACCGCCGTCGATGACACGTTGGCGCCCGATATCACCTTTCGCGGATCGCTCGGAACCTCCACAGCCGGGCGCGATCAATGGCGTGCCTACCGGGACCAAATCCGCGGTGGTGCACCAGATTTCCACAACGAAATCGTCGACCTCATCAGCGACGCGCACCGTGCCGCGGCTCGACTCCGGTACTCGGGAACCCACCTCGGGCCACTGCTCGGCATCCCTGCAACCGGCCGCCGGTTCGTCTACTCCGGCGCTGCCTTCTTCACCACCGCAGACAATCTCATCGCGGACATCTGGGTACTTGGCGACCTCGACACCCTCCGTCAGCAACTGACCTAACAAGACCGGTGAGTATTCAAGACCGGTTTGCTTGCACAACACCTGTTGCATTCGATAGCGTTCCCCGGACAGCGCGTGAACTGCAGGAACTCGCTCGAACATTCGAGCCCGTGGCGCCCAACCCCCAGAGAA
>NZ_JAVKSG010000130.1:0-4679 GCF_039583785.1 Mycobacterium sp.
CAGATCATCCCCGGGAGGGTGCGCCCACTTTCACGCCACCTCGCCGAGGCTCATCCACAGGTTTTGATCATTGCTCATGACGGTTGCGATGCGGCGGTGTCCGAGCCCATTTGCCTTGTGCAGCAGTGCTGTTCCGATCACCGCGGTGGTGTCGGCGTGGCGGGGTTGCAGCTGGGCCGGCATCACGATGTGGGTGCGCAGACAGCTGGCGCAGCGAGTGCGGCGCGGTCTGATTGTGAGGGGTCGCGCTGCCGTGGGAACGGATCGTGCGGCGCCGGCCGTAGCCCCAGGCGGTCAGCTGGCCGATCTCGCAGCGCGGACAGCGCAGATCGCCGGCGGGGGAGCAGTTGCTCAACCTGAAAGTGTTAGATGTTAAGCCGAGCGGAGCCGGGTGGCGTCTTGGCCATCGAGGGTCGACTGATCTTGACGTTCGGGGGGATTCTCAGTCCCCCCTGTTGCCCGTCATCGTGAGTTTCCCCCATCAGTCTTTCCACGTCGACAGGTCTGGGCAAAGGGTGTTGACGGCGTCGTGCCTAGCTTGACCGACCTGCCGCCAGGCTAACCCGGCCGCGCTGAACTCGGCGTTGGGTTTCATCACCGCCAGCCCGATCGCCGGCCAGCCCTGCCCGGCGGCCCAGCAGGTGTCGTGCCCGGCGGCGATCAGTTGAGCCGGGTCACCGGTGATGCCGTGTTTGGCGAGCAGCGCCAAGTACTGCTCCTCGGGGGTGTCCGCCGAAGCGTTCGGCGCGCCCAACAGTGTGGAAGCGGCCAGCGCCGCGAACACCACCGTCATGTGACGAAATTGCCTGGTCATTGATGGCTTCCTCTCTTGACGCGGCCTCGGTGACCGCCCTGATGTCCCTGGCGGCGACCGCGGTGTAGCGCTGCGCCGTCACTACCGAAGCATGACCCCAACGCCTCCTACACCGCACGAAAATTGCGAGTACCGATGCAGCTCGCGCGTGGCGTAGCCGCTGCTAATGCTTGTGCATATCGACCAGCCGGGTGGGTCGACTGATCTTTGAGTTGTTATGTCGGCGCGCGTTGCTCGCCGTGCTCGCGTTTGGGTGATTGGCTAGTGGGCATGGATATTGAGCGGTTCCGCACCGAGGTGGCATCGACGGTGGTGGGCCTCTCCGCTGCCGACCGGATCGCAATTGCCCGAGAGTCCGCTGAGCGACTGAGTGCGGTGCTCGCCGCTATCGAGCGTGGCGAACTGGACGCTGCGGCCACCGAAGTCGCCCGGTTACAGGGTGCGGCGGTGGCGCTCGCGGCGATCTCAGGTTGATCTCTCAAACTTCTGTACAGTAGACGGTCATTTACTGTACAGTGGTGGTATGAGCGCACCCCGCCGCAACCGCACAGCACCCGAGGCCACCGCCGTCGGATACCTGCGGGTCTCCACCGACGAACAGGTCGCCAGCGGTGCCGGTTTGGAAGCGCAGCGGTCGGCCATCGAGGCCGAGGCGCAGCGGCGCGGCTGGACGGTGGTCGGTTGGCACGCCGACGAAGGCGTCTCTGGCAGCAAAGGCATCGACAAGCGGCCTGGTCTGGCGGCGGCAATCGAGGCCATCGAGAACCGTGCCGCGGCGGCACTGCTGGTGGCGAAGACCGACCGTGTGGCGCGTAGCTTGCGCACCCTGCTGGCGGTGGTGGATCGCGTCGAGCGGGCAAGCGGGGTGGTCGTCGCGGTCGATGGGACCATCGACACATCCACTGCCGCCGGCCGTTTCACCACGCAAATCATGGGCGGCGTTGCCGAGCTGGAGCGGGCGCTGATCTCTGACCGCACCAAGGCCGCGCTGGCGGTGCGCAAGGCGCAGGGCGTGAAGCTGGGCCGCGCGTCGGGCCTGTCAGAGGACGTGGTCGCCAGGATCGTCAGCGAAAAGGCAAGCGGCGCTTCGCTCCGCGCGATCGCGGACGGTCTCAACCGGGACGGCATCCCAACCAGCCGCGGCCACTCGACCTGGTACGCCCCGGCGGTCAAGGTGGTGGTCGACAGCCACGCGGCCTAAAACGGTACGGCCGCAACGCAGCTGTGGGCGGCATCGCATCAGCCGCCGACTACGCCCAGAACAAGTACCGAAAGGGAGCCCCAGTGCTGCACTGAACCCTAGGATTCGTCCATGCCGTTAACTGGGGGGCAGACGTTCGCCGGGTACAGAATCGTTCGGCTACTGGGGTCGGGAGGCATGGGAGAGGTTTACCTCGCCCAGCATCCGCGTTTGCCGCGCCGCGACGCTCTCAAGGTCTTGCCTGCCGATGTCTCGGCGGACCCCGAGTTTCAGAGCCGGTTCAATCGCGAAGCAGATCTGGCCGCCGGGCTCTTTCATCCTCACATCGTCGGCGTGCACGACCGGGGTGACTTCGAGGGCCAACTCTGGATCGCGATGGACTACGTCGAGGGTTCCGACGCCGGGCAGTTGATGAAGTCCCACTACCCGAACGGGATGCCCGAACACGACGTGTGCGCCATCGTCACCGCAGTAGCTAATGCCCTCGACTACGCAAACCAGCGGGGGCTTCTGCATCGCGACGTCAAACCTGCCAACATCTTGCTCACCGAGCCGGAAGACGGTGAACGACGGGTTTTGTTGGCGGACTTCGGGATAGCCCGCCAACTGACCGACGTCAGCGGGTTGACCTCCACCAACATGACGGTCGGCACGGTGTCTTATGCTGCGCCAGAACAGTTGATGGGATCATCCGAGATCGACGGGCGGGCTGACCAATACGCGCTGGCGGCCACTGCGTTTCACCTTCTCACCGGGTCTCTGCCATATCAGCATTCTAACCCTGTCGCGGTCATCAGCCAGCACCTCAACGCCGCACCACCGAAGCTCAGCGACCGGCGACCCGAATTGGCGCATCTCGATCCGGTGCTGTCACAAGCGCTGTCCAAAGACCCCAGTGACCGGTTCGGGCGGTCCCGCGAGTTCGCCGCCAAACTCAGTGAGCGAGCCCATTTCGACCCTGCACGTGATCGCTTGACTGAGGTGGGCGTCAGGGTAGAAGCGCCTCGGATCGAGACGCGGACACACGTGGCTGTTGCCAGGCCGCATGGGAAACTCACCGAGCAAGGTTCGCTGTCAGATGATCAGCTACCACCGGCTGCGCCGACAAAAAAGCGGCGCGGACGCCGACTGATCCTCGTTGCGGCGGCGGCGGCGGTGGTTGTGGTCGCTGCGATCTCGGCGACGGTCTACGCGGTCGAGCGGAAGAACAACACCGCCGCTCAATCGCCACCACCGGCCGCCGTTCTCGACGGCACCTATCACCTGGTATACGACCTCACGAAAGTGACGGCCAACGGCGCGCCCACCCCGAAGAAACCGAGCTCCGATTACAACTCCTGGTGGGCATTTCGTTCGCTCTGCACACCGTCGGGATGTGTTGCGACAGGAACCAAACTCGACCCACACAATCCGCAAGTCGCAGTTGCCCCGGCTGACACATCCGATCTGCACTTCGCCGATGGTCACTGGCAGGAGACGCCAAGTCAGGGCCAAGACGAGCGGCCTCGATGCTTAGGAGTGGACGGACAAGTTGTCGCAGGCAAACAGACGGTCACCACCACGAGGTCAATGGAGCCGCAACCCGACGGCACCCTTCGGGGCCTTCACACAGCTACTGTTCTCACAAATGAGTGCGGCGCTGCAGGATCGGTCCAGCAGGTTCCTTTTGTGGCAAGTCGGACCGCTGATGTACCCGCTGGCGTCGACGTGGCTGACCCTGCGACGGTTGCCAGCGCCCCGACACCCAGCAGCCCAGTGCCGTCTGCCGCAGGTCCCAAACTGGACGGTACTTACCGCGTGGACTTCGATCTGGGAGCCCAGACCGTCAACGGCAAACCAACAACTGGCGACGACAAAAAGGACACCCACTGGTGGGCGTTTCGCTCGTTGTGCACTTCGACTCGATGTATCGCCACGGGAGCAGCTCTTTCCGACAACAACCAGCAGGAGCCTTCAGGCGTCATCGCGATCGTCCTGGATTTCACCGACGGACGATGGCAGAACACGCCTTCTTTAATGGACTCGCAGCGGTGCCAGGACGAATATTTTCGCCCGGAAAACCTTCCCGGCGGAGACGCCGCGGATACCTCAACCAACACCTGGTCGCTGGAACCGCAACCGGACGGCACGCTGCACGGCGTTTTGACGAACGCCACCATCACCGACGGGTGCGGCATGAAGGGCAAGGTGTATGAGATACCCATTGTGGCGACTCGGGTCGGCGATGTGCCGCCAGCTGTGGTCCTAGCAGACCCGGCGCTCTTCTAAGGGCGAGGCTGGACCCGGAGTGGAACGCCATGCCGGGTCGGAAGGCTGCTCAATCGGTGCCCGTCTTAGAGTGTCGTTTTCACCCGAATAACAACGGGGGCAATCTCCGTCACTTTCTTTTCCCGGGCATCGATAGACTTGCGTTGCTTCATGAGTTGTCGTCGACAAGCTCCGACTGGACGGCAACACAACCGTCTCGAAATAGAGCTCTTCCGAGACACGGCGTGAAGGACCGTACGGCATCAAATCCTCCCAGGTCGCGATGTCTCAAAAGTTAGTCTCATGCTTAATGCCTCAAATGTCCTTCTCATCAACAAGATCACAGCCTGCGGCACAACAGATTTGAGACACGCCGGCGTGAGACAAGAAATGAGACTCCGCGACCTGGAATTTAGG
>NZ_JAVKSG010000131.1:0-4669 GCF_039583785.1 Mycobacterium sp.
CCGGCCGGTTCGGCTCGATCGAAGACGCCCGACTGCACTGCCGGGTCTTCTTCGCTTGGTACAACGATGAACATCGTTTTCTGGGGTTGGCTGAACTGTTGTGTGACGTTGCGTAGATCGGCGACACGAGCCGGTTCTGCAACAGATCTCCCGGGGTGTGGTGCTCGTGGCTGGTAGTGGTAAAGCTGCCTGCTGCGAGAGGAGATCAGGGTGCGGGCGTTTCCGGTGAGGTTGCCGTCCGGGGTGCGGTACTGGACGGTGCTCGATGAGGGTCTGTCGGTGGTGGCCGAAGCGGACGCGTTCTTGCGGCATGTCCGATTCGGCCGTGACGGCTCGGAGTTGACCACCAGGTCGTATGCGGGTGGCATCGCGTTGTTCCTGCGTTGGTGTGTTCGCACGGGCCGGCACTGGCATGACGGCGTGGCGGCGCTGGGGCTGTTCATCACCTGGCTGCGCCACGCGGCACCACAAGCCAGCGGTGTCGAGGTCATGCTGGGTGGGCAGGTGCTGGCCGGTCCGGGCGCGGAGCCGGCGCGTGGGGCGCGGCGGATCAACGGTGTGCTGACCGCGGTGCGGGGGTTCGTCGCGCACGCAGTGACGTCCGGGCAGGCGCCGGGCGAGCTGATGCCGCTCATCTATGAGCTGGCCGACGAGCGTGACCTGCCGGCGCAGGCTCGCGGCGAGGACCACCGGATGGCCTGGCGGATGCGGGCGCGGCATCGGCTGCATGAGCCGGAGGCGACGGTGGACCGGGCCAGCGACGCCGAGATCATGGCGCTGCTGCGGGCCTGCCGGTCGGCGCGCGACCGGCTGATCGTGCTGTTGATGGCGAGGGCCGGGCTGCGGCGCGGCGAGTTGTGTGGCCTGCGGCGCTCAGATGTGCACCTGCTGGTCGACTCGCGGCTGCTGGGCTGTGAGATGCCGCGGGCGCACCTGCATGTGGTGCGCCGGGAGAATCCGAACGGGGCGTGGGCCAAATCCCGTCGCCAGCGGGTGGTGCCGCTGGATTTTCTGCTGGTGCAGGTGTTCGACGTCTACGAGTTCGAGCGGTTTGCGGTGCCACGGGCGGCTGAGTCGGATTTCTTGTTGGTCAACCTGTTTCGTGAACCGATCGGTGCGCCGATGCGCCCGGATGCGGTTAACGAATTGATCGCGGCGTGCGCGCGGCGGGCGGGGATCGAGCATATGACACCACATCGGCTGCGGCATGCGTTCGGCAGCAACCTGGCCGACGCCGGTGCCGGCCTGGACGAGATCGCCACCCTGATGGGTCATGCGTCGATGAGTTCGTCGCAGGTCTACCTGCACCCCGACCCGGCCCGGCTGCGCGAGGCCGTCGACCGGGTCGCCAGTCCCCGCGGGCTTGCCGGGACGGACCGGTGAGCGCCGCCGAAGCGGTGCAGGTGGCCATAGCCGGTCGGGAGCACGTGTTCGCCGACACGCGGGTCGACCGGCACGCTGCGGCGATCGCCGCGGTGATCGACCCCGCGTTCCTCACCGAGGCCGGGTGGGATCCGGCGCGAAGGGTGCTGTCGTTCGATCCGGAGCATCCATTGCTGGGACGTCCTGTTTGCCGCGCGGCGGGCTGCTCGACATCCGCGCCTGCGGCGGCGCGGATCTGCGCCTCGTGCCGCCGTCGGCTCACCGAACACGGGCTCGGCGACGACGAGATCGCCTCGCTTCCACCGCGCTGTCGCGAACGATCGGGGCGCGGACCGGATACCTGTGTGGTGGACGGTTGCGGACGCGAGTGGGAATCGGCGAGCTCTGGGTTGTGCCGCGCCCACGCAGAACAGTTGCGCGCCTTGCCGGTTGCCGACGTCGACGAGTTCCTTGCTGACCGGCACACCCGCCCGCTTCCGCCGTGCGCGCCGTGCGCAGTCGCCGCCTGCACCCGCCAACGCCGCCACCCCGACGGGCTCTACTGCGACGCGCACCAGCAACGGCTGCGCACCGCCAGGACACATAACCCGCTCCTGGGCGAAACCCAATGGCAAGCAACCGAACCGGCGATCGGTCGAGGTGGTGAGGTCAGTCTGCGCGGCCTGGCGCCGCTGGTCGTGGCCGAGCTGCTGGTGGGCCTGCAGCAGCGCTGCCGGATCAACGCCGTCAAGACCAGCGACGCCGTGCTGCGGGCACTCTGCAACGACGTCCGTCACCGACAGGTGAGCTCGCTGACCCACTACGCCGCAGGTGATGATCGTGATCTGGAGTTCACCGGGTTGGCCAACTGCCTGATCGGTCACGCCCGCCGCGCCTTGTCGAGCCCGGAAACCGAAGTCGCCCGAGATGAATGGGATCTGACGGTGTTCGGGCACAACGGCACGGTGTCGTTTACCGGCATCAGCCAGACGTGGCTGCGGGAGGCTGCCAAACGGTGGGCCGCCGACGACCTGCCGAAACGACGCGTCCGACCGGGGCGACGCACCAGCGCCGGCCTGGCCGTGCGTCACCACATCGGCTGCCTGGGGCGGCTGTCGGAGTCGCTGCGCATGCGTTCCGACCGCGGTGAACACCCACAAGCGTTGGGCCGCAGCGACATGGAGGCGTTCTTGCACCGGCTGGCCTACCTTGAATCGGCCGGGAAGATCAGCGGTGATGCCCGGATCCGGGCCTGCCGCGAGGTCCGCGCCGTGCTCACCCGCATCCGCGCGATGGGGCTGACCCGCCCCGGCGGGCTCGCCGCCGGACTGGGCGAGGACTTCGTCATCGGGCAGGCCGACGTGCCCGCCGAACCCGAACCGGCAGAACCAAACCGGGACCTGCCGCCGGAAATCATGCGGCAGCTCTGCACCCACCTGGATGACCTGACCTCACCAGAAATGCGCACCGCGGTCGAGCTGGCCATCGACACCGGTCGCCGTCCCGAAGAGATCTGCGAGCTGGACTTCGACTGCCTGACCCGAGACGACGACGGACAGCCCGTGCTGATTTATGACAACCACAAGGCCAACCGGCCCGCACGACGCCTGCCGATCGGCGAGCAGACCGCTGAGGTGATCCTCGCCCAGCAGCAACGGGTTCGAGCCCGCTACCCGCACACACCGGTCGGCGACCTCAAGCTGCTGCCCACCGACCGGCGCAACCCCGGCGGGCACCGCGCGATCACCGGCTTCAGTCTCGCGTTCGCCCACCGCACCTGGGTCGACCGAATGCCCGTGCTGCGCAACAGCGACGGCGTCGAATACGACAAAGCCAAGGCCGTGCTCTACGCCTACCGGCACAGCTACGCACAACGCCACGCTGATGCCGGTGTTCCCGTCGAGGTGCTGCGTGAGCTGATGTCGCACCGCAAACTCGAGACCACCAGCGGCTACTACCGCGTCGGTGAAACCCGCCGCCGCGAGGCCGTTGACCGCGTCACCGCGATGCAGTTCGACCGGCACGGCAACCGCGTCTGGCGGCAAGCCCAAGCGTTGTTGGACTCCGAGTACGCGCGCCGCGCGGTCGGCGAGGTCGCCGTTCCATTCGGCGTTTGCGCCGAACCGTCCAACGTCAAGGCCGGCGGCGGTGCCTGCCCGTTCCGGTTCCGCTGCGCTGGCTGCGACCACTTCCGCACCGACGTCTCCTACCTGCCCGACCTGCACGCCTACCTCGACGACCTGCTGCGCACCCGCGAACGCCTGCTCGCCACCACCGACCTCGATCAGTGGGCACGCGCCGAAGCGATGCCGTCGGATGAGGAGACCCGCCGCATCCGCCGCCTGATCGCCCAGATCAGCAATGGGCTCGACGAGCTCAAACCCGAACAGCGAGAACAACTTCAACAAGCCGTCACCGTCGTGCGCCGCCACCGCAGCGTCATGCTCGGCATGCCCCGCACCCGCCAACCCCTGCCCGACCTGCGCCCGGAGAGAACCCCATGACCACCACCACCACCACCACCACCGTCGACGCGATGATCGACGGACGTCGAGCCGACTCCACCCGACGCCGCCAGCGCGTCCTCACCGCGCTGGACACCGCCATCAAAGACGGCGCAGAACTCAGCGTCTCCAGCATCGCTCGCCGCGCCGGAGTCGACCGCACCTTCCTCTATCGCCACCGCGACCTGCTCGAACGCATTCACGCCGCCGAAACCGAACCATCAGACAATCCCGAAATCGGCCCCCCGGTCACCCGCGCCTCACTGAAAGCGGACCTGCTCGCAGCCCAGCAACGCTGCACCCGCATGGCCGCACGCACCCAACAACTCGAGGCCCGCCTTTCCGAACTACTCGGCGAACAAGCCTGGCGCGCAACCGGACTCGGCGCACCCACCGACATCGACCAGCTGCAGCACGACATCGTGTCGCTCGAACAACAAGTCGTCGAACTGCGGCTGCAACTCGAAGAACGCGACCAGGACCTCGCCGCCGCCCGCGCCGCCAACCGCGAACTGATGACCAGACTCAACGCATCCCAGCCAACTGGATGACACGCCCGCCGAAACGCTTGCACAACACTGTTGCGCACAATACGGTTCAACCATCAGCCGCAGTACCTGCAGAAATGCGGGAGATCTACAGCAGCTTCGGGTCGGACCCCCAGAGAAACACCGTCACTCCGGGCTGGGCCTGCATACCCCCGCCGACGTCCACTACGGCCTCGCAGAGGCGATCCGCGACAAGCGCGCCGGCGTACTCGACGCCGCCTACGCCGCACACCCAGAACGGTTCGTCCGCAAACC
>NZ_JAVKSG010000132.1:0-4590 GCF_039583785.1 Mycobacterium sp.
AACCACCCACCCCAGCCAACCAATCCCCAGGTCAAACCGGGGATTCACCTATTTCAACAGCCGTAACTTCGGCCTAAGACAGCGTCGACAGAAAACCACACCCCCAAAACACCCAAAACCCCAGAACAACGCCACAAACTACCCACAAAACCGACTTAACTTAGGGCTAAACTCAGCGTGATCTGCGCTACGACAATCCGCGTGCCGATGTGGTCACCCGCCAGTACGAGCGATACCGGTACCCCCAACCGATAGAGGACCTGGAAGCATGGCTGGCCAACAACTGGGAATGGTACGACCCCAGCCACGCGCACCGGGTGTTCTGGCCGGACCGGGTATATAAGGCCGATCTCGACATCCTCATCGCCGGCTGTGGCACCAACCAGGCGTCGGTCTTCGCCTTCATGAACCCCGACGCAAGGTCGTGGCGGTCGATATCAGCCAACCGTCGCTAGGCCTGGCAGTACCTCAAAGACAAGCACGGGCTGTTCAACCTGGAGTTGCACCTGCTGCCGGTTGAGGAATTGGCTTCGCTGGGCCTCGATTTCGACATGATCGTGTCGACCAGCGTGCTGCATCACATGGCCGATCCCCAGGCCTGACTGAATGCTGTACCCAGTTGTCTGCGACCCGACGGCGCCGTAGGGGTGATGCTGTATGCCAGGTATGGCCAAGTCGACGGGCAGCGCGCAAGCTGTTCCAGGCGCTGTGGCGCCTCGACTTCCTGGCGATGGCCCCAAACACTTAACTAAATGCGCAATCGTTGTGATGCCGCTGTATCACGCAACCTTTTTTGAATACGACCTGCGGCAGACCCGCTGCGGCCGAAATCATTTCGGCAATGCCCTACCAACGTCGGTGATGCGCGATATCCTCAGCCAATGTCCGATAGGCCTGCGACTGAGTCCACCCCCGCGGAAAGTCACAAGCAGTCCCCCGCTGAGGACGAGTCTTCTTCTGAAAAACCGGTGCCCTTCCCACGTCATTCGGCTGCGTCGCAGTGGCCCGCATACGCAGCCCTGGCTGTCGCCGTGATTGCCGTAGCTCTTGCTGCTTTGGCGTATTTCCACCCGGCGCACAACAAATCATCGGTAGCCCAGCAAGGCGGCGACGCGAAAGCGAACCTTTGCACGGCCTACAAAGCTGCCCACCAAACGGTGGTCATCAATACTCACTTGGAGAGCACGAACCCAAACGACCCGGTTGCCGAACTTACGGTGGCCACCAACGCACGGTTGGCCCTGATAGGCGGTGGTGCGTACTTGCAGAGTCGGCTCGCCACAAATACCGCGGCTCCAGCTGATCTCACCAACGCCGTAACCTCCTTTGCCAACACGATTGAACAGCTAGGGATCAACTACTTGATGGGGGCGGGAGCCGAAGTTCAGGATCCGCTGCGGCAGGACCTGGATTCCCAAATCGGCAAACTCAGTAAAATGTGCGCCTAGCGATGGTCCGCGATTGACGTAATCGTCGGTCATGTCTGGCCCAGCGCGGGTGGATCGTGCGGTAGTTGTCGGTTGCGAAAATATCGGCGGATGACCGCGCCGTCGGCGAGACTTGACAGATTCAGCCGAACGCAATGTGGTCGAATGGGTTTCGGCATTAGCAACCTGGCCAGTCGAGCGATACCCACCGATGGCCTGAGGCCTAACTTCACGATTCGCCTCGCCGCGCAACCGCGGCTGCAGACGATCTTGCCAAAGCCTTTGAGTGCGAAGCCATTACGATCGAACTGGTGGAATCAACAACAAGGTCACCAGGGCGCGCGCGATGGCTTTCCATCGCTCACGGCGCGGCCTGGTCGTGGACATAGCGCCCTGTCCATGGACTGGTTGAATACGGCGCAGCAGCGTTCCCCCATACTGGGAAGCATGAGAATAAGTGGGGCGTTCCTGGCCGAGAAAGTCGAAGCGGTAGACAATAAGCTGAATGTGAAGGGCGGTGTGATATCCAACTTCAGAGTCGGTCGCGACCGCCAAGCACAGTTTGACATCGTGGTGTTGACGCAAGGAGACACCGAAGACACCGGCGGCGACGATCGCTTGGTCGTCATCGAGGTGGCCCCACCCGACGGTGGAGAACCCCTGCACATGCACCGCGAGCTGCCGATGAACTTGACCAACGCGGACGTGGGATTCGCCTGCTTCCAGTTCCGACTTACCTTGAATCTCAATGGTCGCTGGCTCGTGAAGATGAAGGGCGCGGCGGGAGACATAGCGCTGCCACTGACGGTGAGTGGTCCGCGCTAGGCGCCTCGCAGCACGACGGCGGGTTGCAAAACGCCCATTGAATTCGTGCGTTTGGCAACCCGCCCCCGTTTGTGGAACTACGTTGGCGGCAACGGGGAGAACACGCTTCTCGCAAGGAGGTAGACCGATGGTTCGTCGCAGCTTCGGCGCACGGGATCGCAGATCACGCAAGGTTATTAACGTCGGAGGCCTGCGTCCGACCGCCAGCATGATTCTGGCTGCGGCGTTGATCACGCTGGGCGCCGCTTCTACCGCCTGCACCCACACCGTCAGCGGCGTCGCCGTCGTGCATCCCGGCGGTGCCGGCATGGCAGCCGACGATCCGAGCGGCAACGGCGGCGACGGCACGCCAGGCGATAACGGTAACGGCGGCGCCGGCGGCAAAGGCGGGGCCGGCGGCAAGGGTGGGGCCGGTGGCAGCGGAGGTGCTGGCGGCCACGGTGGCAAAGGCGGGGCAGGTGGCCAGGGCGGGGCGCCCGGGACCGGCGGTGCGCCTGGCGAGGGCGGCCAGGGCGGCGCCGGCGGCGCACCCGGCCCCGGCGGCACCCCTGGCGAGCCGGGTCAGCCCGGCCAACCCGGCTGAGCCGGCGGCGCCGGACTCGGACCTAGCTCCAGACGCGCAAGGAAGCGTTAGGCAATGACCAGCCAAGTCGACAGCGACACGTTCGTTCGCCCGTCCCGCGGCGGATTGCCGGTCAAAGATCTCGGTCGGCTATTGCTGCGCTGCGACGACAGACCCGGTCTAGTGGCAGCGGTCAGCACCTTTCTGACCTCCGCGGGCGCCAACATCATCTCGCTGGACCAACACTCGACCGAGCAGACCGGCGGAATGTTCCTGCAACGCACGGTCTTTCATCTGTCAGGCTTGGCGGCGGCGCGTGACGCGTTGGCCCGCGACTTCGCCGAGCAAGTGGCCGAAAACTTCGGAATGGACTTCCGTCTCACCGAGGCGGCCAAACCCAAACGGGTCGCCATCATGGCGTCGACCGAAGACCACTGCCTGCTGGACCTGTTGTGGCGCAACCGCCGTGGCGACCTGGACATGTCGGTGGTGATGGTGATCGCCAACCATCCCGACCTGGTCGACCAGGTCCGCCCGTTCGGGGTGCCGTTCCTTCACATCCCGGCCCACAAGGAGATTCGCGACGAGGCCGAACGACGCCAGCTCGATTTGTTGCGCGGCAACGTCGATCTGGTCGTGCTGGCCCGCTACATGCAGATCCTGACTCCGCGGTTCATCGAAGAAGTAGCGTGCCCGATGATCAACATCCACCACTCCTTTTTGCCGGCTTTCATTGGTGCCGCGCCTTATCGGCGGGCCAAGGAGCGCGGCGTCAAGCTCGTCGGCGCAACCGCGCACTACGTCACCGCAGAGCTCGACGACGGGCCGATCATCGAGCAGGACGTCGTCCGGGTGGATCACCGCCACACCGTCGAGGACCTGGTGCGCCTGGGTGCCGACGTCGAACGCGCCACGTTGTCCCGCGCCGTGCGGTGGCATTGCGAGGACCGAATTATCCAGTACGGCAACCAAACCGTCATTTTGTGACCTCAGCCGAGTAGCACATTAGGTGCTACAGTAGCTGGGGTGGAGACAATCGGGATTCGTGAACTACGTCAGAACGCCAGCGTGTGGGTAGCGAAAGCGAAAGCTGGACTGACCATTCAAATCACCGACCGTGGTAGGCCAGTAGCGCGCCTGGTGCCTCTTACGCCCGTCGACCAAGCGCGCGACAAGCTCATCGCAGAGGACCAGTTGGTTCCCGCTAGCGCAGCACGAGTTCCGCTCAGTACGGCCGATCTCATCGAAGGTCAATCGCTCACTTCCATACTGGACGAGCAACGCGCCGATCGATGATCTATCTCGACACCTCGGCAACAGTGAAACTTGTTGTAGCTGAAGAAGAATCAACGGCATTGATCGACTGGCTCAATGAGCACCCGGACGAAAACCTGGTCACCAGCGCCATCGGTCATATCGAGCTGATACGGGCGGCCGCGCGAACAGGGCCGGCCGCCGTGGCGCTGGCACGAAATATTGCGTCGACCATCGACACCCTTGTCTTGACAGACGTTATCGCCTCAGCGGCGGCGACTATGCCTCCCGCCGAGCTACCCGCACTCGACGCGATACACGTTGCCACTGCATATATTCACCGGCGGAGCCTTAGCGCGTTATGCGCGTACGACCGCCGGCTCCTTGACGCCGCAGAATCGCGTGGCCTGCCGACCGTCTCGCCCAGAGGCGACGCGGACGTCGGCTAGGACCCTGCTGAATAATCCGGTAGCGGTTCACCGGCCGTGTTGACGCCGGAGTTGATAGGTCATCTGCGATAAT
>NZ_JAVKSG010000133.1:0-4343 GCF_039583785.1 Mycobacterium sp.
CCAGCGATCCATCCCAAACCGGACGATTTCGTCCACTCCCCTGATGACTGTTATTGTCTCAAGCGCAGTCCGGCAGGACGCGCACGCGCCGTTAGCTCAGTTGGTAGAGCAGCTGACTCTTAATCAGCGGGTCCGGGGTTCGAAACCCTGACGGCGCACCAGGTCAGAGCGGCACACATCACTGGCTAATTAAGCCGCCGTCCTTCATTCTCGGAATCGAGCCCGTCGCTCGCAGGCGATGCCGTCGTGGTTCCTGTCTAGGGCCGGGTTGTACGCCGGGTCACCGATGTGGATGTTCCAGCGACCGTCCCGGGCTGCTGCCGCACAGTTCCGGTACGGGAGCCCGTCCGGGTTGGGACCGGGGCCCGCCGAACCGGACGGCACGACCGACCTGTTCGTCGACGGGGAGCTAGGGTGACTGCCCCACCGCAACGGGTTGTGGCCGATTACGACCGATATCAGGATCCGTACGATCACATCAACCGAGGCGACGGCACCAACGACCACCATCGGGTCACTCCACCCGAGGTTGTCGCCGTTGTCGTTCACGAGGGCCAGTCCTGGGGGTGTTGTCCGACAACCTGGTGGCCGATTCGCGGATACGGCGCGAGTTGCACAGCCAGGGCGTCGCGCACCTCGCGGTACGGGTCCGCGACGGCACCGGTCTGATCGGCCCGCTGGTCGTACCGGGAGTGACCAGCTGCCTTGGCAACCACTAAGTGGGACGAATGTGGGTGCTGACTGCCGGTGATTACGCCTTATCGCGGGATCGCAGCTCCCGCCGGAGATCGATCACCTCTTTCTCAAGGTCAATCACTGCCTTGGAGCACATTGCTGTCAGTCCAATGAGTTTCACGATCGCGGCCCACATCCGGCTGTGGCCGGTGAAGGACTGGTCTAACTCGGCAAACCGGTCGAGCAGTTCCTTCCCGATAACGGATTCGGGATCAAGCTGTATTTGCCGCATCTTGATGAACGGCGAGAAGTCGGGTATTTCTTCGGGATAGGGCTCCATCTTGTGAGCGTAGGCCGCTTGCCCAGCCCTGTTCACTCGTTCACGCGCAAACTGACAACGAGGGACGGTGAATCGCCTGTAAATCTTTACACGGCTGGCCCGGTGCTGACTGACAGGCGATTCATTCGAGGGGCTCGTCGATGGCGCTGCAGCGCTCATTGCCGGGTCGATGCCCAGCGGCCCGCTAGCGGAGACGGACACATCCGCTGCAGAGAGCACCGACGACGACGGAAGCAAACCCGGTGCCAAGGATGACGGACAATCCTGGTGTCCGGTCGACCTGACAGACTTGCTCAACGGCGTCCGTGAGCCATTGCTGCCACTGCTCACTTCGTCGACAGCGCCCCGCAGATCCGACACGCCGGCTCCCCGCGTGCAGCGAGAACACAGGTGCCTCGGACGCAGTCCACAGTTAAGTGAAACGTGCACTTGACATTTCGCAGTTAGGATCGGGCTAACAGAATTCAGAGGAGGTGTGCAATGCGGCACAACTTAAATTTCACTCGGCGCGGTTTCATCAGCACCGTCATCGCGGTCTCAACCTCGGCAGCCGCTCTCGCGGTCAGCCCCGTCGCGGCCGCCAACGTCGCCGCTAACGCCGCGGGTTGTTTGCCGCTCAACGGAACACAAATCAGCGCCAGCAGCCACGAAAACGCCAACTTCGGCATCACCTACGACAGCACCGTGACGTACTGGTACCAAGACGGTGCGGTGAACTGGCACAAAACCCTCGATGGCGGCAGGTTCAACCTCACGCACGACAACACCTCCGGCGCCATCCCCGCCGCGCCAGGAAGCATCGAAACCGTACCCGGCACCGGCGGCAGTACCAGCCCCATCTTCGTGACCGTTTGCAAACAGTAGGTGCGCATTACCGCGCTCGGGGTGCTACCGGACCGGTGGCCCCTATCCGTGCTTGCAATGGATCAGCGGAACGGCCGGGTGGCGGCGTAGCTGGTTCGCATGTCGCAACACAACCCCGCTGTCGCCAATCACGTTGCCGGGACAACGATCCGGCGGGCCGCTTCAACAGCGGCAGCGCGCCGAGCCGCGACAACCGCCGGATCTGCGGCCAACGCATCGGGATGTGGCGATTGAGCCCAGGCCAGCCCGATTCCGAAAAGCAACACCAGCAGGTCCATCGGCTCCCACCCCGCATCCACCTGTCCGTTGGCTTGCGCGGCCTTGATCACACCGATATCTCGCGCCGCGACCGATTCGCCATCCTCGACGGGAGGTGGGTCGAGCAGCAGTCCTTCGAGATTGGCCCACGTCATCATGCGGAGGTGCTCGGGATGGCGGCACGCCAAGTCGTAGATGTCGCCGACAAATTCTGGAATCGCGTCGCCGCGCAGTGTCACCGCGGCGAAGAACTCCGCCATGTCGGCGGCGACCACGCCGCGAAACAGCGCCTCCTTGTCGGTGAAGTGAGCGTATAGCCGCTCTTTGCTGGCCGCCGCGGACTTCGCGATCCGGTCGATCCGGGCGCCGGCCAGTCCGTGGCGGGCGAACTCGGATCGAGCCGCAGCCAAGATGGTGTTCCGCAACTCTGTGGTGGTCCGCACAGAGGGATTGTATCCATACGAACTAGTTCGTTTGGTATATTGGTGCTATGCCGCCGCCTACAGTCGACCTTGTCGTGAATCAGCCCACCAATCCCGAAGCCGCGGCGCAGCCATCGGCACGGGTGCAGACCCTGCGCTCTGCCTTAGACGGGCTTCAGGGCCTCATCGCTCCCCTCATCGACCTGAGTCGGCCGTACGTGAGCGGTGTGGCGACGTTGCCGACCGATGGACGATTTCTGTTGGTAGGCAATCACACTCAGTTCATCGGTGGCGAAGTCCTGTTGATTCCCCACTTCGTGCGGCGTGCGATAGGGGCGCGCGTGCGCACCTTGGCCGATCGTCGAATCGGGGGACGTCCCGGACTGAGCCGCGACCTGATGACGGCCTATGGCGGCGTGGTCGGCGCTCCGGATGCAGCACGCGAACTCATGCGCGACAACGCGACCATCCTGGTATTTCCGGGTGGAGGACGCGAAATTGCGAAGTTCAAAGGCGAGGAATACCAATTGAATTGGACCGGCCGAGCCGGGTTTTCGCGCATCGCGGTGGAGAACGACTACCCGATTGTCCCGGTCGGGCTGGTCGGCGGCGATGATGTCTACAAGAGCCTTTTCACCCGCGACAGCCTGGCCGGCCGACTCAGTCGGGCCGTCAGCACCAGGCTGTCCGGGAATCCCGACATGGCGATGCCGGCGATGCGAGGCGTGGGGCCCACTCTGATTCCCCGTCCACAGCGGATGTACCTGCGATTTGGGCAGCCGATCGAGACAACGCAGCCGCGCGGCAAGTCGGCCGACGCCTGGGTCGTGTCAGTTAAAGAACGAACACAAGAGTCGCTCGAAAAGATCCTTCAGGAGTTGCAGCAGATTCGCGCCGGGGACCCATTCCGCGAGCTGAACCCGCTGGCCTGGACGAGGGCTGCCCAGGTCAGCTGAACCGCCGCTACCTGTTGCGAATCCGGCGCACTGCCAGAGCGGCGACCAGCGCTGCAATTCCCGCCAGCGAGGCCGCCACTGCGGGCTTTTTGACGAATCCAATCGCCCGGGCCTTGGCGTCGTCGGCGAGTCGGCGCGGGTTGGCCCGCACAGCGAGTGAGTCGACGGTCGACGCGAGCTGGTCGCGGGCCCGATCGATCTCCCGCTTGATGGTGTCGGGATCCCGCTCCGCCACTGTTGTCCTCCCTGTCGTCGGCGAACCCAGACCAGGCTCGGGCTAAGTTTGTGCCTGCCGACCTACCCTAGATCAGCCGGCGTTCATCCCTGCCCGCCGGTGAACAGAAAGGCAGCTCCGTGACCGACACTGCACGCCTCGCGCCGGGCGACAAAGCGCCCGCCTTCACCCTTCCCGATGCCGATGGCAACAACGTCTCCCTCGCCGACTACAAGGGCCGGCGCGTGATCGTCTACTTCTATCCCGCGGCGTCGACGCCCGGCTGCACCAAGCAGGCCTGCGACTTCCGCGACAGCCTGAGCGAACTCAACGGGGCCGGCCTCGACGTCGTCGGCATCTCCCCCGACAAGCCGGAGAAGCTGGCCAAGTTCCGCGCCGCCGAGAAGCTGACCTTTCCGTTGCTGTCCGATCCCGAGCGCAAGGTGCTGAGCGCCTACGGCGCGTACGGCGAGAAGAAGATGTACGGCAAGACCGTCCAGGGTGTCATCCGTTCGACGTTCGTCGTCGACGAGAAGGGCAAGATCGCCGAGGCGCAGTACAACGTGAAGGCGACCGGCCACGTCGCCAAGTTGCGCCGCGACCTCGACGTCTAG
>NZ_JAVKSG010000134.1:0-4317 GCF_039583785.1 Mycobacterium sp.
ACGAACGTCGAAGCCGTGACTTCGTGTAAGTGACGCCTGGCCGCGTCGGAGCCCTGCTCGCAGGCGGGCTGGCGTTGTGTCTGCCGTTTGCATACTTAAGAAAGCTGAGCCGGGACCTGCGTTTTCGTTTCGCGTCCCGGGGCCAACAGCCCAATGAGTACTGCCGCCACGGCCGAGACCACCGCCATCGCCAGCGCTGCGGTGTGCATTGCGGTGATGAAGGCGGAGGTGCTCAGTTCAGCCAGACCCATCGAACGCGGGCCGAGTGAGTCCGCGGTATGCAGCGCGGTGGCAAGGGAATTCAGGGCTGGACCCTTGACGATCTCAGGAAACCCGTGCAGCTTCGGTTCGAGCGCGGTGCCGTAGCTTCGGGCAAGCACCGAGCCGGCAACGGCAATGCCCAACGCGGCGCCGACTTCACGTGCACTGTCATTGACTGCGGAGGCGACACCCTGTTTACCGTCAGGAACCGCTTTCATGATGACGGCTGTTGTCGGGGCGGTGCAAAAGCCGATACCGGTGCTCAAGACGACGGCATGCCAGGTGATGTCGGCGTACGAGGAATGCTGATTAAGACCACCCATTCCTAGAAAGCCGACGGCCATAATGGCCAGTCCTAGGATCACGACCGTGCGTAGGCCGAGCCTGGGGAGATACCAAAATGACATTGCCGACAATCCCGCCAGTGGTACGACAAAGGGGCTGAAGGCGATAGCGGTGTGCAGCGCCGAGTACCCCTTGATGAGTTGCATGTACTGCACGCCGAGATAGAAGAATCCGAACGTAGCTCCAAATAAGACAGCGATCGTGGCGACTCCGGTGGAAAATTCGCGGTTTTTAAAAAGCCGCACATCGAGCAATGGGTGGGGCTGCTTGAGCTCGACTACGCCGAACACGACGGCCAGAGCGAAACCTACCGCCAGGAACCCGGTCACTAACGGATGGCTCCATCCCTGCGAAGGCGCCTCGAGGAGTCCGAAAACGCTTGCAATCAAGGCAAAGCCGATGAGTAGAGCGCCCAGCCAATCGAGTGGCGGCGCGTCGGGATCGCGTGAGGAGGTCAATGTGCACGTGAGGACGAACACAATGGCTGCGGCCGCCCCAAGCGCCCAGAAGATTGACTGCCAGCTCCAATAGCGGAGAAGTACGCCCGATCCGAGCATTCCGATGATGGCGCCTGATCCCGCCACGGCGGCCCACACCCCGATTGCTCGAAGCCGTTGCTCGGGCGGGTAGGCAACGGTCAGCATCGACAGCGTCGCCGGCATGACGAACGCGCCCCCGACGCCTGCTAGCACCCGCCACGCGATGATCTGGGCAGGGTGAGCTAGCACGACTGGGCCCACGCAGGCGATCGCGAACACCGCAAGCCCAAATAGCAGCGCTCCGCGCCGGCCGTAGCGATCACCGATCGCGCCGGCAGGCATCAACAAACAGGCCACTGCCAAGGTATAGCCATCCACCATCCAAGTTAGTTGCCCCTGGCTGGCTTTCGTCGCGATCGCGATCTCACCAAGGGCGGTGTTCAACGCGATCATCGACGCGATGACCAACGGCACCCCTAGACACGTAACGACCAGGGTCCACGTCTTATGGCTGCGAGCTGCAGAGGCCACCGCAACGCCTTCCGGAGGTCGAGTGATGATGACGCTGCCCACAATGCAGTGACTCTTCTGCTCGCACGTGGATGGTGTGTAGCCGAATTGGCATTAGTGCCAGCGTGCAACTGATCGCGGCCACTTCTGGTGCCTCAGCGATCCCAATAGGCGACCACCATGTCATGGCAGCGCTGGCTGATCGGTGTCAAAAGCTCGAAAATCTGATCCGAGCACGGCTCAAGTGCTTTCGCCAATGTTGTTTGGAGCAAGGATGTTTCCACCTCAATGCTGTCGCGCAGCGTCGTACCTGCAGCGGTTATCGCGCCATCGTGTGCTAACCCGATGTCCTCAAGTTGATGTAGGGCACGCTCGGCATCTGCAGTTGAGAATCCCATCTGATTGACCGTGACGGTTCCTACGGCGGCGTCACGCCACAATTCCGACAGCACGTTGATTTGCGCGGGATCTAGACCGGCGGCCAGCCATGCGAGATTATGCATGTCGCCACGGTGCTCCCTGATGAGGTCACAGCACCGCAACAAAATGCCGGCCGCCGACGTGGGCCATGGCAGTGCAAGCAGTCCGGCGTACAGCGGTGCTCCGGTGATCGGACTGGCAATCGCGATCGGCTTTAGCAGATCGTTGATCTGGGCCAGCGGTGCCGAACACGCCTTGGCAATTGGCTCCAGCATCGCCGCTGCGCTCGCCAAACGCGCATCAACGATCTTTTGCGGCGCGACCGTATCCCAAACCCCGGCGAGCCCGCGTTCCACGAACCGCGGGTTCAAGGGTGCGAAGATTGAGGCCGCCGTCGATGGTGCGACCGCGCCCATTGGTGCCGCTCGTCCTGCCATGTACCACTGAATCGGGTTAAGACCCAAGCCTCCGGTGCGCGATTCTTGCGCTTGAAAAACTAGTCCGAGAATCGGCTCTACTCTGGCGCGCAGGCGTCGTGTGAGCCTATGAATGGCTTGTTGATCTTCGATCGGGACTGCAACCATCACCACACACCCGGAATGAGGCGGAAACGTTTGCGCGAGTAGGCCGCATACCGCGGCCCATGCATCTCCAGAAGCGCGCGTTCCTCAGCGCGGATTCTGCGGATGTAGCCGGCCATTGGCAGGATGAACATCGACCCCACTGACAGCCAAGAACCCAGCGCCACGCCGATCCCGATCTGCGTAAGCCACGCACCCAGGTACGAGGGGTGCCGCACAAATGCATAGGGTCCGGAAGAGGTCAATTCTGTTGCAGCAGAATTCAACACGGGCGTCCAGCGATCGCCAAGGACGCGCAACGACCACTGGCGAAGACCGATCCCGCCCCACAAAAGACACAATCCGGCGGCGGTGACAGCAGCCGGGATGCGTTGTATCTGAAAGTATCGCCATGGCGAGAGCAGCACCGCAAGAAAGAGTCCCGCGGCGCCAGTGAGCATCAAATGACGATGAGTGTCGGCATCATCAACCGAAGCAGGCCCGACCGCAATATAGGAACGACGGTCCAAAATCGCCCACGCTGCTACCGACGACAGCAGGGCCGCCCGGGACGGAGGCCTAGATATTGTTGCTGGCCAACTCATCTCAAACGGTATGCACATCGCGCTCATCGCGGGGTTTGCTCGTCTCCGAGTCGGGCACCACAGCCACGTTGCGTTCGTAGAACGACCGAAACTGTCGCACCGAGTCGCCGTCCGGCTTGACCCAAAGCGTCCGCTCCGGTGGGTCCATCCACTTGAGAACCTCTAGGTCGACGTGGACGTTTCGCCGGATGATGAACCACAGCAAACGCGTGAACAGCCGATCGATCGGCCAGCTGACACTGCCGAGAAACCGTTTGCCGAACACGCGCCAGGTAAACACTGTTTCTCCGTCACGCACCGGGGTAACGCCCAGCACGATTGTCAGCAGCGCCGAGCCCCGATCGATCTCGGGGCCAGACTGCGTTCGATAGACGGCGCTGCACGGTCCCGCCATCTCCACGAAAGCCCAAGGGGCGAAAAGCGTTTGAATCTTGGGCGCAGTTCCGTGCACAGGCCGCAGCTGGAACTCGAATCGCGGTCCTGCGTTGTGCAGAATTTCGTACTCAAGCTGGCCCGAGGACCGATGGTTGTGAGGAAAATGGTAGATGTCGGCGACATGTTCCATTATCGGCAGCGGTCCTCCGTGACCGATATGGACCTCGCCGCGTAGCGTCAAGAATTTTTTTCGTGAGCTCAGGGCCCCGACGTCGACGAATTCGGTGGGAAGGCCCACGCCCCACCAAAACCACACGTTGCCTGCTGCCTCGACTACAGGCAGCGAACGCTGCCGAGCATTTTGGGGTATCCGCTCGACCTCGGGCATGAACTCACATGCGCCCCCCGCGCCGAATTCCCACCCGTGGTACCCACACACGAGACGCTCGCCGTTGATCTGACCGCTGCGCGACAGGTCAGCGCCCATGTGACAACACTGAGCGGACAACATCGCTGGGCGGCCGCTTGCAGTGCGCATCAGCGCGAACTTCTGCCCCATGTAGGTGACTGGCCGAACCTTTTTGCGACGGAGCTGCTCTGAAAAACATGCCCAATACCAGCCGTCCGGATACTCACTCACCGCAGCAACCCCCCTGCAGGACTCGTCGTCAGCCGCTCAGGCGATGGTACGTCTGTGGGTGTGATCTACGTCATAGTTGTGATCTAGCTCATACAGCACTGGGGCTTCGGGCGACCCGGCAC
>NZ_JAVKSG010000135.1:0-4251 GCF_039583785.1 Mycobacterium sp.
GACTGGGCAGATCACGTGGCCACCACCGGGCAGTTCTCATGACCGCCACTGGGCAGATCCTCATGTCCCTTGACAGATGGCGCCGGAGTCCTTGGTGGAGCAATTGCTGGAGCAGATGCTGTACCGAACAGGTCGCCGCGCAGCCCCCGCCGAGCAGACGTCATGGAGGCGCAGCCTTCCGGTCCTGGCCGCGGACCTTGTTGATGCCGGCCTCGGGGATGTCGAGATGTTGGTCGAGTACCACCTTCCGCTCACGTCGCAGAGAGCGGACGTTGTCCTTGCTGGGACGCATCCGCGAACTGGTGAAGCCTCTTACGTTGTTGTGGAGTTGAAGCAGTGGTCGGCCGCGTACGCCTTCGAAGGCGACCCGGAAATCGTTGTTGTACCCGGTGTTCCAGGAGGGCTGCGGTTGCATCCGGTTATCCAGGTGCGGGGCTACTGTGAATACCTTTTCGATTTCGCCCGAGTGATGGCGGACCAGCCCGACGCGTTGGCCGGTATGGCCTACCTGCACAACGCCTCAGATCCCGCGCTGGTCAAGGATTTGCTGGCGGTGCCAGTGTCAACGACAGGCAGGCTTTTCACCGCCGCCGATAAGGGCGCCATGCTGAAATTTCTTCGGTCCAGGCTCGATCCGGGGCCTGGGCGCCAGGCGGCGGATTTGTTGATCAATTCTCCTGTAGCGCCATCCAAACAGCTGCTGAAGCTTGCCGCTGCCGAGATCCGCGACCGACCGCAGTTCCGGCTGATCGGAAACCAGCAGCTGGCAGTCGATTTGGTGATGCATGCCGTCGAACACGCCCGCGCTGGGAACACCAAGCGGGTGATCGCGGTCACCGGCGGACCCGGCAGCGGCAAGAGCGTGATAGCGCTGTCGCTGGTCGGCGAGCTGGCACGGCAGGGCCGTACCGTCGTCCACGCAACCGGTTCGAGGTCGTTCACCCAGACCCTCCGGAAAGTCGCCGCTGCGCGAGCCCCGAAGGTCCGTGGGCTGTTCAAGTACTTCAACCAATTCATGACCGCCGATCCCAACGGCTTGGACGTGCTGATCATGGATGAGGCGCACCGCATCCGGAACACATCTGTCGATAGATACACTCGTGCCGAGTTGCGGACGAATCGCCCGCAGATCGACGAACGCGTCGCTGCTGCCCGAGTGCCGGTATTCCTCCTCGATGAGCACCAAGTCGTGCGTCCCGGCGAAATGGGTACTCTGACCCAGATCGAACGCCACTCAAAACACCTCGGGCTCGGGTTTGAGCACATTGCGCTCGGCGAGCAGTTCCGTTGCGGCGGAAGCGAGGAATATGTGCATTGGGTTGTCCGACTGCTGGGACTCGCCGAGAATGACCCCCCAGTCGTGTGGTCGGGCGATCCGCAGTTCCATGTACTACTCGCTGAGACTCCCGAGGAGATGGAACGCTATCTGTTGAGTCGCATCCAGCGGGGATACACTGCGCGCATCACAGCAGGGTACTGCTGGCCGTGGAGCGACGCCCGCAAAGACGGGACGCTCGTTCCTGACGTTCGAATTGGGACCTGGTCACAACCTTGGAACAGCAAGAGCGATCGGCGCATCGGAGACGCACCACCCAGCGCCCTCTGGGCCACTGACGAAGGTGGTTTCGGGCAAGTAGGCTGTATCTACACGGCTCAGGGATTCGAGTACGACTGGAACGGCGTGATCATCGGACCCGATCTCGTGTGGCGAGAAGGGCGGTTCGTCAGTGTCCGCGAGGCCAACCGAGACCCTGACTTTCGCAATTCGACGACGTTGCCCGACAACAGATTCGACGTCCTAGTCCGGCATGTCTACAAAGTTCTGCTGACTCGCGGGATGATCG
This sequence comes from Mycobacterium sp., assembly GCF_039583785.1. Taxonomy (GTDB): domain Bacteria; phylum Actinomycetota; class Actinomycetes; order Mycobacteriales; family Mycobacteriaceae; genus Mycobacterium. The sequence goes on from NZ_JAVKSG010000135.1 coordinate 1,845, forward strand.
GCACAGTAATCTACTCGACCGACCGTGAAACGAGGGAGGCGCTTCGGTCGTTGATCGGTTTGCGTCGAGGTACGGAAAGCCTCTCTGTCGACATCCAGATGCAAAACGCGGCGTTCGCCATAGAAGGCGACCCCCGGTCGAAAACAACGTCCGGCGCATGATTGGCTTCTACAACCGTCAAGTCGATGACTACCACACCTACTGCCAGCAGCATGTAATCGTCGACTGCGCAGCCGATGTCGACCGGTTCATCGGCACCGACCCGACCAAGATCAGCTGGAACCGCGGCACCAAATACGATCTTGCCAAAGGACGGACATACCCCTACCGCGCGGAGGCGTTGCGGAAAAGCAGTAATTATCCTCTGCCCCTTCACCGTTGGCCCCGTGGCAGACCGCCGCTCGTACCCGTCGGCCCAGGGCGCCAAGGTCGTGCGCGGCACCAACAGGCATCGCGACGCTTCTGCGAGGGTGTAGGGCGGAACGCCGAATCGCATATCCGACATACGCCGCCTCCTCGATCATGCAGTGCCAAGCGACAAAGCCACGCCGGCGGTGCGCTCCGCCCTGCGCGCCTCACTGGTAGCCGCGTCGACAGTCCTGGCTAGGTCAGGGCAGCGGCCTAGACGGCGGCGCGTTCCATTTTTGCGATCGCCTCGGTAAGGGCTTCGACGTCGTCCGGGTCGGCTCCAGGGTGATCGATGAGAAGTCGCTGTGCCTCCCGCCGCAGCCGCGGCTCGATCGTGACACCGTGCTCAACTGCGTAGTCGAATGCGCCGACTACGGCGAGCGCCCACTCGCGGTGACCGACGAGGTCCATGTAGCGATAGCCGCGGCCGTCGAGCTCGCGTGCGAACTGCTCAAGCGTCATTTCGGCCACGGTCCCCATCGTAGCGCCGTAGCGCCTGGTAGCGGTGCCCAGCCGTGATCGCGACGAGCTGATCCCACGCGGGGTAGGCGGTCCGCAAGGTCGGTGGGGGCTTGCGCGCCGCGACGATCGCCTCAACCGGCACCCCGCCGACGATCCGCCGGAACACGTAGTGGCTGCCCAACCGCTCGATCGAGTACGGCAAGGCGAGGGTTTCGTCGATCACGGGAACACGTTCGGGCGGAACGCGCCACGGCGGTTGCGGCCCGAACCACCCGCCGGGCAACTCCGGTGGTCCGGTTGGCCGACTAGCCATCCGGGGCTCTCCCGGCCCTGATCCTCGACACCGCGCCGGCGCGGCAGATGAATCACGTTGCGCAACAACAGGTTCTCGTGTAGCCGTTGATCCAGCGCCTCGGCGTCCCGCCACGCAGGCCTACGAGCCGACCAACCTCGGCGTACACGTAGACCTCGCGGCCGAGCAGCGAACTCACCGACACAAGCGCAGGCAGGACACATCACTACAAGCGCGCACCGACACGTCGCTCCGAATCAGGCCGCAATGGCGTCGAGAGCGTCGCGCAGCTGGGACTCGGTCACACCGTAGTCGTCGGCGACGGCCTGGAATGTCGCGCCGGCACGCAGCGGGCCGAGCACGTCGGCGACCCGAGCCCCGCTCGCGTCGAAGACCGGCTGCCCATAGCCACGACGCGGATCGAGCACCACATCGGCATCGCCGTATTGCGGCAGTCGGATCAGGGTGGCGAATTTGTCGTCGGCGAAACAGATCTGCTTCAGGTAGTGCTCGACGATGTCCTTGAAGACGTACTGGCCGGACCGCGGCACGATCAGCCCTTTGACCACCTGATCGTCGGGGCTCCCCTCGCCCGATCTTTCGGCGAAACGCCACAGCACCTCGGCGCCGTCGGTGCACAAATCCTGGGACGCCAGGGCATGGGGTCCGACGTTGTTTGTCAGCCAGTCGAGAGAGGGACGTATCCGCTGCATCGGGACACCGGCTCGGCGGAAAGCGTTGAGCACATAGGCCTCCGCGACGCCGACGAACGGCAGGCGAGCGTCGCTCCGGGCTGTCCGCGGAAAAGCAGTAATAATCGGCTGCCCCTTCACCGTTGGCCCCGTGGCAGACCGTCGTTCGTACCCGTCGGCCCAGGTAGCCAGGGTCGTTCGCGACACCAACAGGCATCGCGACGCTTCTCCGAGGGTGTAGAGCGGAACGTCGAATCGCATATCCGACATACGCCACCTCCTCGGTCGTTCAGCGCCAAGCTACAAAGCTACGCCGACAGTGCGCATCGCCGTGTGCGCCTCACCGGCAGCCTGGCACCGGTCAGCCCTTAACGACGGGCGGCGGCCCAGACGGCGGCGCGTTCCATTTCTGCGATCACCTCGGTAAGGGCGTCGACGTCGTCCGGGTCGGCTCCAGCGCGACTCGTCGCACGAACCCGTGTTACGCTGCAGTGCTACAGTACCGTGTATGGCACAGACATTGACCATCCGGCTGGACGCCGAAGATAGAGCG
>NZ_JAVKSG010000136.1:0-4198 GCF_039583785.1 Mycobacterium sp.
CGCAGGGTGGCCATGACCTGAAACAGCAGGTAACCAAGCGGCGCGTCCTCAGCGGTGCTCATATCAACAATATTGACATATATCCACCACGTTGATATAGATGGGCATGACCGAAACACAGGAATTCGATTTCGATTTCGATCCGGCCTACCGCGGCGCGACCACCGAGTTCGGCGTGGGCGCCCGGCCGCCGTGGAGCCTGGGGGAGCCGCAACCGGAGATCGCCGCGCTCATCGACCAGGGCAAGATCACCGGCGACGTGCTCGACGCCGGCTGCGGCGAAGCGGCGTTTGCACTGCACATGGCGGCATTGGGGCACGACGCCGTTGGGCTGGACGCGTCGCCCACCGCAATCGCATTGGCCAAGCAGCACGCCGCCGCCCAAGGGCTGACCAACGTGTCGTTTGACGTGGCCGACATCACCGACTTCGCCAGCTGGCCGACCGGTTCCGAAAACCGCTTCGACACCATCGTCGACAGCACCCTGTTCCACTCGATGCCCGTCGAGCTACGGGACGGTTATCAGCGCTCGATCGTGCGGGCCGCCAAGCCGGGCGCCTCGTACTTCGTGCTGGTCTTCGCCAAGGTCGGCGTCAGCGGGCCGGCCAACCCGGTCACCGACGACGAGTTACGCGAGGTGGTGTCGAAATACTGGGTCATCGACGAGATCCGGCCGGCCCGCATCCACGCCAACTTCGCCCGGGCCGACAGTCTCGAGTTTCCGTTCGCCGATGTCCGCGATGAGGGCAACGGTCGCCAATCGGTGCCGGCCTGGCTGCTCTCCGCGCACCTGGGCTAGGCGCTGGCGAGGTCGTGGCGATCCTCGACATCTGGGCCGTCGTCGCGCCGACACACCGCCTGACGCGGCAGATCCTGGTCGTCGACGAGGTCCGGATCGAACGGGAAGAACACCGTCTCATACGAGCCGAGGTCGACCAGAAACCGACGGGTATTCGGGCCGACGGCTTCCTTGCGCACCGAGCACTTCTCGAGCAATCGTTTGAACGACCGCAGCGCCGACCAACCCGGCTCGTGACGGACGGCGGCAGCGTCCAGGCCGAAGCACAACTCGCCGGCTTCGTTGGCGGCGATGATCGACGGCCAGGTGTCGACCCAGTGGGAGGACGCCACCGGATAATTGCCACGATCGACGACCGCGGCGACGGTGTGCGTTGCGCCGAAGTCGATGCCCACCTTTATCGGCTAAGGGGATGCGCTGCAACGCGTTTCGTGGCTGCGAAGCACTTGGCTGGGGGTCTTACCAACCCCGCTGACGCCAGGTGGCGAGGCTGGGACGTTCCGCGCCCAGCGTGGTGTCGTCCCCGTGGCCGGGGTAGACGACCGTGCTGTCGTCGTAGACGTCGAACACCCGGGTGCTGACGTCGTCGATCAGCTGGTCGAAATCGCCGGGCTGCCAAGTCTTGCCGACTCCACCGGGGAACAGGCAGTCGCCGGTGAACAGCTGGGTCACGCCGCCGGTGGCCGGACCGTTGAGAGCCAGTGCGACCGAGCCGGGCGTATGCCCGCGCAGGTGGATGACGTCGAATGTCAGCTTGCCGATGTGCACGGTGTCGCCGCCGGCCAGTAGGCGGTCCGGCTTGACCGGCAGCGGCTCGGCATCGATCTCGTGCGCGGCAGTCGGCGCGCCGGTGGCCTGCGCGACGGCTTCCAGCGCCTGCCAGTGGTCGAAGTGCTGGTGGCTGGTGACGATCAGTGAGATCTTCGGGGCGTGGGTGCGGACCAGGTCCAGCAGAACGTCGGCGTCGTTGGCGGCGTCGATGAGCAGCGTCTCCCCGGTTTCAGAGCACGTCACCAGGTAGGCGTTGTTGTCCATCGGGCCCACCGACGCTTTGAGAATCGTCGCGCCCGGCAGTGTGCGGCGGGCCGCTCTACCCGCGTCGACGTGGCCGGTGTAGTCGTGGTCAAGGGCGGTCATGTCGGTGAGGTTACGGGTGCGCGACTCGAATGTCGGTGACTGGGGTCGACGCCGGCCGCGATGGCTTGGCCGAGTCCGCCCGCGCCGCACGTTGCCGGCCCAGCGGCGCGGTTACAGCGGCAGATGATGATGTGCCGGAGATGTATCGATGGTGTATGGCGCACACAAACATTGACCTCGATGACGAGCTGACGGCCGAGGTGATGCGCAGGTTCGGCCTTGCAACAAAGAAAGCGGCCGTTGACCTTGCTCTGCGTCGTTTGGTCGGTCCCTCGCTGAGCCGTGAATTCCTGCTCGGTCTCGAAGGCGTCGGCTGGGACGGCGATCTTGACGACTTACGGTCCGAGCGCCCCGGCCGCTCGTATCGTTTGCGCGACCGACCCCACCGCACCACCACCACCGCCGAAAGCCCGCTGGCTCGCTTTGCGCGCCTGGTCAGCGCGGCATCGCCGGCGGTCAGGAAGACAAGATGTCCCAGATCGGCGCAGCCCACACACAGCGGACCCGCGTCCTCCATGAACAAAAAGTCGCCGGTACCACCGCACGACGTGGCCAACTGGTAACGGCGCGAGTTGCCGTACGGCGCGAAGCGCCAACGCCGCCAGTTGAGATATCGACGGCGCTGCAGAGCCCGTCCCGATCTCGAAGAGCCGTGGTAGCCTAATGGTATGCGCACTACCATAGATACGGCAGGACGCTTGGTGATCCCAAAGTCGCTCCGCGAGCAGTCGGGCATTGTTTCGGGTGAGGTGGAGGTATCCCTCGACGGGGCCGCTATCCGCATCGAGAGCGTGTCAGCCGACGACCTCATCGAAGAGGACGGGCTTCTTCTCCTGCCCAGTGGAGGCGCAGAGCTCGACGCCGACGCGGTCAGGGAGTTGCGGCATGCCGACCAGCGCTGACCATGTCCTCGTTGACACCAGTGCGGCACTTGCACTTATCCAGCGCGAGAACCCCTTTCACCTTGCCGCCAGAACGAGACTCCTCGCATGCCGCCGTGGAATGTCGGGCCATGCCGCGGTGGAGTTGCTCTCCGTACTTACGCGGCTGCCGCCGCCACAGCGCCTCAGCCCGGTCGCGGCACTCCGCTTAGAGGAGACGAATTTCCCGGAGTCTCGCTACTTATCCGCAACAGATACCCAGGGCCTATTGCGGGAATGTGCCGACGCAGGCTTGGCCGGTGGCGCGCTGTACGACGGCCTCGTGGCTGCTGCTGCGCGCAAGCACAAGCGGCCGCTCATAACGTGCGACCGACGGGCCGAAGCGACGTATCGCGTGCTAGGGGTGACGTACGAACTGTTATCACCGGTTTCACGATGAAGACTGAAACCGTGATCCGCCACCAATTATTCTGTGGCACAATGTAACTCGTAACGAGTGCGAGCACTTTCACCTGACGCAACTCGGGATAATTAGCTTGTAACGGTGCGTCTAGAGGTGCGAGTTGGTTGACTTCGGCGAACCACGAGTGTGCGAGTCGTAGTAATCAATCCCGCTCAAGGGGCGCACTCGGCCGGGTTTGATCGGGATGAGAACCGTGGATAAGCGTGACACGGGCGCTGCGGATCTGATGCGTTGATGCGGTAGCATCAGGATATGCGGACAACGCTGGACATTGATGACGACGTGGTCGTCGCGGCACGTGAACTCGCCGCTGGCGAGCGGCGGTCCTTGGGCGCGGTGATCTCCGAGTTGGCGCGCCGCGGCCTCACGCCGGCGCGCGTCGAGGCCACCGATGGGTTGCCGATCATCCATGTGCCGTCGGGAACGCCACCGATCACACCGGAAATTGTCCGGCGTGCGCTCGACGAGGACTGACCACCAACGATGGCGCTGCTCGACGTCAACGCGCTGGTCGCGTTGGCGTGGGACTCACACATCCACCACGTACGTATGCGCGAGTGGTTTGCCGCGAATGCATCGCAGGGGTGGGCGACCTGCCCCATTACAGAAAGCGGGTTCGTTCGCGTGTCGACGAACCCAAAGGTGCTTCCGAGTCCTATCGGGATGGCCGACGCGAGACTTGTCCTAGCTTCCCTCCGCGGGGCGGATGGCCACCGGTTCCTATCCGACGACGTGTCACTCGTTGACGACGACGTTCCAACCATCGTCGGTCACCGCCAAGTGACCGACGCACATCTGCTTACGCTCGCGCGCCGCAGGGGAGTGCGCCTCGTTACGTTCGACGCTGCCATCGTTTCTCTCGCGCAGGGATGCGATGTGGACCTACTGACCACGCTTTGAGTGTGGTCTGAGCTACTC
>NZ_JAVKSG010000137.1:0-4110 GCF_039583785.1 Mycobacterium sp.
GAAGTAGGTCCGATACCCGGCATGTGCTGCGGCCCTTGCCAATCCGACCGAAAGGTGTGTCTTGCCGGTGCCCGGCGTTATCAACGGGTAGAAACACGCTCGAATCTATGTATGCGACAAGGGGGTTAATGCTTGTTAGGTCATCGTTGTTGCCGGTTTATCGGTGGGAGTTCTTCAACGTGAAGGAACGGCAACGATGGCGTATCCGGTGGCGGTGGCTCCTGCGGGAGTGCAGCGGACTTGGACCGTCCTCGGTGAGGACTACGCAACGGTCGGTCCCGTCGAGGAGTGGATAGAAGCTCATCGGCATCTGTGGTCGCCGAACACGGTGCGTGGCTATGCGACCTCGTTGGCGCAGTGGTGGAGCTTCCTGGAGCAGCGGGGGCAAGCCGACGGCTGGCGCGATGTCGGTGTTCCAGCTTTCACGGCGTTCTTGTCCTGGCAGCGCAATGGCCGCACGGTTGAACATCGCCTGGCCGATTCGGACCAGGCGCCGACCGCTGCGACACTGGAAGTTCGTCTAGCAGCGTTGATTTCGTTCTACCGTTGGCATCAAGCAGTGTCCGGGGTGCCGGTGGCGGGACGGCTACTTCGTGGGACTCCGCGGCACCGACCGGCCCGTGGCTTGCTGGCGCATCTGGATGCGCGTTCGGCCCCGACGTCGTCGTCGCTGGTGCGAGTGCGGCGCGACCGACACCGGGACAGACCTCCCTTGCTGCTGCCCGAACAGATCCAGGCGATCCTGGATGGCTGCGCGGTCTTCGATCCCGAGTCCGGATCGTGGCAAGGAAACCTGCGAGACCGGTTCGTGTTCGCGCTGCTGGCCGAGACTGGGATGCGCCTCGGGGAGGCGCTGGGCCTGCGGATCGGCGAGTTCGTGCTCGGCCGCGGCAGCACCGCATACGTGGAGATCGTGCCGCGTTCAGATAACCCCAATGGGGCGCGGGTGAAGATGATGCGACCGCGGCGGGTCTATGTCGGTGCTGACCTTGAGCGGCTGTTCGCCGACTATCTCACCGATATCGCCTGCCGGGCAGCCGAATCCGGTATCGGTCTAACAGACACGTGTCCGCTGCTAGTGAATGTGGCGCGCCCGCCGTTGATGGCCGCTTTGCGTGAGACGACGGTACGGGAGAAAGTGGCCACGCTGCGTCGGCGCTGCATCGGGCCGCCCGGGTGGACGCCGCACTGGTTCCGCCACACTCATGCCACCGCATTGTTGCTCGCGGGGACACCGGAATGGGTGGTGTCGCGGCGCCTCGGGCATGCCCACGTGCAGACCACCCTTGACCTTTACGGGTGGGTTCGTGACGACGAAGCCCTGCGAGCGGCGGCCAACTGGGCTTCCTATGCCCGCAGCTGGCGGGTGGCCGAATGATCGACGAGCATGGGCACCTTCACCTTCGAGGAGCCGAACACGTCGATCCGATCTGGCGGCTCTGGGACGGGCTGCCGGCGCAGTGGCGCGGCCCGGTGCTGGGTCCTGGCATCGAGAACTGGGCATCGCTTACCGAGAATGACTGGCCCCACCTTGATCTGAGCGGATTACCCGACCCCTTTGCCGCGGAGCTGGCGTGGATGGCGCACTGGCAGGCCTGTGATGGCACCCGTGTCTCAGTGCTGGCGATGGCGCAGTTGGCCAACATCATTCGGCGGGCCGTCGCCGAGGGCCGTGCTTTCGCCCCGTCGATCAGGGAGATGGATTACAACGCCGCCGCGGCGTTGCAGAGCTGGTTCTATGCCAGCAGGGGCAAGCGACTGCCGTCACCGAAAGGCCGCGCCCGGGTTCACGGCCTGTTTGGGTTTGCACGACACGCCTTGATCGCCGCCTGTCACGACGGCCCGTGGTGGGAACTGGACTTCTGGCACCCGCGCTGCGATCCGCGGATTCCCCTCACCGACCGCGAACCGGTCGCTAACTACGGCTGCCCACCGGGACACATCCAGCTGCCCTGGCTGCGGGCCGCGGTGAAGTGGCATCTGGGGACCGCACTCGAATCCGGGGTGCTGCGTTGGACCACGGTCAGCCAAGAACGGATGCGCAATTTCCGCCGCTTCGATAACTGGCTGATCACCAGCTTCGGCGACCCGACCGACATCCTGGGTGACCCTACGACAGCGGTTGAGCAGGCAGCTGCGTTCGCGCGGTGGACCGCCGTGGCCGCCAACCGCGTCACCCGTGAATCCGACACCCGCCACCTCGGAAAACCGGTGCCGATCCGGGGCATCAACGACGACCTGCGAGCCGTAGCCGGCTTACTGGACTTCGTCGCCGCCAACCCCAGCGAAGCTCGCACCGTTCTCGGCGCCGAACCCTGGCACCGAGTCACCGCAGCACATGCCTCCAGCTGGTTCGGCCGGGTCACCCGGATACCGCACCAGCGCGGATTCAACGACGCGAACTACATCGACGATCACGCGCTCGCTCAGATCACTGCGGCGCTGCCGTTGATCGGATTGCTCCGCACCGAGCAGATGACCATCACCCGCGGCGATGGCACAACCATCACCGCCAACGGGCTCGACGACCCGCAAGCAATGCGGATGATCCTGCTGCAGATCCTCACCGGCCGCCGGGCCAGCGAGATCCGCACCTGCGACTTCGACTGCCTCTCCGCCGCCCCGAGAACCACCGGAACTGGCGACGAAGACCACCAGACGCTGACCAGGTTCCGCTACGCACAAAGCAAGATCGACGTCGCGCCTGACACCATCCTCGTTGATCACGAGGTCACCGAAGTCATTGCTGAACAACACCGTTGGCTACAAGCCCAGCACCCTGACGGCAGCAGGCGCTTCCTGTTCGCACGGCGCCTGGGCAACCGCCGCGGCGACAAGCCCTATCCAGCAGGAACCTACAACTGGGTGCTACGCACCCTCAGTGACCTCGTTCAAATCACCGACGCCAAAGGTCAGGTCGTCCGGTTGAGCCATACCCACCGCTTCCGTCACACCCGGCTGACCCGACTGGCTGAACTCGGGCTACCGGTCCACGTACTGCAGCGCTATGCCGGGCACGCCACTCCCACGATGACGATGCACTACATCGCTGCCCGCGACGAACACGCCGAGCAGGCCTTCCTGGCCACCGCCAAGCTCCGATCCGACGGCACCCGCATCCAACTCTCCAGCGACGACCACGACAGTCTGCACCTGTTCCGCCGCGCAGACCGGTTCCTGCCCAACGGGTGGTGCATGCTGCCACCGCTGCAGTCCTGCGACAAAGGCAACGCCTGCCTGACCTGCTCGGTCTTCGTCACCGACCACACCCACCGAGACGTGCTGCAACGTCAACTCCGTGAAACCGCCGACCTGATCGACCGGGCCACAACGGAATTCGAGCAGCGACACGGCCGTCCCATGCCCGAGGACAACGTATGGCTCATCCGGCGCCGCGCTGAACACCATGCCCTCAACCAGCTCCTGGCCGCGCTCGATCACGCACCCATCTCCGCAGCCCACGGTGCGCCAACCGAGTGTCATCGGCCCAGCACTGGACCCGTCCCGCTGACTCTCGATCTCACCCGCCACCGCAGGAGCATGCAATGACTGACTCCCGAGAACGCCGAATCACCGCCCTCACCGAGGCAGCAAAAGCCAAGTCTCAGAACAAAACCCGAGACGCCGAACAAGCCATCCGCCGACTGGTCAAACGCGGCGAACCGATCAACTTCCAGGCCGTTCAACGCGAAGCAGGCGTCTCCCACGCCTTCCTCTACAACCACCCCGAACTTCGCAAACGTATCGAGCATCTGCGCGGAGCCCGCCCCAAGGCCACCGCCGAACAGCCCGCCGACACCGACAACACCCTCGTCATCACGCTGACCCGCCAGATTGCCGAACTCAAGAAACAGCACCGCCGGCAGCTGCAAGCGCTCCGCGACGCCCTCGAGCGCGCACACGGCGAGAACCTCGACCTACGACGCGAACTGGCCCGCCGCGGCATCCATCCCACACCTAACGTTGCATCGATCGCAACAACGTCGTGAACAGGGCAAACGCCACCATCCTGCGCTCGACCCCGCGATAACGCCGGGGCCGATCAACAGAATGTTGGTCGCCGATTCCAGGTAACGGCAGGTGCCCAGTTCATCGATGAGGTTGCGGTCG
>NZ_JAVKSG010000138.1:0-3950 GCF_039583785.1 Mycobacterium sp.
AGTTCCCTGATCGGCTCCGGCGGGACGAACGAGCCGCGCACCAGCCCGTGCGCGCCCAGATCAGCCAGCCAGGGCGCGTCGCTGACGTCTTCTCCGAACTAAAATTGATCTTGATTATTGAGTTCGTGTTCTTTTGTGTCAGAACTGTTTCCGGTCGTCTGCCGAGTCGGTGGTGCGTGCGACGGTGTCGGTGAAGCTGGGGATGCCCAGTTGGACGGTGGTGGTGCGGCTGGCGCTGATTTGGTCCATCTGGTCGAGTTTTGCGTTGGCACCGGCGAGGCTGACCCTAAGACCCTCGGCCTCGCCATACCAGCGGTGGGATTCGGCCTCGGCGATGCGGGCAATGAGGTTGTCGCGGATGTCTTGCAGCCGGGCGCGGGCGGCCGGATCCGGGCGCAGCAGCGGGCAGCGCAGACAGCTGTGTTCGTGGATGCAAGGGGTGTCATAGGAGCGGCCGCAGTCGCCGACGGCGACCTTGCGGCGTTGGAAGTGGCCGACGAACTCGGCCCATTCGGCGTCGGTGGGGGTGCGGTATTCCTCGCCGGGGCGCAGCGCGCGGCGGCGGGCGATGTACGCGCGGTGGCCGTTGATCACTTCCTCGGGGTAGACAGCCTTATATCCCATGGTGGTGTTGATGTCGCGGTGTCCGGCGACGAGTTGGGCGATGTGCGGTGGCATGCCGTGGACGATGGCGTCGGTGATGAACAGCCGTCGGAAGTCGTGGAAGGTGTAGCGCATCGGTTGGCCGGCGGCGTCTTTGACGCCGATCTCGGTGAGCGCGTGGTCGAGGTAGGTGCGCAGCACGGTCTCGCCGACCGGGCGGTGGTCGAGCCGGCGCCGCCATTGGAACAGCAGCGGCATGGGCGGGTTGTAGAGGCGTTCGTTCTTGTCGTAGGACACCACCAGCGCGACGTCGGTCCGATCGCCGCGGATGCGCGCGACGATGGTCGACAACACGTCCGCCAGCTCCGGTGAAATCACCAAAAGTCGCTCGGCGTCGGTCTTGGACGGGACGATCTGCAGCAGCGGGATAAGTTCCCCGGTGGTCGGCAGCCGGTATTGGATGAGGCTGTGGTGTGACAGTTCGGTCAGTTCCTCGATGCGGATTCCGGTGTGCCGCAACACCTCTACCACGGCCCAGGTCCAGAACCCGCGGTGTTCTTCGAAGCTGAGGTCACGTCGTTGGCTGGTGTCGGGGTCCTGGGCCCAGACCCGGCCGGTGGTGTAGGTCTTGAGCACCGCCCGGCGCAGGGTCGCCCCGCCGGCGGTGAATACCTCGCCGGGTCGGGTCTGTTCGGCGGCGGCGAGCAGCTCGGCGGTGCGGGCTCGTTCGGCCGCTACCCAGGCGACCAGGGTCGGCAGCACCGGCAGTCGTTCGCGGGTACGGGTGTCCATGCGGGACTTGCGGTGCAGGCGGGCCTTCTTGTGGGAGGCGTCGCTGGCGCTGACCGGACACCGCACCGCCCACGGCCCCCAGCGGGCGGGGTCGTCGTCGGCCCACTCGGCCAAATCCAGGTAGAAGGCCCGCACCGCGGTGAGCACACTGCGCCCGTCCAGCCGCGGCCCGCTGACCTGAACTTGGCCGTTGTCCTTGGTGGCCTTCGGGCGGGTGAGCACGCGCTGCTTCCACGCCGCGGCGACGTCGCGGGGCAGCTGCAGCGAGTCGATGCCGCGGTGGTGCGCCTCCAGATCGGCCCAAAACAGTTTGCCGAGCAGGTAGGCCAGCCGCTGCAGGGTGGAGAAGTCCACCGCCGGCTGGCGTTCGCGCAGATAGTCGACCAGCACATCGCGCACCGGGCGACACGCGATGCGGTAGCGGTCGATCAGCTGCTCGCAGCTGGGTTGTCCACGGCCGGAGAACATTTCGATCGCGGCGGGCGCGTTCGCGCCGAGGTCGCCGTGCGCGCGCAGCAGCTGATAAAACAACGGGCTTTCGGCGTGGCGGTCGTCGCTGGTCCGCGTGCGCGCGGCGGTGGCCAGCAATTCCAGGCAGTCGCCGACTTGCACCGCCGCGGCGTTTCCGCCCTTGACAGCCATGACGATCGCGATGTTGGTCAGCGCCCGCTGCTGGCTTTGCAGTCCGACCCGGCCCTGACACAGCGCGGACAGCTCGGCGAACGCCGCGGCATCGCGGGTGCGGGCCATCTCGGGGGCCAGGTTATGCCGGGCCGGGGCGAACCGCAGCAGCCACTCCAGGCTGGGCCGGATCACATCGGCGCAGATCAGCACCAACAACCCCGCACTCAGGTGCGGCAGCGGCTTGGCGCGGTCGGCGCCGACCAACAGCCTCCAGTCCGGTTGATCCTCGGCGCCGCTGGCGCGCCACCGTTGTTGCCAACACTCGCCGGGCTGCTCACGCAGCCAGCCCAGCACCGCCAACACCCCCAATCGCCGGTTGCGTTGGCTGCCGGGGTTGTCCAGCGCGAACGGCGCCGCCAGCACCCGGTCGGCCACCGCGGAGCGGCGCGCCTCGGTGGCCGGCCACGATGTGGCGACCGGCCGTGGCGGAAACGCCGCGACCAGTTGCGCGCCGGTGGGTTTTACCGGCCCCGCCACCGGCGGCGGCGTCACGGTCGGCGCCACCTGCGAGGTGTCCACGGCGCTCACGACCCGGCCTCACCGAAGAGGATCTGCAGGCTTTCGGTCCGGTACCCCGGCGCTGGTGGCGCCGCCGGATCGCGGTCACGGCGGCGGGTGTGATACGCCAGCACCTCGCCGATCACGTCTTCGGTCACCGGGTTCAGATAGCGCTGGGTGGTCGACAGGTGGGCGTGGCCGAGCACCCACTGCACATCGGTCAGCGGCATCTGCGGGTCGCGCGCCATCCGATACGCCGCGGTGTGACGCAGATCGTGCAGCGACCAGTTCGCCCCCAACACCGCGTTGACCCGGTTGAACATCGCCCGGGCTGCGTCATACCGCAACGGGCGCAATGGTTCTCGCAATGTCCACCACAACGGCTGGTCTCGCCCGGCCGGGGCAACCCCGGCCAGCTGCGCCTGATACAACCGCAGCCACACGAACGCGTCCGGCGCCGCGGGCAACGGCTGCATCGCTCGCGTGCCCTTGCGGATCACCGTGATCAACTGCTGTCCGGGATCCACGTCGGCGACCGTGGCGCCCAGCAACTCCGACGCCCGCGCCCCAGTCGACACCCAGAACCCGATCAGTGCCCGGTCACGATGCGAACCCAACTGCGCGAACAACTCATCAAACCGCTCGTCGGGGATACACCGCGGCGCCCGAACCGCCACCTTCGGTCGATACCGGCCGCTGCGATGCCCGACCGACGGCTCCATCGGGTTGTGATGGGCATCCACCCGGCCGGCACCGCGATACCGGGTCAGCGGGAACGGGTTGACCATCGGCCCGCTGCCCGCCTCCAAGTGAAAATCGTAAAACCCGCGCAGCACCGTCTCGCAATGCGCCGCCGTCGCCGCCGCATACCGGCTACCACGAACCGCCTTGCCGGTCACCGCGTTCACGCCCGGCCCGGTACCTGACCGCGCCACCGCGGCACCATCGCCGTCCGGGCGCCGCCAGTGCGGCCGGACCGGCTTGTCCGCGATCTGCAGCCAGCGACAGAAATCGCGGGCCTCCACCCGAGTCGCCTGATCCCAGGCCACCCCCAGCGCCCACAGGAACCGAAACCACCGCAACAGATCCATCCCATAGGAACGCTGGGTGGTCGCCGGTCGCCCACACGCCGTCAACTCGGCGAAATACGCCGACACCGGCGCGACGACCGCACCGTCGGTATCAACCAGCCGATACGGCTGGAACAGATCGCCGGTCGCCTCCAGACCACCCCGACTCGGCACCACCAGCACGGTCAAGTCCCGCGGCAGCTCTCCATCGATCATGAGCAGCGAACCTAGCCAGCCCAACCCCTCCCGGCACGCACCCGCCCCGAAATCCCCGCGTTAGTTCGGTCAACAGGTCGGTCTTGC
>NZ_JAVKSG010000139.1:0-3937 GCF_039583785.1 Mycobacterium sp.
CCACCGTCGTACCGGCGCCGCCGGGACCGGCGGGCGTCGGCGAGCAGGTCGTCGTGGCCACCGCCAGCGGGGCTGCTGCCGGCGCGCTCTCGGCACAGGCCACCGCCCAAGGTCGGCTGCGGCGCCTCGTCGAATTCGTCGCCCGCCAGGAACCGCGATTGCGTTGGGCCGCTGGGGATCGGCCGGATGGCACCACGGTGCTGGTCACCGACCTGGCCAGCGGTTGGATCCCACCGCACATCACCATCCCGCTCGGCGCGCAGCTGCTCGACCCGGCCTCAAGGCGCGGCGAGATCGAAACACTGCTGGGCGAGGTGACGGTCAGCGCCGGCTACGAACCGCTGCACTACCTGCCGCCCGCCGAGGACGCCGAGCCCGTGCCCACTTCTCCACGCGCCCGGCAATGCCCGGCCGTCGAAGAACTCGGCTGGGAACTCGGCCAGGCCACCATGTGGCGTGACGGCCTGCCGCGGCTCGCGCACACCTTGGCCAAAGCCGCCTCGGCCGGCACCGGGGTGCTCGACACCGAAATCGACCTTCTCAACGCGCACTTGGTCGCCGTCGCTGAGCAGGTGCTGAACTCGTACCCGGACAATGTGGACGCTGCCGCGCTGGCCAATTGGCAGCTGCTGGCGGCAATCGACGCCCTTGCTGCCGGCGACAAAATCGCGGCCAACTATCACTTCGCCTGGTTTCAGACATTGAGCCACCGGCCGTAGAAGGAAAGACCGCATGGACCCGCAACAGTTGCAGATCGTGTTGGCTCAGCTCGCGCAGGCGCTCGGGCTGCCGCCGCCACCGCCGCTGGCTCCCGACCAGATCGCGTCGACATACTCCACGATGAGCCAACTGCTCAAGGCGTTGGGCTTGGCCGCTAATTCCGGTGATCCCGCTGATGCGGCCGCGGCCCAGGCCGGCTACGACCAGCGGGAAATGCAGACTGGCGACGCGATGGCGCAATTCCCGGCCAATGACCAGCAGTCGGGCCAGGCGCTCGAGCAGATCATGGGGACGGCTCAGCAACTTCCGCAGTCGCTCAGCGGTATTGGGCAATCGTTCGGCGGCGTGTTCGGCGGCTTCTTCCAAGCGCTCAACCAGGTGCTACAGCAGGGCGTGCAGGCCGGCTCGCAGATGGCGGGGGCATTCGGCAAGGGCGGCCAGGGCGCGGCGCTCGCGGGTGAGCTACCCGAGGATGCGCTCGGCGATGCGCTTGGCGCCGGCGGTGGACTTTTCGGCGCGGGCGCCGGTGCGGCCGGCGCGGCGGGCGGTGCTCTGGAGGCCACCGCTCCGGCCGGAAACCTCGGCCCGCCGCCGACCCCGTCCGCCGGCACCTTCCCCGCCTCGTCGCAGGCCCAGCCGCCGGTGCCGCCGTCGGCAGAGCCTGCGGGCGCCCCGCGCGGCGGGATGGGCGGAATCCCGATGATGCCGCCCGGCGCCATGGGCGGTGCAACCGGATCCAACGACGCCAAACCCGACACCAAACGCATCGTCGGTCCCACGGTGAAAAACGGTGCCCCGGTACAGGGCCGCTTCACCACGCCACGCAGCGCACCCGAAGTCATCAAACGCATTGAGGGCAAACCGGTTGCCAGCCGGCGCATCCTCTCGCCCGATCGCAAACCCGACGACGACGACGAGACCCCTGAGTCAAATCGCTGACCTCACAGCGGCGGTGCCACGCCCCCAACGCAATGGGCAATGTCCGGCATGGTCGTCCTCCGTGTCGGCGTCGGTTGTGGGTTTGGCGTTGTCGGTGGCGCGTTCGCGGATCGGGATACGGTGCCTGATGGTGATCTTGTCGGGTCCGACGAGAACGTCTTTGACGAGCAGCCGCAGCACGCGTTGGCGTTCGTCAACGGTGGACAGTTCGGCCTTGGCGTGGAGCTGGGTGAGGAAGCCTTCGAGGTCGGAGGCGAGCTTGAGATAGGCCTCGCGGTCGGCGAGCTGGTTGTCGAGCGCCTCGATTTGGTTGCGCAGGTTGGTTTCTCGAGCACGCAGATCGGGCATACGTGCGCGCAGCTCATCGATGGTGATCAGTTGTTCGCC
Organism: Mycobacterium sp.; assembly: GCF_039583785.1. Classification (GTDB taxonomy): domain Bacteria; phylum Actinomycetota; class Actinomycetes; order Mycobacteriales; family Mycobacteriaceae; genus Mycobacterium. The sequence goes on from NZ_JAVKSG010000139.1 coordinate 2,047, forward strand.
GAACGCCTCGATCATGCCGGCGATGGTGCTGCTGGTCTTGGCCAATGCGGTATCCAGTCGTTTCCGTTGCTGGGCAACAGGATTGGCGGTGCGGGCAGAGTCGAGGCGCCTGTCGATCTCGGTGCGGATCAGTTGCGGGTCGGCCAGCAGCCCGGTGATGTGATCCCACACTACAGTGTCGAGGTGATCGGCGCGCACCGGCTTGTTGGCGCAGACCCGCCCGCCCTCGTGGCGGTAGTCGTCGGAGCCCAGGCACCGGTAGTAGTAGTAGTAGATCTTCTTGTTGGTGGTGCGGGTAGAGGTGCGGTAGTAGCCGTATCCGCAGCTCGCGCAGGCGGCCAGCCCTTGCAGCAGCGACGGCACCTTGGCGTTGCGCGATGCGAACCTTTTGTTGTCGACCAGCCGTTGCGCGACCCGCTCGAAGGTGTCTTCGTCGACGATGGCGGGCACGGGAATCTCGGTCCACTGCTCGCGGGGCCGATCCACGCTCTTGTGCGCGCGTGGGGTGGAGCGTCCCTGCAGCCGGGCGATCCGGTTCAGGGCGGCCGATTCGTGCACCACCATGGTCTTGCCGAACACCGCGCGGCCGACGTAGGCGGGGTTGCGCAGCATGCCCCACACCACCGAGCGGTCCCACCGATGCTTGCCGGTGCGGGTCGGCACCTGTTGGTCGGTGAGCCAGCGCGTGAGTTCGGCGATGGAGGCGCCGTCGTCGGCGTAGCGGCGAAACAGCTCAGCGACCAACGCGGCCTCGTGTTCGACGATCTGGTAGGTGGCGCCGAGGGCCTCGGTCTTGCGGACATAGCGGTAGCCGAACGGGGCGCCGCCCAACACGTTGATCGATCCGCTCTTGGCGCGATGCGCCTTGCCGCGCCGGTAGCGTTCCATGATCTGCGCCTTCTCGTACTCGGCGAACATGCCCTGGAACTGCACCAGCAACTGGTCCTCCGGGGAATCGCCGCGCGGGCCCTTGACGAACTCCACCCTCGTGCCGGCGCGGGTGAACTCCTCGATCAACAGCGCCTGGTAGGCGAACTTGCGGGCCAGCCGGTCGGGCGAGTAGCACAGCACCACATCGATCCCGACCCCGGCCACCAGGTCGCGCAGCCGCTCCAGGGCGGGGCGCACCAAAGTGGCGCCGGAGTGGCCCTCGTCTTCGAACACCCACTCCTCGGGGACCTCAAGCCCCAGCTGCCCGGCGTAGGCGCGCAGCGCCGCCGTCTGCGAGGCGATCGTCTCGTCCTTCTTCTGCCGGGCCGACGACACCCGGGCATAGATTGCCGCGCTGCTCATGTGGCGCTCGTCCTTCCTGACCGACCCGTCCGATACGGGACTGTCGTTGTGGCACAAGGATCCTGTAGGCCACCGACACATCGGTGGCCGCGTGGCGGTCGAAGACGAACTCCGTCTCGACCACCCGGTCGTTCACGCGCGCGGACGCTTTCTGCGTCCCCGCGCCAGGAGTTCCTCCAGCGCCTGGGCGACCAGGGCCGAGATCGTGCTGCCCGACTCCCGTGCCCGCTCGCGCACCCGCGCCGCCAGCGCCGCAGGCAGCTTGACGGTGAACACCGTCGTCGCCTCCGGGACCTTGACGCGCCCACTCTGAGCAGCGCGCTGGGCGTATCGCCGCCCCTGCCGAGGCGAGCAGCCGAACCGCTCGGCAAGGATATGCGCGGCCTCGGGGACCGCAACACCAGAGGCCAACAGCGCGGCGGCCGCGTTGATCCGCTCGGCGTACTCGCCGGCATCGGCACGACCACGGCCACCAACCATGTCATAAATATACTACTTAACATGTCACTGGCTATCCTGGACACGCCGTGGCCGTTCCAGCCTCCGGTAACCCAGCGAGACATCAAAACAGAAGTTGCCCATTGCGTTGGGGGCGTGG
>NZ_JAVKSG010000140.1:0-3789 GCF_039583785.1 Mycobacterium sp.
GCGCTCGTCATGTTGACCCTCGGGCCGGTCGAGCACGTCCTGCCGCACGAGCGCGTGCCACAACTTGATCCCTAGATGGACCCACATTCATGCCGGGAGCCCCGCTATTGATCGTGTTGCTGTTGTTCGTCGTCGCGCTCGGGCGACTTGCCGGGGCGAGGATCAACGTCGACGGCGCAGCTGCCCAAGCCGCCCGGGCCGCGTCGATCGCTGCCACCCCCGGGGAAGCCACCGCAGCAGCCGAGCAGACCGCGCTCGGCGCGCTCGGATCGGACCACGTCACCTGCGCCACCCTCCGAGTTTCGACGAACACCGTCCGGTTCGCGCCCGGCGGATCGGTGAGCGTCACCGTCACCTGCGCCGTGGCACTCAGTGACCTGACTGGACTGCGCCTGCCCGTCACCGAGCGCATCTTTTCGACTGCGGCCTCGGTCATCGACACCTACCGCTCGGCTCCCGCTCCATGACCGCGACCCGCAGCAGGCTGAGCCGGCTTCGCGGCGAGGAGGCGGGGATGGTCACCGCCTTCGTCGTCATCTTCACCATGGCACTGCTCGCTATGGCCGGCCTCGTTTTGGACGGCGGGCTCGCGCTTTCGGCCAAGGTGCGCGCCATCAACGACGCGCAGGCAGCAGCCCGGGCTGGCGCCCAGGCGATCGACATCCCCGTCTACCGCCGAAGCGGCACGATCACCTTGGACCCCGCAGAGGCGGTCGCCGACGCGCAGGGCTTTCTTGCCGCAGCCGGCGAGCACGGGAGCGTCACGGTTGCCGGTGAGACCGTCGAGGTGACCGTCACCATCACCGAGCCCACCCAGATCCTCTCGGTCGTCGGGGTCGACCAACTGACCGTCACGGGCACCGGCAGCGCGACCGTAGAGCAGGGGCCCTGAATGGCCCGGATCGCACACCTCGCAAAGGGTCTCGGCGCACTCGTCGTCTTGGCTGCCCTTGTGGCGGGCATTCCCTGGGCGCTGTGGTAACCATTCAGGACCCCACGGGCGCGGGCACCCGCTGCTTGGACCGTCCGGAGGAATCGCGCTGTCCTGGGCAGCTGCGTAGCTGCGGGGAGTAGGACGTCTCTGCACCAATCGTGGACCCGGGCGGGTCGGTGTGGAGTAGCTCCGGTGGCCGGCACCGCTGTCGACTGGACACGCCTCTCGGTGCTGTGTAGTTTCAAGCTTGTGACTCGCACCAGGCCGGCTCTGCCCGGCAACAACCTCGCTGGCGAGAAGGCCGTGGTGCGCGAGGGCACCGAGACCCCAAAGCGCTGTTTGGTTGCAGGCAGCCAGGCCACTGGGGGCTACCGCTACGTCGGGCGGGATCCGACGCGTTACGCGATGTCCCGGGTGGTCTGCGAAGCGTTCGGCTGGTACAAGCCTGATGGGGGGTCGAAGGACATGTCGGTTCGTGTCGCGTTGATCGCGATGGCAGCGGACGGGTTGATCGTGCTTGCTGAGCTGACCTGTCGGAGGCCGGTCGCTTACCATCGTCTGTCTGCGAGGAGCATCGAGGTAGGCCCTGAGATCGCCTGTCAGCTCGGTGAGATCGAGATCTTCGCGGTGTCGAAGACCGAGCAGACCCGCACGTGGAACGAGGCGATCGCGTGTTTCTGCTACTCGGGCTGCACCCCGGGCTGTGGGGCACAGTTGCGCTACCTTGCCTACTGTGAGGGTTGCCTGCTTGCCGTGGTGGGCTTTGGTGCTGCTGTCTGGGCGCTGTCGGATCGGGCTGGGTTTATAGGATGGGGGGCCGGGACCCGCAAGCAACGACTTCATCTCGGTGTCGGCAGTCCCCGCTACCTCCTCTGTCCTTGGGTTCGGGTTCCCTACCTGGCTTCTTACCTCCTCGGTGCGTTCACCTGCGAGCTGCGCTCCGAGTGGACCGCTCGCTACCACTACGCACCGGTGCTGGTGGAGAGCTTCGTCGAGGTCGGGCGCCACGCTGGTAGGTGCTATAGGGCGGCCAACTGGGTCTTAGCCGGGCGGAGCAAAAGTCGGGCAAGCTCGACCGGTGCAACCAAAGGGCGTTGCCGGTGAAAGACGTCTATCTCTACCCGCTGCACAGGGCCTTCCGAGCCGAGTTGTTGGGCGAGACCGCGGTCAGGCGGTGAGCGGGTTGGAGCACACCTCGCTGGGACAAGACAACGAGCAGCTGCGAGCCGAGCTGGCGGCGCAGCACGCACTGATCGAGGCACTGCAGGCCCGTGTCGCTGAGCTGACAACCGAGAAGGCCGCCCTGGCGGGCCTGATAGACCAGCTGCGGCGCAAGGTCGCCGAGTTAGAAAAGCGCCTGGGGAAAGACTCATCGAACTCCTCGCTGCCTCCATCGTCTGACCGTTTCACGAAAAAAGCCAAGCAGGAAAGCCCGAACCGTGCCGCCCGGCGAGCTATGGGACGCAAACCCGGCAAGCAGCCCGGCTCGGATGGCAAGCACCTCGCCCAAGTGGAGAACCCCGACAACGTCGAGATCCACTCGCCGCCGTGCTGTTCGAACTGCGGTAGGGATCTCGCTGGGGTCCCGGTCGAAGACGTCGAGGTCCGCCAGGTCATGGACCTGCCTGAACCAAAACTTGAGACCACCGAGCACCGGGCCGAGACGAAGCTGTGTCAATGCGGAACAAAAACCAAGGGACCGTTTCCGAAAGAGGCCCGGTCCTATGTTTCCTACGGCCCCAAGCTCCGGGCGATCGGCCTGTACCTCCTCAGCTACCAGCACCTACCCGTCGAGCGTTGTGCTGAAGCGATCCGTGACCTCTTCGGCGTCGAGGTCTCGACAGGGTTCTTGGACCATCTTTACACAGAGGGAGCAGATGGGCTCGAGTCTTTCATGGCCGCTGTCCTCGCCCACCTGCTCGGCAGCGAGGTCGTCCACGTCGACGAGACCTTCGACTACCTGAAGAAAGACAGAATCTACTTCCACGTCGCGAGCAACGAGCTCTACACCTTGTTGCACGCGGATGTGACCCGGGGCAAGGAAGGCACCGAGCGCACCGGGCTGTTCCCTGACTTCACCGGCATCGCGGTCCATGACCGCTTGGCCCAGTACTTCGGCTACGACAAGGCGTCTCATGCGATTTGTTGTGCTCACCTAGTCAGGGATCTAGCCTCGGTCGCAGCGATCACTACCCAAGCACACTGGGCGACGTCGATGACCGCAGTGCTGATCGAGATGAAGCTGGCCGCACAGACCGCTAGGACAGCCGGTAACAGCCGGATCGCAAAACAGACCCTGGCCGGCTTCCTCTCCCGCTACGACGCTATCGTCGACGAGGCACTCTCGCTCAACCCCACCCCGGTTGGCCGAAAACGAGACGAGCTCGAAAAAGAGTCGTACAACCTGGCCAAAGCGATGAAACAGCGTAAGGACGACATCGTACGCTTCGCCACCGACCTGCGTGTTCCCTTCACGAACAACCAGGCTGAGTCCGACCTTCGCATGGTGAAACTGCACTCGAAGATCAGCGGCCCCTTCCGGGCGATGCACGGCGCTGAGCGCCTCGCCACCGTACGCTCCTACCTTTCAACCGCAGCCAAGCACGGCCTCGAGCCGATAGAGGTGCTCACCGCGTTGTTCGCCGGAAAGGCCTGGATCCCCCAGCGGAGCTGACCAACCTCATCGGGCACTCAGTCGATCGAACCCGATGCGAGGACCACGACATCACCACCTCGCTGGACCCTACGCGACCCAAGTTCCCCGGCCGATCCAATCGTTACCCGACAACTCGACGACGCTCTCAGCGTGACCATCGATGCCGTCAACCTCCGCAGCGATGCCATCGCCCGAACGC
>NZ_JAVKSG010000141.1:0-3786 GCF_039583785.1 Mycobacterium sp.
TACACATTACGGCGTGTCGACGCCCATCAGGCCAGCTCAACCACCACAAACCCCCGAAAAACCGGCTTAACTTAGGTCTAGCGTAGCCGCAGCAACGCCCGTACCGTCGGCACTGTGCGCTGGATCGTCGACGCCATGAACGTCATCGGAAGCCGTCCGGACGGCTGGTGGAAGGACCGCCACAGCGCGCGGTTACGTCTCGTCGAGCAGCTCGAACGGTGGGCCCTGACGGCGGGCGAGCAGGTGATCGTTGTTTTCGAAGGCCCGACTCCGACGCCCATTCAGTCGTCGGCGATCCTGGTGCACCACGCGCCCAGAGCCGCGCCGAATTCGGCTGACGACGAGATTGCTCGCCTGATTTGCGCGGATGAGAACCCTGCGGAGATCACCGTTGTGACGTCCGATGCCACGTTGGTCGAACGGGTCGCCAGCATGGGCGCAGCGGTCTGGCCGGCCATGAGATTCCGTGACCTGATCGACCCCTGACAACTGCACTGCACCCCGCGAACCGAAGCTCACGGGGTGCAGTGTTCGTGCAGGACAGTCAGGCGCTACTTGAGGTCGAACCGGTCGTTGTTGCAGACCTTCACCCACGCCGCGACGAAGTCCTCGACGAACTTCCTCCTGTTGTCGTCCTGGGCATACACCTCGGCCAGCGCCCGCAGCACGGAGTTCGAGCCGAAGACAAGGTCATTCGCGGTCGCGGTCCACTTCAGCGCACCCGAAGACCGGTCGTGGCCCTCGTAGACGTTGTCCGCGGTCTTCGACGCCTTCCACTCGGTGTTCATGTCGAGCAGATTGACGAAGAAGTCGTTGGTCAGCACGCCGGTCTTGTCGGTGAAGACACCGTGCTTGCTGCCGCCGTGGTTGGCGCCCAGCACGCGCAGGCCACCCACCAGCACCGTCAATTCCGGCGCGGTCACGCCGAGCAGGCAGGCCTTCTCGATCAGCAGATGCTCCAGCGCCACCTTCTCGCCGGCCCGCGCGTAGTTGCGGAAACCGTCGGCCCGCGGTTCGAGCACAGCGAACGATTCCACGTCGGTGTGCTCCTGCGAAGCGTCGGTACGACCCGGCGCGAAGTGCACGTCGATCTCGTATCCTGCGTCCTTAGCTGCCTTTTCGACCGCCGCAGACCCGGCCAGTACGATCAAGTCGGCCAACGAGATCTTCTTGCCGCCGGGCGCCGAGTCGTTGAACTCGTGCTGGACCTTCTCCAGCGCCGCCAGCGCCTTCTCCAACTCGGAGGGCTCGTTCGCTTCCCAGTTCTTCTGCGGCTCAAGGCGAATCCGCGCCCCGTTGGCGCCGCCGCGCTTGTCGGTGTTGCGGTAGCTCGCCAACGCGGACCATGCCGTCTTGACCAGTTGCGGCACCGACAGCCCGGAATCGAGCACCTTCTTCTTCAGGGCTGCGATGTCCTCGTCGCCGACCAGTGGGTGGTCGGCGGCCGGCACCGGGTCCTGCCACAGTTGCGGCTCGGGAATCCAGGGGCCAAGGTAACGAGAGACCGGTCCCATGTCACGGTGCAGCAGCTTGTACCACGCCTTGGCGAAGGCATCGGCCAGTTCGTCGGGGTGATCCAGCCAGCGCTTGGTGATCTCGCGGTAGATCGGGTCCTCGCGCAGCGAGATGTCGGTGACCAGCATCGTCGGGGCACGTCCCGGCCCGCCGAACGGATCGGGGATGGTGCCCGCGCCGGCACCGTCCTTCGTGGTGAACTGCCAGGCGCCGCCGGGACTCTTGGTCAGCTCCCACTCGTAGCCGTACAACGTCTCCAGGAAGGTGTTGTCCCACTTGGTCGGTGTCGGCGTCCACACCACCTCCAGGCCGCTGGTGATGGCGTCCCGGCCCTTGCCGCTGCCGTAGGCGCTCTTCCAGCCGAGCCCCTGCTGCTCGATCGGGGCCGCTTCCGGCTCGGGTCCGACCAGGTCGCCATCGCCGGCGCCGTGGGTTTTGCCGAAGCTGTGGCCACCGACGATGAGGGCGGCGGTCTCTTCGTCGTTCATCGCCATCCGGCCGAAGGTCTCGCGGATGTCGATCGCCGCCGCGACGGGGTCCGGCTTCCCTTCGGGGCCTTCGGGATTGACGTAGATCAGACCCATGGTGGTCGCGCCGTAGGGCTGCGCGAGATCACGCTTGCCGGAGTAGCGCTTGTCGGTGCCCAACCATTCGCCCTCTTCGCCGTAGAGGACTTCCTCCGGCTCCCACACGTCTTCGCGGCCGAAAGCGAATCCAAATGTCTTGAATCCCATTGACTCCAGGGCCACGTTGCCTGCCAGCATGAGCAGGTCGGCCCAGGAGATCTTGTTGCCGTACTTCTTCTTGACCGGCCACAGCAGCCGACGCGCCTTATCGAGGCTGACGTTGTCCGGCCAGCTGTTGAGCGGAGCGAAGCGCTGCAGACCCTGGCCGCCGCCACCGCGGCCGTCGTAGATGCGGTACGTGCCGGCGCCGTGCCAGCTCATCCGGATGAAAAAGCCGCCATAGTGGCCGTAGTCAGCGGGCCACCAGTCCTGCGAGGTGGTCATCAGCGACACCAGGTCGGCCTTGAGCGCCTCGACGTCGAGCCCCGAAAACGAATCGGCGTAATTGAAGTCGTCGCCGAGCGGGTTGCCCTGCGGCGGGTGGGGGTGCAGCCTGGATGTGTCGACCTGGTTAGGCCACCAATCCTGGTTGGTCAGGGGGGCGTCACCATTCGGCGTCGGCGCGTCAATGACCGGACTTTCACTATTGCTGCCCGTGTGGGCTGTATCGGACGACACTGCATTCCTTTCAGGGGTGGGTGAAATGGGCTGTGATCACGGTTGTGATCGATACGTTGCGGTCGAACACTGTGGGCACATTCCCCAATAAATGACTTCGGCCTCGTCGAGAACGAACCCGTCGAGCACGTTGTCCTCGTCAGACGGGGTCAGACACGGCGCGTCACCGACCGCGCAGTCGATGTCGGCGATGCTGCCGCACGATCGGCAGACGACGTGATGGTGGTTGTCGCCGACCCGTGATTCGTAGCGGGCGACCATGCCCAGAGGCTGGATCCGACGGAGCAGACCCACCGCGGTCAGAGCATTGAGGACGTCATACACCGCTTGGCGCGAGACATCGGGCAGCCCGCTGCGGACCGCCGTCAAAATCGTTTCGGTGTCAGCATGCGGATGGTCGTGGACCGCTTGCAACACGGCGACCCTGGGTCGGGTCACGCGCAGATCGACCGTCCGAAGCTGTGCCGAGTAGTCCGTCTCCGTTGACGACACGAACTCAAATATTCGCTCTTGTCTGGAGTCAGTCAAGACCTAGTTTGGAATTGGTCAAGTATCAACCTCGATTTGCACAAGCGCAAACAAAAGAGGCGAACGTCTTCGCATTCAACACATATCGATTTTCCAACACGCTGCCTGTACGGACTTGCACTGGGGCAGAACAACATCGAGCGGATCCTGGCCGGTCGGCGGCGGTGGTTGGCGCGCTCAGCAGGTGGTTCGGAACGATTAGCTTTTCATCACCTCGAGGACGCGTTGCGCAAACCGTCGGTGGCAGTTTCCATCAGTCCCTTGGCTCCCTTTTTGATGAGGAAGCCCGGGATCGGGAAGGTCGTCAGACCGGGGTGATGGTGTCGTGGTCGGGCAGCAGTGTCCTCGGCGTACGCGCGAAAGCAGCCGCTGCGACTTGCGGGCAGATAAGCGCAGGTCAGTGGGTATAACCGTGCTATGGTGAACCGCAAGAGTCCTTCCGATTGAACCCGGGCGCAAAACTCGCCAACCGGACAACTGATCCGCTACCGCCCGCTAG
>NZ_JAVKSG010000142.1:0-3770 GCF_039583785.1 Mycobacterium sp.
TACACGCCGAGGCCCTGCGCCGCGGCGCCGACCACATCCGCCAACTCGTCGTCCTCGGCGACGGCGCACCCTGGATTCCCGGCGCCACCGGCATCCTCACCCTGGGCTGCCAGCAGGCCAGCAACCGCTTCGAACAGATCTGGACACATTCGCACAACCGGACCGCCACCGCCTGACCGGCCCAGAATCAAGATCAACAAAAACTACCCACAAATCCATGCCGGGCCAGTAGCGAGTTTATGTCGGACGCCTGCATTACCGTAACCTTGTGCTGACCCGCATCCTTCAAACGGCCGAGAGTAACCGCATTGCTGCTCTGGCTGGGCTTGACCCGAAGTCGCAGGACAAACTAGGTCAATTTTTCACTCCGTCCCGCGCTGCGGTGTTGATTGCGTCGCAGCCGCGGCTTCCGGAGTCGGGAACGATCCGGGTGCTCGACCCTGGTGCTGGGTCCGGCTCACTGGCGGCGGCGCTCGTTGCGCGGGCACTCGATGAGCGTCCCGACCTCCACGTTCATGTGGTCGCGGTCGAGTGCGATATGGGGGTAATCGCACGCCTTCGGGACACACTCGACGTTTGCGTTGCCGTCGGTGATGACAGGGTCAGTTACGAGATCATCGCCGCAGACTTCATTGTCGAATCCACCGGGATGGAACCCGACCCGCGTCTCCGGGACTTCGACATCGTCATCGAGAACCCTCCTTACGCGAAGCTCGCCGCGTCGTCTGCCGCGCGCGAAGCGGTTCGGGAAGTCGGGGCCGATGCGCCGAATCTTTACGCAGCGTTTCTGGCGTTAGGCGCGGCGGCACTGAGGCCGGGGGGGCAGCTTGTTGCCATCACTCCGCGGTCGTTCTGCAATGGGCCGTACTTCGGCCTATTTCGGTCGTTCCTTCTCGACTGTCTGGCGCTCGACCGCGTCCATGTCTTCGAGTCGCGCTCGACGGTGTTTGCCGATACCGGCGTGCTGCAAGAGAACGTGATTTTCTCCGGAACCCGCGACGGGAAGCGCGACAACGTGGTGCTCTCGGTCAGCATCGGGCACCACGATGACGAGAACATGACGCGCGTTGTGGCGTACGCCGATGTTGTGCAACCGAAGGACCCTAATCGGTTCATCCGCTTGGCGGTGAACGACGACGACACGCACATCGCCGAAAGGATGCTGGCGTTGCCGTCGACACTTGCCAGCCTGCGCGTGACCGCGTCAACCGGCAAGGTAGTTGACTTTCGGTCCCGTGAGTGTCTGAAGGACGAGCAGGTAGAGAACGCGGTGCCTTTGGTTTATCCAGGCAATGTCCGAAACGGCGTGATCGAGTGGCCGCGCTCTGTCCGCAAGGCGCAGTGGTTTCAGCCACAGAACGCCCGTGATGTCCAGATGCTTGTTCCTGGTGGCTGGTATTGCGTCGTGAAGCGGTTCTCAGCTAAGGAGGAACGTCGGCGGATCGTCGCCGCTGTCTGGTCACCTGACTGCGTCCCTGGACCGGTGGCGTTCGAGAATCATGTGAACGTATTCCATTCTGGAGGTGCCGGCCTCGACCGCGAGATGGCTTACGGGCTGTGCTGGTGGCTCAATTCCACACTGGTCGACAAATTCTTCCGTACCTTCTCTGGGCACACGCAGGTGAACGCGACCGATCTGCGGACGCTGCGGTTCCCCGACCTGAACACGCTACGAAGACTCGGAGACGGTGTGCCCGAACAGCTTCCAGGCCAGGACGACATCGACGCGCGGATCGATAGCTTCGTTCGTGCCACAGACGTCGCCGCATGACGGAGGACAAGAAGGTCGCCGAAGCGCGACAGCTTCTCAAAGCACTCGGTATGGACGCCGAACGGTCGAACGAGCGCAGCGCGCGCACTCTGCTGGCTCTGCTGCATCTTGGTCCTGAGGATCCGTGGTCGGTGGCGTCGAACCCGATGCTGGGAACGCGAGCGATCATGGACTGGATTCGGGACGAGTACGGACTCGACTACAAGCCAAACACTCGGGAGACGGTGCGACGTCAAACGCTGCACCAGTTCGCCGACGCGCAGCTAGTCGTGCAGAACCCCGACGAGCCACACCGCCCCGTCAACTCGCCGAAATGGAATTACCAGGTTCCTGACGAAGCCTTAGTGGTGATCCGGCTGTTTGGAACCGACATTTTCGCGCATGCCGTAGAAAAGCACCTCGACAAGTTGCCCGGTCTGAAGGCACTGTATGCCGCGGCTCGGGAGTTGGATCGCATTCCGGTCATCCTGCCGAACGGCGACCCATTCACCCTGTCGCCGGGCGGGCAGAACGTCCTGATCAAGCAGATCGTCGACGATTTCTGTGCGTATTTCACGCCTGGCGCGCAGATTCTCTACGTCGGTGACGCGGATGACAAGTGGGCGGTCTTCGATCAGGAAAAGCTCGCGTCGCTCGGCGTCACCGTGGATTCGCACGGCAAAATGCCGGACCTTGTGGTCTACCTGCCGGACAAGGGCTGGCTTGTGCTGATCGAAGCGGCATCGTCGCACGGTCCGGTCGACGCGAAGCGCCACGGCGAGCTGGCGGCGCTGTTCGGTGGCTCGACTGCCGGTCTCGTCTTCGTGTCGGCGTTCCCGGACCGCAAGGAAATGCGGAAGTACCTGAGCCAAATCGCGTGGGAGACCGACGTCTGGTGTGCCGAAGACGCGACTCACTTGATCCACTTCAATGGCGAACGGTTCCTCGGGCCGTACGACTGACCCACACACACGCGGTCCTTCGCTCCGCTTACACTTGGCAGAGCGCAACCCCTGGGGGGTGCCCCCGGGATAGCGCACCCCCAAGCCTCGAACGGCCAGCGACCTCTCTCTGTCTCTCTCCGACAATCCGACGTCCAGCTTCCGTCGTTGGGTCCACGGACAATCTCGCCGCGGGCCGAGAGCACGGTCAAAACCCGCGGCGCCACCGGAACCATTCCGCCCCAGGGCTTCCCCGGTGCAGGGTCGTAGTGTCCGCTGATCTCGGGCAGTGCGGAACGCAGTTCAGTACTACTGAGCGGACCGTACCGCTCCAGATGGTCCAGTACCGCGGAACGGCCGCTGCCAGCCACTGCGTGCCGTCGGACGCGAGGTCCGCTTTCTCGAGATCGGCGACCAGTCGGCGGTGCTCATTGGCAGCGACCCGATCGCTGGCGCACTGAATGATCGGTAGATCGTCGGCGCGCACCACCCACAGCGTTCTTCGCATGGCCAAATGCCGCAACACGGAACGGTTTCGGTACAGCTCATCTTCGAGTTCGGCGGCAATGAAACCCGGACAACGCGCCCACAACGAAAGAAAGGGGGTGGCGAGATTGGTGGCATGCAAACCCACCAGTGCCGTGGTGGCATCGATCACCGAGTCGCCGAGCCCGAGAAACTGCCGGCTTACGAGCCGTCGTCGCCCCTCATCAGCCGTGACGCGACGCACTCAACTCATCGCTGGTCGTCGCGCATCGATTCGCGAATCTGCGCCAGTCGGTCCGCGGCCTCGTGCTGCCGCGCCTCGTATTGTTGCTCGACGGTCCGGCCCTCAGGGGTCTCGGAATCCAATTCGCCTGCACCGAATGATGTTTGGTAGCGGGTTTCGATTTTCTCCCGGACCGAGTCGAACGTCGGCACCCCGGAGCTTGGGTAGCCGTTATCGATGTCAGGCTCAGTGGTGGAATGCTCCAGCTCGTCAGGCACGACGTCACGCTACCCGTTATCGACCGACCGACTCGGCATGCGTAATCGGATCCGGCGCGGGCGGCCCAGTCGACGGCGACGGGATCCGCGGC
>NZ_JAVKSG010000143.1:0-1308 GCF_039583785.1 Mycobacterium sp.
GCATCCGCAGCCCCTGAGCGCGTAATCTCGCGAGCGGCGCGAAATTTTAGCTTGGCATGGCAAACGACACGGTATCGATTTCCTTGAGCGCGTAGAAATCAGTGGTTGGCGACACGGCGAAGGAGACCAGTGGCAAAGCATGAGATTGTGGTAGGAATCGCGGCCGCGGCAACGTTGGTGGCGGGCCTGGCCGGCTGTTCGAGTAATAAATCCAGCACCGGCGCAAGTAGTAACGCATCGGCCCCGGCCGGCAACAAAGTCACTATCGACGGCCAGGCCCAGAGCGTGGCCGGTGCCGTCAGCTGCACCCAGGTGAACGGCAACACCAGTATCGGTTTCGGCGACCCGACAACTGGCATCGGGGCGGTGGTGACTAATGCCGATCCGCCCGTCGTTCAGGCGGTCGGGCTGGGCAATCTGACCGGCGTCACGTTGGGTTACTCGGCCGGAGCGCCGAATCAAGGCAATGCTCAAGCCACCAAGAGGGGCAACTCGTACACCATCAAAGGCACCGCGGTGGGGGCTGACGCGGCCAACCCGCAGCAACCGGTCAGCAAGTCGTTCGAGATGGACGCGACTTGTCCTTAAAGTGCCGCCGTAATCGATGCAGCAGCCAGATGTCGTCGCACTTCAAGCTCGGAAGGAACCGACAGATATGTATGTGAAGCACTTGGCAGGTGCAACGTTCGCGGCTGTCCTCGGCCTGGCAGGACTGACGGCCAGCACGGGGTTGGCCAGCGCCAAACCGCTCAAGGCGGATCCGGCGTGCATCCGTTGTGGACCGATTGCTGACGATGCACCTGGTCCTGGCGGTCCGGGTCCTGGTCCGGGTCCGGGTGGTCCGGGTGGCCCTGGCGGTCCGGGTGCGCAGGGGCCGGGTGGTCCTGGTGGGCCCGGTGGTCCTGGTCCGGGTGGCCCTGGGGGACCGGGCAATCCGGGTCCTGGTGGTCCGGGTCCTGGCGGTCCTGGTGGGCCGGGTGCGCAGGGGCCCGGTGGTCCTGGTCCGGGTGGCCCTGGGGGACCGGGTGCGCAGGGGCCGGGTGGTCCTGGTGGGCCCGGTGGTCCTGGTCCGGGTGGTCCTGGTGGGCCCGGTGGTCCTGGTCCGGGTGGTCCTGGCGGTCCGGGTCCGGGTCCGGGTCCTGGTCCGGGTCCGGGTGGTCCGGGTGGCCCTGGCGGGCCGGGTGCGCAGGGGCCCGGTGGTCCTGGTCCGGGTGGCCCTGGGGGACCGGGCAATCCGGGCAATCCGGGTCCTGGCGGTCCGGGTCCTGGCGGTCCTGGTGGGCCGGGTGCGCAGGGGCCTGGTGGTCC
>NZ_JAVKSG010000143.1:1408-3751 GCF_039583785.1 Mycobacterium sp.
AATCCGGGCAATCCGGGTCCTGGCGGTCCGGGTCCTGGCGGTCCTGGTGGGCCGGGTGCGCAGGGGCCTGGTGGTCCTGGTCCGGGTGGCCCTGGGGGACCGGGTAATCCGGGCAATCCGGGTCCTGGCGGGCCTGGCGGGCCTGGTGGGCCTGGCGGACCTGGTGGCCCGCCGCCGCCTCCGTATGTGCAACACGGCTACTACGACCGGGGTGGCCCGCAGTGGGGCGGCCCGCGGGACGCACCGCACGGATTCAGCGCGCCGGGTCACGGTGCACCGCCTCCGCCTCCGCCGAACGGCTTCGGGTGGAACGGCGGACCACCCCCCGGAGCACCGCCGCCCAACTGGGACGGGCCACCGCCTCCTGGTGGCTGGAACGGACCGCCGCCGCCTGGTGGCTGGAACGCACCATGGAATGGGCCGGCGCGCGACATCGGCTGGGGGCAGGCTAATTACGGGCCGTTCAACTACAACGGCTACAACGCCACTCCAGTGTTCAATCCGTTGTTCGGTGGATGGGGATACTGGTACTTCGGCAACTGGATCCCACTGTACTGATCTGACCTCAACTGGCCTCCCGCTTTCATCGAAGGCGGGAGGCCAGTTGTATCTTGGCTGGGCCCTGGAAACGGCTGTGAAGGCGTGCCGCCCGGCCGGAAAAGAATGCATCCAACGCGATTCCGTTGCAAGATGTCCGGCGTGGCTATGTACCAAGGTAGGGCGCTGGCAGACATCAATCTCAGCGGACGCGACTTAGGGGAGGCGCTTGAGGCGTTCATCTCCCGTCGGGATCCAGGCCTGCAGAACGTCCAGATCAAGCGGGCGACTCCGACGGGTGACGTCGAGACGCGGGTGCAGCCCCACAAGCGGTGGTACGAGGTCCTCTTCGAGGTCGACGACAACCCCGACGACGAGGAAGACGAAGACCTGGATAGCTACGCGGCCCGAAAGAAAGCGGAAGCCAAAGCGCGGGCCGCTGAGAAGGCGCGGGTGAAGGAATGGACCGGGCGTAGTCAGGGAGTCTTTCCGACCAGCGAGATATGGCCAGAAGCCAATCAGTGACGCGAATCGGTCTTCATCGCCGATGATGTAGGGCGGTGGACCGAGAGGAGCGGGCGTGGTGACTGACGTGTCGGTCGTCGATCGGGCTCGCGGGAAGTGCGACGTGGTCGGTGTCGAGGCTGCCGAATCCGAGCGCCTTCGGAGGCTGGTCGCGCAGGTTTGACTCGGCCTCATCGACGACCAGTTTGGACTTTGATTGCGCTGCAACGGAATTCGAAAAAGACAGCCATGGTGAATGCTACTCGGGCCTGTTTTCGGACGTTAGTGGTGACCGGACCCGCCGCCGGCCTCGGTCTGGCGACAGCGAAGCGTCTGCTGGCCGAGGGTGGAAGCGTGATCGACGGCATCGTTCATGCCGCCGGCGGCGGGCCGGTTCATCTGCTGGATCGCGCGGAGTCGACACGAGTGATCGCGATCAATATCACCGGATTCATCGAAACGCCCTTGCCGGACGCGTATTCGGCCTGCCCGGGTTGGTATAGCTCTTCGGCCTTCCAACCTGACGCGTCGCAGCGTCAGTCAACGGCCATACACGCGGACAGCGCAGCGTTCACGCTGACGTCCACCGGCAGCAGCTCGGTCAGCCCACACGCCCGCACGATCCGCGCGACGACCGGCTGGCTGCTGACCACACGCATCTCGACGCCACGCTCCCGCGCCCGCTCAGCCTCCTCGGCAAGGGCGGCGTATGCGCAGCATCCCATGAAGTCCAAACCGTCGGTGTCGACCACGAGCGGGCCCGGCGGGCCTGCGGCCGCGGACGCCTCGCTGAGGAGATGGCGCCATGCGGCATCGTTGGAAGCGTCCAGTTCACCGCCGGCGCTGACGATCACCGCCGGGCCGCTGCGTTCGGTGGTTGCTCGCAGCGTGCTGCGTGCTTGCGCGAGTTCGGAAATCAGGCGACTGCTCAGCATCAGAGGATGAAAAGAGGGGTCAGCCATCAAAAAAGTGCTCACGGTGCTCCTGATCCATAGGCGCCGAGCGCCTCGATATGGATGCCTGCCCTAGAAGCTTAAGACCGACGTCAGTTTGTAGACCAGCTATTCATAACAGAAGCGCATCGGCCGTGTCCATACAAAAGCGGCTGAGAATTGCATGAGGAAGATATGAGTTTTGATGTTTCAGCGAACTCTATCGTTGAGCGGGTGATCCAAATAGTGGACCAACTCGCGCGACTGAACGCTGTGGTAGCTGCGCCCAGATGATATGAAAAGTGGTCGTGGACATGCGGTTTCATGTTAGCGTCCCGGTCTTGGACGCATCGGCCCGCCGTGTTATCAG
>NZ_JAVKSG010000144.1:0-3710 GCF_039583785.1 Mycobacterium sp.
TGCCTCAACGCGGCCTCGATCGCCGACTGGCGCCCGGTCAACCAGCCGGGCCGTTTCACCTCCAGAACGAGATACTTGAGACCCAGCCGGGTCAGCACGATGTCGGCCCGTTCCACCTGCGGCCGAACGTTTTCTATCGGCCAGTCCAGGACGGTGGTGAAAAGGTTCTCCAGGATGTTCTCGGCGACCTTCTCGACGGGTTGCCCGCCCCCGCCTTGTTGCAGGCGTCTCCGGCGCTCGGCGGCAAACACCGGCCACGCCGTTTTGATACGTTCGGCGCACTTACGGTAAGCGGCCAGCTTGCTGACCGAATCACCACCCGCACTCGCACTTACAGTTTCCACCATGTCTGGCTCCGGCATACCTCGAGGTTAGGCAGACCGCGGCCGCCAGTAGGGTGCATCGGCAAAGTAATTGCAGCACGTCAACTCGGCGCCGACCCGAACCGACAGCGCCTTATGGCCGTTCGCCGTCGGCGCTTGGCGCTACCTTGTACCTGATGGCCGAACATAACCGCCGCTTCCTTCTCCGTCAGCGCCCCACCGGACGTATCGACGCCAACACCTTCGAGCTCAGCGAGGAGCCGATGCCGAACATCGGCGACGGCGAGGCGCTCGTGCGCGTCGACTGGATCTCGTTGGACCCCACGAACCGCGGGTGGATCAACGACACCCCGACCTACCTGCCGCCGGTCGGCATAGGCGAGGTCATGCGCGGGCTCGGCCTAGGCGAGGTCGTCGCGTCCAACAGCCCGGACTATCGGGTCGGCCAGACGGTGCAGGGCCTCGTCGGCTGGCAGCAGTACGCGGTCGCATCGGCCGAGGCGCCGCTGACGCCGGTCAAGGTCGCCGAGGGCGTCTCGCCGAGCGCCTATCTCGGCGCGCTCGGCATGACCGGACTCACCGCGTGGGTCGGGATCCGCGACATCGGCAAGCCGCAGCCGGGGGAGACGGTTGTGGTCTCGGCGGCGGCCGGGGCGGTCGGCTCGGTCGCCGGTCAGCTCGCCAAGGCCGCCGGCGCACGCGTCGTCGGGATCGCCGGCGGCCCCGAGAAGTGCGCGCTGGTCACCGAACGGCTCGGCTTCGATGCGGCCGTCGACCACCGCGCCGACGACTGGGCCGCCCAGCTTGCCGCGGCCACGCCCGACGGGATCGACGTCGACTTCGAGAACGTGGGCGGCGACATCATGGACGCCATCTTCGCGCGCCTGAACATCGGTGCCAGGGTGGCGTTGTGCGGCATGATCTCCGGCTACAACTCGGCCGACCCGCCGCCCGGGCCGCGCGCGTTCGGAAACCTGCTGGTCCAGCGCGCGACGCTGCAGGGCTTCATCGTCTTGGACCACTTCGGGCGCGCGCCGGAGGCGATCACCGAGATCGCCGGCCTGATCGCCGGAGGCGCGCTCACCCCGCTCGAAACCGTCGTCGAGGGCTTCGAGCAGTTGCCGACGGCGATCAACATGTTGTTCGACGGCACGAACGTCGGCAAGCTCGTCGTCAAGGTCTCCGATTAGGCGGTAAGCGAAGCCTCGAATTACCCAGTGCCCCGACCCGATTCGCGTGCTACTGCATCGAATGCGCGCACCGTGTCGCCGTCGAGCGTGCGACCCACGTACACGCTCGGCGCCATGACGGCGGGACGCCGCTGACCACGCCGTCGCTACCGAACCCCAGGAGTAGCGTGCGACACACGCAGCGTCATGAATGACAAGGAGACCCATGAGCCACAACGACGTGCTCGACGCGGCCATCGCCGCGGCCTCGCCCATCGAACAAGCAGTCGCGGTGTTCATGTTGCACCCCGAGACGTTCGCCGAAAGCATCGCCGCCGGCTACCAGAACCCGCTCACCGGATACGTGGCCGGCCGCGGCGGGGTGCTGGGCGAGGCCACCGGCTGGACGGTCGGTTCGGTGTTCGTCGCGTTCGAAGCCAACTTCCTGCGGGGCCTGTGGGAGGAGGGCGTCGCGGTGCACGGCGCGGCCGGCGCGGCCGAGGTGTACTGGGACCAGATTGCCCGCTTCGCCCGCAAGCACCTGGCCGGCGCCGAAGGCCTGGACCGCATCGCGGCGCTGGGGGAGAAGATCATCACGGCGGCACCGGACGCGGGCCTGCCGCTGTATGCCGGCTGGCGCACCATGCCGCTGGCCGACGACGCGGCGGCGCGGGCGCTGCAGGTCATGCACGTTCTGCGTGAGCTGCGGGGCGGCGTGCATTTCAACGCCCTCACCATTTCCGGCATCACCCCGGTGGAAGCGCACATGCTCAATAAGGGCCATCAGTACGCGGCGATGTTCGGCTGGCCCGAGCCGTTCGCCGACGGCGCGGACAAGAAGGACCGCTACGCCGAGGTCGAGCAGGCGACCAACCGCCGGATGGCCGAGATTTTCGCGGCCGTGCTCACCCCCGACGAGGCGCAGGAACTGGCCCGGCTCAGCGCCGGCGCCCTGGCATCGCTGAGGGCCTCTGCCGCGACCTGAACGGCCGACGGGGCGTGTGCCGCGCCGTGGCGCCGTGCTGGGCGGTGACCCTTATACACGACCCAACGCGGATTCCACCAGCGCCGGAGTGCTATAACGCAACGTATGTCAGACACCGGGCATGTGATCACCCATGTTTCCGACACGGCCAGGTGGACTGCGCTCTACCGGGCTACCGAATCATCGCGGGCCGACGCGCTGTTCCGCGATCCGCTCGCCGAGCGCCTCGCGGGAACGCAGGGCCGCGCGATCGTCGCCAACTCTCCGGCGTCGAGCCGCAACGGCTGGTGGCTCATCGCGCGCACCAAGATCATCGATGACGCCATCGCCGAGGCGATCGCCAAAGGCTGCGATCGGGTGCTGAATCTGGCCGCCGGCTTGGACACCCGGCCCTACCGGTTGCACCTTCCGGCTGACTTCCTCTGGATCGAGGCGGACCTTCCGCAGTTGATCGAGGAGAAGACGCAACTTATTGCCGACCAGACGCCGCATTGCCGGTTGACACGGTCCGCGGTCGACCTCGCCGACCCGGTGGCCCGCGGCGCGTTTCTCGACGAGGCTCTCGACGGCGCAGCCAACGCGCTGGTGTTGACCGAAGGCCTGTTGATGTATCTCCAAGACCGTGATGTCGCAGCGCTTTCGGACGCGCTCGATCGGCCTGAGGTCTGCTGGTGGATGTTCGACTTCGGCGGCCCGGGACTGAAGAGGCTGATGAACAAGAAGATGTCCGGGATGCTGCAGAATGCCCCGTTCATCTTCGCGCCCGAAAACGGGTTGGCCTATTTCGAAGCACTGGGCTGGCGAGTCCTCGAATCGGAGCATCTTATGGCCGCTGCCAGGCGATTTCGCAGGCTGCCGATGTTCATGTGGCCAGCCCTGTGGGGTCCGCAGCCCGATCCACGTCATCCCGGCAGGCGGCCCTGGAGCGCTACAGCGCTGCTGACTCGCCGACACTGATTCGGCGGTTCCGCGACGCGCGACTCTCGACAGGCATCAGGCGTCAGCCGGCAATCGGCGGCTCATCGATTCGGCGGAGCGCCGCGAGATCACCACGGCCGGTCAAGCCAGAGCCACAAGATCAACGAGGCACACGGCTCGACGACACCCGACTTCCATACGCGGCCAACACATCCCATCGGCAGACTTTATTCGGGGAAGGGTCTATCGCTGATTCGGTGTAAGTGGTTCTAACCGCCCCCGGCGTGGGGCAGGAGGTACCACTGTTATGAACGA
>NZ_JAVKSG010000145.1:0-3672 GCF_039583785.1 Mycobacterium sp.
GCGGGGCTGCGCGCCGGCGCGCAGCAACGACAACTCGGGATGGCCGGGGCAATCGAAATACAGTGCGCTGGTTCCGCCGCCGTGAATGGCGACGATGACCGCCCGCGGGTCCGGCGCCTCGGCGACCAACGCGGACATCGGCACGCCGTCGACGATGACGAGCCGGGGCCGAACTGTCGGGCTCGTCACCGATCGGCCCGCAGCAGCAGTACCCCGCTGGGTGTCAGGCCGCCGCTGCGGACGACGCCGACGCGGGCATCGGCGACCTGACGATCGCTGGCCTCGCCGCGCAACTGGGTGATGGCCTCGTGCAGCAGGCCCATGCCATGAGTTCGGCCGTGCGACAGCTGACCGCCGTGGGTGTTCAGCGGTAACTGCCCGTCGCGCGCGATGTTCTTGCCGCCGTCCAGGAAGTGGCGTGCCTCGCCGATACCGCAGAATCCCGGCGCTTCGATCCAGGACAGGCAGTTCATCGTGAATCCGTCGTACAGTTCGGCGACGTCGACGTCCTGCGGGGTGAGCGATGTGCGCGACCACAGGTGGGCGGCTTGGCCCAGCACCTGCGGCTCGTGGGTCAACGTGCTTTGATCCCACTCGATTCGCTCGATGATCTGGGTACCTACCGCCTCCACCAGCACCGGCGGCTTGGTTAGGTCGCGGGCAGCGTCGACGGCCGAGACGATGACGGCGACCGCCCCGTCACACGGCACGTCGCAGTCATACAGCCCGAACGGCGAGGTGATGGGACGCGCGTCGAGGTAGTCGTCCATCGTCATCGGCGTCCGGTACACCGCGGTCGGGTTGAGTTCAGCGTTGGCGCGTTGGTTCAACGCGATCCAGCCCAGCGTCTCCTTGGTTGTTCCGTAGCGGTGGAAGTGGCGTTGGGGGTTCTGCGCCAACGTGTGTGCCGCAGACGTGGCGCCGAACGGCAGCAGCCAGTCCGCCCGACAACCGCCCGACGGGACGATCTTGCCCTGCTCCATCTGCTCGTTGAAGGTGGCTTCCCACAGCGTCCGAAAGCACAGCACATGACGAGCCAGCCCGCAGGCGATGGCGAGCATCGCGGCGATCACCGAGCCGCCGGGATGCGTTGAGAGAACGTCGATGTCGTCGATGGTCAAGCCGGCATCGGCGATCGCCGCCTCGCAGGCCGCGACGGTCAGCGCCAGCGGTGGCACCATCAACCGCCGACCGATCTCCGATATGCCGATGCCGGTCAGCGCCACCTTGTCTTCGAACTTCTCCGCCGTACGCATCGGCCGGACGAAGTCACCGAAGCGTTCCGGCTCGATCTCGTCGATCGGCAACGCGGCGGGTTCGGCCCCGTCTACAAGACGGAACAGCGGCAGCCAGACGTCGCTGTGCCGCTCGAAGACCACCTCGACCTGCTGGCCCAAATCCAGCTGCGCAGAGTCGTATTCGATGATGTTGGTGGTCAGCCGCACCCTGGGGTCCTCGGCGATGGCCACCTGCGCGACGACGTACGGTGCGGAAAGCCCAGGCAGGCTGAATCTTTCGTTGATGGTAAACCCGGCCAGCGTCGCGCGGCAGTACCGGGGGCAGACCGGTGCGGGCGGGTGGATGAGCGCGGAGCAATCGGTGCACTCCTGCAGACGTAACTTTCCGTCAGCAGCCGATGTCCAGAAAAACTCGTTGTCATCGGTGATCAACGGCAGCGGGCGTCCGGTCAACGGGTGAACCTCCACTCGGTGATCGCGTGCACCGGGCAGTCCAGCAGCGCCCGCATCACGGCATCGCGGTCGGCGTCGGCGACCTCGCCGTTGCCGTCCAGTGATGCGTAACCCCAGTCGTCGAGGGAGAAGTACGTTGGCGCGTGCTTGGCGCACACGCCGAAGCCGTCGCAGATCGTGCGGTCCAGACGAATCTTCACAGCGCCTCCACCTGGTAAGGACGGTCAGCGTTGAAGGCGCCCAGTTGGCATGTCTGACAACCATTGTCGAGGTGAGCCTGGACGAGTTCGGGGAATTTCGCCAGCAGGCTCGCCGCGATATTGGTCGCGGCGTCCAGTGTGGCGCAGGCGCCACGCCCGCGAAGCACGACCGACCAGCGGCGCAACCGGGCGACATCCTCCTCGGTGGCGACGCCGTCGCGTA
Source organism: Mycobacterium sp. (assembly GCF_039583785.1). Taxonomy (GTDB): domain Bacteria; phylum Actinomycetota; class Actinomycetes; order Mycobacteriales; family Mycobacteriaceae; genus Mycobacterium. Next base: position 2,115 of record NZ_JAVKSG010000145.1, read on the forward strand.
GCGCGCCGGCCACGGCGGCCATTGCCGCAGTGCCGTTGAAGCAGGACCCGCACTGCCCGGCGTTCTCGCGGTCGAAGTAGGCCAGCACCGACGCTGCGACCGCGATCGGGCAGTCGTCGGTGATCACCGTGATAGCGCCGTTGCCCAGGCCACTGCCGAGGCCGCGCAGTGTCTCGTGGTCCAGCGTGGCGTCGAGCACGGCGCGGTCGAGGAGGCCGGCAAAGTAGCCGCCCATCAGCGCACCCCGTACCTGATCGGCTGAAACCCGGTGCAGGGAAAGCAGTTCAGTGAACGCCAGACCATGAGGCACCTCGTAGAGCGCCGGCGCGCGGCCCGCGCCGGTCACCGTCACTAGGAAGCTGCCCGGCGACGATGCCGTGCCCAGCGAACGGAACTCGGCGGCCCCGTGCCGCTGCACGAACGGCAGGCTGGCCAGCGTCTCCACATTGCTCACCAGCGTCGGCAGTCCGCCGACCCCTTCCTGGTAAGGCCTCGGCGGCTTGTCCGTTGGCTTGACCGGCCCACCGTTGAGCGCGCGGACGGCGGCTGTTTCTTCACCGGCGACATAGCCGGGTTCGACGGTATACACCGTCACCGCGACCCCGTCGAGGATGTCCGGCCCGAGTTCGGCCAACGCGGCTTCCACGCTCCGCGCCGAGTCCGCATCGGAGACATAGACATACGCGCGGTCCGCGGCCACCATGAACGCGGCACATCGCAGGCCGTCGATGACCAGATGTGGGCGGTGCCGCAGCAACCACCGATCCTTGATCGAAGCCGGTTCTCCCTCTTCGCCATTGGCGACCACGACGGCGCCACCGGCGGCGCGTCCGTGGTCGCGGACCGCGCGCGCCTTCACCGCGAATGGAAAACCGGCCCCGCCACGACCGAGCAGCCCACTCGACTCGACCTCACCGAGTAGTTCGTCCGCTCCGGTTAATGGCTGGTACCCGCCCGACCCCTGGTAGGCGGTGAAGTCTTCGCGGTCCTGACCATCGAGCAGTCGCGGCGTCAAGCCGGGCGACATGCCGATGGTGACGGCGGGTGCAGCGCTGGTCTCCATCAGTTGACCCGCGTTACGCTGGCGGACATGCGAACCGCAGTCGTGCGCGTCAACGTCGACCCGGACAACGCGCTGGAGCCTGCGCAGCTAACCGACGGCATGGCACTGCTCCTGGCGAGTGTCGGCAGCGCCGGTGTCATTGCGAAGGACCTCGGGGCCATGCCCGCCGGCCGCCGCGAAGTGCAGTTGCTGATCACCAGCGAAGACGTCGAGGCTGCGAAACAGGCGGCGATTGACCTGTGCAGCACCGCGTTTCCGGCCAACCCCGCTCCCGGTGTGGTCACCTTTGTCAGCCGGGGAACCGACGACGATGCGCACGGGGTGCTGGCCGGATTCGGGCTCACCGGTGACATCGTCCGGACTCCCGGCGAGGACGGCTTCGACATCGTCGAAGTGACGTTGCGCGAAGCCGACCTCGAGCGCGTCCCGGAGAGCCGGGTTCACACCGCGCTGGAGGCGTCGCTCAACTGCGAAGTCCGCATTCGCACCGCCTAG
>NZ_JAVKSG010000146.1:0-3594 GCF_039583785.1 Mycobacterium sp.
GACATCACCTATCTGACCTGCGGAGAAGGCGACATGTACTTATAAGTTACGTGGAATCAGACAGCGTGTCGGTCGGCCGGAACCACCGTTGGGCCCAGTAGCGTCGCGGATCAGCGTGACCGGTGACGATGGGTCGAGAGCATGCCTGAGGCGGTGGAGACCAAGTGGCCGGTGTTCACTCGGCACGATCGGGCACTGGAGTGGCTACAGATCTGGACCGATCTGGGACGTTCACCGCGAACCATCGATGCGTATGCCCGGGGTCTGGCGGAGTATCTGCAGGTCTGTGAGCGGGAGGGGATCGACCCGCTGACCGCGACGCGCGCCCATGTCGCGCTGTTCGTGCGGGAGTTGACGTCGCGGCCGAGTCTGCGCGGCGCCAATGTGGTGGCGTTGGATTCGGGGACGGGGCTGGCTAACGCTACCTTGCAGCAGCGTCTGGTGCCGGTTCGGCTGTTCTACGACTTCCTGGTCGAGGAAGGGGTGCGGGAGTCGAATCCTGTTGGTCGGGGCCGTTATACGCCCGGCGGACGATCCGGTGGTCGGGCGAGCGCGCTGGTGCCGCGGATGGTGAAGCTGCCGTGGATTCCCAGCGAGGCCGAATGGCTGAAACTGCTCGGAGTGGTCGCCGAGGAGCCGGTCCGTAACCGGGTGATGCTTGCGCTGGCCTACGACGCGGCACTGCGCCGGGAGGAATTGTGCTCGCTGCGCAGCGACGATTTCGACCCGGCGCACCGCACTTTACGGGTGCGTGCGGAGACGACCAAGACCCGCCGTGAGCGGGTGGTGCCGTATTCGGCGCCGACGAGCGTGCTGCTGTCGCAGTACCTGCAGCACCGGGCGACGCTGAGCCGGGCCCGGGGCGGTTTGTTCCTGTCGGAGTCGCGCCGCAACCGCGCCGAACCGGTCACGTTGTGGACCTGGTCGAAGGTGGTACGGCGAATCGCGTTGGCGGCCAACCTTCCTCGGTTCTCCACCCATACCACGCGGCACCTGTGCCTGACGGACCTGGCCCGGATGGGCTGGGAGTTGCACGCCATCGCCACGTTCGCCGGGCACCGCAACACCGACTCCACGCTGCAGTACATCCACCTGTCCGGGCGGGAGCTGTCGGCGAAGCTGAACTCTTCCATGGTGCAGATCCACGCTTGGCGCATCGGCATGCTCACCGGGCCCGGTACCGCCGGTGGTGGGCAGGACGCCTCGACATGACTGCGGTCGCGAAGAGCGCGCAGCGAGCCGCCGCCGGCGCGAACCCGACGGTCAGAAGTCTTTCCGGCCACAGGCACTGGGATCACCGGATCACGTTGAGCGAGAAGGAGGCTGCGGCGCTGCTCGCAATCGGGCGGCAAGGGCTGCGCCGCAACAAGGCGGTGGGCATCCCGCGGCGAACCGCGCCGCATTGGCGTGCGCTGAGCCGGTTGACCGAGCCGCTGGATGCAACCCTGGCCGGGTTACATCACGGCGACGATGTCCGATTCCGCCGCGCCGGTAGGCAGGCGGCGGCGATCGTGTTGGGGCACTGCGCCGACACTGGCCGCAGTTGGTGGGGCTGGACCCCGTGGGAGTGGGCGCGGCTGTGCGGCGGCAGCGCGCGCGAGTTCGCCGCTGCGCAGCCGTTGCCGACCGAGTCGACGGTGCGACCGTTCGTGGTGGCCCTGGCCTATCTGCTCGGCGGGTTCACCGACTTCCATCGCCTGGGCATGTTCAACCGACTTCACTTGGCCTGCTTGATATTTGGCGAGCCTGCGGTGGATGAGGCGATGTGCTGCGCCGAGGAGGTGCTCGACCGGTGGGGATACCGCATCAGCAAGGGCACCAGAAGCCGGATGCGGGGTGTGTTCAGCCAGGCGCTGCTGCTTAACCGCAGTCCCCGGCTCGAGGAACTGACCACGACGGCGTTCGACATGCTGCGAGCGCATCCGGCGACCGACGGGCATCAGGGATCGATGCTGTATGCGCTGCAGCGGGCGGTCGCCGAGCTGGGTCACTGCGATCCGCCCGTGCGCACCGGTTACAACCACGCCCCCGACATCGAGGGCGCCAACCCGGCATGGGCCGAGTGGATCGAACGCTGGTATGCCACCTCGACGCTGACTCCGAAGGTGCGCAGGGTGATCCGCACCATCTTGGCCAAGACCGGCCGCTGGCTGGCCGCTGAGCACCCGGAGATCACCGACCCCGGGCAGTGGACCCGAGCGACCTGCGCCGCCTGGGTGGCCGCAGTGGACAGAATGAGCGTCGGCGACTGGGTCCAACGCCGTGACGCGCTCGGCGACCGCGCCGGCGAACCGGTCTCGCCGCGCACCAAGGCGCACAATCTCATGGCCACCCGCACCTTCTTCCGCGACTGCCAGGAATGGGAGTGGATCGGCCGCCGGTTCGATCCGAACCGGGCACTTGCAGTGCCGCGCAGCGTCGCCGCGTTGATCGGCACCAATCCTCGCGTCATCGCCGACGACGTGTGGGCCAAACTGCTGTGGGCCGGGCTCAACCTTGCCCCCACCGACCTGCCCGGCAACTCCGCCGACACCTTCTACCCGATGGAACTGATCCGCGCGGTCACGCTGACCTGGCTGTTCTCCGGGCTGCGCAGCAACGAGATCTCCCGGCTGCGCGTCGGATGCATCCGCTGGCAGCACGACGGCCTGCCCATCGCGGGCGACTCGCGTGAGATCCTCGCCGAGGATGCGGTTTGCCTGCTCGACGTGCCCGTGCACAAGACCGGCACCGCTTTCACCAAGCCCGTCGACCCGATCGTCGGCCAAGCCATCGAGGCCTGGCAGGCGCTGCGGCCCGACCAGCCAAAACGGTTGGACCGCAAGACCGCCGAGCACGTCGACATGCTGTTCTCGGTGCGCGCCCAGCCCGTCGCCAAGGAGTACATCAACCACACCATCATCCCGGCGCTATGCGGCAAGGCCGGCGTCCCCACCACCGACGTCCGCGGCAACATCACCAGCCATCGAGCCCGATCCACCATCGCCAGCCAGCTCTACAACGCCAAGGAGCCGATGACGCTGTTCGAGCTGCAGGCCTGGCTGGGGCACAGCACGCCGAACACCACCCAGCACTACGCCAAGATCACCCCGAATACGTTGTCCAAGGCCTACTCCGAGGCCGGATACTTCGCCCGCAACGTCCGCGCGATCGAAGTCCTCGTCGACCGCGACGCCGTCACCTCCGGAGCGGCCGCCGCAGGCGAACCGTGGCAGCATTACGACCTCGGCCACGGCTGGTGCACCTACAGCTTCTTCGAGCAGTGCCCACACCGGATGGCTTGCGCCCGTTGCGATTTCTACACACCCAAGGGATCGACCAAAGCCCAGATCCTCGAAGCCAAGAACAACCTACAGCGCATGCGCGCCGAGATCCCACTCTCCGACGAGGAACGCGCTGCCGTCGACGACGGCCATGCCGCCCTGGACTCTCTCCTCAACCGACTCGCCGACGTCCCCACCCCCGCCGGGCCAACACCACACCAGATCGGAACCCGGCCCACCCCAACGATGCTGCCCATCACCCCAATTCACCAGGCAAAATAGCCGCACTTGACAAACTTTCAAATTCCACAGAATGTGTGCGATCCGCGAC
>NZ_JAVKSG010000147.1:0-3576 GCF_039583785.1 Mycobacterium sp.
AGGCCCCCGATCGCACTCAGCGTGACAACCGTTGCCGCGAACGTGATGTGACGCTGCGTCACGACCGCGAGGCCGGTCGTCAATACGCCTGTTGCCAGAACGGCGATGAACACGTGGGCTGCGCCGACATTGCCGGGGGCGGCAGCGCCCAGGCCTACCGCCAGCAGCGGCGTCGCCAGCCAGCCGAACCCGTCGAGCAGGTCGCCGCGATGCGGACACCACCGGGCCACCGCGCCCGCCCCACCGGCAGCGAGCAGACCGGCCATGCCGGTCACGATGCTCGGCGCCATCGAGTCGCCGGCAACGCGAATCCGCAAGGCCAATGCGAGTATCGCGGCCGACAGCATCGCCAGGATCGCCAGCGCGGTGTGCGCCGCAGTGCCGGCCGTGACCGGTTCGAACAGCTTCTCGCCGACCCGCGCCAACCCGGTGGACAGCGACTCGTATTGCGGCTCAAAGGAGTCGCCCTCGACGACCGGAGCCAACACAAGCGTTGCGCCGTCTTCTACGCTTAGTTCGTCGAGGGTCTTCGTGACGTCGAGTCGCACGCCGTTGGCCTTGTGCAACTCATAACCCACGCCGGGCCCGAGACCGGCCAAGCCGCGACGCTTGAGTTCGTCATTGAGCAGTTCGACGATGTTGTCGACGAACACCTCAACGGGCACCGACGCCGGATATACCTGCGAGACCAGGTGTTCGCCACATACGACCGCAACCGCGCACCGTGCCGGAAAAGCGACTTTGGGCATTAACGTGGCCTGTCAGCGTCCGGAACGTATTTGTCCGCTAACGCCGCAGTGATCTCGAACAGCCGCAAGTGTGTTTTCTTCTGCAATTCATATTTCGTATCGATGATGCCGCCTTTGGCTAAATGCGGGTCGAATGGCATGAATTCGACGGTCGCCCCGGATTGCCCGAATCGCTCAGTGAGATAGGCGCGAGCGTTGGGGTCGTATTTATTGCGGCTGTCATTGAGAATGACCATGCTGCGCGACACCAATTCGTGGTAGCCCATCGACCGCAGCAAGTCGATCGACCGGGTGACCGGCAGTGACGTGTCCGCGGTGAGGCCCGCGACGAAGACCAGGGTGTCGCAGGCGTCGAACACCGCCTTCATCACTGGGTGCTCGAGGTCGTCCGACGTGTCGACCACGATGACGTTGTGGGTGCGACGAAGGCGCGACAGGACGCCGGCGAACATCGACGGAACCAGCGGCCGCGGCTGGTCGGATGCCCGGTTTCCGGCCAGCACGTCGAGCCCTAAGCTGTTCTGCCCCAAGTGTTCCCGAATGTCGGCATAGCCCTGCACATCGGTGTCGTTCAGGACGGCGGAGTAATCGCCTGGCGGCGATTCGTCGATCCGGCCGGCCAGCGTTCCGAAACCGGGGGCAGCATCGATGGCGACGACGTTCTCCGGCCGGCACTCACGGAACACCCCACCGATGCAGGCCGTCATCGTGGTCTTACCGACGCCGCCTTTGCCCGACACCACGCCGACCACGTACTGCTTACGAATGTGCCGGCGAATCCGGCCCTGCAATTCGCGATAATGACGCTCAGCCGGCGACTCACCGAGATTAATGGTCTGAAACGATGCGGTGTAGAGAAATTTCCGCCACCCCGCACCCGGCGGAATTTTCCGCGGAGCGACCATGTCGGAGATGCGCAATGTCCCCGAGACGGAGTTGGGATGCTGTGGACGCCACTCTGCACTGTGTCTCGACGACGGCACCTCTTGCTCCGTCGAATTAAATGGCGTGTCCCACGGATCTGTCACGATGCGGATGCTAACATGCGCGCCATAGCCTCTACTTACACAACCTTTCGGTAGGAAAACCATTCTTCACTGGCCGGTAACCGCCGAACCATATTGTTGATCGCGGCGGCGATGTTGGTGGTCGAACCGGGGGCCGCTACCACCCACTTCTTGCCCCCGGACGGAACCTGCTCGGCGACCAAGCGGCCCTCTGGAGAGTCGATGATCGCAACCGTGCCCGGTTCAACGAAAGTTCTTGTGGGGTGGCCTGTTTCCACACCGGATTGCAGCGCGACGATCGACGCCTGAGTTGATCGCGTGGGATCCGCGGCCAACAACAACATGCGTTGCTGATCGGCGTCCATTTGTTGGGTGGTCAGAAACCTTTTCAGCGACTCTCGACTCGTCACGCCGGCCAGCAATGCATCGACGTCGAGAGTGATCGGCCGAAAAGGGGCTGGCGTATTGGTTCCACATAATCTGTCGATCTGAGCAACGAGCACCGAGTTGGCAGCACCCTCGGCAGTCGCGGTTCCGGCGCCGCCGATCCGGACTAAATCTTCCGATCGCTCCATCACCACCCACCATTGAGCGAAGCGCGCCAGGACCGCCCGCGCTGGCTGCTCTCCCACTTCGGGATTGCGGACGTAAATGAGTAGTGCGACATCGCGGCGCGAGAGCACTGTCAGCCATTCGACAACAACCGGATCGACGGTCCCCGCTTCGTCGATGACGCCTGCGGCTCGCAATTCTGCGGCGATGGGATGCGCCAGGGCCGTCTGGGCTGTCTCGAAACTGGGCAGTATCGGGCGCAGACCCAGTTCAGGGGCAAGCACCTCGATGCCGGCGAGTATCTGAAGTACCCACAGCCCATCGATCGTGGTGGTCAACATGCCGATCTATCCAAGCCGCTGGGACGCACATGATTGCGTCCAAGCTGAAGTATCTCGACTCGCGTCAGAGGAAGAAGTTCGTCGAACTCGCGTCGGTTGCGTGGGCCGAAGCGTTGACAGAGTGAATGGTCTGGCCGTGCTGTGCCACCGTTTCGATGAGGCCTTCGAATCCTTTGAGCATTTGGATCTGCGCCTCGTAGAAAGCGTTGTGCGCCTGGCCTTGAAAGAAGCCGGCGATTTGGTCGGTCCGATGCTTGATATCGTCGTGATGCTCCATGAGGATCGCCGCTTGGTTTCCGACACCAGAGCCGAGGTCGTCAACTGCGCCGTGGTCGTACTGAATTGTCATGTGGTGGTTCCTAACTCACGAAGAATTGAATGGCTTTCTCGAAAGACGATTACGTGTTGGCGCCGCCGGCAAAGCTTGCGAGGCTGTGCGCCGAGTCCATTTCGTGTTGCTCCATCATGACCGCCACCTTGCCGAGGCCTTCGGCCAGTTTCGATCCCCACGTCACCGCTTGTGCCAGATCGTGCTGCACTTTTGTCGCAGTGTTGGTCGATGAGGCGTAGCCCTCGCCCTGCCAGGCAGCGCCCATCGCCTCATGGTTGGCCAGGTACTGGTTTGCAACGACCGTCGCGTGCTCTAACGCCGTCTGAATAGCCTGTTGCGTCGACCGCATCATCTCCGGCGTTACCTGAAGTAGTGCCATTACCTCTCCCTTAGCTAATGCCCCTGAGCGGGACGTGCCGCTAGTGTAAGCACGGCTGACAGGTAGGGCACGTCACCTTTTTAGTCCTCAGGTGCAGCCGCTTCACAGTCGAATCTGCTTCGCTCGTTATGCACCTCTGCCAGCGCGGGAGTGTTTTGCAAGGTCCGTGTAAAGCAGCACCCACACCTGCGTTCTTGGGCGCATTCCGACCGAAACC
>NZ_JAVKSG010000148.1:0-3555 GCF_039583785.1 Mycobacterium sp.
GCCGATTCTCCCGCAACAGGAGGCACTCTTCGCGGACCCGCCCCCTCAGGTCCCCCTCAGCTCCACGGATCTAAGGAAAGCGCCGGGATAAACCGACATGGAGATAGAGATGGAAGAGCTCTACATCGAAGGAGTAGCGACCCACGGTGGCCCCGAGCCATGCGTTGGCGACCCGCGAGGGCGCAGCGAAGCGTTGGTAGGGGTATGCGTAGGCAGGGCCATTGAGCCGCGAAATCAGTTAGATCGGGGTGCTGACGCTGTCTTAGAAGCGGAAGGCAACATCGCTGGCAGCGCTATGCGCGAGCTGCTTGCGGACCCCGCGCGGTCAGAGAACCACTGCATGCGCAGAATCTCCATGTGCGAGAACCGGGAGACCCCATGCTCGCCCGTCTGGTCGATCACCAGCCGGGCCGCTCAGGGAACGCTCAGGCGGTACGCCTGAGATGCACGAGCATGGGGAGTCGGATGGGTGTGTAGTACCTGCGAAGCTGGCGAACAAAGCCGTGACAGCGGTGGCGGAGCCGGTGGAGGGAAGACGCCCAGCCAAGGGGAACACGGACAGACCGACACGTCCCGGACCCAGTGCCGGGCAAGGCGTGACACGTGGCCTGGACCGTGTGCGTGAAGCAGCAAGAAGGGACAAGGATGCACGGTTCACAGCTTTGCTGCACCATGTCGATCTCGCCCGTTTGCGGGCGGCTTACAGGGCTTTGAGCCCTAAGGCTGCTCCGGGGGCGGACGGGGTGACGTGGGCGGCCTACGGACAGGACTTGGAGACGAACCTCCAAGGCCTGCTCGGCCGGCTGCACGCAGGCAGCTACCGGCCAAGCCCGTCTCGTAGGGTGTACATCCCCAAGTCCGACGGGCGAACCCGCCCGCTCGGTATCGCCAGCCTGGAGGACAAGATCCTCCAGCGGGCGGTCGTGGAGGTGCTCAACGCCATCTACGAGGTGGACTTTCTGGGTTTCTCCTATGGGTTCCGGCCAGGACGCAAACAACACGATGCGTTGGATGCGTTGGCAACCGGGATCAAACGGAAGAAAGTGAACTGGGTGCTCGATCTCGACATACGAGACTTTTTCTCCAAGCTCGATCAAGCGTGGCTGATCAAGTTCCTCGAGCACCGGATAGCGGACAAGCGTATTTTGCGTCTCGTCCGCAAGTGGTTGGCAGCAGGAGTTATCGAAGAAGGGATCTGGACCGAGACGCCAGAAGGCACACCGCAGGGAGGATCGGCTTCGCCGTTACTCGCCAACGTGTACCTGCACTACGTTTTGGACCGGTGGGCCCGGCAGTGGAGACACCGAGAAGCACACGGTGACATGATCATCGTACGTTTCGCCGATGACTGCGTGGCCGGGTTCGAACACGAAAGCGATGCGAAACAGTTCCTCGAAGATCTCCGCGAACGGTTCGCGAAGTTCGGACTGGAACTGCATCCCGACAAGACCCGCCTGATCGAGTTCGGGCGGCACGCCGCGCGAGCACGGAAGGCACGGGGTCTCGGGAAACCAGAAACGTTCGACTTCCTGGGTATGACACATATTTGTGCGAAATCCAAGGCCGGGTACTTCTGGGTCAAACGTATCACTATCGCGAAGCGGATGCGCGCGAAGCTTGCCGAGGTCAAAGACCAACTCAAGAGACGCATGCACCTGTCTATCCCTGTGCAAGGCCGATGGCTGGCGAGCGTGGTGCGAGGACATCTCGCCTACTACGCAGTGCCAGGCAACAGCCAAGCCGTTCAAGCCTTCCGGGCCCAGGTGATCCGGCACTGGCTGAAGGCGCTACGGCGTCGCAGCCAACGCCACCGCCTGACCTGGCAGCGCATGGCCGGCATAGCCAAACGATGGCTCCCTCCAGCGCGCATCATGCACCCCTTCCCCGAAGGACGCTTCGACGCTCGCACCCGAGGCAGGAGCCCAGTGCGGTAGTGCCGCACGCTGGGATCTGTGCGGGGGGCCGCCCGTAAGGGCGGTCCCTACCGCAACTCTGATGCGCTTCGTGCCAAGGAGCGTCATGACGGGGTTCGTCAACGCACTCGCCATCCTGCTCTTCCTCGCCCAGCTGCCCAACCTGCGCCACGTCCCCGTCCTCGTCTACCCGCTGGTCGCCGCCGCACTGCTCATCATGGTCCTGCTGCCTCGACTGACCAAGGCCGTGCCCGCACCCCTCGTCGCCATCGTCGTGCTCACCGCCGTCACGGCTTTCACCCACGCCGAGGTGCCGACCGTCGGGGACAAGGGTGCGCTGCCTCACAGCCTGCCGGTGCTCGGGCTGCCGCACGTCCCCTTCGACCTGCACACCCTCGGGATCATCGGCGTGCCGGCGCTCACCATGGCCTTCGTCGGCCTCCTCGAGACGCTCCTCACCGCACGCCTCGTCGACCAGCTCACCGAGACCCGCTCGAACAAGACCCGCGAGGTCTTCGGCCAGGGCATCGCCAACCTCGTGAGCGCCCTGTTCGGAGGCATGGGCGGTTGCGCCATGATCGGCCAGACGATGATCAACGTGAAGGCCGGTGCCCGCACGCGTCTGTCGACGTTCCTCGCCGGCATCTTCCTCCTCCTCCTCGTGGTCGTGCTCAGCCCGGTCGTCGCCGTCATCCCGATGGCCGCGCTCGTCGCGGTGATGATCCTCGTGTCGGTCGCCACCTTCGACTGGCACAGCATCCGGCCGAGCCGCCTACGGCGGATGCCGCGTAGCGAGACGCTCGTCACCGTGGTCGTGGTGGTCGTGGTGGTGGCCACCTCGAACCTGGCGATCGGCGTCGTGGCCGGCGTCATCCTCTCCGCCCTCTTCTTCGCCCGCCGGGTCGCCCATCGCACCACCGTGGAGACGATCCTCGGCCCCGACGGCGACGAGCGCCTCTACCGGGTGAGCGGCAACCTGTTCTTCGCCACCACCGAGCATCTCGCCGACCAGTTCGACTACGAAGGCGACCCCACCAGCATCGTCATCGACCTCTCCGACGCCCACGTCTGGGACGCCTCGGCCGTCGCTGTCCTCGACGCGGTGACCGCCCGCTACGCAGGTCGGGGCAAGCAGGTCACCCTTATCGGGCTCAACCCCGCCAGCGCAGACCTCCACGAAAGCCTCGCCGGGCACCTCAGCACTAGCCACTGAGCTCGAGTGCCCTGCCCGGGTCGGGTAAAGCCGCCACCATCTCGCATCGGAGCCCCTGCCTACGGGTGAGCTGGTGGCCGCGGCGGGAAAATGACCAAGTCAGGAGGCGGCAGTTGCCGCCACCGTACGGCCCCTCGACGACCACCACAGCGCGCCCAAGACCGCCGACGCGGCGAGCAGCATCATGGCCACCAGGCCGGCCTCGAAGCTGCCGGTTGCCGCCGACGTCAGCGCCAAGACGAGGGGGCCGAGCGCTGCCCCGGTGATCTGAGCGCCGGTCGCCATGCCCTGCAGCTTGGCGATCTCGGCGCGACCGTAGGTGCGCAGCCAGACCGTTCCTCCCACCACGCCGCCGACGCCCGAGGCTGCGCCGAGCACGGCGAATGCAGGGACCACCACAGTTGGCCCGGCGACGAGCAGCAGAGCCAG
>NZ_JAVKSG010000149.1:0-3493 GCF_039583785.1 Mycobacterium sp.
GCCGAGCTCGGCGCCGCTCCGGACGCCGCCCGGAAGGTCACCGCCGAAGCCTTCGCCCACGCCACCGGGCTCCTGCTCCTCAGCCACACCCGCCGCCTGGATCTGTTCGGTTTGTCCGCCCGCGACCTGCTCGTCGACCACCTCCACGCCGCCCTGCACCGCCTCGGATCCGCCCACGACTGACCGTTGGCGGCGGCGCAAGAAAACGCTTGCGCCCGTGCCGGAGGCAGGTGATCTCAGAGCACCTCGAGCTGGGATCGGCTGCCGGTGTCGACCTCGCGGTCGGGGTGACGTCGGAGGCACGTCTGCGCCATCAAGGCTTTTAGTACGTGCGCTGATTGCCGGTGGTGTCGAAGAGTTCCTTAGCCCAGAATGCCAGGGTCCCGGCGGTGTCCGAGTCGTCGGGGTGAAACCCTGGACGGGTGTAGGAGCTATAGCGACGCCGGGCGTCCCGGTTGAACATCGGGGACGTGCGAAGTTTGTTCAGGCTACGCACCAGCGTGACGGGGTGGTAGGTGGCAGGATCGTGCACTAGCGACCGGACCGTCTGTACGACCACCTCGGTCACGAAGATTGCCGTGGCGAGCCGCATGGCGCGGACCCGCATTGGTTCGGTTCCGCCGACAGCGCGGTAGACGTCGAAGGCAACCGCTTTGTGTTCGCACTCTTCGAACGCATGCCACAGCAGCATCGTGCGGACATCGGATTCGCCGAGTAGGGCTTGCATCTCGTCGCTGGTCAGGATGATCTCGGCGAGCGTAGCGGTGTAGTGCTCGAGAGCGGCGGTTCCGGCTAGCGACATCATCGCGGGAAAGTGCCGCTCGAAGGTGGTGATCAACCACTTGACGTGGCGGTCGATCCGCGCGGTGGGATAGCCCATGGCCTGCAGCCGGTCGTTGAGCATCTTGTGTTGGTGGCGGTGGGTGGCCTCTTGGGCGATGAATCCCTTGATCGCGTCCTGCAGTGCGGGGTCGGGGACCTGGTCGCGGTAGTGACGCACCGACCGGATGAAGAAGTCCTCGCCCTCGGGAAACATCGCCGACAGCACGGCGATCAAATGGCTGGACACCAAGTCGTCGCCGACGTAGTGCTGCCGTTGAGTCCCAGTTGGATAGGAGAATTTGACCCGTCGGGCCTTCAGCGCGACGGGTGCGGGGTCGGACATGTGGATCTCCTTCTCGATGGATTCCGCAGAGGACGCTGGTCCGTTGGACTTGGAAGTGCTTTGCGATCCTGCGACTCAAACCGCCGCCATCTGACTCGGCATATAGTCAGATGATCGTGACACACTTCGGGATGTGAGTCCAGCGCGGGTGTATGGCGGGATGACCGCTGATCAGCGCCACCGGGACCGCCGGACACGGCTGATCGCGGCCACGATCGAGTTGATGGGCACTCATGGGGCCGCGGAGACCACGGTGACCGCGGTCTGCGCCAAGTCGCGGGTGACCTCGCGTTACTTTTACCAGCACTTCGCCGATCGGGATGCGCTGTTGCGTGCGGTGTGCGATCAGCTCAACGCTGCCTTGCAGGATGCCGTCGTGGCGGCCATCCCGGCGGACAGCGCCACACCCGAGGCGTTGGCGCAGGCTCCGGTACGCGCGTTGGTCACCATGATCGAGCAGGATCCCGGGCTGGCGCGGATCTTGTTCGTTGAATCCGGGATCGAGCCGGTCCTACGCGCGTTGCGCAGTGAGATGATGGCCAGCTTCGCTGATCTGATCCTGCGTCAGGCCCGTGTGCATTTGGACATTGCCGATTCCGCCATCGCCGTCACGCACTTGGCTGCGACGTTGGGCGTCGGTGGACTCTTCGAGGTGTTGCGCCGCTGGAGCGAGGGTGAAATCGAATACACGACAGCACAACTCGTCACCCATTGTGCGGGTTTCCTGGGCAGCCTGGGCGCCTACGTCCTGAGCGATAGCGCCGGTGAGTGAAGCGCGTCTGTCTGCACCCAACGGCCCACGGGGTGCCTTGGAGTTGCCCGACAGCGGAATGACGAAATCCGGGATCCAGGCCACCGCCAACGATCTGTGAACGTGCGGCTGGCAGTGAGATCGCCTTGGTAGAGATTCTGGAGGACCACGGCTGCCTGACAGTTCAGTGAAGACCGCCGTCTGAGCGTTTATCGCGAATGACGACCGGCGGTGCCGATCTCGGTCCGCGTGCCCAGCGGCGACTCCACCCGCACCGCCTCGTCGCGAATCAGGCCGCGCAGCAGCGCGGTGCTGAACTCGGCGGCGATCTCCTTGGCACTGCGACGCCCGCTCGGCCGCAGCCAACGGTAGGCGCCCAGCGTCATCCCGATGTAGCCGAGCGCCAGGACGTGGGAGTCGCACTCGAAGAACTCGCCGTTGGCGACGCCCCGGTCGATCAGCCCGTGCACGTGCTCGTAGACCTGGGTCTCCTTCTCCCGGACCGCGGCGACCTGCTCCTCGGTGAACCACTCGGTGATGTAGGGCTGCTCCTGAAAGTAGACCGCCGCCCCTTCGGGGTTGGCCGCGATCTGGTTGAGCAGTCGCACGGTGTACTGGTAAAGCGCCTCGCGGGCCGACATCGTCGGATCGTCGTGCACGGCGGCCAGGGTGCGCTCGGCAGCCTGCTGGTAGATGTCGTAGAGGATCAGCGACTTGCTGGCGTAATAGTGGTAGACGGTGGCCTTGTTCAGGCCGACCACGTCGGCGACGTCATCCATCCGGGTACCGTGGTAACCGCGTGCGGCGAACAGCTTGGTGGCGACAGTCAGCAGCTCCTCGCGGCGGGTGAGCCCGTTCTCGGATGGCATGGCGTTTTCTCGCTTCGGCAGTCCGGGGGTTGCCCGGAGTCAATCAACTGGTCGGTAGTCTAGGCAACGCGACGGTTCACTGTTGCGCGTTGCCCGGTGGGACTACACTTTCGTACAAGTTCTTACGTCGTCAGACGTCCGAGGCAAATCGAGAGGGTGGGGCGCATGGATCCGGAAACGAGTTACGACGTCTCCGATGAAATCGAGTTCTACCTCAGGTACGTGCCATGGGGCCTTCGGGGTGTGGTCGACGGTAACGGCTACCCGCCGCCGGCGTACCCGCCCGTCTAACCAGCGCACCTGTAGCGCCTATAGCGCCTTCAGTTCCTCCGCAACCTCGGACACCGACTTCTTCGCGTCGCCGAACAACATCGTGGTGCCCTCGGCGTAGAACAGCGGGTTGTCGATGCCCGCGAAACCGGAATTCATCGACCGCTTCAGCACGATCACCGACCTCGCTTTGTCGACGTTGAGGATCGGCATGCCGTAGATCGGGCTGGACGCGTCGTTGCGCGCCGACGGGTTGGTGACGTCGTTGGCACCGATGACGATCGCGACGTCGGTGCGGCCGAACTCGTCGTTGATGTCGTCCATGTCCTTCATCGCGTCGTAGTCGACCTCGGCCTCGGCAAGCAGCACGTTCATGTGCCCGGGCATCCGGCCGGCGACCGGGTGGATCGCGTACTTCACTTCCACGCCCTTGGACTC
>NZ_JAVKSG010000150.1:0-3445 GCF_039583785.1 Mycobacterium sp.
CCAAGCTGGATATCGTTGGGACATCATAGGTAGATCGCTGGATATCATTGGTTTCTGGTCAAAAACAGCGATATCCAGCGATATCCAACGATATCCAGCGATATCCAACGATATCCAGCGATATCCAACGATATCCAGCGATGAGTGTATGATATCCAGCGATATCCAGCGATCACGGCGGGAAATTGTGTTGCTTTGGCACAGAAGCTCTCAGGAGCCCGCTGGGCGGGTTCTGCGGGAAGGGGAGCGTGTGGTTGGTGCTAGGCTTGTTCGCGGAGGTCTAGGCGCGCCTCGATGCGCTCAATCCGGGCTGCCAGTCGGTCGGTGCGGTCCGACATGATGGCGTAGTGGCTCATCTCGGTGGCTGCGAGGTTCCCAACGGCGGTCTCCAAGGCGGTGAGGCGTAGTTTGACCTCGCGCATGTCCTCCGCCAGCCGGTCCATCTTCTCATCGAGCCGCCGAAGGTAGATCAGCATCAGGTTTTCGGGTTGGTCGCTCATGTCGCCTCCGGGCGCAGCTTCACGACCTCGGCCGAGTAACGCGCCACGGCCTCGCCGTGCTTGGAGATGTCCCCGCGGAACGCGCCTTCGGGTGTCACCGCGATGATCTTGGTGCGGCCCCGCTTCACCCGGCTGATAGCCCCGATCTTCTCCAGCAGCGCGAGGGTGTCCTTCATGTTTTGGGGCTTTACGCCGCGCATCTCCGCCAGATCGGCGGCGATCTTGGTGCAGACGTAGGACTGCCATTCGAGGTGCCGGGTGATGAGCAGGAGCGTTGCTAGTGCCGCATCCCGCTCCGCTGGTGTGGCTTCCGTTTTCATCAGCCGATCCTGCACGGCGTCGATGTATTGATGACCGATGCTCACGTTGCCGCCTCCGAAGAAATCAAATTCCAACTGCTTTGCTTTGCCCAGGGCGGCCAGTCCTGCGGCGTGGAACCTGGCCCGTTCCGCGCGCTCCGGGTCGGTCTCGCCCAACGCCGCTTGATCGGCCAGCAGGGCGGCCTGCCCGTAGCTTCCGCGCTTGCGGAGCTGCTTGGCCGTCAGATCCACCACAGCGGCCCCTGAGCGGCTTCTAGCCGGTTTCCCGGCGATTACCTCGGCCAGCGTCCG
Organism: Mycobacterium sp.; assembly: GCF_039583785.1. Classification (GTDB taxonomy): domain Bacteria; phylum Actinomycetota; class Actinomycetes; order Mycobacteriales; family Mycobacteriaceae; genus Mycobacterium. Next base: position 1,112 of record NZ_JAVKSG010000150.1, read on the forward strand.
CGCTGGCGCTCCTGCCCGTCGCTGCGCCTCCTGCGTGATCTGGGCGAGGCGGATATCGTCGTCGGAATAGCCCCGGCGGCGCAGTTCAGCGATCGAAGTGGCCATGAACGCGACTCCCAATAGTAATCTGGTAGATTATCGATGTAATCTGGTGGATTACTATTCGTCAAGCGATTCTCGCCCGGAACTCGCAGAAACCCTAGGTTTTTTGGCTCGACCTTCCGAAGGTATCCAATACCTAAGAAGAATTAGAAAAAAGAGGCGGAAAATCGCGATGCGATTTGCCCATGATCGGCGGCCCTGACGGGCCGCGCGGCGGCAAAGCCAGTGCCCTGCACGACCGTCAGGGGCGGCTCTGAGGCCGGCAAGTGGCTTTGGGGGGCGGTGTGGGCCGGCTTGTGGCTTACTCAGCCGCCTGAGGCGGCTCTGAGGCCATCTGGTTGACGCCAAGGGAATTGGCGGAGTTATTTTGCTTTGCAAGCCATGCGCGGGTGCCCCGCGCCGCCTTGGCAGGGGGGCAAGCCCCCCGTGCACCCCTCATTTTCCGACAATGGCACTAGTGCTGCTTTGGACCCCAGATCGAAGCGGCTGGATTTCTAATCCTTGGCGTCAAACTCCGCGAAGCGGATCACGTCGAGCCGTAGGCGAGTAAGTCCGGCCCATCGTGTTTGTGACTACAAACACCTATCTTGCCTGCTACTCCAAGCTGGATATCGTTGGGACATCATAGGTAGATCGCTGGATATCATTGGTTTCTGGTCAAAAACAGCGATATCCAACGATATCCAGCGATATCCAGCGATGAGTGTATGATATCCAGCGATAAGCGGGGCTCTGAGCCGCCCTAGACGGCAGAGTGAGCCCCTGACCGCCCCGCATCGTCCCCAAGAGCCTCTGCGCGGTCTCTGAGCCGCCCTAGACGGCAGAGTGAGCCCCTGCTCCCCTAGCCACCAGCACCGCCCTAGAGCGCCAGAGCGAGCGCGGAGCAGGAGCCCCGTAGGGCGGCCCGTCAGGGCCGTCTGGCGTTGCCACAGTCTGAATAAATCTTCTTAGAACTGGATACCGCCGGAAGAATCGTCGCTTTTTGGGCAGAAATCCGCCATTTCTTGATTGACGATTGTATGCTGTGGGCATACGATCGTATGCTGTGAGCATACAATCGGAGTCGTCATGGGAATCTCGAACCGCGAATTTAAGCGCCGGGGCTACGACCCGGTGGATATCGCTCTCGCCCGAGCAACACAGGACGCGGCAAGAAGGGCAGGGGCGCCGGCCAGAAGCCTGGGGGAGATACTGGCCGGGGAACCGGCCAGAAGCCGTCCAGGAGCCGCTGTAGCCGACCTGACGGCCCGCCAACTGCGGAGACGAGGTGGATACGGCCAGGCCGCTCTACTGGCCGACCAGGCGGCGCTGGCAGAGACCGACCCGGAAAAGGCCGAACGAGCGCGGTTCCTAGCCCAACAGCTCAAGGGGCTAGGGCGAGCAAAACAGTTGGAATTTGATCTATACGGAGGCGGAAACGTGAGCCTAAGCCATCAATATCTCGATGCGGTACAGGCTCGGCTGTTGCAGAGCGGAGCGACGCCAGCAGAGCGAGGGATTGCCTTCAACGTCATCGCCATGATCGTGCGGCATCTGGTGTTCGCAGGGCACGACTGCACAAAAACCGCCGCGGAACTATGCGACATAACCGGCATCAACAAGGATTCGATGGCTGAAGCCCTCGCGCTGTTGGAGCGGGTAGGGGCAATCATCCGAGTTAAGCGAGGCCGAACCAAAATCATCACCGTGACGCCGGAAGGAGCCTTCAGGGGGTCAATCGACGATCACCCGGCAGCGGTCGCACGCTACTCCGCTGAGATGGTGAAATTACAGCCTAAGTCGTAACGAACCGGCCGTTCGTTTCGTTTTTCGTAACGATCTGGCCGAAAAATGCAAAAATGGCGGTTTTCTGCGGCTTTCATATGCACGGAGAGTCCGATTTTCGGACATTTCGGGGGGTGTTACTGACATCCCCCGGAGGGCAGGGGTAGAGGGTTCGTCGGTGCCTCCGTCCTCGCAAGCTGCGGGCGTCGGCACCGACGAAATTTACACCAAAAGGGAAGAGTCGGAACCGACGCCCCGAGAGCACCACAATTCACCGAACTGATCGCCAATCCTTGGCGTCAAACTCCGCGAAGCGGATCACGTCGAGCCGTAGGCGAGTAAGTCCGGCCCATCGTGTTTGTGACTACAAACACCTATCTTGCCTGCTACTCCAAGCTGGATATCGTTGGGACATCATAGGTAGATCGCTGGATATCATTGGTTTCTGGTCAAAAACAGCGATATCCA
>NZ_JAVKSG010000151.1:0-1724 GCF_039583785.1 Mycobacterium sp.
TTCAAAATTTATCAAATACAACTCTAAATATAGGAATAAACAATTCAGGATGTCCTATACAAATACCACAGAATGGAACATTTGAATACTCTTCTTCTGTCAATAAAATAAATATGTCAACAGTTTATGTTCAAAGTTCTGCACTAAAAATAAATTATACATATGGATAATAAGTCTTTATATTTGTTTATGTAATTATTAGTTGGTAGATAACTATGCTTGTACAAAAAAATGATTTTGTTCTTTTAGAAGTAGAGCCAGACAAGTATTTTGCACTACGTGTAGTAGATAGCAAAAATATAACTATGCAGTATGTTCCATCAGTAGAAATAGAAGGATTTCTTCCATTAGCACCTTTTGGAAGTCCTGCAGTATCAGGAGTATTTAACTCATATGCTATATCATCTGTAGAATTAGAAATGCAAGAATATTCTGGTATTAAAAATTTAATCTCTGATACATCTCTTGATATAGCAAAATCCAGAAAAATAGTAGAAATAACCTTTGGTATATATCCGTCTCCATTGAGAATATTTAAATATTATCCAAGCAATGTGAAATTAGACAATCTTACACCAACATTAGGATGGGGAGGTAATAAAAGCCAGTATAACTTTGGTTATATAGATGGATATGTGTCTCCTTATAAACATCCTAATCCGGATACATCTTTCTACTTGCTTCCACAAGATAGCTATCAGTTTGCTATGGAAAATCCAACAACAAATCCTATTACACCAATGCTAAACATATCTTTCAATATTCTTGATATGAGACCCGTAGACAGTATTTTAGCTTATAAAATGCTTAACAGAATAGTTCCGTCGAAGATAATAAGTGTTGGAACATTTGAAAACGGATTTAAGTTTACTGAGAATAATTGGGGAGTATATCCATTATCTTTATCATCAAGTGAAGAGCAAATAAAACAGGGTGGTTACTAATGGAGTATATAACAATTGGAGATGAAATAAAATTCTCTGGTGATAATATAGTGCTCATTGGAAACAACTTAGAAGAAGAAATATCAGGAACTATTAAAAAGAATGGATATTACACGTATGATTTAGACTTAACTATAAGACACGTTATCTCAGTTACAGCTAATATGACAATACACTATACAGGAAAATTCAACAGTATTGATGAATGTAAAAAAACAGTGTCTGAATTATCAGATTATTTAAGCTCTAAGATATATATAGGTGATATAAATGAGTAATGGAGAAAAATTTACAGTGTCCTCAATAGGGATAATAAACGAAAATGGCATACCCACATATGTAAAAACACCAATAGTGCAAAATACAAAAAATTATATTGGCTATACAACAGTATTTAAAGGAGAGATACAGGAATTAGGAATAAGTCCTTTGTTTATAGACGGCACTCCAGTACCAAATTATGTTCCAAATGCAGAAATACAGTATATAGGAGCATATGCAATTAATGGTTTAGACTTAAAAGTAAATAATATAACTATAACAAATAACTCTACTTCAACGGCAGTAGTTGATTTAATTGCATACAATATTACTTATTCTCCAGAAATACCTTATGTAGCACCTGTACTGTTAAAAAGAATAGTAATTCCTTCTGAAACAACCGAAGTATATAAATCAGACTACTTGAATATAACCTTAAAAAATAATGTTGCACAGACAGAGAGTTTGCCTTATTATATATTTGGTTATGGTCTTGCTGTAGCATTTCCAAATTCAGTT
>NZ_JAVKSG010000151.1:1824-3385 GCF_039583785.1 Mycobacterium sp.
GGAGAAATGGAGTGGGATTAATGGAAATACTTCCTTTATTAGATGGTTGGAGCATTGATTTTCCGTATTTTCAACAGAATATATTAATTAACACAAATAAGTATACAGAAATTTATAAAACCAACTCAAAAGGATATGATAAAGGATATATATTTTTCAGTATTATGGCAATTTCTACAGATAATTTTTCCATAAGGTTAACAGTTGACGAAACGGGTATAAGTGAAATACCTTTTCAAGCGCTTGCTTTTGGTCAAAGCAAATCTGGATTTTCAGTTCCAAGTGCTTTAGCAGCAAATGTATATGTTCCAGCATTTCTATATTCTCAAAATTTATATATTGCTGATGGATTTTCTAATCCATATTCAGTGGTGGCATATTATAGTTCTATACCTTTTCCATATAAAAACGGCTTATCACTTGAAATACAGGTTAATGACCCACCACAAACAATTGCAGAAGTTAGTTTAGGAATAATAGGCATTGATGATTTTTCAAAATTTAAAAGTAGTTTTAAAGATTTATTTACTGGTGGTAAAAATGGTACTAATTAAAATATTCCACAATAATACACTGGTAATAAAAGATACACAAGTGCATAGTAACACTACAGGTGACGTAGCTTTGCTCAATACAAATAATGTTATACCACCAATAAGAGACTTTTCCTATTTTATTCAAAATGCCTTAAATACCAGCATAATTGTAAATGTAAGAAATTATATAACAAACACTCTATATACAATTACCTCAACAGAAACTATACCAAAAAATTCTTCATATTTTTTTAGAGATGTACCTATAACACCTTTCAGTTCTCTTGATATATCTGCAGTATCTATTCCAACAGGATATGTAACGGGCTATGCCATAATAAACTATAATTATAGCTCGTGATAATATGGAAACAACTATAAATTGTGAAATAACAAATACAAAATTCGATGATATAATAAATAATATAAATATATTAAATAAAAAGGTAGACCTTTTCATGAAACTTGCTTCATCTTTTCCTCTTTTATTAAATAAAAAATAGAAATATTTATATATTCGTGTAATGTGATAATATGGATAACAAGACAACTGAATTGGAAGTTAGAATAGCGATATTAGAAAATACAATAAGTGTTATTAATAATAGCTTAATAGACTTAAATAAAAAAATAGATAAAGCCAACGAACAGCTGCAAAAAACTTTGAATGATATAAATGTTGAAAAAATAAATAGGCTATCAAATAAATTAAATGATATTCAAAATAAGAGTTTTATAAGTAAAAAAAGGTTTCTCATTATAGTTTCAATAATTGTTTCAGTAAGCACTTTAATATTTGATATGTTATATAAATTGTTTCTATGAATACCCTATAATAAACATTTTTGTGATTTCTAATCCTTTATCTATAGTTATTTTTAATTGTCCATTAAATGTTTCATTTTCCATGTTAAACACGTAATATTCATCATTATTATATGCAAATCCTATGTCAGAATAATATTGATAATCTCCTACATAAAAGTCTTTTCCATTAACAGTAAAAGATAAATTTTTAAAAGGGG
>NZ_JAVKSG010000152.1:0-3376 GCF_039583785.1 Mycobacterium sp.
TCTTATGCCGACCTCCGAAATATGCCGATGACTTCAGCAATGGTGTGTTCCTGTAAAGCTTTTGGGGCTGTGTGGTCGGCATAGTCAGAGCGAGGTGAGCCAGGCCAGGATGTCGGGTTCGGGTTGGTAGGTCCCGGGTTTGACGCCTGGTGGCCTGGTCCGGTCGATGGCGGCTTGCTTGATGGCCATGTCGGCGTGCAGGTAGGCGTCGGTGCTGTGGGTGTCGGCGTGTCCGAGCCATAGCGCGATGACGGAGACGTCGACTCCGACGGTGAGCAGGTTCATCGCTGCGGTGTGCCGCAGGGTGTGCATCGTGACGTGCTTGGCGGTGAGGCTGGGACAGGTGGTCGTCGCGGTGGCAAGGTGCTTGGCGAGGCGATGTTCGAGTGCGTCGCGGGACAACGGTTGTCCGTGAGGACCGCAGAACAGCGCAGAGCCTGGCCGGGTCATCCGTTCGGCGAGGTAGGCCGTCATGGTGGTCGCGGTGGCTCTGGTCAGCGGGGTGATGCGTTGGCGACGTCCTTTGCCGGTGCAGGCGATGTGTGGTCCGGTGCCGAGGTGGATGTCGTCGTGGGTCAGTGAGCAGATCTCGCTGATTCGAAGTCCGGTCTGGGCGGTCATGGTCAGCAGGGCGTGGTCGCGTCGCCCGGTCCAAGTGGTGGAATCCGGTGCGGCCAGTAGTGCGTCGACTTCTGCGGGGGTGAGGAATTCGATGACGGGCCTGATTGTGCGTTTGGGTGGGATCGCCAGGACCTGGGTGATGGTGGCGGCGTGCTCGGGATGATCGGGCAGGGCCCGGCCGAGCACGGCGCGGATCGCGGTGAGTCGGGCGTTGCGGGTTCTGCTGTTGTTGCCACGTTTCTGTTCGAGGTGGTCGAGGAACCCGGTGACGTGCGCTGCGGTGATGGCGTCGAAGTCGAGTGCGTCGGCGGGAATCGCGAGTGTCGCGGTCAGGTACTTCAGCAGCATCCGCCAGGTGTCGCGGTAGGAGGCGATGGTGTTGACCGACAGGTCACGCTGGGTGTGGGCGAAGGTCGTGAAGTAGGTCTGCAGACTAATAGCCAAGGCGTTCACTGTATTTCACTTTCGGAGAGGGGTTCGAGCTTCCCGGCGGCCAGGGCCATGAGTTCGGCGGTCGCGGTCAGGTACCAGTAGGTGTGGGCGGCGTCGGAGTGCCCCAGCCAGGTGGCCAGCAGCGACAGCACCCGGTCGGGATCACCGCCGTGGGCGTAGGCCTTGGTCATGTGCGCGGTGGCGAAGGTGTGTCTGAGGTCGTGCAAACGGGGGCGTGCTCTGCCGCGCGGGGCGAGCTCGGCAGCTTCCCGGACTTGCTTGAATAAGGATTGGAATGACACGTAGAGGTATCCGGTTCCCTTGGAGGTCACGAAGACTGGGCCGTGGGGGTCGGGGCGGGTGGCCATCCGGGCAGGCAAAGCGATGTACTGCATGAGGGCGGCCGTCGTCGACGGGTGCACCGGGACGAGCCGCTGGTCGGACTTGGCGGCCTTGATCATCAGCAGGTCGTTGTGCTGGTTGATGTCAGGGACGCGCAGGTTCAGTGCTTCGCCGATCCGCAGGCCCGTGGCGGCGAGCAGACCGATGACGGTGCGTAGGGTGGCGGCGATCCGCTTGTCGGTGAACTCGGTGTCGCAGGCGGCAAGCAACGCATCGATGTCGTGTTGGCTGTAGATGAAGGGCACGGCTCGGGGCTTGTGGGCCGGCAGCAAGCCGCTGGGGATGATGGGGACATCGGCATCGTTGGCGTGGAGGTAGGCGGCGAAGCGGCGCACCAACGACAGGCGCGTCGCCCACCATGAGGGGTGCGCGTCGGGGTTGAGCCGGGCCCACGTCACGGCATCATCGATGGTGAACGTCCTTGTCTGGCCGCGAGCTTGGAGCCAGGTGCAGAACAAGCCGACCTGCCGTTCGAGGTCGTTGAGCTGAAAGCCGAGAGACCGGCGCAACTGCAAGTACTCATCGAGTCGTTCACGCAGTGTCCTCATTGCGGCACCTGCCCGAACGGGACGACCAACTCGCGCAGCGATGCGAGGTCCACTTTCGCGTAGCCCATCGTGGTGACCGTGTAGGCATGCCCCAGAAGCTCCTTGGCTTCGGTCAAGGAGCCACCTGCGGCCAACACGTCCATCGCGGCGGTGTGCCGCAGCCGGTGCGCGTAGATCCGGTCGATCCCCGCCAGATCCGATAACCGGGCGATGACCCCCGAGATGCCCGAGGTCGTCATCATCTGCCGCGGCGCCCGCAGTCGCACGAACACGGCCCGGTCCAGCGCGGGTGGCCGTAGCCGCAACCACGCCTCCAATGCCTGACCCACATCGACCGGGAGCGGCAACAGATGCTCGCGACCCTTGCCGGTGGCCCTGAGATGTCCACTTACCCAGTCGATGTCGTCGATCCGCAGACGGGCGGCCTCGCCGGCACGTAGGCCAAGCCGCACCAGGATCATGACGAGTGCCCGGTCTCGCGCCCCGAGCGCGGTGGCCGCATCGCACACACCCAGCAAGGCCGCGACCTGATCGGTGCCCACACCCCGCGGCAACGATCGCCGCGTCCCGGCAGCCTTGAGGATCCCGGCGCTCAGATCCCGATCGAGGCGGCCGGTGCTCAACGCCCACCGCAGCAGGCAGCGGACAGATCCGACGATGTGAGCACGAGCAACAACGCCGTAAGGGCGTCCACGCTCAGCGACGTACGCGTTGACGATCGACGTGTCCAGACGCCACCACTGCACCGACCCGTCAGCTGTCAACACCTCTAGAAGGCCGGCCGCATAGTGACAACGGGCCGCGATGGTCTTCTCGGCCAGGCCGCGCTGCTCATGCATCCACGAACACCAGTCCGCCACCGCGGTCTGCGCCGGCGTGAGTGGATCCGATTGGACTCCAACGAGACTCAGATAGCCAGCCGCAGTCAAGAACCTGCGCGTCGTGCCGATCCACTGCTTCACTGCCACGCACGGAAGATCTCGGGACCCCTCGACTGCGAGGAACCGGGCGAGCAGATCCTCGTCAATATCATCGGCCCCGGCGCCTACCAGCTGCATCCACCAGCTCAGCCGTTCCACCACATTGACGACCCCGGCTGCCGACCCCGGCGAGTAACCCAGCCCGGCCAACCATTGTGAACACTCGGCCAGCACCATCGGCGCCAACGGGCCCACCGGAACCCGCGGGACCCGAACCGGATACGGTCGAGCCGTCGACGATCTCTTCGTCACGGACCTCACCTCCAGACATTCCGTGCCTGAAGCGTGATCTCGACTACGCGACTATGCCGACCTTTTGCACCTCAATACCACCATTGGCCTGCACCATTGCTGAAGTCATCGGCATATTTCGGAGGTCGGCATAAGACATCA
>NZ_JAVKSG010000153.1:0-3356 GCF_039583785.1 Mycobacterium sp.
CGTGCCTCACCGACTGCGGCTACGTCGTCGCCCGACGCGACGGCCGCAAACTGCGCTACTCCGTCGGCGACCCCCGAATCAGCGACCTGGTCATGCTCGCCCGGTCGCTGGCCGCTGACAACGCCGCCGCGCTGGCGGCGTGCGTGCGCATCCCCACACCCGGCCCGGCCGACCCGGCCACGTCGCACCCGTCACGCAAGGAGTCCTCGTCATGAACACTGCCGTCCCGCCACGCGCCGGCGATGCCGACCCGGTACACACCGCTGCGCCCCGTGCGGGCGTTGTGACGGCGTTGGCCGCCGTCGCCCGCGACCGCCCCTCGCAGTGGGTGTTCACGGCCATCTCGGTGATCGCAGTGCTCGGCTACGCGTTGTTGCTACCCGCCGAGCACACCGGTCACGTCGCGGCCTCCAACTATGGTCACCTCACCGGCCAAGACGCGGTGTTTAGCGTGGTGCTCGGGCTAACCGTAGCCGCCGTGCTCACCGTGCAGGTCTTCGCCCTGCGTCACGCGCCCGCCCAGCGCCGCGCCACCGGGACACGGGCGGCGTTGGGCGGTCTCGGCGCGCTGGGCGCGGTTGTTCCCGGGCTCTGCTGCACCGCGGTGCTGCCCGCGGTGGTCGGCCTGGTCGGGGTCAGCGCCGCCGGCAGCGCAAGCATCATGGAGGCGCTGGCCCCTAACGCGCTGTTCATCGACCTGGGCATCGTGCTGCTGCTGGTAGCCATCGGCTGGTGGAGCCTGCGCCGCTTGAGCAGCTCGGGTTGCCTGGACGCCGACGGCTGCCCCACCACGGGCGCCGGCCGTGGGAAGCGTGCACAGGAATGACCCCGGTCGACCGGGTCGCCACTCCCATCCGGCGTGCCTGGCCGACTGTCGCTACGTGCAGGTGCGCCGGGAGGGCCGGTTCGCCCGACTGCACGGCGACCGATCCGCCGGTGGCCGAGCTGGTGCTGTTGGCCCGCTCGCTGGTCGCCGACAACGCCGCCGCGCTCACCCGCATGGATGCGTATATCCCCACACCACCGAGTGAGAGGACCGACTCTCGATGACCGATCGTCACCGCTCCGGATGGTCCGGCCCGCTGGCCGTGGCCGCAGGCGGGCTGCTGGTGGTGCTGTGCTGCGCCGGCCCGGCGTTGATCGCCGGTGGCCTGCTCGCCGCCGCAGGCGCGCGAAGCAGCCTGTGGCTGATCGCCGCGGCAGCCCTGCTGCTGATTACGGTCATGCTCGCCGCCGCGGTCATCCGCCGCGCTGGCCGCGTGGGCGGCGAGCGGCCCGAGCACTGCTGTGTACCGCCGCGCCCCGACCGTGACCGCGAGAAAGGTCCGCACCGCCAATGACACCACGCCCTGCTACCCGCCGCCGCTATCTTCACCGTGCCGCGGCCGCCGTGGTCGCGGTTGCCACCGCCGGGCTCGTGTTGGCGGCCTGCGCCACCCACAGCGGGGGTCCGCAACAGGCCCAACAGCCCGTGCCTCATCCGCGGCCCGCCGGCCCGCCCGCCGCCACTTTGACCACCCTCGCCGGGAAAGCGGTGCGGGTGCCCGGCAGCAAACCCACCGCGGTGTTTTTCTTCTCCGTTGGCTGCGGTGAGTGCGCCGAAGGCGCGAAGTCGTTCGCCAAGGCCGCGACCACGGTCGGCGGCAAGGCCGAGTTCCTCGCCGTGGACATTGATCCCCACGATTCCGCCGACGCGATCACCGGCTTCCTGCGCAGCATCGGCAGTCCCGACCTGCCCGCCGCCATCGATAAGGACGCCGTGCTGTCGCGCACCTACCAGGTGAGCGCGATCAGCACCCTGATCGTCGTCGACCCCGCCGGCAAGGTCACCTTCCGGGCCACCGACCCGCCTACCGACAAGATCGAGGCCACCCTCACCGCCGCGGGGGCCAAGTGATGAACGGCCTGCTGGGCCTGGCCTTCGCCGCCGGGATGCTCGCCCCGGCCAACCCGTGCGGTTTCGCTCTGTTGCCCGCCTGGATCAGCTACACCTTGGGCGATGCCGCGCCGCTGCCGGTGCGGCTGGCCCGCGCCCTGCGCGCCGCCGCCGCGCTGACGATCGGCTTCGCCGGCACCCTGGCCGGCGCCGGGCTGGCCATCAGCGTGGGCGCGCGCGCCCTCATCCACCTGGCGCCCTGGCTCGGGCTGGTCACCGGGCTGGCGCTGTTGCTGCTCGGCGCGGTGATGCTCACCGGTCGCACCGTGCGGCTGCGCCTGCCCACCGCCGCACCCGCCCCGGCCGCCTCGACCCGGGGATGGCGGCTGGCCGCCTTCGGCGTCGGCTATGCCGTCGCCTCCCTGTCCTGCACCGTCGGGGTGCTGCTGGCGGTCATCGCCCAGGCCCAGGCCACCGCCAGCTACGCCGGACTGGTCGCCGTCTTCGCCGCCTACGCCACCGGGTCCGGTGCAGTCCTGCTGCTGGTCGCTGTCGGCACCGCCGCCGCTGGTGCCGCGCTGACCCGGCGCTTGGGCGTTCTCGCCCGCCACGCCACCCGCATCACCGCCGCGGTGCTGATCCTCACCGGCGCCTACCTGGCCTGGTACTGGTACCCGGCCGTCGTCCACCGCACCACCACCACCGGCAACCACCTCGGCCACGTCGCCGCCGTCGCCTCCACCTGGATCGCCGGGCACACCAGCACCATCGCCGTCCTCGCCGTCGCCACCATGATCGCCGTCGCCGTCGGCCAGCGCTTAGGCGCCACCCGCCGCGGCGGCGCCGCGTCCTCATCGAGAAAGACCGATTGCTGCGCAACCCAGGACGGCAACGCCGTCACCGCACCCGGTGTGTCGGAGTCGGTTACACCCCAGCACCACGTGCCAACATCCGCCGAAATCACCTCGGAATAAGGTCAGGAGGAATTATCGACACTCGTTGCAAAACACCGTACCTCATCGGGTTACTCGAAAACATGAAAGCACGCCTCGAAGATTCCGATGTCATTTACGTGGGTGGTGAATAGTGAGTACCGCCGAGTTCTCGCAGCTGCACAGCCCCCGAAAAATGGGCCTCCACCGTTGACCGCGACGCCATGACCACCGTCGGAAAACCAACAGTACGAACCCCAGCATGCACCGCTACGACACCAAACCGCTATGCCACCAACCATCTTGGCGGTACCGGTCAGCCTTCCCAGAAGAGGCAGAAGAGGCAGTGTCGAGCGCCGCAACCCAAAGTGAACAAGACCCCAAAATATACGCATTCAGAAGTAACGATCCCATAAAACAGAGCAGTCCAATCGCGAGGTGAAAAATATGACGAAAAAACTAGTGATTCTTGGAGCTGGCATCGGCGGGCTCAGCGCCATCCACGAGCTAAAGCAACACCAAAGTCTGGGCAACGACGACCTCGACGT
>NZ_JAVKSG010000154.1:0-3342 GCF_039583785.1 Mycobacterium sp.
CAAGTCCACCACGACGACCCCTACGCCACCCACCCCGTCACCGACATCAACACCCTCACCCTCGTCTGCCACCCCAATCACGCACTCGCCGAACAAGGCTGGACCACCCGCAAAAACGCCCACGGCCACACCGAATGGATCCCACCCCCACACCTCGACCACGGCCGACCCCGCACCAACACCTACCACCACCCCGAAAAACTGCTACGGGATGACGAAGACGACGAAGGACGATAGCTCTTGCCGTGGCAGTTTCAACGGGCATAGCGTTCCCCCATGTCCCAACGGCGGGATCCGCGAATCGTCGTTATCGGCGCCGGCACGTCAGGTATCGCCGTCGCTCACGTGCTCAAGCAGGCCGGCTTCAGTGATTTCACCATGCTGGAAAAGGGTTCTGACGTCGGCGGAGTGTGGCACTGGAATCGCTATCCGGGGATGCGGTGCGATGTGCCGTCGTACGGCTACCAATTCGCGTTCGCACGCAAGCCCGACTGGAGCCATGTGTGGGCCACGGGCGACGAGATCCAGCATTACCACCGCGACCTGATCGACGAGCTGGACCTGCACTCGCATCTGCGGCTTAACTGCGAAGTCACCGAGGAGGCCACCGACCGCTTCGCCGAAGACGTCGCCGAAGCGATGGTCCCGACCCTGACACGCTGACTTATTCGCGCCGCTTCACCCACTCCTTCCGGATCGCAGAGGTCTGTCTATAGTCGCCGGCGCAGGCGGCTATCTCCGCCGCCAGCCGCGCATTCGACAACACCAGCGCGACGTTGGCCGACAGCGAGGCGCCGTGGGTCTCCCGGTGAAAAAAGTCGAGCAGAAACGGCGTGACGTTCTTGCCGTGTACACCCGCCGACTCGGCGGCCGCCAGCGCATTGTCCAGGACCCGGTCGTGCAGCGCGCGATCCATCTCGTCGCCGGGCGCAATCGGGTTGGCCAGCACCAACCCGTAGCCGTCGGTACCCAGGCGTCGCCGGGCGCGCAGCACATCGGCGGCCTGCTGCGGCGTCTCCACCCGCCAACCCACCGGATGACCGGAGTCGGCCAGGTAGAACCCGGGAAACCGATCGGTGCGGTAGCCGATCACGCCGACGTTGAGGGACTCCAGCCGCTCGAGGGTGGCGCCGACGTCCAGGATCGACTTCACGCCGGCGCAGACCACCAACACTCCGGTCTGCGACAGCGTCATCAGGTCCGCGGACTCGTCCCAACTATCGCGGGCATCGCGATGAACACCGCCAAGCCCACCGGTGGCGAACACCGAAATGCCCACCGCCGCAGCCAGATGTGCGGTCGCGGCCACCGTCGTTGCACCGTCTCCACCACGGGCCGCGAGCATCGCGACGTCGCGCACGCTCACCTTGACCACCGTGTCACTCTCGGCGACATGACGCAGCGCCGCATCGTCGCACCCGATGTGCGCCTCGCCGCCGATGATCGCGATCGTCGCGGGCACCGCCCCGCCCGACCGTACCGCCGCCTCGATCTCGCGTGCGACGCGCAGGTTGTCCGGCCGAGGCAGCCCGTGGCTGATGATGGTGCTTTCCAGCGCAACGACGGGCCGGCCGGCGGCCAGCGCGTCGGAAACCTCGGGGAGGAACTGCACGGGTTGCACCCTACGTCGCGGGCCTACGACTCCTCGGCCGCCTGCATCACCGTGTAACTCGGATCATGCATCGCCACTTGCTTACTGCCGCTCTGGCTCGCCTTTCCGGTGACTCGCAAGACCTGGCCCGGCTGGACGTCATCGCCGTGGCCAGGCTGGAACGTGACCCGGAGATCGCCGCTGCCGTCTCCGACGACGATCCAGCGCAACGTCTTTCCGCGTTTGGTGATGTCTTCGACTTGGCTGACGCGACCCTCCACTGTGGCCCGGACCCCCGGAATGAGGCTGTTCACGTCGATCACCGTGCCGGACTTCTCCGGGTGCTCGTAGTCCTCGGCAGGCTCGTCCTCGCCCCGCCAGATCCGCATCTCGATCTTCTCGATTTTGGCGGCAATGCGCTGCTCCAAGGTGTCCGGGAAGGCTCGGCGGATCCGCGCCTGGACGTCGTAGGGAACGATGGTGGCCGCGGCGTCCGGGACCCGGCTGACCGCGCGCGAGATCTTGTCCGCGGCTTGGTCGTGCAGCAGTCGTCCCAGCAACGGCGCATAGGTTCGGCGTGGCAGCAGCACGGTCACGTGGGTGTCGCGATGTTCGTTGCGGGCCTGGATAACCTGCCTTTGCACTGCGCGGACGATCTGCCGGTCGGGGCAGTCGATCACCCGCAGCGGGGTGTCGATTTCGAATTCGTCCCAACGCTTTCGCAGTTCGGCTGCCCGGTCCGAGTCGATCATGAAGTGCACCGCGATCAACTCGTCCGCACGTAGACCCTTGCCGTAGCGCAGCGCTTCGAGCACCGCGAGGTCCAGCGAGTTGACGCAGACGAACACGCGGTGGCGCGCGTATTTCGTCAGCTGCGGACGGTCGGTGCGGAAGGCCTGGAGAATCGCTGACTCAGCACGGTATTCGCGGTTCAGCCGGATCAGCCCGAACACCAAGATCGGGAATACCACCACCACCAGCCAGGCGCCCTCGGTGAATTTCGCCACCGCGAGGATCCCCACCACGATCGTCGACAACACCCCCGCGGAGAAGTTGATCGCCAACCGGTGCCGCCAGCCCCGCTCACGTTCGGTCAGATGATGTTTGGACATTCCGTAGCCGGCCATCGAGAAGCCGGTGAACACGCCGATTGCGTAGAACGGCACCAACGCATTGACCGATCCACCGGTGAACACCAGCAGCGCCACCGACAGCGCCGCGAGCGTCAGGATGCCGTTGGAGAACACCAACCGATAGCCGCGCTGCATGAGCTGACGCGGTAGGAAGCGGTCTTCGGCAACGAAACTCGCCAACGCGGGGAAGCCGTTGAAGCTGGTGTTGGCGCCGGTGTAGAGAATCGCCGCGGTCGACACCTGCACCAAGACGTACATGGCGTTGCCGATGACCCCGTTGCCGAACACCGCGTGGGCGATCTGCGACAGCACCGACGGGTACTCGCTGAGATACGGCGCGGCGTGAGTGGCGTAAGCCAGATAGCCGACGCCGGCCAGCAGGATTCCCAGGATGCAGGCCATCGCGGTCAACACCCGCCGCGCGTTGACGCCCTGCGGTTTACGGAAGACGTTGACGGTGTTGGAAATTGCCTCCACGCCGGTCAACGACGAACCACCGTTGGCGAACGCCCGTAGCACCACCAGGACGGTCGCGCCCATCACCAGGCCGCTGCTGTGATGGACCGGAACCGCTCCGGCGGCATGGCCGGGATCGTACTGCGGAAGACCCCAAATCAG
>NZ_JAVKSG010000155.1:0-3330 GCF_039583785.1 Mycobacterium sp.
AGGTGTCCGAGGTCCAGTCGGGCAGGATGTCCGGGGTGAGTGGCTGGTAGGCATTCTCGATCGCTTTACGTTTGGTTTCCGCGTCTGCGCGGGCGTAGATCTCGGTGGTGGACACGTCGGCGTGGCCGAGCAGATCGCGGATGTAGATCAGGTTGACGCCGGCCTGGATCAGGTGCATCGCCCGGCTTCGCCGCAGGGTGTGGGGCGTGACCGGCAGGCCGAGAGCCCAGCCGGGGTCGCGGGCTCGGACGGCTCGCACGTGGCGGGCCAGGAGTTTCGCCACCCCGGAGCGGGTCAGCCTGGCGTGGTTGGGTCCGTGGAACAGCGGGTCTGTGTCGGCGCCGAGGCCGGGGTGCGGCTGGAGGTGTTCGAGATAATCGGCGATGAGCCGGGCGGTCGGGTCCATCACGGGCACGTACCGGATTTTGGATCCCTTCCCGCGGATCGCCACCGTCATCGGTTTGTGGCGGCGGATGTCGGCGACGTCGAGGTCGCAGAGCTCTTGGACGCGGGCGGCGGTGTCGTAGGCCAGGGTGAGCAGGACGGTGTCGCGGAGGGCGCGCGCGCTGGCCGTTCCGGGTTCGGCGAGCAGCGCCTTGACCTCGTCGCCGGTCAAGTGTCCCAGATCTGGGGCTGGGGTTTTCTTCTGCCGGATCGCGAGGATTTGGGTGACTTGGTCGAGGCGCTCGGGCTGCTCGACGGCGGTGTAGCGGCAAAACGATTTGATCACCGCGAGGCGCTGGTTGCGGGTGGCCGCCGAGCAGCACCGCTCGGTGCCCAGCCAGTCCAGGAACCGCAGGATGCGGGCCCGGTCGATGTCGACCAGGCGCAGCCTCTCGGGCGGTATGTGTTCTGCGGTTTTGAACCAGATGAGCAGTAACTTCACCGCGTCGCGGTAGGAGGCGACGGTCCTGGGAGAGGCGCCACGCTCCCCGGCCAGGTGATCGGTGAAGAACTTCGCCAGCCAACGTCCTGCGAGGTCTGGTGGCGGCGCGGGCCGCGGGGTCACGACTGGTCCCCGGGCGGGGCGGGGATGACGTAGCCGAACCGGATTTGGGCTTTGGCTATCAGCTCGGGGTAGGCGTCCGCGGTCAGCCTCAGGTAGTACTGGGTGCCGCGCAGGTCGGTGTGGCCCATATAGCAGGCCAGATAGGGCAGCATCACGGCCAGGTCCGCGCCGTCTGCGGCCCAACGTCGCAGGTTGGCGACGGCGAAGCCGTGGCGCAGCGAGTGCGGATGAGGGCCGCCGATAAAGTGCGGGATGCCGGCGTCGGCCAGGTAGCCACGAAACCGCATGTAGACAGTGGCCTGGTTGATCGGCCTGCCCGCAGCCCTGCTGTAGAACACGTTGTCGCTGTGTTCGGGGGCCGGGTGCGCGGCCGCGGTGTAGGCCTTGACGGTGGCGGTGAGTCGCCCGGTGATCGGGATGGTCCTGCCCGCACCGTTTTTCGAGTCACGGATCCGCAGCGTCGCGGCGCTGGTGTCCACGTCCGACAGGGTCAGGTTCAGCGCCTCGGAGACCCTCAGCCCGGCGCCATAGAGCACCCTGAACAGGACCGGGTCGACCAGCGCCTTGTTCGAGTAACAAGACATGGGCTGGGAGTCGATCGTGGCGAACAAGCGGCGTATCTCATTGTCGGTGAGCACATACGGCGGCTGGTGACCCACACGGACCCGGGTGGTCGCGACCGGGGTGTAGGCGTCCCAGCCGGCGGCTTGGGCGTGCTCGGCCAGTTGACGCAGCACCACCTCGTTGCGTCGGATCGTGGAGGACCGTAGGTGAGAGCCGTAGAGGAACCCCTCGACCGCTTCTTTGGTGATCGATCCGTCCGGGTAGCCCTCCCGTCGGCAGTGCTCGGCGAACTGGCGCAGGACTCGTTCTGGGATTTTGAACCGGTATCCGCCGGCGTGGCGTACCGCGACCAGATCGGCGACCAGGTCCGGCAGCGTCGTCTCAGGCATCGCGCTCACCCGCCCCGGCCCGTTGGATGACGTCTTCGATGTCCAACGCGCAACAGCGCAGCCGCTCGGTGTCGAAGCGCAGGTAGTAGGCCTGGGTCGTGTCGCTGCAGGCGTGTCCCAATACGGCCGACACCACCGGCATCGGCGCGCCGTTGCCGATCATGGCCACGGCCAGCGCGCCGCGCAGGGAATGCATCCCGCAGACCTGGCCCGGCCCGAACTCGATCCCGGCGCGGGCGGCGTGCCGCGACAGCCGGGACGCGCTCAACGCCGCTACCCCCACCTCAACGTGGTCACCCTGAATGCCCGGCAACAGCTTGACGAACACCTTCGGGCAGAAGGTCTCGGGGCGGGCGCCGCGGACGTAATCGATGATCGCCCAGCCGACGTCATCGAGCAGCGGCAGGATCAACGGCCGGCCCGTCTTGTGCTGCACGATCGTGATCTGCTTGGCCCGCCAGTCAAGGTCGCCCAGCTCGAGGTGGCGCAGATCTGAGATCCGCAGACCCAACCGAGCGGTCGCCAGGATCATCGCGTAATCGCGTTTGCCGGTAGCGGACTGGCGATCGATCACCGCCAGCACCCTGCGGATCTCGTCTGCGGTCCACAGGTGCGGCTCAGACTCGTAGCGGACATGCCGGTGCGGCGGCAGCCGATCCGCCAGACCGCGCGGTGTCCGGCCCGCGGTGGCCGAGAAGACCAAGAAGTCCGCCAGGCACGACCTCATCGCCGCAACAGTCTTGCGCCGCAGGCCACGTTGACGAACAAGGAAGCCCGACACGTCCCGCACGCCGAGCGCGGCCAGGTCATCAACGCCCACCTCGACCAGATACCGCAAGAACCGGCTGGCCGCTTTGTCCTTGGTGACCACGGTCGCCTCGGCGTTGCCGCGCACCCGGCAGAAGGCAACGTAGTCATCCCGCAGCGGGCGGAATTCGGCGGGACAGTCGTCCTTCGCCGGGATCACCGACCGGTCAACATCGACCGTCCGCCCGGCCAGCACGTCCGCCATCAACACCACCGGACGGCGAACCGCCTGAACATCCCTTTCCGTAACCGGCTCTCGCAACGACCCCAACCTGACCCCGGTCTGGTTCGCGATGAACTCGATGCACACCCGCTCGCTGACCGTGTCCAGGCCGCGTCCGGCCAAGAAGGCGGCGAACCGGTCCAGCACGACCTGGTGGCGACCGACCGTGCCCTCGGTCCTCCCAGCATCGCGCAACGCCGCCAAGACGCGACCAACAGCGTCCCTAAGATCTGCCTCTCCCATCAGAATCACCTCTGCATTCGGTAGTGGAATGAACAGACAGTGATTCTTCGCCGACGCAAGCAGCGCCCAGCGGCGTCACGATCCAGCCCCCGACG
>NZ_JAVKSG010000156.1:0-3303 GCF_039583785.1 Mycobacterium sp.
ATGAACAATACTGAAAAAATAGGAATAGGTGTAGGAATTACGTCCTTATTTGCATTAACAGGATATGGTATATACAAAGCAATTTCGGGTATTAGTCTTCCTAATCCAAATGCCGGCTGTCACGGAAGTACTACGTGTATAAATGAATTAAAAGGATGCCAACAGCAAATGAGTGCATTAGAAAGCGAATATGTAACTCTTTTTCAGAAATATATACAAAGTGATAATGCAGAAAATGTAGCCATGAGTACAACACAAATAAACAATTTAAATGATATATTAAATCAAGAAAAAGATGTTATAGATAAGTGTATGACGCCTATCATAAAGAAGTATAGTATGAATTTTCAAGATGTAGTATCAGCTATTCTTGAAATTGCTGTTGCAGGAGTTGTTTCTGAAACAGTATATAGACTATTGAAAAATAAATATTGGAAAGGTAAGAAAGGTAAAAAGCCACCACAAACACCATATGATAATGGTAATGCTGTAGCATCTGCTATACTTAATGATATGGTAGATAAAAACGAAATTAACAGCGCTTGGGTAAACAGTGGAAACGGATTAAATACAATAACTACCTTTGCTAATTCACAAACATATAATGTAAATAATATATATGCAAAATTTATAAGTGGACTTATAGACGCAGGAATAATAGGTATAACGGCTTTAGGTGTTTATGCTATTATAGCAGCTGCTCTTACTATAATAGGAACTAATGTACTTGCACTTGCTCCTATAATAGCTATAGCAGCATAATAAATATATAATATATTTTTATTCATTAAAGTGATATTATATTATGAACATTGATGAAATAAACGAATTAGTAGATGCATATAATTCAGGAAAAATATCTGATAAGTTATTTTTATTTTCTATAGAAAATTTATATAATAGTTTGTCAAACACAGATAATTTAGAGATTTTACACGAAATATTAATGCAAAAAATAAATAAAAAATTTTATAAAGATATTCAAGACTATTATAATAAAGCATTTGAAAAATTAAATTCTAAATTTAGTGTAAAAATAGAAAATCTAAAAGATAATAATTCTTTTTCTACTAACGAAAAAGACGATGTAGAAGACTTTGATAAATATCTTATACAGCCATATAATAAAATAGATAATTATATAGCAGAAGGAGTTGATTATAAAAACGCTTCTAAATATTTTCATAAATTCAGTTTACAATTTATAGATGAAGAGGTAGTTTGGAAACTAAAACCTAATTGTACTTATGTTCCAGCAGATAAACTAACGTTAGAACTATCTCCACGCAATTCTGGAACAAGTGCTTTAGACTATTTTCCTTATATAAAGAATGGAAAAATAGTATATTTTGCTAAAAATAAATTTCATTATAATTATGCAAATGATATATATACAGAAATAATTAATAATAATAGTAATACAACTATAATAATTCATTTTACACGCAATGGCAATGGTTATATGTATACAAGCCGCTGGCAATATGACGGTATTAATATTTTTCCAGTTAAATATGAAATCTTATGATATAAGGTATATTTATACTCTTAAATAATATCATATTATGTCAGAAAAAATAGATAAGTCAACTATAGAAAACATTTTAGGAAAAATAGTAAAACCTAAAGAAAATGACAATGATAAATTATATGAACTTTTAAATAACATGCAGTCTAAAGGTAGTGATAATAACAGTTTCTTATCTATGCTTCCACTATTTTTAAATTCTAAAGGAAACGGTGGAATAGATAGATTATATGACTTAATTGCCTTGCAAAGTGCTATGAACATGATGAAACCACCTGAAAAAAATAATAAAGAAGACATCCTTGAAAGAGAAATAAGAGAAATGAAAGAAGAATTTAAAAACGAATTAAGAGAACTGAAAGAAACAAAAAATAATAATAATTCTGATACTAATTCAGAAATACTGAAAGTACTGCTTCAGTCACTGATAGGCAACAGTGGAAAAAATGATAATGAACTATTAAAAATATTAATACCCGTGTTAAAATCTGACAACAAAGACCCGATAGATATTCTTAAAAACTATGCAGAATTAATAAGCGGCAATAATGATAAAGTAGATAAACTTAAAGATGAAATGCATCAGAGAGAACTTGAAAAATTAAAAGAGCATAATGAAGAAACACAGAAAATGTTAACTGAAGTAGTACGGAAAATAAATGAAAATAAAGGAGATGCTGAATGGATGGAAAAATTGCAACAGTCTACAGAAACTCTAAATAAATTTTCCGAAATGACAAAGAAGATGGGTCTTATGCCAGCACCATCAGAAAAAGGCAAGGTAGACCTTAAATACATCCTTGACACGGTTTCAAACATAGTTAGCAATACAGTTCCAGCACTAAAGCCACCAGAGAGAAATAATCTATGGGATGTTGATAGAGAAGCAGAAAGGCTTTATAACAGGTATAAAGATGATATAGTAGATACTAACAATAAGCCCATTACTAAAGAATTTGTAAAACAGGCATTGATACAAAATCCTAAACTTGATGAACAGTGGGATGCAATGATTAAAGCAAGAGATTATGAATTAAATAAAACTCAAAAAACATTTGATGATATACCTTCCGAAGAAACTCTTGAAGACGATGTTGAAGAAAATAACGATGAAGAAGAGGAAAATATCATCGATGAAAATGAAACTACCTTCTTAACTGATGTAAAAGAGGAAGCAAAAAGAGAGGTAAAAGAAGAAAAAATACCACCAAAACAGCCTGAAGAAAAGAAAGAAAAAAAGGAACTCAAAGGTAATTTTACAGCCGGTATAAAAATGTGATGTAAATGGATATTATAGATACAATAATACCATTATTTGCTTCCGAAATAAATAAATATAATAAAGAAGAGATGAGATATGCCGTAAAATATAATATTGACGTATCATATGGTGTATTATCAAGAATTAAAGACTATGAAGAAACCTATAAAATAATAAAGCCTTTAATACGGGTATACTGGGGTCAATTAAAATATCTTTTTGACAATCCAAAACCCATTATTAATTACATAAAAGAAGCAAATCCGGCTCTTTTTGAAATTAATGGCTCTACAACATATGTCACCGAACAAATACAAAAATCTGGATATCTATTATATGATTATATTACTTCTAATACTAAAACAAAAGTACAAGTAAAATTGAAGAAAAAAGAAACAAAATATAAAAATAAAAAAAATAAGGATTAAAATTGCAGCGTGTAATATATTTATATGAGTTTTTCTTTAAATGATATCATCAAAATATTAAATGAAATAAATAATAGTATTCGTAA
>NZ_JAVKSG010000157.1:0-3297 GCF_039583785.1 Mycobacterium sp.
GCTTGGGGATGTAGCCCTGCAAGAAGAACCGGTCCACACAGCGGACCTCCAAGCTGACATGGTCTCGCAGTAGGGTCGCGTAGTCGGCCATGACAACCTCCTCGGTCTCAACAACTAAGAGGCTACGACCGGCCGCGACGAGGGCGCCCTCCGGGCGCCCCTCAGCGCGAAGCGCTGAACAAGCCTTTCTCGGAGGTATGAGGCTCGCTCGCTACACCTGGCCGTGGATGATTTGGACCTGGCGGAGGCAGAGGCGGCTCGGCTTGGGGCGACGTCAGCGGTTGAGCAGCCAGCGCCGGACCGGTGGCGGGTGCTCCTTGACCCGGCAGGCCACCCGTTCTGCCTGTCGACACAGATCCCCGAGTAGCCCCCGGCAGGCCGCTCGCCGTCTGCCGCAAGGTCGGGACACGAGGGGCCAGGCGTCTTCTGCGGGTAGATCGTTTCGCCCCAGGCGAGCATGGCCACGTACTGGTCGATCTTGCGGGCGCGAGCCGAGTCCCGCTGGACCCCTCAGTCGGCCTGGCACGATCGTGCCCATCCAGTCCAGCCGAGAGGTCCAGGGCTTCAGCGGGGCCGATCCCGATAGCAAGTTTCCGGCCGCCGCCCACCTCGCCGAGCACGACGTTGAACGCAGAGCCCTCGACGTCGTCGTGCACTGCGACCACCTTGATGGTCCGCATCTCGATGAGGCTGCCCTCAACCACGGATGTCATGACGACGCTCCTCTCCGGCCGGTCCATGATGGCACGCGTCCAGGGTGACGGCCAGACCCCGGCCGGCGCCGGCGCTGCTCGGGCTGCAGCGCGTGAACGCCGTCGCGCTGGCTTCGTCTCGCAGGGATCCGCAAGGTAGTGCCCACGGCCTCATCGGACGCGCCGCGTGCTTCTGTCGGCTGCGGTCGTCAGCACGGGATGAGGTCGATGCCTGGATCGAGCCGGTGGAGATCCTCAGGGTCACTGGTCACAGGCACACCGTCCACAGCGCGCGCCAAGAGGACAACTGGAGCGTCGATGACATCGGAGGTGGCGGTCGCGGCGCACAACTGACCGGCGGAGCGGGCGGCGACCCCGTCCAGAGCGTGAGTCGTGACCTCGGCGGAGTTCATCACCCGCACCAGGCGAACCTGGCGTGCCGGGTTACGCCATGCTTGCGCAAGCGCGCCAGCCGGCACGTGGATCTGCTCGGCAAGCTCCAGCAGTAAGGTAGGCCACTGGTTCGGTGTGCCACGCAGCGGTTGAGGTCCCGACCAGGCCATCGTGGTGGCGTCTTCCAGCACACCGGCCCGGGACCAGCAGCCCCCGCAGTAGTGGCATCACCTCCCCAGCGGCCCCCTGTCAAACCGGACGTGCGGTTCTCCCGCATCCGGCTTTCCGACACCGTTCATCGCTGCGCATGCGCCGACCAGTAGCGCACCGTTCCAGTCAACCGGTAGACACCCAGGTCCGTGAGCCACCCGTAGGTGTAGCTTTGCACCCAGTTCCGACCGGATTTCCCGTGCTTTCTGCTCGCCAAGATAGCCAGTCGCTGATGCACGTAACTGTCGATGACGTTGAACTTCCGTCCCGAGTTCCCGAAACGAAAGTACGCCCCCCACCCCCGCAACACAGGGTTCAGGTCTTCAACCACGTACTTCAACTCCCGTCCGACATGACGCCGATCGGTCCGCGCCCGGACTTTGGCCTGTATGGAAGCCATTGCCCGCGCCGAGGGCCACTTCTGCAGATAGAAGCGGCCCGGGAACTTCCAGGACCCCACCATACGATGATGGAACCCCAAGAAGTCGAACCCTTCAGTGCCATTACGGATGCACACGACCCAGGTTTTATCAGGATGCAACCGCAACCCGATATTCCCCAAAACCGCGGCCGCCAAAGCCCGAGCCTGCTCGGCCCTCGCTTTGGACGCACAGACCACGACAAAATCATCGCAGTAGCGCACGAGAACCCCCCATTGGTGTCCCGTCGCCGCCCACGCCTCATCGAGAGCATGCAAAGCGACGTTAGCCAACAGAGGCGAAATGGGTGATCCCTGCGGGGTTCCAGTCTCCGAGTCCGAGACCACCCCACCCTCGAACACCCCGACTCTCAACCAAGCTCGCAACAGTTTCAACATCTGCCGGTCACTGACCCGGCGTTCGATCTGACCCAACAACGCGGTCCGATCGATCTCATCGAAACATGCTTTGATATCAGCGTCGAGCACCCACACGCGACCCGCGTTCGCTGCCACACGAACAGCCTCGAGAGCCTGATGCGCCGACCGTTTCGGACGAAACCCGAAACTGACCGGGAGAAAGTCCGCCTCGAAGATCGGTTCCAGCACAATCTTCGCTGCAGTCATGATCACCCGATCGGCGACCGTGGGAATACCGAGCGGACGGGTTTCGCCCCGCCGCCCCGGTTTGGGTATACGAACCCGTCGTAACGGCGACGGGCGATACGTGTGCGCCCGAAGCTGTCCTGCGAGCCCGTCGAGGAAGGACCGTACCCCATCAACGCCCCCAGCTTCGATACTGGCGATAGTCACGCCGTCTACACCGGGAGCGCCCTGGTTGGTGGCCACATCAACCCACGCCCGCCACATCACATCGCTGCGGGCGAGCTTGTCGTAGAGAGCATGGAACTGACGTGTCTGGTCCTGCTTGGCACAACGATAAAGCACGCGTTGGAGCGCTCGAACGGGATCCAGGCCATCGACCTGTCTGACACACCTAGCCGAAATCTCGGCACTCATCAGCGTTCCTCGCTTCCTTCCCGTGCACAGGTGAAGTAGGGGTCCTTCGCTCGAAGCGGGTTATGTTGTCCCGCCCGTCATCACTACTGTGACCCCCTCCGACTCCCTCTCGACTGTCTGACACTTCCCGGTTTCGCCGGTTATAGCCAGACACGCTCCGAACCCCCGCAGGGCCCGGGTCGAGTAGGGCCTCTCCAGTTCCCACGACAACCTTGTGACCATTCCACGCCCCTTACGCCGGGAGGTTCATGAGCGTCCGCTCCAGGTACCCAGACGCCTTCCATGGCCTTCGCCCATTCGGCGCAGGCTCGGCTCCTCCTTGGTCCTGCTCACGCAGGCGTAACTAACGACGCCGCAGGCTTCACTTGATGTTGCGGACTGGCCACTCGCTCCGCCCCGCTTCGACGCCGGCCTCTCAACCGACACCGGGAGCATCGCTACCGAGGACCCTGGCATCTCCCCGGACCGGACTCGCACCGGCTGGCTCTCGTGAGCTTACGCTCGATCACCTCATGTCATCGAAGCTCCCCTCGAAGACTCTGGCGCCCGAGCTGCTGGACGCAC
>NZ_JAVKSG010000158.1:0-3242 GCF_039583785.1 Mycobacterium sp.
GGCTAGGGCAGCGGCGTCGGCGCGTTGCGCGCCGAGCACCGCAAGCAAGCCGTGGTCGCTGCGGAAGTTGGGGCAGTGCTCGCAGATGTTGGTGTAGGGGCAGACGCCTTGAGCCTGGGTGCGAAGGCAGTAGCCGCCGGAAAGGCGCGCCTTGATCAGCGGCGCGTCACGCCAGTCACCGGTGGTGATGTCGGTGAGCGGCAACGTGGTTCGTTGTTCGGGAAACACTGGGCCGAGGCGGCTCTTGGCCAGCTCGAGTGCCCGCTGATAGTCGGCGCGCACGGTGGTGTCGAACAGTCGACCATAGCGAAGGCTCATCTGTGCGCTCTGATGACCGAGTAGGGCCATCAGCGCCTGTAGCGAGCAGCCGGCGTTGACCAGCGCTGTGGCGAAGGTATGCCTGAGTTGGTGGGGTGTCACTTCGTCTAAACCGGCGGTGGCCGCGGCGCGGCGAAGTTCGTTGCGCAGCCCGGTCGCCGAGATCCGCTGGCCGTGGCGCAGCAGCAGGAACTCCACTGGCCGGCCGGTGCGTGGATGCGGTAGTGGGACTCCGGCGGCTCGGGCGGCGGCGAGCCGGTCGACGAGGCCGACGGTGTCGTCGTCGATGGGCACCATGCGTTCGGTGTCGAGTTTGCCCAGCGGCACTTTCAGCCACGCGCCGAGACCGGAAACCTCGTGCACGCAGTCGAGTTCGAGGTCGAGCAGCTCACCGATGCGCAACCCACACGCGCGTTGCAGCAGCAGCGCGTCGGCGGCCTGCCGGTTCGCTGACTCACGCAGCGCGGCGGTCAATCGCCGGTCGGCGTCGGGCGACAGATAGCGGGGCAACGGTCGTGGCAACCGGGGAATGTCGGAGGCGAACAACAGCCGCCGCGGCGGCGCTTCTGGCCAGCCCCACTCGCTGATGTCAGCGAGAAATCGGGAGACGGTGATAACACGGGCGCGTCGCTCGGAGACTGCGATCGGGGCGCCGTCGTGGGGTCGAGTGGCGGTGGTGAGCGCGGTCAGGTAGGGCTCGATGTGACGGCACCGGTCCAGGTCGGCGACCGTGGTCAGGCCCGGGTCGACCAAGGCCAGATGACGGCCGAAGTGGGCCAGCCGCGAAACGGTGTGGCTCACCGTGCCGGCCACGCAGGTTGCTCGTCGACGCTCCAGGTAGGCCATAAACGTGGGCAGCAGCGCGGCCGGGGTCTGGCTCAGCCGGGCGGCGACGGGATAGGGACGGCGGCCCTCTGGCACCGGTGCAGGCTCGGCCAGCACACCGAGGTGAAACAGCACCGTGTGGGTGGCGTGTAGCGCATGCCGATAGTGCCGCAGACGATGGTGGCCGCGTTCGCGTTGGTGTACGGCGTCGCGCAGCTCATCGAGGTCAACGCTGGACAGCTGCCGCATCGACCGCCCGGTCTGGATCAAAAGCCGGATCAGCACCTGGGAGGCCATGCCTCGGCGAACTATCGGTGAGTAGCCGAGTTCGGTTGCCGCACGGTCGAACTGGTCCACATCACCGGCGAGCGGCGTCACTGGAACTTCTCGCCATAGGCTGGCCAGCTTGCGCGCCACCAGGTAGTCATAACCGGGGTGCAGCCGACCGGTGACCATCAAAAACACCAGGAACGGGCGGGTCTGCCCGCAGGCGGCCAGCCGCTCCGCGAGCGGCAGCGTGGCCCACGACCGCGGGTCTGGCCAGCGCCTCAGGAAAGCTCGGGCGGCACGCTGATAGCCGACGTTGCCGCGGCCGGTGCGCGCCAGGTGCGTCGCGTAGCAGGCCAGCAGGACGGCCGGCGGCTCACCCGCCGGCGTGCAGGCGATCGCGGGCTGCATCGTATTGGGCTCTCACGTGGGTCGGGGCGAGATGGATGTAGGCGGCCGAGGAATCGATGTGGGCGTGGCCCATCAACTCCCGCAGCACGGCCAGGTCGACACCGGCCTCGGCGAGCGCGGTGCCGAAGCTGTGCCGCAACGCATGGGGATGACCCGCTGGCACACCGGCTTTCACTCGGTGGTAGCGGAAGACCGTGCGCAGCCCGGCCGGGGTGAGCGGCTGCCCGCGGTGTGGTCCCTTGGCGACCACGAACAGCGCGGTGGCGGTGGTGTCAGGGCGCTCCACCAGCAGGTAGGTCTGCAGCAACCCGACCACCTGAGTGTCGAGGGGAACCCGGCGCTCTTTGTCGCCCTTGCCCACCACTCGGGCCCACCGGCCACCGATGTCGACGTCGCGGACCTCCAGTCCGAGCACCTCTGCCGAGCACAGCCCGGAAAACAGCATCAGTCCGGCGATCGCCCGGTCCCGATCGCTGCGGAAGCTGGCCAGCAACGCGGCCGTCTCCTTCTGGTCCAGCCCGCGCGGCAACCGACGCGGCTGGCGCACCCGCACCCGCGACCGCGGTTGCGGCCGGGCCAGATGGGCCAGCTCACCGGCACGTTCGCTACAGCCTGGCCGTCGCGCCGCCGCTCCCAATGGCACCGGACTGGCCGCGGCAGGGTCGCGCATCGCGCGGAAGCTGAACAGGCCCGAGATCGCAGCAAGTCGCCGGTTGATCGTCGCCGGAGCGTACCCGGCCGACCGGCCCCGGCGGATCGGCACGACGTTGCCGCCGTGTTGGCCGGGCAGCACGGCCGACCGGCAGACCGCCAGATACCGCAGCAGCGCATCGGTGCTCACCCCGTCGACGCTGAGACCCTCATCGAGCAGCCATCGAGCGAAATGCAGCAGATCGAACGCGTACGACCGGCGCGTGCGTGGCGAGTAGTTCCGGTCGGCCAGATGAGCCAGGAACTCGTTGAGCAACACCAAGCCATCAGCGCTGTTCCCTACAAGCACCCAGTCCTGCCCGCGTTGCTCGACACGCAGTCCTTGATCAGTCACGAGAATGATGTATCACGTCTGGCTCGCTGATGGTCAACAACCCGACCCGCTCGGCGTGTCTGATCAGCTATCTATCCAAGTATTAGCCGGTTAATAGAGGGGTGCCGGGGCGCCCGAAGTGCTGGGCGATCGCACACAGCGCCATGAATTCCCGCGTCGAGCCGGATGTCATCTGCGGACCATTATCGGACACCGCGAGCAGGATCGGCCGGGCCTCGTCGTCGAGGTCGAGGTCGACCAGCCCGTCCTGGCGACGTTCGACGACCTCCAGGAGTCCCTCGGCGTCGAGCGCGTTGGTGAACCCGACCTCGACCTGGGTGGAGGTTTCCTCGACAGAGACGACCTCGGTGATCCACTTGCGTGAGACCAGATCCTG
>NZ_JAVKSG010000159.1:0-3058 GCF_039583785.1 Mycobacterium sp.
GGAGAGCTGCCGCTTGTTCGTCGCCTTCAGTTCGACCAACAGCGGGTGCTGCGGGCACCGCACGCGCTCCCCACGTCGGGCGCCAGAGGCTATGGAACGTGCGACAGAACTACTTCGCCGACGCCCTCGACTACCGCTTCTACCGTCTCGACGAGAAGATGGTGTTCGGCCGCGCCAACAGGCACTAGCCGACCAGTTCGACCCGCCCGACTTCGCTGTCCTCGGATATCAGCGACCAGCGGTTCAACGCCTCGGAGGCATCGTTGTCGCCGGCCCCGATCGTGAACGACTGGCCATCGAAGTTCGCGTCCCACACCGCTGATGCGACCGCGCGAACAACCGATAACCCGTCGTCGAACTGATGTTTCCCGGTTGCGAAGACGGTGGCGCCGGAGTCAAAAATTTCGACGTCCCATGCCGACTGCGGCCCGATCGCGAGCAAGTCCCTGTCCTCATGCAGTGAGCGCAAGTCGTGGCCGACATAAGTCGGTCGCAGTCCCGTTTCCGCCTGGAGCATGTTCAGCACAGTATTCGCCCCGCTGAGTACCAGCATGCTGGGCAGGCCAGCCGCATTAGCGCCGGCGATATCGGTGTCTACCCGGTCGCCCACCACCAGCGGTGCGCGGCAGTCAGCACGATTAGCCGCATCAATGATCATCGTCGGTGCGGGCTTGCCGGCGACCTGCGGCTCGGCCTCGGTGGCCGCCTGTAACGCGGCGACCATGGAGCCATTGCACGGCACCAGGCCACGCTCGGTGGGGATCGTGCGGTCTAGGTTTGCCGCCACCCAAACGGCACCGTCTCGGATGGCCAACGTCGCCTCAGCCAGGTCAGACCAGTTGGTGTCGAAGCTCAGACCCTGCACTACTGCGACCGGGTCGTCGTGAAACTGCGAAACCGGCCGCAGCCCGGCCGCGACGACCTCGTCGGCCAGCGCCGGCGCACCGACCACCAGCACCCGCGACCCGGATGGCAGCAGCTCAGCCAACAGTCGCGCAGCGCTCTGCGCGGCTGTGGCGACATCGTCGCCGTCGGCCGTAAAACCGAGGTCGCGCAGGTGTGCTGCCACATCCTCCGGCGTGCGCGATGCGTTGTTGGTGATGAACAACTTACGACTCGGAGAATCATCCAACGACTGAACCGCACATTCGGTGACTTGCTGCCCGCGGTACAACGTTCCGTCCAAGTCCAACAACAAACAATCGTGTTCGCGCGTGAGTGTAGCCAATGTGGGATTGCCTCATTTCATCTGGTCGCGAGAATAACAAGTAGTTACCCTAGCATTCCGCGTTATCGAGAGCTTCTAAATCGGCCTTTAACGAGTACATAACGACTCGACGTCCGACTGTACCACGATCTGATTCCGCCTCGTCGGCAACGGGTTTCAAATGTCTTTCTCAGTGGTGACATATGAGCGCAGGTTGAGTAAGGTCATACTACGGACAACATGTGACCCGTCTCTCATGCCCTGTGACATGCACCGGGAAGACTTTTGAACTAGGGTCGGGCACTGCGCACCGTCAGGGGATGATTATTTCTTGCTTGACGAAGTAATGGTCATCTGCCGACCGGCCCGCAATTTCGGCGATCACCTAAAAATTATTTAAAAATGTTGCCGAAATCGAGTCACCGACGAGTTGGACGTCGACAGCCCGATCAGAATCGGCCGGGCAACTCTGGCCCGACTACATCAATGCGTTGAGGAATATGGCAACCACACAACCCCACCCAAAGATTGTTGTGTTCGGCGGCGGGTCCTGGGGCACCACCGTTGCGTCCATCTGCGCCCGCCGCGGACCGACATTGCAGTGGGTACGCTCAGCGGACACCGCCGCCGACATCAACGACAACCACACCAACACCCGCTATCTGGGCCACGAGGTGAAGTTGACCGATACGCTTCGTGCGACCACCGATTTCGCCGAGGCGGCCAACTGCGCGGACATCGTCGTGATGGCCGTGCCGTCCCACGGTTTTCGAGGGGTGCTCACCGCCCTGGCCGCGGAGCTTCGGCCGTGGGTGCCGGTGGTGTCGTTGGTCAAGGGTCTCGAGCAAAACTCCGACATGCGGATGTCGGAGATCGTGGACGAGGTGCTACCCGGGCACCCAGCCGGCACGCTCGCCGGACCGAACATCGCCCGCGAGGTGGGCGAAGGCTATGCGGCGGCGGCCGTACTGGCGATGCCGGACCAACATATGGCCGCTCAGCTCGCTTCGTTGTTCCGCACCAGTCAGTTTCGGGTGTACACCACCGACGACGTGGTGGGGGTCGAGATGGCCGGTGCCTTGAAGAATGTCTACGCGATCGCCGTCGGCATGGGCTATTCAATTGGCATCGGCGAGAACACGCGCGCCATGGTGATGGCCCGAGCAGTGCGGGAAATGTCCAAACTCGGCGAAGCCATGGGCGGGCGCCGCGATACCTTCGCCGGCCTGGCCGGCTTGGGCGACCTCATCGTCACCTGCACCAGCCAGCGCAGCCGCAACCGCCACGTCGGCGAGCAACTCGGGGCCGGTAAGACCTTGGAGGAGATCATCGCGTCGATGAATCAAGTCGCCGAGGGCGTCCGGACCGCCAGCGTGATCATTGATTTCGCCAATCGGTACGAGATCAACATGCCGATCGCCCGCGAGGTCGACGCGGTGCTCAACCACGGGGCCACCGTCGAACAGGCCTACCGTGGCCTGAACGCGGAAACACCGGGACACGAGGTGCACGGCACGGGGTTTTGACGGTTCCGGGCGCTGTGAGACATCGCGTCGCACGTGCCCGCCGGCTGAGTTCGCCAACTGCCAGACAACTCTTCGCGTCGAGCCACGGTGACGCGCTTGGGCTCGGACCCGAACGGGTAGCGGGACGTAAACCCGAAGATGATCCGTCCGTCCTGCCCGTCGGTGATCAGGTGGTCGATACGGCGGCGAAGGAGGCGATGTGGTCGATCGTGGTGTGCAGTGCGGTCGACAGTGGCTCGGCGTCGCGCAGCGTCTTGGTGAGCAGTAGTCCGCCCTGCAGCGCGGTCAGCAGTGCCGTGGCCAGTTTGTCGACATCGGCGTGCTC
>NZ_JAVKSG010000160.1:0-3050 GCF_039583785.1 Mycobacterium sp.
CAGCTCAGGTATGGAGCCGATGACGGGAATCGAACCCGCGTATTCAGCTTGGGAAGCTGATGTTCTGCCATTGAACTACATCGGCAATGTTGCTTGGGAAGGCTAGCACCCGGCACCGCCTCGCTCACCACCATCGCGCGAGGCAGCCGAGCGTCGGGTGCTCAAGCCGAATGTGCGGCCAGCCGCACGTTCGGCGGCCAGCGTGCGGCCAGCTGCACGTTCGCGGACAAGTCCCCGTTACGCTCGTCGCGTGCTGCTCTCCGATCGCGATCTCCGGGCCGAAATCGCCGCCGGCCGGTTGGGAATCGACCCATTCGAAGACGCTCTGGTCCAGCCGTCCAGCGTCGACGTTCGCCTCGACAGTTTGTTCCGGGTTTTCAACAACACCCGCTACACCCATATCGACCCGGCGCGGCAGCAGGACGAGCTGACGTCCCTGGTCGAGCCGGCAGAGGGAGAGCCGTTCGTGCTGCATCCCGGCGAGTTCGTGCTCGGCTCGACGCTGGAGACGTGCACGCTGCCAGAGGATCTGGCGGGCCGCCTCGAAGGCAAGTCGTCGCTGGGACGCCTGGGCCTGCTCACGCATTCGACCGCCGGCTTTATCGATCCCGGTTTCAGCGGTCACATCACGTTGGAACTCTCCAACGTCGCCAACCTGCCGATCACGCTGTGGCCGGGCATGAAGATCGGTCAGCTGTGCATCCTGCGGCTGACCAGCCCCGCCGAACATCCGTACGGCAGCGCGGCCGTCGGGTCGAAATACCAAGGTCAGCGCGGACCGACGCCGTCGAAATCCTATTTGAATTTCATAAGCTCCACTTAACTTCGACTGCTGCACCGCACAGCTTGGGCGAAGAGGATGTAGTTGTAGCGCCGGGCGCGGGGTTCCCTTCGCCTGAAACCGTGATGCGCGACGAATGGCTCTGGAGGCGCGATGGAGATCGTGCTTGGGGTGTCGATGGCACCCACATCGGTTCGAATGCTGCTGGTCGAAGGCGAAACCGCCGACGGCGCGACGGTTGAAGACGCTACGTTCGGCATCGCCACCGACCGCGACGCGTCGACGCTGAGCGCCGCCGATCAGGTGATCTCGGCGATCCTGGGCACTCGCGAAGGTGCCGCCGAAGCCGGCCACGCGCTGACTTCGACGGGTGTCACCTGGACGGACCCGGTCGATGCCGCCGCCCTGCGCGATGCCCTGGTCACGCGCAAGATCGAAAACGTCATGCTGGTCTCGTCCTTCATGGCCGCGGCAGCACTGGCGCAGGTGGTGGGCTGCACCGTGGGCGACGCGCATACTGCCTTGCTTTTTCTCGAGCCCGATACCGCGACCTTGGCCGTCATCAACGCTGCCGATGGATCCATCACCGACGTCCACAAAGAATTGATGCCTGACGGCCACGCCGTCGCGGAGTTGGCCGGCATGGTGGCCGGTTTGGCGGAGTTGGAGACGCAACCGCGCAGCGTGTTCATCGTCGGCGCCGGTGTGGATGTCGCCACGATCAAGTCGCAACTGGAGGCGGTAACGACACTTCCGGTCACCGCGGCCGAGAACCCCGACACCGCGTTGGCGTGGGGTGCGGCGCTGGCGTCGGCGAACGCCCCGCTGTTTGCCTCGTCGACTGCGGCACTGGCGTACGCACTCGATCCCGGCACCGGCGCAATCGACCCGCATGCCGTGTCGCCGGGATACCTTGCGGCACCAGATGTTCCGCTCGGCACCGCGCTCGGTGAAGACGACCTCGCCTACAGCGCCGTTCCGGACGAGGAAGCCGACGCCCACACCGCGGTGCAAGAGGTGTCGACCGGCGAGGACCTCGATGGTCAACACCAGCGCGGCCCCCTCGTCCTGATCGGAAGTATCCTCGCAGTACTCTTCGTTGCCGCCGCTCTCTCACTGGAAGTTGCTCTGGCGCTTGGCATTCAGCCGAGCGTTGCGCTGTTGCCCCTACCGCTGCAGCACCTCATCATCCAGTCTCCGGCACCCGCTTCGCCCCCGGCCCGGGCGAGCGCCCCGGCGCCGGAGATCAACCACTTGATCGCTCCGGCTGTGGTGCCCGCACCCGCACACGCAGCAATTGCGGCCCCGCCGCGCGCGGTGCCGGTACCCGCGCTGGCCGCGCCGCCCATTCCCGCAGTGCCACCGCCGATTCCGGCTGCCCCGCTGGTGCCGGTTCAAGCGCCGCTGATGGTTCCGCTGCCGATTCCGGTGCCTGCGCCGGCCCCCGCCCGTATCCCGGTGCACGCGCCGATACTGCCGCCCGTGCAGATACTGCCGCACGCGCCGATACTGCCGCCCGCACAGATACTGCCGCCAGCGCCGATGCCGCCGCCGGTGCAGGTTCCGGGCCCGGTGCAGTCGCCGCCGGCGCATCGGCCGGCACCCACGCCGCCCGTCCAGATGCCGCCGCCGGTGCAGGTTCCGGGCCCGGTGCAGTCGCCGCCGGCGCATCGGCCGGCACCCACGCCGCCCGTGCAGATGCCCGAACCGCAGCACCCGATTCCGGTCGGGTCTCCGCGGCCGCCGGTGCAGTTTCCGATGCCGGAACCGGGACACCCGCCAATTCCTCAGGGGCCGCTGATTCCGGGGTTGCCAGGACTGGGGATCCCGGGCCTGACGGTTCCCGTCGGCCCTCCGCAGGGCCCGTCCTTCAATCCGCCCGACCGTGCACCAGGCGGATTTGGGGGTGGCCCGGGTGCGTTCGGCGGTGGTCCGGGTGGCTTCGGGGGGCACCCCGGCTTCGGCGGCGGTTTTGGTGGCTTTGGGGGGCATCCCGGCTTCGGCGGCGGCTTTGGTGGTTTCGGGGGGCATCCCGCCTTTGGTGGGTTTGGTGGCTTTCGTGGTTTTGGCGGCGGACATCGCTAGCCCGATGGCTATTGCGTGGCACGGTAAAATTGCTGTTGAAGGGTCGTCGGGGTCAGCGTTCGACCACTGCCTCTGCGCGACGTCTTCGCAGCGCACAGCAAAGTTCGCGGTGGTAACGCCACGCTCCGAACTGGCGATGGTTCCGAGGTGGCAATAGCGTCTTGTTTGGCGACCTGAAGGGTAA
>NZ_JAVKSG010000161.1:0-2821 GCF_039583785.1 Mycobacterium sp.
GTCACGACCGGGCGGGTGCGGTTATGCGTGATCGACCCCAAAGGCGGCATGGAACTCGGCGCCGGCGCACCGATGTTTTCGGTGTTCTGCCACCACACCGGCGAAC
Organism: Mycobacterium sp.; assembly: GCF_039583785.1. Lineage (GTDB taxonomy): Bacteria > Actinomycetota > Actinomycetes > Mycobacteriales > Mycobacteriaceae > Mycobacterium. Next base: position 107 of record NZ_JAVKSG010000161.1, read on the forward strand.
CCACCGTCGCACTGCTGCGTCAGCTGGTCGAGCTGATGCAGGCGCGGGCCAACCGGCTGCGCGGGCATACCCGCCTGCACACCCCTACCCCGGCCGAACCGTTGATCGTGGTGGTTATCGACGAGATCGCCGCCCTGACCGCGTATCTCGCCGACCGCAAACTGCGTACCGAAATCGAACAACTCCTCGGGCTGCTGCTTTCTCAGGGCCGCGCGGTCGGCATATCGGTGGTGGCCGCGGTGCAAGACCCCGCCAAAGACACCCTGCCGGTGCGGCAGCTGTTCACCGTGCGGATCGGGCTGCGCATGACCGAAGCCACCCAGACCGCGATGGTCTTGGGCCAAGGAGCCCGCGATGCCGGCGCCGAATGCGACCTCATCGCTGATGCCACACCCGGTGTCGGGTACGTGATGATCGACGGCACCGCCGACCCGGTACGGGTGCGGGCGTTTCACGTCACCGACCGCGACATCACCGCCCTGGCCCGAACCTTTCCCGCGCCCCACCCCCACACACCGGGCACCGCGGGAAACGGAACGGACCGCCCGGACCGGCCAGACTGTCAGGGGCAGCGGTGAGCACCGTCGCACCGGACAGCCCGGCGATGGTGTTGCCGGGGCTGCCCAGCACTGTGGATGCCGGGCCGGTGATCGCCCAGATGCTGCGCCGCGCATCGTCGGCGGGTTTCGGGTCATGGTGGCATCGCGCCGAATCGGTCGGGTTTTGCGCCTACCCGATCCAGCTGTCCGGTGCTGACACGGTCGGGCGCCGGCACACCGTATGGACACGCTGCAACAACCGCCGCGCTGCAGTGTGCCCGTCATGCTCAGACCTCTACGCCCGAGACACCTGGCAACTCGTGCACGCCGGAGCCGCCGGCGGCCACCACGACATACCCGTTGAGGTCGCGGCCCGACCGCAAGTGTTCGCCACGCTGACCGCACCGAGTTACGGGGCCGTGCACAACGCCACCGGCACACCCTGCCACACCCGCAATGGCACCAGCTCAGCCACACGGTGCCTGCACGGAAACCAGTTGCGGTGCAACATAACCCACAGCATCGACGACCCTATGGTAGGTCAGCCGTTGTGTCGTCAGTGCTATGACTACCGCGGGCATGTCCTGTTCACCTGGCATCTGCCCGAACTGTGGCGGCGGTTCACCATCGCACTACGGCGGGCCGTCTCGACACACCTGAAAGCAATTGGGATCAAGGCGGATTCGGTGCGGGTCAGCTTCGTCAAAGTCGTCGAACTGCAAGCCCGGGCCATCCCCCATATCCATGCCCTGATCCGCCTCGACCCACCACCAGTCGACGACGAAACCACGAAATCAGGTGACCACGATCGTCACGGCCCCGCCGCCCGGTGGGGTGGTGGGGAGAGCCGTCCGTTAGTCGACCAGCACATTGGCTGGTCGTCACCGATCACCGCCGCCGAGCTGGCCGCCCTGGTTCAGCGCGCCGCGCGCCACGTCCGCATCGACGTTGCCACCGGCGACGACGACCCCGACCAGCAGGCAGTGCGGGCGCTGCGGTTCGGCAGCCAGATCGACACCCAACCATTGACATTCGAAACTGCAAGAGCTGCAACCGATGCCGCAATCAGCGACACTCCAGTCACGTCGGCATCGCGGCTGTCGCCGCGCCGGGTCGCGGCATACCTGGCCAAATACGTCACCAAATCCCTACACGACTTCGGTATCACCGCCCGGCGCCTATCTGCAGAAGCGATCGGCGACCTCGACGTCACCGAACACGTGCGCGCCATCCTGTCCACCATCGCCCAACTCGCCGAACACACAGCGGAGACAGGGTCGTCGTTGGCGGGGATCGGGCGCTGGCTGCACACCCTGGGCTACCGCGGCCATATCACCACCAAATCGCGGCACTACTCGACCACCATGGGCGCCCTGCGCACCGCCCGCGCCACCTGGACCCGCCATCAGATGGCCAAACAGTCAGGGCAACAGGACGATACACAATTCACCGATGAGATGTTGTGGGAGTTCGACCGTGCCGGACACGCCAGCGCCGGGGATCGCATCCTGGTCATCTCAGCAGCCCTGCGCCACATCGGCGCCCGGATCACCGGCATCACCGAATCCCGGACTGTGCCCACCCGCGTCCCGCCAACGGCTCGCGCGCCAGGGTGATGGCCACCACATCCGCGGACGGCGCCGCCGGCAACCACGATGCTGGCGCGGTCCTGCTGCATGAGCGTCCCGAGTTCACCGCGTGGCTGATCGCCTCATGTGAACGTCAAGCCCTCCCCGTCACGGTCACCGACCCCAGCACCCTTGCTGCCATCGCCACCCTACTGCGCTAAGCACGCCGTACCGTAACCGGCCAACCGGATAGGATAGGCGACGAAAGTCGCTTCACCGCAACTTTTCCCCGGCGATTAGAGCATTTCTGGTGTCTGGGCTGGTGGGCTGTCAGGGCTCGAAGCGCGCTTCGACCGCGTGCGGCCCGGCCTTGACAGCTCACCGGGCCAGACCCACACTCGGCACTCGCCAGGGAATGTCGGCGATACCGAAACGCTAGATGCGCCAATGGGGTTGGACGCGGTTAATGTCGAGACTGCGGGAACCGGGAGTGCCGGGGGCGATCACCGCGTGATCCAGGATCGATTTGACGATGCTGCGTTGGCGTTCCACGTCGAGGTCGGGCCACTGGCCGCGCAACGCCCCGCCGGTGCCGGCCAACTCATAGA
>NZ_JAVKSG010000162.1:0-2779 GCF_039583785.1 Mycobacterium sp.
CCGATCAGCACCGGGTTGTTCTTGGTGCGCCTCGACAGCACCTGCACGACGCGGCGAATCTCGGTGTCCCGCCCGATAACCGGGTCGAGCTTGCCTTCGCGGGCTCGGGCGGTCAGGTCGGTGGAGTACTTCTCCAGCGCCTGGTAGGTCGACTCGGGGTCGGGGCTGGTGACGCGGGCGCTGCCGCGGACATGGGCGAACGCATCCCGCAACGTCTGCGGCGATGCGCCGTGTCCGGTCAGCAGCTTGGCGACTTCGGAGTCGCCGGTGGCCAGGCCGACCATCAGGTGCTCGGTGGAGACGTATTCGTCGTCCATCTCGGTGGCCAAGTGTTGCGCGGTGGTGATGGCAGCCAGCGAGTCACGCGACAGCTGCGGTTGCGAGTTGGCGCCGCTGGCTTGCGGCAGCCGGTCTGAGATGCGCTGCGCTTCGGTGCGGATCGTGGCGGGCTCGACGCCGACCGCCTCCAGCAGCGGCGCCGCTATCCCGTCGTTCTGTGTGAGCAGGGCGAGCAGCAGGTGAGCCGGCCTGATCTCGGGGTTGCCGGCGACGGTCGCCGCCTGCAGGGCCGATGTCAGCACTGCCTGCGTCTTGGTGGTCGGGTTGAAAGAGTCCACGACACCTCCGTTCAGAGTCTTCAGAGGGCTTGAAGGGGCCCGGGAAAAATGCTTGTCGCGTTGTTCAACGCCGTCAAGGTTGAGTCTGTTCCGCTCAACTCTATCAAATTGTGGCGGGCATACCAGGGCCTTACGCTGACCGGTTCGACCGTCGTTCATCACGTTGATGCGTTAACATCAGATGTATGCGCACCACGCTGTCCTTGGACGACGACGTCCTGCTCGCGGTAAAGGAACGCGCGCGCCGCGAGAACCGCACCGCCGGCGAGGTGCTGTCCGATCTTGCCCGGCAGGCGCTGACGCAACAGCGCATCACCGGCCCGGGTGCGGGACCGGAAAGCTTCTATGGTTTCGAACCCTTCGAGCACCGGGGGTCCGCCGTGTCCAACGCTCTCGTCGACCGGCTGCGTGACGAGGAAGGGGTGTGACGCGCGCCCTGCTGGACGTCAATGTCCTTATCGCACTGCTCGACAGCGACCACGTCGACCACGAGCGGGTTCGCCGGTGGGTGGACGGCGAGATCGTGCACGGCTGGGCGTCGTGCGCGATAACTCAAAACGGGTTCGTTCGAATCATCAGCCAGCCTCGATATCCCAGCCCGGTGCCACCTCCGCAAGCCATCGGCAGGTTGGCACGCGCCGCGGCGACCGAATATCACGAGTATTGGCCGTGTTCGGTCAGCCTGCTCGACGACGAGCTCATCGACCACTCGCGGTTGCACGGGCATCGCCAAGTAACCGACGCGTATCTTCTCGCGCTCGCAACCGCCCATGGTTGCCGATTCGCGACTCTCGACCAGTCGATTCCCGTTCACGCCGTCCGACACGCCAGCGCGCGTAACCTCGTGCTGATCTGATTTCGTCAGGCACAGCCATCGGCCGGTTCGGATCGTTTCGACGATGGCATCACGGAAGCTATTGCAGCACACTACTTCCCATATCCGAGCGCAGTCCGTGGTTATCGACTGGTGCGATACCTTCTACAACCAGCAACGCCGGTACAGTGCGGCCCACGGGCGGCCTTCCGCACCGAGTGTGCGTCCAGGGCGACGACACGCCGAGGAGCTCCGCCCTGTGCGCACACTGAAAACCCTGAGCGCACACTCGATGCCGGACGCCCATGATCGACGGCGGCGGACCGTCTGAGCCCCGTCCGCGGCAGCGGGGCGGAGCCGCCACCCCGAAAACGTCTGCCGCACATACCGAATCACCGGTAGGTGTGCGACAAGTGGCAAAGCTACCTCACCTTCGGTCGTTGCGCATGTACCGGCAGTGACGCCCGGAACGCGCCCGAACTCTTCCTATCCACCAGCTGGCGTTCGGAGGATGGCTTTGGTGGGGAATCCGTATATCGGGGCTTCGTCGTCCTCGTCCTCGGCTTTGTCGACCATGCGCGACGCTCTCGATGCAGCGGCAGGCGGCATTCCGGCGGTGACGACCGGGCTGGTGGTGGGCGCGACGGCCGGCAGCGCAGTCGCGGCGGGCGGCATGGCATCCGCGGGCGCGAGTAGGGCGGCCGAGTGCGGTGGCGCCGACAGCGCTCGGACCAGGGTGGCGTTGCCGACGCTCGCAGTGACCTCGCCGCCGCCGGTGCGCGCCCCAGCCAGGATGCCCGAACTACCCAAGCCTGTCGGGGCCGGAGCAGCGACAGCACTGAGGTGGGACGTGGCCGCGCCCAGACCGCCGACCACTGCGGCAGGGTTCAGAGTCCGGCCGAGGACCGTTGTGAGAGCGGTCATGTCACCCACGGCCTGCCCGATGAACGCCGGGCTGTAGGGCGCGCCTGCGAGGACGGAGTTGACCACCGTGGAGTTCAAAAAGTTCGACATCGGGCTCGCGCCGGACGAGCCCGTGATCATATTGATAAACCCAGCCAGCCCCGAGGTAAGACTCCCTGACCCGGGCGCCGTGAGGTTAAGCCCCAGCGCATCCGAGAGTGCGCTCATCCCCGACGCCGATGTGGCGGCTCCGGTCGCGCCGGACAGCGCGGTGGGGCTGGTGAGCCCCTGCAGTGAGGTCTGCAGGGTGGACAGTAGTTGCGACAGGCTGGTTGGGGTGTTGGCGGCCGCGCTGGACGTGGCCTGGCCGGTCGCCGCCGTTTGATGAGCCGACCCCGCAGCGGTGGTGGTCACCGGAGGCTCCTGAAGCGGGTCGAAGGTGGCC
>NZ_JAVKSG010000163.1:0-2733 GCF_039583785.1 Mycobacterium sp.
GCGTTGTGCCCAGGGTCGGGCCGAGTGGCCGCAGTTGGACGCATGCTGATCGCCAGCGCCACCAGCAGGGCCGCGGCACCCACCACGAAGATCGCTGCGACGGCGCTGGCCACCATGACCAGCCGCCTGCGGCCGCCGTCCAGCTGCGCCTCGGCGGCATCACTGTCGGTGGCACCGGCGTAGAGACCGGTCTCCAATTCGCTCTCGTCGGCGAATGCGGTGAAGGCGTCGTCATCGTCGTCGGAGACGGCGCTGTAGGCCAGCGCCTGCTCACCCGTCTTGCCGTCGGTCGCGACGTCGAAGTACCCGGGTGCAACGGCGTACGGGTTGATGTAGCCGGTGCCGGGGTCTTGGGCGTAGGCCAGCGCCTCAGTCGACGAGGTGAACAGTGGCGTGTTAGCTGATGCCAGTGCCGCGCCGCGGGCCAACGCGGTTTCGGGCTCTTCGGGTGCGCTGACGATCAGCCCGGTCGCGGCTTCCAACTGCGGCTTGAGCGAGGCGATGTCGACACCACCGGCGCCGACGAGGAACAGTCCGTCGGGCCGGGTACCCAGTGACTCCGCGCTCGACGCCAGCGCAGCCAGGTCGGCCAGAGAATCGCGGCCGGGCGTCAGCGGTTGGCGATGCACCTCGGTGATCGACCCGTCCGCGGTATCGACCACGGCCAGCGTCGCCGTCTCGGGCTCGACGAACAGCAATCCAGTCTTGGCGTAGCCGATCGAGCTGCCGACCACTTGCGCCAGTGCAGCGGCGGCCATGAAGGACGACACCAGCATCACGTTCTCGACTTTGCGCGCGGCCAGCGCGTCCCGCAGCGCCGCGGCGTCGGCGGGATCGGTCCAGGTCACACCTATCGAGCGCAGTTGGTAGCCGCTGTCGACGGCGCCTTCCTGAGTGCCGAGGATTGCCGACACCACCTGGTCTGCCGCATTGATCGTCGGCGCGTCGGCAGCGGCATTGACGTCGAAGCCGTCTTCCTCGACTGTCACGCCGTCGGCGTTTTCGCCCTCGACGAGAACCATGCGAACCGCAGCGGGTGCCATCGAGACACCAAGTACGGTGTCCACTATTCCTCCAAAGCTGCTCGCTCGCTGACCGGGTACGGAACGGCGCAGCTCGATCGCCCAGTTTTTGCTACTACGACGATACCGATCGGCCAGGCCTGGCGGTCACGGGCTGTTTCCCACCGCCCGGGTCAATCAGCGGCCGTGGCTCAGAAGCCTTTGCCCCAGCCGCCTTTGCCCCAGCCGCCTTTGCCCCAGCCGCCGTCACCATGGCCCCAGCCATCGTCGCCATGGCCCCAGCCGGGGCCCGGAGGCGGAGGTCCGCCGATCAAAGGCGGTAGGCCCGGAATCCCCGGCAGTAGCGGCGGGATTACTGGTGCTATCGGCATCGGAGCTGGCGGCGGGGCAAAGGCCGGCGGCCGCGGTGCCGGCGCGAAAGCGGGGGGTGGTGCTGGAGCGGGCACGGGCGCGTGAATCGGTGCCGGTGCGGCCGCGGGAGCAGGTGCCTGCGCCGGTGCATGCGCGGGAGCAGGCGCTGGCGGCGCCGCAGGCGGCGGCGCCGGAATCGGCCGCACCGGAGCCACCACGTTGTGACTGAGGCTGGGTCGGGTGTTGGCCGACGGCCGGATGCTGAACGCCAGCGAGATCACCAGCCCCATCACGCCGACGACAAAGATGATCAGCACACTCATTGCCACAAAAAACGGCCTACGGGATTCGTGTTCCTGTTCCTGTTCCTGTTCCATCCGGCCGAAATCGGGATACACGCCGGTCGCGAAGGCTTCGCCGTCGTTGACACCTTCATAGGCGTCTGGGCCCAGCTGGGTGTAGATCGCGGCCGAGTCGTCGGCCACGGCGCTGTACGCCAGCGCGTCTGCACCTGCGTCGGAGCTCTGGAACGCCGCTTCGGCGACGGCCAAGTATTCAGGTGAACCGACATGCCGGCCCACCAAGCCAGTGCCGGGGTCCAGCGCATAGGCCAGCGCGGCGGTCGAGGAAGCGAACAGGGGCGCGTTGGCCGAAGCCAGCGCCGCGCCCCGGGCCAGCGCCGTCTCGGGATGATCGGGCACGCTCAGCGGCAGTGACGTGGCGTCTTCCAGCGCCGGCCTGATCAACGGGATGTCCACCCCGGAACCCACCACCAGCAGACCGTCCGGCAGCTGGTCGAGATTTTCGGCCGCAGAAACCAGGTTGACCAGGGCGGCAACGGCTTGGTCGTCGTCGTCGGGGAGTTGCTCGCGTTTAACGTCGATGATCGAGCCATCGGTGGTGTTCACCACCGCCAGCGTCGCGGCATCGGGCTCGACATACAGCAGCGCGTTGCGCGCATAACCGTTTGCATTGCCCATCGACTGCGCAAGTGCGGCGGCAGCCAGGAACGACGAAACCAACATCACGTTCTCGATCTTGCGAGCAGCCAAGGCATCGCGGAGTTCTGCGGCAGCGCGCTGATCAGTCCATGTCACCCCGGTTGACCGCAGCTCATAGCCGGCCTCGCCGGCGCCCTCTCGGGTGCCAAGAATTGCCGCAACCACCTGGTCGGATGCACTGAAGGTTGCCGGATCTTCGTCACCGGTGACCGCGATGTTGTCCTCGTCCAAGGTCAACCCGTCGGCATTTTCTCCCTCAACCAGCACAATGCGGACCGTCGTGGGGGCCATCGATACCCCGAGTACGGTGTCCACAATTTCTCCCGCCATTTTGCTCGTTGTCCGCGAGCCGGTTGGGC
>NZ_JAVKSG010000164.1:0-2718 GCF_039583785.1 Mycobacterium sp.
CGAAACCCCGCAGCTGCTCAAACAGAAGGCAGTAATTGGCATATATCCAGACCGTTACCTTGGCCGAGTGATCTGGCCGTGTGCCTGATCAAGCCGAAACTCGTTGGCCGGTTCAGTTCGCGAGCAGGTTGCCGCCTAATGCGGCGAAGTCCATTGCTGTAGCGGGCGATCTGGCGGGCGGGAACGATGGCGTCGCCTAAGGATCGGCGCTGCAACGGATGTCGCCGGTGTGGACACACGGTGGGGGACGGGCTAGGGCAACTCCAACGCGAGCAACGCGGGCACGACAGGCTTCGTGGTGAACGTCCTGCTACCGCTCGACACGGTGAGCGTGATCCGCTGAGGCTTGCCGTCGGCCGCTTCACCCGCCGTCGCCAATGCGCGTCCGTTGATCAACTCGGTGACGAAAGTCGCCTCGGCACCCGGCGCGATGTCACACGGGATCGGCGGGCCGCCGATCTGGTTGTCGAGGACCACGAACGAAACGGTGCTCGGGTCGGCGCGCACCGCCCATCCCGTGACGTGGAACGGCGCGCGGCCGTCGTTGACGACCGTCACCCCGATCACGAACGGGCCGGGCGCCGCCTGGCTAACGGCCGACTTCAGCGAGTCACGGAAGTCACGGGTGGCGTCGTTGGACACTAGCCCTCCGGCGGTCAAGAAGCCGACGATCGGCGTGAGCTTCGGCCGAGCGCCTTGCAACCGGAACGACCAGACCTGCCACCCGAGCGACCCAGCGGCCAGCACGGTGCCGATGAGGCCGAGGACGAACGCAGCTACGGTCACGGTCCCTCCAGCCCGCCGAATCGCTGGACGATCGACTCGATGAGGTCGATCACCCTGGACAGCTCGGATACGTCTATCTGCGTGCCGTCGTTAGCGCGAAACCCGAACGACAGCTTCGGCGGATCGGGCCGCTCAAACTCGACACCCGACTGCCACGTCAACGCGGAATCGTGGTACGGAGCCGGGTCGGGCTGCACGAACACCCGCGACACCTCGACCTTCGCGCCGGCCGTGATCGGCAGCCACGGTCCGGGCATCGCGATCTGAATCACCGTGGCGTACCACGGCTTTGGTTCCGGCGCGATCATGCTCTGCGACCATGCGCCGGCGGCGAACAGGCTCAGATTGCGGTGCTTGTCGGTGCCGCCCAAAGTCGCCAACCGCGATAGTAGCGGGTCGATCGGCGGTAGTGGCGAGGGCAGGTTCGACGTAGGTGGCGCGAACTGTTGAACCGCCCGTAGCTCGGTGACAGCGGCGGGCCACGCGCCGGGAACCTTCCCCGCGACGTTGCGCTCCCACTTGGCGGGATCGGTGACGATCGGGAAAGCGACCTTGTGCGCGTCCGGTCCGTCGGGTGTGCCGCCGCCCGTGAGGTAGATCTGGAACGCGGTGTAGTCGAGCGCGGTGCGCAGCGCGTGGAGGACTTCGCCGGCACGGAGCGGGAGGTTGATTGGCGGCGCGGCATTGACCTTGGCGTAGCCGATGTAGCAGACGAATTGGATGGATCGCCGCGATTGGGCCTCGACGCCGCCGGTGTCCTGCCATTGCGTCAGTGCTGCGGTGAGTTCGTCGTGCAACTCCTTCGCCCGGTGAACCTTCGCAAGAGCGTCGGTGAGGTCAAGGACGTCGGTCACCTAGCGGCCCTCCGCGCCGCCTGCGGCTGGATTGGGTGCTTCGATGAGGTCGCATTGGCTGGCCGACCCACCGCGCCGGCAGGCTGAGAACGGACGGGCGCTCGACAGCCTTCTGCTGGCTCACGTCGCCCGGTCCGTGGGTGGCGGGGTTGCGGATTGTCATTTGTGCGCCTGGAGCGAACTGTGTTCGAGAGGGGACACCGGAGGGATGATGCCGCGGCTCGGTCCCAGGTAGGTGGGTGTGCGCAGTTCGAGGAAGGGCACGAACGCGGCCCGGAAGTCTACGACTCGTTCGGCGAGTCCGCGTAGATAGGTGGGGTTGCGGTCGGCATCAGCCACGATAGTCGACGCTATCTGCGGTCGGCCCCGGTGCGATGCTGCGACATGCCAGCTACTCGTCCGCCGTGAGCGAACGGTCGGCCTATCAGACCCGCAGTGTTCAGGTATCGGTCGTCACAACAGCCAGTGGGGAAAACTTCACACCGTTATTTGCGACGGCACACCATTAGTTGCGGATGCTCGCTTAGCTTAGAGGCCCTAGAAGCGGCTGCACCGCCCGTCGTGTTGTCGACCAGCAGAGAGAAGCCCTTTCTCGCGAAGCAGGTACGAGTAGACGTCTCCTAGCACCCGACGGATCTTGACCTGCTGCCGTGACAGCGCCTCATGCTCGCCCGGTAACTTGTCCGCGAGGGCTGATAAAGATGACCTGCGACCCCCGTCCCGAAATTTCCCAGCCACCTCATCCCGCAGTGTGTTGCGTCCCGATCGGCTGAGTAAAGGGCGTCTCCGACGTCACAACAAACGTGATGGCTTCGCCACCCTTGACACATTCGATCGTCGGCTCAGGATCGCCAGTGAGGAAGCGGTGGGAGCGCCGCTGTTTTGCACCGTGAGGTGACGACAGTTCTGACGACAACGATGACGACAGTCGCGCTTCCTCACAACTCCGCCTACACGGCAGTTGAACTCCTATCGTGCCTGTTCAGGCGATCCGCCCGTGCCTACGGATCAGAAGGTTGGGGGTTCGAATCCCTTCGGGCGCACTCACGGCCGGCGAAACGAGTTCGTTTGGTGTCAA
>NZ_JAVKSG010000165.1:0-2718 GCF_039583785.1 Mycobacterium sp.
GAGGCCACCGGCGCGCTGAACAAGGACGGCGTCGCCGACCGTGTCACCTATATCGTCGACCCGAACAACGAAATCCAGTTCGTCTCGGTGACCGCCGGCTCGGTGGGCCGCAACGTCGACGAGGTGCTGCGCGTGCTCGACGCCCTGCAGTCCGACGAGCTGTGCGCGTGCAACTGGCGTAAAGGCGACCCCACGCTGGACGCCGGCGAGCTGCTGAAGGCATCGGCCTGATCGGGGGACCTGATGAGTTGCGCCGCTGACGATGCGGAGCGAAGCGACGAGGAGGAGGGGTGCACATGAGTATCGACAACCTGAAAGAGTCGCTGCCTGAGTACGCCAAGGATCTCAAGCTCAACCTCGGCTCGATCAGCCGCAGCACCGTGCTCAACACCGAACAGCTGTGGGGCACGCTGCTGGCCAGTGCCGCGGCGACGCGAAACACCGAGGTGCTGGCCCAGATTAGCGCTGAGGCCGCCGACGAACTGTCCGCCGAGGCCTACCAGGCGGCACTGGGCGCCGCGTCGATCATGGGCATGAACAACGTGTTCTATCGCGGTCGCGGGTTCCTCGACGGCAAATACGACGACCTACGCCCGGGGCTGCGGATGAACATCATCGGCAACCCGGGCGTCGACCAGGCGAACTTCGAGTTGTGGTCGTTCGCCGTGTCGTCGATCAACGGGTGTGGACACTGCGTCACCGCTCACGAGCACACCCTGCGCGAGGCCGGTGTCGAGCGCGACGTGATCCTGGAGGCGCTGAAGGCGGCCGCAATCGTCGCCGGTGTCGCCCAGGCGATCATCACCGCCCACCCGCCGGCGACCGCCGGCTAGCCCCTCCGGCCCGTAGACTCCGGGCTTGTGGTCGTCAACGACGTCGATCTGCAGCACCTGCGACGCTGCGTCGAGCTTGCCCGCGCCGCACTGGAAGCCGGCCACGGCCCGTTCGGTGCGGTGCTGGTGGGCGCCGACGGTCAGACGTTGTACGAGGACCACAATCGCGTCACCGACCGTGATCAGACCCTGCACGCCGAACTCGGTGTCATCCGGTGGAGCGTGGCGAATGTGGCTCCGGTGCACCGCGTTCGCACCACGCTGTACACGTCCTGCGAGCACTGCCCGATGTGTGCGGCCGCGCACGCATGGGCCGGGCTGGGGCGCATCGTGTACGCGACGGCGAACGACCAGCTGACGTCGTGGCTGACCGAATGGCACGCGACGGCGCCGCCGGTGGCCATGCTGCCGATCAACACGGTGGTGCCCCGGGTCGTGGTCGACGGTCCGGTGCCCGAGTTCGACGAGGAGATGAAAGCGCTGTACGAGGTCAGGTACCGACGATGAGCGGACCCGCCTGGGTCGAGCAGGTGATCTGGTGGCAGGTCTATCCGCTGGGCTTTGTGGGTGCGTTCCCGGCGCCCGCTCCCCCCGATGCTCGCGAGCACCGACTGCGGCGCCTGGTCGAATGGTTCGATCACGCGATCGAGTTGGGCGCTTCCGGAATCGCGCTCGGGCCGATCTTCGCCGCGCGCACGCACGGCTACGACACCGCCGACCACTACCGCATCGACCCGCGCCTCGGTGACGACGACGACTTCGACTTCCTGATCGCCGAGGCGCGGCAGCACGGGTTGCGGGTGCTGCTGGATGGGGTGTTCAACCATGTCGGCACCGATTTCCCGCGTTACCGAGAGGCTTTGGATGACGAGGCGGCTGCGCGCTGGTTCCGCGGCCGACCGGGCCGTTTCCACACCTTCGAAGGTCACGACGGACTGCTGACGCTGAACCACGACAACCCCGAGGTTGCCGACTATACCGCCGAAGTGATGTCACACTGGCTGGGCCGCGGCGCGGACGGGTGGCGACTGGACGCGGCTTACGCTGTGCCGCAACATTTCTGGATGTCGGTGCTGCCGAAGGTCCGTCAGTCGCATCCGGATGCCTGGATTGTCGGAGAACTGATTCACGGCGACTACGCCGCGGTGGTGCGCGACACCGGATTCGACTCGGCAACCCAGTACGAGTTGTGGAAAGCGATCTGGAGTGGTCTCAACGACGGTAACTTCTTCGAGCTGGATCATGCGCTGCAGCGGCACAACGACTTTCAGAAGACTTTCGCGCCGCTGACCTTCTTGGGCAACCACGACGTCACGCGCATCGCCAGCCGGCTCGAGCGCCCAGACTATCTCGCCCACGCGCTCGTCGTCCTGATGACGGTCGGTGGGGTGCCCAGCATCTATGCCGGTGACGAGTTCGGCTACCGCGGTGTCAAAGAGGAGCGGTTCGGTGGTGACGACGCGGTGCGGCCCGAATTCGGCTCTCCCCCAATCTCACTCGATGCCCTCGGGGTCGAGATCTGGCCGCTGCATCAATATCTGGTCGGTCTGCGCCGACGGCACCCGTGGCTGCACGCCGCATCGACGTCGGCGTTGCGGCTGGACAACCGGCAGTACGTCTACCAGGCCCGCCACGGCGATCAGGCCTTGATCATCGCGCTGAACATCGACGAAACTCCGCTGCGATTGCGGTTGGATACCGGCCCCGCAGAAGTCATTGCCGGCAGCGGTGCACCGCCGTCGGAGGTCATTCCCACGGTGTCGGTCGAGCCGCACGGCTGGCGGATTCTGCGGCCGGTCTAGGCCAGTCGCTGCAGCGTCAGCGGGTCTTGCTGGCCCCGGTGGTAGTCGGTCAGCAACTCGAGGCAATCACCGCTGTCGTCTGT
>NZ_JAVKSG010000166.1:0-2685 GCF_039583785.1 Mycobacterium sp.
TATTACTATCGAGTATATAATTAGTTAACTTACTACCGCATAACAGTTATATGTGCCAGAATTTGGTAGCGTTATATTTGCATAATATTTTCCACTGCTTCCGGTCATTTCAGCTACAGGATTTTTATTTTCATATAATTCTACAGTACCACTATAATTCGTTGGTGAAACCGCTGCAGCAAATTTTATTGTACCATTTTTTTGAATAATTGTAGTATTTACACTTAAAACTATACTTGTAGAAGTTGTTGTTGTTGATGTAGAAGTTGTTGTTGTTGATGTAGAAGTTGTTGTTGTTGATGTAGAAGGTGTAATTGTAGTACTAACTGGTTTAACATAATTTTTATATATAAAATATCCGCCTACTGCGGCAACAATTCCTCCTATACCAATCTCTGCTATCTCCTTTTTATCCATAATTATATATTACTATTTAATATATAATTACCTTACAACGGATAATTCTTCAGCCATATTATCTATGGAGAATTTCAAATGAAGAAATATAGGATTTCCTGTTTCATTATAAAGATTTTGGCAATTAGCCGATGCTATAGAAAAATCTTCACTTAGTTCGTCAATAAGAGCCCTTATTTCTTTTTCATTCATAATATACTATTACAGCAAAATATAAATATTTATTGTACTTTTTTTCGTAAAACTGTGCCATCTTTTCTATAGCCTAAAGCACAAATATATTTATAAAGTCTCATTGATAAAAATCTACCATCTTTATACCAGTATTTTATAGTTTCATCATTATCTGGTAATTTTGAAATGAAAATAGAACGTATCATTCTAAAGCTTCTACCATCCTTTAGAATGCTTTTTAATAATGATAAGTACTCATCGTTCATTATATGATAATTACTTAAGTATATATAAAGGTTTATATTATTTTGCTTTCTAATTGATTATCAGTATTTAATGATAACTGTATATCCTCTATTTCCTTAACTTTTAGTACGTGTACAGGATTTTTGAATGATTTTATTCTCCTTTTTACATATTCTATTTTAATACTTGTATCGTTGTTCTCAGCAAATGACAGCATATTTCTGTAAGGACAATTAAAAGCTTTTAGAAACTTCATAAAGCCTATTTTTGTTATATAGATATCGTCTTTTTCAATGATGTAGTCATATCCTTCCATATAGGTAGAATATGATAAGTTTTCTGCTTTCTTTATCTGTTCTTTTACATATGATATGAATATTTCATACCAATCTGTTTCCTGTTCTTCTCTTTGTACTATAGTAAAAGGACATTCTAAGCCATTCCTTTTAAATATATCTTTCCACATATTGTTTATGAAAGTCTGATAAGCGATGAAAGGTTCAAAGCCAGCTTCAATCAGCTTCATTATTCCTGATGTTATCTCGTCAACGTTTTTATCATTTAATTCTTTTAGTAATATAAAAAGAAAACCGTTGTTAATTTTTTTCTTATTATTATACCAACTTATTATATCATTTTTACCAGCTTCTGGATGTACAACGATAAGTCTTGATGAAATTCCACTGTCTATATATATTTCTTCGTTAGAGGTAAAAATTGGTATGGAAGTTAACTCCCACGTTTTATTTTTCCAGCCTAATGCCCCTCTTGACTGTATTGCACTACCAGTGGACAAGTCTTTTAATGCGGGGTATATTTTAGCGAATATATCCTGTGTAATCTCGTTTATAACTACAGGATATATTGTACTTGATAAGTTATTTCTCATAGAAGCCAGTGTTCTTAGATTTTCTCCTGATAATTCCAATGAGAAATTGTCAAAACCATTACAAATGACAAACTTTGACATGGCGGATTTTCCTTCTTCTGATTTTCCGCTTATATAAGGAAAATAGATTTTCAAGTCATCCTCTTTTAAATATTTTTCAAATAGTAATAACGGTGCATAATTAAATAATAAGGACATTATTTTTTTCTGTGTTGTTATATTGTAAAGTTTTGTTATATTTTGCAATTCTTCTTTTATATCGTAGTTTATAGGATAATTAACACTTATTATTCCATCTTTTATGTAGAAAGGTTCATTGCTTTTTAATGAAAAAGGAAGAAGAAGAGTGATACATTCATCGAAATATATTTTCAGTAAGAATGCTTCCTTATTTGTTAAGTGATATTCGCTTATAATATCATTAATTGCATCTTCTTCAGTATTTGTTCTATCTTTTCTATCCTTACCTATCCTATATTGAATATAATATGTATTCATATTTAAATAAACATTAACAAGCCTTATTTTAATCGGTAGCTTTGGTTTTAACATTTTTTGGATTTGAGTATCACCTTCTCCAACAATATCCGTTTCAAGGTACTGGAATATCTTGCCCCAGACCGTTTTTAAACCGTAATAAGTGTGAACCTCGAACTCATTTCCATTCTTGTCAGTACGTGTCTCTTTTACATCCGAATAAATAATTAGATGTCCAGAGTATAATTGTATTTTTATATCGGATATTTTTGTATTATTAAAAAAATCAGGAATAAGGTCTTCTAATTCATCGTGTGGGGTATCTATAGGAAGATACTCGTTTTTAAGTTCTGTGTCTAATAATTTAGCAGTTTCTTCTAATTCTTCTTTAGAAAATCCTGATAAATATAATCTCTCTAAAACATAATTTTCCAGTTCTTTATCCTTTATTGTTTTTATTTCGTTTTCTGAAAATTTCATAA
>NZ_JAVKSG010000167.1:0-2674 GCF_039583785.1 Mycobacterium sp.
ACTGCGGACCCGGACCGGCATACATCAGTCCGGAGTTGACCTCCGGAGGCAACACCCCGAAATCCAGACCGCCCGCCGCACCAGCCATTGCTGTCCCGAGCTAACCGGCGACCAAGGCGTTGGCGGCTTCGGTCATCGCATAGGAGCCGGCGCTGGTTCGCAAGACGGTGACGAACATCGACAGAATCTCGTCGGCCCGCGAGCTGATCTCCTGATACTGGTGGCCGTAAGCGGCGAACTGGGCCGCGGTCAGCGCCGACACCGGGTCGGCGGCGGGCGGAGTCACTCCGGTCGTCGGAGCCACTGCCGCTTTGTTTTGCGCGGATACGGCCGAACCGGTCCCGGCTAGCTGCCCTGCTGCCGCCTCCAGCAACTCCGGTTGGGCAATGACAAAAGACACGGCACCCCTTCTCCTTGCCGTAGACAGTCCTTGTGCGGGAGGGCACTCCCATTCGGCCGATCGCACCCCCCGGATGAACCAGCACGGCGATCTAGTGCGAAATGACAATCATTATCATCTGCCCAGATGTTCTAGCATGGGCTGGCGTTCGGGGTCAAGCTCCGTAAGCCAGGACGCGTGCCGAAGCACGAGATCCGGCAGGATCCCAGCACAAGTCACCTAGACTTCGAGCGTGGCGTTCGACCCGACGTTTGCGCGCGACGTGGTGCTGCCGCTGGCGCAGGCGGCCTACACCGTGATGGACGGCAGCACGCCGACATTGCCGGCCGGATACAGCCAAACCAGCGTGATCCAGGCCGATACCGTGGTGCTCTCCGCAATGACCGACCCGCACCCGGCAGTGACTGCGATGACTAAAAACACCAACGTATTCGGGCTGATGGGCCGCAATGCGGCCAACCGCACCGCATTTCTGTCTTTCCGGGGAACCGCCGATGTCGCCGAGTGGGTGGCCGACATCGATGCTGTGCCCGACGACTACCGCCCGATCAGCGGGTTCGGACAGGTGCACGCGGGCTTTCAGGACGTCTATCAACTGGTCCGCGCCAACGTCGCCGCCAACCTGGCTGCGGCCACCGCCGACTGCGATCAGATCCTGGTCACCGGACACAGTCTCGGCGCAGCACTCGCTGTTCTCGCGGCGCCCGACATCGACCGCAACATGCCCCCGAACAAGATCGAGCCCCGGCTGATCACGTTCGCCGGGCCCCGCGTCGGGCTGATCAACTTCGCCGCGAAGTTCGACGCGCTCATCGAAAGCTGCTACCGCGTAGTGAACTTCCTCGACATCGTGCCGTATCTGCCTCCTGCGCCGTACGTACACGTGGGTGCGCAAATCTCGGTTGACAGTGGCGGCCAAGTCGCGTTCGGCTGGCGGCACAGCCTTGCCGCCTATCGCAACGGATTGTCGGCCTACATCACGGCGCAGCAGTAACGCAGGACTCCCGGCACCGAAGCGGTTAAAAACTTCGGATACCGGGATCCTGGAACACATTTCAGGCGCGGACCTCGATAACGCCCGCGCGCCACAACGCCGCGTAAAGCTGACGCAGCGGAACACACAGCAGCCGAGCGGCGCCGTCAACCAGCGGGTCGGAGCCCAGCGGGCGCGGGTCGGGCCGCTTCGCGGTCTTCGGCGTCGCCGGTGCCGGGTCAGGGACGACCCTGAGCCGTGGCGCGGACGTCGCCGCTGCTACCTCGTCGTACAGAACAGCGGTCATGATCGCCTCCTACGCAGAAAATCAAACGGGCACAACGGGATTCGGTGTCCGTCCGATACGGCGGCGAAATGCGATGAGAGCGTAAAGGGCTCAGTTGAGGGCAAGGAGTCGCAGGCCGGATCGGGACGAGACGTCCGGATATCGATCCGGACTAGAACTGGAACTCATGTGTCCCTCACCTCCTCGCGGTCGCTCCACGTGCGGGTATGCCGCACCAATTCACACGCAAGCAGGGATTCAGACACCCGTGATCTCCGGGGAGTCCGCACCCCACTCGTCAGAGTTTCGGCACTACGCGCCGTATCCGGAACAAACCGGAAGCCACTTGGGCTCAACCCTTAACCCGGGAGGAGCTGTCCTGACCCTGGGCGTCTCTCGACGTTCGGGGTCAGTGGCCTGTATCCGCGTAGACGCCTCACTTAACGAGGTGCTTACCAGATCGACTATGCCCGAACATCCCGCCTGGGTCAAACCGCCACACCGCACACACTGACCAGCCGATATGGTTTCGTGACGTAAACCTCGACCTAGTCCGGCCGCAATCCCTTCATGACCAGCGACAGGCGGCATCGGCCGCGGTCACGCCGTCGTCGGCGATGCCCGTCGAACGGGCGCCGAGCGGGTACACGTCACGCCGCAAAATCTTGGTCACGTGCGCCTCCCCGGGCGACCATCATGGCATCTCACTTTTGAACTAAACCGTCGAGAAGTTCTACGGTGTCGATGAATTCGGCAACCATGTCCAGTACCACCGTCTTGGCCGGCTGGATTTTGTCCATCGAGCCCACGACCTGCCCGACAAAGTAGGTGGCCAACTCGTGAGCTTTGGAATCATGCTGGCCGGCAGCATGATTGATACGCATCTGAGCGTCGCCAACCAGCGCCGTCTGCAGTGGCATTTGGAGCGGGTCGGGGTTGTCGCCACGCTCCCATTCGTCGGTCCACGCTGTGCGCAGCATGCGCGCTGGCTTACCCGTCAACGACCGCGACCGCA
>NZ_JAVKSG010000168.1:0-2664 GCF_039583785.1 Mycobacterium sp.
GCGGCGCTGAGGCCGGTGAGCACGCCGACCAACCCGGCGGCGACCACGAACCCGATCAGGCTCTCGGCGCCCTCGCCGCGGGTGTCGACCGGATGGGTGGTCGGACGCTGCCAGCCGGTGAACAGGCTGCGGAGTACGCTTTGCCAACTATCGCGGGTGTGTTCGTCCACCCCCCTTGCTTAGCGGAGGAACCTGGACGGACTGCTCGCGGGGTTGGTGTCGGGATCCGGCAGGGGCGTTGAAGCAGCGTCGGACAGCGTGGAATCCCACAGCCGGTGGGAATGAACGTAAATTCCCTGCAAGTTCATAGGCGTGCCCACCGGTAGACTCCGCAGCCAGGGTTGCAACGAGGAGAAAACGGGCGAGGTCGAGCGGAGCATGGAAGTCGACATCGCACATCTGCATGCCGGTGCGGATCGGTGTGGTGATGCGGCCCGCATGGCGCAGGCTGCGGCGGACAAGCTGGCCGGCAAGCAGCCGACAGCCGGGATGTTCGGCGATTTCGCCGAAGCCCACGAATTTCACCAGGCCATCGTGGCGGCACACCAGGGCCACATTGAGCTGTTGAACGGCCATCACCGCGGACTTGCCGACATCAGCGACAAAAGCCGTTCCGCGGCACATGAATTCACCGCGGGGGATGCTTCGGCCGCCGACTCCCTGCGGGCCGGCGAAGCCGGTTTCGGCACGCTCTGATGCCTCCAACCTTGGGGTTGGTCAAGCTGTCGGCCGGTGATTTGATTGCGGCGGCCGGTGGGGACCCGTGGCAGATCAACGATGGACTGCAAGCCGGTGACGCCGGCGCGATCAACGCCCAGGCCGACGCGCTTCATGCTGCGGCGGGTTCTGCCACCCGAGGTCGAGGATGACTTCGAAACGGCCAAGCGGCGCTTTGAGAAGGGCTGGCGGCACAACGGGGCTGAGCATCCGATCAACGAGTCCGCCCAGGTCATCCGCGCCACCACGGCATTGAAGCTGCAGAAGCCCCAACTCGCCAAGATCGCATGGGATTTGGAGACGGTGGCCGTGGCATTGGCCACGGCGCAACGCAGCTGCGACGCTGATATCGCCGCGCTGGACAATTTGCTGCACCGGATCGACGACGAGATCGGCGCCGCCGAAACCGCCAATCAGGACACGCGGGCTTTGCACGACTCAGCGGTCGCCGCAGTGCGGAGCACGCTGGGCGATGTCCTGAGTAGTCGTGCTGGGTATGCGGCCACCATGGCGTCGGCCAAGTCGTCGCTGGCGACCGCGACCGGCGAGGCGCCTCCAGACGCAGACGGCGGGGCCGGCGCCGCCGGCACACCTGCTGAGGAAGGCGGCACCGGTACGGCCGGCACGCCTGCCGGGGATGGCGGCGCCGGAGCGGCCGGCGAGGCCTCCGGGCTGACAGTGACGACGGGGGATGTGGCGCTCGGTGCTGCGGGCGCCGTCGCCGGCGGTACCGCGGATGGCGTGGGCAAGACGACGCTAAAAGTGATCAACGAGTCGCCCGGTACGGGTCCGGGTAAGGCTCCCCAGGGATTGTTGAACTGGCTGGAGGATCCGACGGTTGGCGGCGTCGAGCTGAAAGGATTCTCCCGGCTCGGTCAGGTGGTCGGTGCGGCCGCCGCGGTACCGGCCGTCATGTCCGATATCCACGACGGCAACTCGGTGGCCGAGGCCGTCACCCGGGAGGGTGCGGGTGTGGCCGCCGGGTTATGGGCGGGCGCAGAGACCGGTGGATTGATCGGTTCGTTCGTTCCAGGCGTGGGGACCGCGATTGGCGTGGTGGTCGGCGCTGGTGTAGGGGCAGGTTGCAGCGTGGGGCGGGTCGAAGTTTGTCGAATGGGCCTGGCATCCGGTCGCGGATGCGGTCGGTAGTGCGGTGCGCGGCGTCGAATCGGTGTTCGGTTTCGGGTAGGAAGACGGCGATGCGATTCGATGAGTTCGTAAAAGAGCACGGCTTCGCGGTTTTGCCGGTCGATCGGTTTGCCGGGCTGGTGGTAGAGGTGGGGGTGCCGCCCGGCTGGGAGCCTTTCGACTCCGCGCTCGGGGTCCGCGTGTGGGTGTGCCGCAACGACCGGTGCCTGTCGGAGTTCTGCGCCAACGCGGTGCTGACCATGCACCGCGTCCAGGCCCGACTGGACCCAGCTGCGGTGTTCGCGATGCTGGCCGACCAGCAGCTGCAGTCGGTGCCGACATCCCGCGAACTGCGCCGCGAACTCGCGGTGGCGACCGAGGGCGCCGGTCTGGTGGGGGCGCTCGCCATGCAGATCACCCACGAGCTCGGGGCCATCGACAGCGTGTCACAATCCCGGATCATCTCGGCTGCACAGGACACTCTGATCGCGCAATTGACGGTGACCGCGCTTCATGACTCACCGGTTGATCGGGCAGATGTCTGGCTGACCGTCCGGCCGGGCGCGGCGGCAGGTGCGGCGTCCGCGGGCGACTATCGTGCTCCGGTAATCGCACCGCGGGACGGTCGCTGATGGCGGGCGTCGCGGCGAAAAACCGTCGGAAGCGTATTCTGCGTTTCGCCTTCGGCGGCGCCCTGCTTCTGCTGGCGGGCATCGGTGTGCTGGGCGGATCGGCGTGGTACCTGAACCTCATCGTCGCTGTGATTGCCGGCATCGCTATCGTCGGGCAACGCCGGATTCTTCGCGCCGGAATCAGCCG
>NZ_JAVKSG010000169.1:0-2525 GCF_039583785.1 Mycobacterium sp.
CTTGCCGGCATTGACCGTGACACCCGACGAGCGGCAGTTGTTCTTCTTCAGCGCCGCGACCTACAACGGCCACCGCATCCAGGGGAGTCGGTAAGGATCGTGTCACCAGGTACAAACGAGCGTTGGTGTCATCGTGTCTGGGGGTCGGGTTGGCGTTGGAGGGTTCGGTAGACGGTGGGTCGGGAGACTTTGAAGAGTTCGGCGAGGTCGGTGATGGTGTAGTCGCCGGTGTCGTGCATGCGCCGTAATTCCTTCTGCTGCTTGACGGTCAGTTTGGGCTGGCGACCTTTGAGGCGGCCCTTGGCGCGGGCGACGGCCATGCCTTCGCGGGTGCGCATCCGTAGGAGGTCGACTTCGAATTCGGCGAAGGTGGCCAGGATGTTGAAGAACATCTTGCCCATCGGGTCGGTGGGGTCGTAGAGCGCTCCGCCGAGGGAGAGTTTGATGCCGCGGGCGGCGAGGTCGTCGCCGATGGCGCGGGCATCGGGTACCGATCGGGCGAGCCGGTCGAGCTTCGGGACGACGAGGGTGTCGCCGCCGCGGACTGCGGCCAGGGCCTGGTCGAGGCCGGGGCGGGCGCGGGTGGTGCCGGTCAGGCCGTGGTCGAGGTAGATCCGGTCGTCGGCGACGCCGAGTTCATGGAGCCGCTGGCGTTGTGCGGTGAGGTCTTGAGTGTCGGTGGAGCATCGGGCGTAACCGATCAGGGCGCTCACTTTCGTCACTGTAACGGATAGCCACCGTTCAGTGAGACTGATTACGGACCAGGTATTTGAGACGGCGACCCGCCGCTGTTGTTAGACGTCGCGGCGGTGGTCGTCACGGGTGAGCCGGTGTCCGGTTGGGGTTCGGCAAGCGGACGTCGTGAGTATGGCGTTCCCATTCAGGAGGGACGGCGCCCGGTGGGTCCGGTTGGGCCAGTTCGGCGTCGATGACGGCGGCGCTGGTGCCGATCAAGCCGATGTTGTCGGATTGGTCCGGGGAGTAAGTGGGGGACGTCGGCCTCGGCGTCGCCAACCGTGCACTCCCGAAAACCCAGCGCCTGACGGATCTGAGTCCGATGAAACTTGCTGGTACGCCCCGTCCACTCATAAAACGCGATCTCGGTCGGCTCCACCTCGACCTGCCGGGCCACGTAGTCAACGGTGGCATCGGGGATCTCTGAACGGCCACGCGGGAAGCGGCCCCGTTCGGTGTAGAACCGCAGTAGCAGCGCAAACCCCAGCCTCGTTGCCCCGCGCTTACCCGCTACCAGCGTCACCTCGTCATCGACGAGCGTCCGGCAGTCGATCAGCTCATCTTGGTCAACCTCGCGGGCCACCCCGCAGAAGCTACAGCCACAGCCCACCCGCCACGCCGGAAACACCGTTTGTACCTGGTGACACGATCCTTACCGACACCCCTATTTCGGTTGGGCGTCGCGCCAGGCTTGCCAGATGTCTGGGCGTAGTCGTCCGCGGTCGGGCACCGGCAACCCAACGCTGCGGGCCCAGGTGCGCAGCTCTGCAGTGGATGGTGCCGGCGCGGCGGGTGCCTGGTCGAGTTCGGGTATCTCGACCGCGTCCGGTGAGATTCGTTGCAAGACAGCGTGTTCGGTTGTTGCCCACGCGTGGGCGGCCGCCAGGAATCGGTAGGTCCATTCCTCGGCGAGCTGACGCGTCTCGCAGAACACGACGGGCACGTTGGGCCAGCGGATCTGCAGCTCGGCGAGCCCGTCGGCGACGACCGCTGGGCGCACCCGGTCGAGTTTGAACAGCTGCGAGTAGCGGTCCTCGATCACGACTGCCGCCCGCGGCAGCGCGGCCAGCTCGCCGACCTGGTAACGCAACCTCCCGCCGGTCAGACTGGCAACCAGATCGGCCAGCGATTTGCGCTCCACGCTGGCCGCCAGCTGCCCGTCGACGACTATCCCGTAGTCCCCGCATGGCAGCGCCCGCTTCACCGTGGTGACCTGCTGGGTGGGGAATCGGTAGGCGTACTGCTCGTGGCTGTCGATCACGATCGATAACTCCTCGACACCGTGGGCGCGCGCGGTCGGGGTGCGCACGTTCGGGCGTGCCTGCTTGCGGGTGCGCGGTGACTGCCAAAACACCGCGTCGCGGCCTCGCGCCTGGGTGAACACGAGTTGGGAGCGGTTGTGCCGGGATCGGTCGGCGATCACGTCGATCGCCGCGCCGCGGCGATGGCACGACCTCAGTGGCACTCGTTCAACGATCACCGGATCATCGGGCCACTCTTGCAGCGGGACGGGGTATGCGAATAAGGCTTTCTCCCGCGGCCACGTCCCTGACGTGCGGAAAAGCAGGTCCCCGCCGGCCAGCGGGACTCGCAGCAGCAGCCCCAGCCGGGACTCGTCGTCCGGGTTGACCGCGATCAGCAATTCCGCCACAACCCCTGAGTCTGCCGGGCCTGGCCCTCGGCAAGGCAGGTGCATCACCGCATATGCGCAGACGCGAGGTGCCTCACCTAAAAGTGAGCGCGAGGTAGTGGCTGGTGCCTCACGCATAGTGAGCGCGTGGGGGGCTTGC
>NZ_JAVKSG010000170.1:0-2515 GCF_039583785.1 Mycobacterium sp.
GGTACGTCTGTGGGTGTGATCTACGTCATAGTTGTGATCTAGCTCATACAGCACTGGGGCTTCGGGCGACCCGGCACACCGTTGCCGGGACCGCTAGCGGGCGTCAAATCACGGAGCACGTTTCTCACTACAGTCACCCCAACCGTTGTAACGCGACGCGAGACAGGATTTTATCTCTCTCGATTCTCTAGAAACGAGACGTGGGGAGTTGCTGCCCTCCAAGCGTGGCCTCGTCTGGGATTCCCGCGATCAGCCGACAAAATGACCGCGGTATCGGTTCCACACAGCGTTGAGTAACGCTATCGCGGCGTCATGGGTGACCAGCCAGCGCCCGCCTTCGTCGACCAACACAATCGGCGTCGGATCTGTGGGGGTGTGGGGTCGGTTCGACTGGACAGTCACGGTGGCGCCGGCGGAATTCCCGAGTGCGGGTTGAATGTCGGTGACGACGAAGTTGAATGGCATGAACCCGCGCCCGTTGAGCCTGTTCAGGTGATCGTCGGCTGTTCCGGCTTCGTCCGGAGCAAGACCAGGAGTGACCGCATCGCTCTTGCTTGCGGCCGGCCTGCCTGGATCAGTCAATTCAGATAGAACGGCCACCACTTGATCCGTGCTCGGAACTGGCCCTACGCAAACCGGTTTCCCGGGATCTCCGCAATCCGCATGGGCCGGCGCGGTGGTCGGTGCTGTCAGTGCAAGGGTCATTGCCAGCGCCGCTGTCGCTCCAACTGTGGGGGGTCTCCTCCGCACGGTCGTTCCCTTTCACGAAGTGGACGTAATGATCCCAACGTAGCGACAATGCTTTACCCGGGGATTCCGGCCTGTCAACGTGCTACCGACAACATCTGGGTTTGCTGGACCGCAGCCTGTTAGCAACATCTAGACGGCCCGCAATCGGGGTTCACAACTAAAAGGTGGCTTACCTCGCTGTGTGCGAGGTAAGCCACCCTGGTCCGGTCGGTGGTTAGCTATAGAAGTTGAAGAAGGCTTCGCCGTTGGCGCCGGTGCCGCCGGTTGCGCCGTCGTCTGAGGCGCCCGCGGTGCCGCCTGCGCCGACGGTGCCGGTGATCTGGGTTGTTCCGGAGCCGATGGCGATGGTTTGTACGGCCCATTCGCCGGCGAGCCCGCCTTGGCCGCCGTAGCTTCCGTAGGAGCCGCCGCCGCCGCCGGCGGCGCCGGGTGCGGTGCCGTTGCCGCCGACACTGTTGTAACCCACTGCGCCTCCGGTCCCGCCGTCGTAGGTGTTGCCGTCGAAGGTTTCGTTGCCGGGTGACCCACCGGCGGTAGCGACACTGCCAGTGCTGCTGGCGCCGCCGGTGCCGCCGATGGCGGTCAGCGTGGAACCTCCGGTCGGGGTGGCTGTGGTGTTGCCCCCGTTTCCGCCGGTGCCGACGCCCGGTGTGTCGTAGCCGCCGCCACCACCGCCACCACCGAGTAAGACCAGATCGACGTATTTCGCGCCGGACGGGACGTTGACGGTGTAGGCGCCAGGGGTGCTGACAGTGACAAGATTCCCGGTCAGCTCCGAATACGCGAACCCAGCGTAGGTAAACCCGACAGCGCTGACCTCGGTGAGGATTAACGCGTCATCGAGCACCACGACGACATTGAGCCCGGTCAACTGAATCGGCTGCTCCAGATCGTCATAGGTTTCGATCTGGCTCAACGTGCTGTTCAAATCTTGTTCTAGCTGAAGCAGGCTGTTGAGCGTATTGATCAACCCTTGATTCGCATCGTTGGTTGCCGACAGTGACGACGGCAGCGAATTCAAGAAGGTGTTGATGTCTTGCTGGAACAGGATTTGCCCACCCAAGAACTGGGCTTCAAAGCCAGCCGGCAGGTTTGCTTTCGTGCCTCCCTGGCTTTGGGCATCCGCGAAAACGGAATTCAGCAACGACAGATTTGAGGCGGATTGCTGTTGTACTTGCGCAAGTACGCTGCTGGCGGTCATGAGTGGGCCGCCGAAATTCCGCCTTCGACGGCGATAACAATGGATGTTGCGAGGTTGGCGGCTGCCAGCGCTTCGGTAATTGCGGCTTGGAAGTCCTCGGCAAATACGTTGACAGCGTCGGCTGTCAGCAGTCCGAAATCTCCGACTGCGGTGATGAGTGCGTTGTAATCGATGCCCGACTGTACAGCACCGGGCGGTGACGTATTGGTCGTCACCGCCGGGTTACCCACAGCCGAATAGAATGCGTTGAACGCGGTGGTCATATTTGGAGATGTCATGCACCAAGGCTGGTCCGCTATCGAATTTTCGTCAAGGTCGCGTATCAAAAATTTTTTACCAGTTGGAATTTCTTGTCGAACCCGAAATTTTGCGACAACTGGTACCCAAAACACGCCAAGGCTCACCCAGTGCCCGACCATTTCTCAGCCGACACAAAAAGCTATTCGCAGCCTTTCCAAAAAGCCGCTTAGCTATGACGGGCTGGTTTTGATGTGGTGGTCTGCCTCACTTCATAGGGTTGGCGTTGGTAGGAGTTCTGGGGTGTGCGGCGCTGGTGTGGTCGCC
>NZ_JAVKSG010000171.1:0-2484 GCF_039583785.1 Mycobacterium sp.
TCTCGTGGCACATCCCGATGCGACCCCGCTGGAGCAGCCGGCGGCGAAGCAGCGGCAGGGGCAGCCGGCCCGGCCGGGTCTCGTGGCACATCCCGATGCGGCTTCGCTGGAGCAGCCGGCGAAGCCGCATTCGGCTGGCCGGCATTGTCCATCGATCTATGAACATCACCCGAACCCGGCGACGGCGGTAAGGGTGCACCTGGCTGCTCGGACGTTGGCGACGGAACTTGGCCAGGCCGCTGCGCGGGGGCTCCCACAGGGCCCGTGCCCGGTTTCCCGGATAGCGGGGGTGGACCTGATGGATGCTGTCCGGGTTTCGTCGTTGAAGGCGGCGATTTCTGGTTGAGAAGATTTTGCAGGGCGTTCACCGGCGGCTTCCAACTACCGGCGGTAGGCACACGTACGGCGGCGCTGGTTACGTCTTCGGCATTGTCACTGTGCGCTTGGTCAACCAACGACGCGATCGCGTCGGCCTGATCGTCGGAGTCGCTATCTGAGTCGTCTTCTAGCTCGCCGATCTGCTGCTGAGTGGCTTCGACGCGGTCAGCGATCTTTGATTTCGTGTCCGCAACGGTGTCACCGGCATTCCTATACCACGTGATCGCGTTGACCAGGTGCTGCTGCAGCCCGGTCAGTTCCTCGATGACCTCATTCAACTTGCCCTTGGCAGCGTTGGCCGCGCCACCCTCCCAAACACCACCGTCAAAGATTTCGCTGCGCTCATGCTGCAAACCCTCCAACGAACTCGTCATCTGCTGCAGAATCTGCGTGTAAACCTGGGCACGGTCATACAAGGTTTGCTCATCAATTTCGACCCATCCGCCCGGGTCGAGCATCTCATCGGCATATTCACCGGTGGGCTTGGTTACCCCCATGACTAGTCTCCAACCACCTGGCATGCAGCTCGGATTGTGAGGGCAGAGTATGCCCCTGCAGCTTCTAGATAACTGTCAGCCAATACGTAGCTGGGTACCGCAACAACGAAGGCTCGGTAATATTGCGCGGAAAGCGCAGCAAAATCCTCAAGCTCGGGATTGCCACTCCGCTGGCCGAGCTGGTCTGCTTTATCGGCAAAGGCTGTCATCTTTGATGCTGCGGCCTGACTCGCGGATGTCTGATCCGGCGTCCACTGGCTGGCTGGGATATTCAGGTTTTGACTACGAAAGGTCTCAGTTTCGTCATCGAACTGCAGGTACGCAGAACTCCAATCTTTGCAAACGATGTTGGCGCTGGTGAGGAAGCGCTGCGGGTTAGCCAGGTCGCCGGGTGACGCGGTCTGCGATGGCTGCAAGGAGGGCGAAACCAATGGTCCGCGTCTCGCCGCTGCATCAAAAGCAACGGAGTCACAGATCGCTCCCAGCGCACTTGCTGTGCTGTTCGCGACACCTGCCAGGCGATCGTCCGGCGGTGCGTAGTTGGAAATGTGGTCGGCGTACTCGCGCGCATAGGCGATGAACTGCTCGTAGAGTTCGCGCATCACCCGGTGCGGCGTCAGTTTGGCCAACGGAACAGTCTGGTCGGCGGCGGTGCGCATCGCCTGCCCGACCGCCTCGTATTGGCTGCGCTGCTCAGGCGTCCACGCGGTGGCCGGAATCGACGGATCACGCTGGCCCCACCCGTTATGGGTGCTGGTGGCAAAGGCTTTGCCTATGGCTTCCCACGCGCTGCAGCTGGGGTCTTGAGTGATGACCGTGACCGGCCCTTTGTCATTGGCGCTGGCGATGTCGGAAGCCGCGGTCGACGTCGTTGTGTTTTTTGCGTCTCCGCTCGAATTCGAATGCAGCACAACAACCGTTACGGCTGAGATAAGAGCGAGGGTAACTACGACCACTCCTGAGACCACCCACTTGACGCCGCCGCCTTTATTCGGCGGACCCGCCGGCGGATACCACGGCTGCTGATACCCCGGGGGCGGGCCTGGCGGCTGAGGGCCGTGAGGACCCGGCATCGGCGGTGGGGGCCACGATCCCGGGGGCGGAGCGGTCATAGTCGCTCCTTAATTCCACGCCAACGCAACTGGACCCCTCTCACCGATGCGGCGGCCCGGACGACGGACAAGCCACGCAGCTGGACTTATCCAAGCTTAAGTGATTCGTGGGCCTGCTTGGTGCGCCAAAGCAGCGGCGTGGTCACAATCTCGAATACGACTGGCCACCGGCGGGATCAATGCAGAATCCGGACTGACTCCTGTTGGTTGCCCAGCAGGGCTGCCCATCGAAGTCCACCTGCCAGCTGTGGACAAACATTGCCCGCGCCGACGATGGGGATGGCTGTTCAGAATTGATGCCCGAGGCGTGTTTTGGTGGCCCTAAGTGTGAAGAATCCACTGACACCCGAACAATCCCAGGCCCAAGTCGTCGACGCCGCCAAGGAAATCGTTCACACCCTTGGACTACAGCCGATAGAGCCGGCGTTCTGGCACGAGTCCTGCAACGACCAGCGTGACCCGCCCTTCGAAGGGAAAATCATGATCGGCTACCCGAT
>NZ_JAVKSG010000172.1:0-2462 GCF_039583785.1 Mycobacterium sp.
CTCATTGGCAGATGATCGCCGACCGAGCGGGCAGCGTGTGCTCCTCGACAGGTCCCGCGCTCACCGCAGGTGTACTACGCCAATCCAACTTTGCCGGTGACCCTGGCGAAGACCCCCACCCAGCAGACGTTCCGCACTTCTCGGGACCGATATGGCCCCCCACCTCAGGTGCCCAGCGAGGCATAGACGGTGGTGGGGATGTGGAGAAGGTCGAGGACTTGTCGCTGAAGTGGGCTGAGCTCGGGATCGAAGACCTGCACGACGTGTCCTTGGTTCATGAGGTGGTGACGCTGGACGCCAGCGAAGATCTCCAAGATGCGAGGAGAGCTCGGGGCCGGGCAGTTGCGCAGCTCTGGGTAGAGCGGGATGCCGGTGAGGCCGTCGGAGGTCATCGACGTTCGGATCTCGCGTTCGATGAGCGCCTCGGCGAGCATGGCGATGAAGTGGCAGAGGAGGAGTGCCTCGATGCGGTGCGGCGTCTCGAGGTAGACGGGGGCAACTTCCTGGGGTCCTTTCAAGATGTGGTTCCGCCGTTCGAGGTTCGGTTGGTAGTGGTAGACGGCGAGGACCTGCGCCGGGGTGATCTGGCGATCGTTGGTCACCAGCGGGAACGTGCCGTCGGTGACCGCGTCGTAGGCGACGGTCTCTGAGCGGACATTGGCGGTGACCGTGAAGACCGCCTTCTCGGTCCGTCGGTAGCGGGTGGTTGAACCAGGGCGACCACGACGCTCTTGGTGGAACGTCTCTTCGGTGCTCTCGGTGATGCTGAAGCCGACCCACCGGGAGGCCCGAGCCTCAGCGAGGGCGGCTTCGCCAGCAGCTTCGGCAGCGAGCTTGGTCTTGAGGCGGGACTTGGGGCTTGCGAGCCGGGCAGCCAGCGCGTCGATCGCAGCGAGCCCCGCCTCGATACGGGCCGATCGTGTCGCGGCGTCAACGGAAGCCTTGGTCGTCGAATGCACCCAGATCACCCGGAAGCCGCCGGTAGATGGGACCGGTGCTTCGAAGGTGCGCCACACCCGGTCCGCATCGCCGAGTCGGGCACCCGGGCGGCGCTCGGCCTCCTCCCAGGTCGGGGCGTGGCTCTGGGCCCAGTCCTTGAACCAGGTGTCCTCGCGCCGGCCGTGGGGGACGACGGTGACGAAGCGCCCGTGGTGGCTCTCGATGTGACGCATGGCCTTGTCCGAGCAGAGCTTGGAGTCCGCTACATACATGAAGTCCGTCCGGCCGACGAGGCGGACCAGTCCGTCCCACGTGGGGATGTGGGTAACGTCGTCAGGGGTGTTGCCGTCAGCAGTCCGATAGGCGATAGGCACCGCTCCGTCTGCTGAGACGGTGAGGATGAACAGCAATTGTTTCAGGTCTGGGCGAAAGTCCTTGTTGTGCCCATGACGAAGAGCGGGCGTCGCCTTACCCCCGCGTTCTCGGCCATCCGCTTCTGCGTAGTTGCCGGTCAGGGTGACCGTCGTCGAATCGTTGTGCAGCTGGGAGACATCAATTGCGAAGTCCTGGACCACCGACAGGACCGTCTCGGTGATCACGCTCGCCCGGTCGGCATCGAAGAGCCGATCGAGCATGCGCCCTACCCGGTCGTCGTTGAGCGCTGCTACCTCGCCGGGCGCCAGTCCGAGAAGTCCCGGCTGATAGGGCTGGGCCCACTCGCCCATCGCGTAGACCGGACGGTGCGCCACCATGATGTTGCGCACCACCACCCCGATCACAGTCGCCGGGGCGAGCAGCAGCCGGGCGTCATCGTGGGGAAGGTAGGCATCCAGGCGTCTGTCGATGCCCATGCGAGCGAGGAAGTGATTGACGATCGGCAGGGATCCGAGGGTCTCACTTGCCAGTTCGAAGTGCTCTCCTTGGGTCATGGCATCTCCTTGACATCGGCTCGTCTATCGGTCAGCATACATGCTGACCGATCACAGATGGTGGATCACCGATGGTGCCCCGGAGAGAAAGGAACGATGTGGCGACCCGGCTCGAACACTACGAGCACAAGTACCGCTCACTTGTAGCCGAGCTCGCTGAGATCGGCTACATCAGTCCGGGCAGCCTCGTGGCCCGCGAGACGTCCTGTGGAAAGGCAAACTGCCGTTGTATGGGCGACCCACCGCAACGTCACGGTCCGTACTACCAGTGGAGCCGTGCGATCGCCGGCAAGACGGTGAGCCGCCGACTCGACGAGCACGAAGCTGAGCTGTATCGGGAATGGATCGCCAACCGCCGACGCCTCGAGCGGGTCGTCTTCCAGATGGAAGAGGTTTCAGCAGCAGCCGGCGAGATCCTGCTCCGTCAGGTCGCCACGGCGGGCCATTCCGACCGAGCGAAGCGCTGACATGGGAAAGTGGGGGGCCATATCGTCATCGAGACGTGCGGAACGTCTGTCCGAGCGATCCCTGACACCGAGTTCAACGAGATCTTCGCTCGGCTGGGGTCGAACCGTGACCGTGCACTGGTGTGTT
>NZ_JAVKSG010000173.1:0-2441 GCF_039583785.1 Mycobacterium sp.
CAGTCAGGACCTACGAGTTGCTGCAAGTGGAATACGAACTGGTGACCTGACCATTCGCGTCGCCAACGATTCCTGCGATCGTCGCCGAAGCACCGTCCCCGCTCGCTGATAACGCTG
Source organism: Mycobacterium sp. (assembly GCF_039583785.1). Lineage (GTDB taxonomy): Bacteria > Actinomycetota > Actinomycetes > Mycobacteriales > Mycobacteriaceae > Mycobacterium. The sequence continues at coordinate 118 of NZ_JAVKSG010000173.1, forward strand.
AGCGGAACAGCAGGCAGACCAGCGACGACTTGTCACCAAGCTCAAATGCTCTGCCGCAAACACCTCTGCCCAGTGGGTTTTGAATGCGCTGGGGGTCGACTGCGAGTCGACTGATGGCCAGGCCGTGAGCGCGGCACGGGCGAAGTCGACCGCGTTTCTGGTCGGCGGCTCCCGTCGGTCTGGGCCAGATCGTGCACGTAAGAAGCCCAGCCGGCGCAGTGTGTCCTTGACGTCGGAGGTGGCGGCTGCCGCCGACTGCTCTGTGATCGTGGAGCCGTCGCCGCCCATCCACCCCCAGCGCATCGAGCAGTTCCGCCACGATCGTTTCGACGTTGTCGGTGGTCTCGGCGGCCAACGCGGCCAGACACAACAACCCAGCGTCGTAGACACACCGGTCGGCGGATCCGACCGGTGTCCGTTCGGCCAGGTGCCACCACAAACCGACGGGGTCACTGCGCAGCGCCTTTCCCCGCGTGGTCGCGAGCAGTCGGCCGCGGTGCTTGCGCAGCAACCCGACCTGTTGCGCTGACTGACGCAGGTGTAGCACCGGATAGGTGAGATCCTCGCGGATGCTGGCCCCGATCCACATCTTGTCGAACTCGAGCTCGGTGAACGCGGCCTCAACGTGTACCGGCGGCAGGTAGCCGGCCTGGGTCAGTGTGACGCCGTCGTCGCCCACCCGCTCCAACAACCACGCGTATGGCCGCACCGCCGCGGCGGCTGCGTCGGTGTCGATCGACACCGGATCGTAGTCGCGCGCTGCTCAGCAGTTGCCGCCACCGGCGCTGCCCGTACGTGGTCTGCATGCCGTCGAGGAGATCCCTTGGTGGGCTGGTGATTTCGTGTGGGGACGCAATGCTGCCACGATTGGCGAACACCTGGTTGATCCGGTCGATGTCGAACTGTGTCGGTGCCCAGTCGCCTGGATCAGTTTCGGGACCGTAGATTTCGGCGTAGTGGTCCCGGGCTGCGGCATGGTCGGGGTGCTTTGGATCGGTGGCCGCGACCAGCAGCGCGTAGCTGCCGACACCGCCGCAGTCCTCGGCGGGGCCGGGTTGGCGCCCGCCGGTGCAGATCGCGGCCGGGTCTCCGCAAGCAGATCCTCGACCGATGTCGCGCCGGCCAGGCCAATCGCTGCGCAAGCGTCTGGACATCGGCAGAGCCGAGTCCCGCCAGCGCCTCGTCGATGATCCGCTGGGTTTCGTCGTTGTCGCTTCCCACGCCGGCGACGGTAGCTCGCCGGCGTGGTGCTGTCAGGATGGCTGAGTGGACTACCTGGAGTCGACGGAGATCTCCGACGTCACCGATGCGCTGGGCCTGTGGCGGCGGCTGGTGTCGGGTGCTGTCGGCCGTCCACTGCCGTCGGCTGTCGCGGTCGATGCGTTCCGACGAGTCCACCGCGGGGGTGAGTCGGGCGCCTTCGACTCCGCCCTGCTGCTGTGTACCGACTGGCGCTGGCGCCGCGTGAGCGCGCAGGTGCTTGCCGGCATCGTAGAGTCAGGCGTCCTCGACGATGATGACCAAGATCGGCTCGCCGACACGCTGCTCTGGCAGGAGCGGGTGCGCTACCGGCACCCGATTTGGTGGATCGGCACCAGCTTCGTCGAATACCACCTCGACGCTCCAAAAGCGTGCCGGAGGCTCCGCGTCGACCCCGACACTCTCTCGACTGCGGACCGCAGTGTGTGGCCGCCGCTGCGGAGCTGGGCTGCTGGCCACGTTCTGTGTCGAAGCCGAGCTGCAGCCGACGACGTCCTCCAACACGCGCGGTCGCTGCCGGCCCGCGACGCGGCAGCCGTCGTGACCGGAGCCGTCCGCGTAGCCGACGCCCTTGACGACGATCAGGCGCGAACCGTGCTGAATGCGGCGTTGGAATGGGGACATAAAGCACCCCGCAAAGCAGCCCTGGAATGGCTGCTTGCCTGCGGCGACGACGAACTGGTTCAGGCGCTGGCCGTAGACGATCCAGACGCCTCGATCCGACAGTGGGCATCCGAACAACTCGCCAACAAAGCCACCCAGGGCGGCCTATTCGACTGACTCACCATGCATTCCGTCCATCGAGCGCCTGCGTCGTCGGTGGGATCCACCAGACTCGGTTGCTGACCGTAGAGCGGCGGGATGCACTGAATTCGATGTGAAGGTGGAGGACTCAGTGTGGGCATCTCATAGTGTTGCCCGCATCGCATCCGCGCACGCCCCTCAGCTCACCCGCCACAAGCAGTAGCAGTTGACGGAGGGTAGATTCCCAACTTGTCAGCGATGTCAGGTAACTCTGCCGTTTCAGTTGCGTCCGATCGGCAAAACGACTGGTGAAAGCATTG
>NZ_JAVKSG010000174.1:0-2404 GCF_039583785.1 Mycobacterium sp.
GATACGGCGAGCGATGCCTGAGCAGAGCGTGCGCCACCGGAGCGCCCAGCCGCGCCGGGTATCGCCGCCACCCCATCCGCGCGGCGGTCTCGGCAAGCAATTGCGGCCATGAAATCCGCTGGAAATTCAAGGCGTTCGCTGAACGTGTGGTGTCCATCCAGTCCGTGCCGAACCAGTCGGTGTCGCTGTCCGGGTCGCCTTTCCGTCCGGCCGGTATGCCGCCGACCAGGCCCATCGCCGCCGCGGTGGACGGGGCGAGGTCGCCCTGCACCAACCGGTGCGACTCGTCGCCGCCGATCAGCAGCGTCTCGCCGACGACCGGCGCGGTGGTCGCGGCGATGAAGGCGCGGGCCACATCGCGCACGTCGACGGTCTGGATGCGGCCGTCAACCGGCAGCGACGCCTCGAAGTAGAGGATGTCCAAATCCAGGTCGAGCCGTGGCTTGGCGGTGAGCACGCCGCCCAACCGCAATATCACCCAGTCCAATCTCGAAGCGCGGACCAGGTTTTCGGCTTCCACCTTGTGGACACCGTAGAGGTCGGATGGCCGCAGTGGGGTGTCCGCGGTGAGCAGGTCGCTGATGCGGTGCGGGTTGCGGGCGCCGTAGGCAGCGACGCTGGAGGCCTGGACGAATCGCGGCGGCGACGGCAATGCGGCGGCAGCGTCGACGAGATACCCCGTCGCGTCGACGTTGACCCGCCGGGCCAGCGCCGGCCGGGCGTAGCAGACCGGCGGAATGATCGCGGCCAGGTGGATGATCGCCGTCGGCGAGATGTCACGCAGCAGCCGGGCGACCGCATCGGGGTCGGTGAGATCTGCCCAGCGCACCTCGGTGGACGGCATGTTGTCGGCCGCCTTGCGGTTGGCCGGCACGTCCAAATCGGTGGCGACGACATGGGGCCCCTCGACCATCAGCTGCCGAACCGTTTCCGAGCCGACGAGCCCGAATGCGCCGGTGACCAGCACTGTTTGGGTCACGCCGCATTACGCTACACGCCGACGCGGAATCTCCCGGCTATTTGGCGACGGCGGGTGCGACGACCGCGACCGGCGCGGGAGTGGCCGCGGCTTTCATCTGGTCGAACAGCTCGGTGTAGTACGGCAGGCAGTCGAGCATCGCCTGCTCGGTGGTGAACAGTGGCCGGTACCCGAGGTCGCGGGTGGCCTTGGCGACCGAGAAGTAGTTGTCTAAATACAGTCGCTCGATGGCCAGCGGCTCCAGCGGCGGCGCAGCAATCCCGAACCGGAAATGCAACCGCTGCCAGCCCAGCATGGCCGCCCGCACCGCGGCGCCAGACACCCTGAGCCGCGGCAGCCGCTGACCGCATGCCGCTACCACCGGGCGGGCGAACTCGAACATGTTGATCGGCTCGGCGTCGTTGATGAAGTACGCCTGGCCCGGCGCCGTCCCACCCGGCGCCAGGTTCTGGGCGGCCAGGATGAAACCGTGAATCAGGTTGTGCACGTAGGAGTTGTCCAAACGGGCGGACTTGCGGCCGATCAGCACCTTGACGTGGCCGGCCAGCACGCTTTGGAAAACCTTGCGGAACATCGTCTGATCGCCGCGGCCCCAGATTCCGCTCGGCCGTATCGAGCAGGTCAGGAGCCCGTCAATCCCGTTCTGGGATAGCACAAATCGCTCGGCGATGACCTTCGTCTCGGTGTAGAGGTCAGCGAACCGGTCGGTGTAGGGCAACGTCTCGTCGCCACCTGCGATGGGCTTGCCGCCCATCACCACGCTGTTGGACGCCGTGTAGACGAACCGACTGACGCCGGCGGCCTGTGCGGCGTGCACCAGGTTCTTGGTTCCCTCGACGTTGACGGCGAAGCTGCGCTGCCGGTATTCCTCGGTGACCGACGCTCCGCCCATCAGTTCGATGAGCGCCGCGGTATGGAAGACGGTGTCAATGCCGTCGACTGCGTCGTCGGCGACGTCCCGGTCGCAGATGTCGCCCCGCATCACCTCGAGGCCGGGGTGGGCGGGCAGTGGCGACGGCGCCCGGTCAAACGAGCGCACCTGACATCCCTGGTCCAGCAGGGTGCTCACCAGGTTGGCGCCGACGAATCCCGAGCCGCCGGTAACGAGCACTCGGCCCAGTTCCGCTGCCGGTGTGGTTGCAGAATTGTCAGCCATGCCTTGGAGAATAACTGAAACGTGTTTCAGTTTCGTATAAACCCCAGAGCGGTCGTGGCGACGTCAAGAATGGTCGGTCTCGCCGGCGGCCAACGCGTCGGCCACTCGCGTGCGCGCGCCAGCTAAGTGTTCTTCACATCGTTTAGCCAGCTGTTCGCCTCTTTCCCACAGCGTCAGCGACGCATCGAGGTCCAGCCCGCCCTGCTCCAGTAGCCGGACGACCTCGATCAGCTCGTCGCGGCATTTTTCATACCCGAGCTGACTAACAG
>NZ_JAVKSG010000175.1:0-2307 GCF_039583785.1 Mycobacterium sp.
GACATCCGACCGAAGAAGAAGCCCGCGGTGATCAACACCTGCGCCGCCGCGTAGGTCCACCAGATCGGCACCGCCAGTGCCTCGGTGCCCAGCACGAAGCGGCTGATGTAGGCGGTGACCGGGATCGTGATACCGTCGCGGACCAACTGCGGCCAGAACCACCTCAGCAGGCCCACACACGCCAGCCAGATCAACGCGACCGCGATCCAGCGCGCACGCGACGCGCGCGCCAACGGCACCAGAGCACCCAGGAAACACAGGTGCGCCAACAGGAATGCGCCCAACCCGAACACGAATGACGCCGCCCACCACCCAACGGCCAACAGCGCGTCGCCGGCCGCGGAAAACAGCAGAGCCGGCATCAGCCAGCGACGTTCGCGGACAATCGGCGCGAGCGCCAGCAACAGCGCCGAGGCCGAAGCGTTCATGGTCAAGGCTCAGGAGCTTTCGACCCGCTACAGCATCGACTTCGTCGCCGCCCGTGCGTGGGCCGCATTCAAAAAGCACGCATCCCAGCCGCTGACATGCCAGGCCGTGACTATCGGCCCACCGGGTGAACGCGGCCTCGCCTGCTCCGTCGAACTGTGCTGCGAGATTGCCAGGGCCAACAACTTGAAATGCGACATTGCCTTCAACAGCACCGAGGTCGTACTTTTCGGCTTCCAAGAGGACATCGACCTGACCCTGAAGCTGTCCGGGTCGCTGCTGACACAGATGGTCACGGCATCCGAAAATTATTTGGCGACCGGCGAATACAAGAGTGAGCCGGTGTGGCACGAGGTCGCTAAGACCGTCGATTACGGGCACGGGTACGACAGGAGGTATAAGAAATGGGAACTCTCGCCGCTGTCAAAAGTGACCGCCCGCATCAACTTTCAGGAAGCCTACGCCAGCCAAATCGGTAACAGATTAAGCGACACTAAGGCGGCTACCGAGGTCGAGGTTGAGTCGGAGCATCCGGGTACCGCGCTGGTGTAGGTGGAGAAAAGTCGCCAAGTCGAACTGTTCCACACCGATAAGAGTGATACGCGTGGCTCGTGGCGCGGTGTGCGCTCGTCATCAGAGCGTTCCGGTGCCCACGTCGCTGGTGAGCAAGCCGCCGATAAGGCACGCCTGCGCGAACCCGTTTCGATTGACCCCGGTAGAACAGCACTGCGGCGTAGCTGAGACCCCTCACCGGGCGTGCTGCCGACCTCGCGTGCGCCCAGTGGGGCACCAACAATGAAGGAGGACAGCATGAGTTTTGACACGGCGCGTCAGGCGTGAATGGTTGGATGCCGGCGGTCCGCCGCCGATGCCGTTCATCGCTATCACGCTCGATGACGATGCTCGACTGGCCATGCTCGCCGAGCACGACGAACTTGCTTCGACCAACGGCGGTTTCTACGTCGACGACGACAATTCAGATGTAACGCAACTGAAGCACCAAACCGATTGAGGGATCCGCTGCCATTCATCGAGTTTCACGCGACATTGACCTATCGGCTCGACGCTTGGCACGACGAAATCGGCTGAGAGGTAACACGATGCAAAGGGCTCGGATCAACCTGGAAGACCTCTCCGCTGTGGACGGTGGAACTCTGTTCGCGTCCGAGTCGGGCGTCAGTTCCCTGTACGACATCCTGAGTTCAGCACTGACGACGACACCGACGAAACCGGCTGAGAGAAACCCTGGACTGAGTCGTGATCATCCGCGACACTGGTCCACGAGAGGGGAACACATCCCGCTGCGGGAAAGCTGGTTTTCGGCCACGCCATACGAAATCAGCGACATGTTGCACGAGACACTGACGTCACAACTGGGTCCCCTAGAAACTGTGCATCGTTGTTGGACAGCAATGACGTTGGCCCTGGCGCAACGCTGGGCGCTGGCTTAACAAATGAGAAGGTGAGAACTATGAAAACAGTTACGGCCATCGCCACGGCGGTGCTTGTGCTGCTGTCGGCGGGACCAGCTTATGCTGACCCCCCCGCGCCGGTGCAATGCCGACCGGTCAAAGTCAATAATGTTTGCCGAGGCCCTGACGGCAGCGTGACCGCATGTAATCCGCACGGCTTCTGCCTTCCCGTGTCTATGGACTTGGCGCCGGGTTTTTGGGACCAGCCATGACTGACTGAGCTGATACCAAATCAAAAGCCGCCACCTCGTCACGGCAACACCGTTGAACGTCGTACGACTGGTCAGTCGGCGCGGGTGCCGGCGTAGCGGGCCGCGACGGCGTCGACCAATCGGCGGATCTCCGGGGTAAGCACCGTCTCCGGCGACACCACGCGGTCCAGCCAGGCCAGGTTGCCGACATGATCGGT
>NZ_JAVKSG010000176.1:0-2289 GCF_039583785.1 Mycobacterium sp.
TCAATTTTGTCCTGAGTAATAGGTCGTCTGCCCATGACGATATATAGTTATTATAGTATTATATTTTTCTTTTCTTTTTCATCGAAAGAAATAAAAAAGTTATAAAAATAAAAAAGAAAGAAAAAGTCATCGTCATATCCAATCTGAATTACAGACGATTTCGCAAAAAAGTTATAAAACTAAAAAAGAAAAGAAAAGTTTTCTAAAACTTGTAGAAAAATTAAGAGATCCTCTGCAGGTAGCCGATCTCGTATGGGATCCTCTGGATCTCCTCTACAGAGAGGATTTTGCCTTCCGGCAACCTCTCCAAGATCCGGAAGACTATCGCCGAATCACCGGGGGCCATCCGAATTGCCATCCGGCTTGTGGGAATAGGCACACCGAGGATCTGAGATAAAAACTCGGCAGTGGCGGGATGGCCCACCGCAGAAACAAACTCATGACCGAGGATGGCACGTGCCGTCCTCAAGTCGATTTTTTCGAACCGATACTCACCATAGGTGGTAAGTATCGGAGTGTTTAGAACATAAACAGTCATTTTTTTACCTTAATGCTATATTCCCATAAGGCTATATAAGATTCTCTGTTTCTTTATATTTTATTCATGATTCAAGATGATAAAGATTAAAAAAGAAAAAAATATTAAATTATATAATTTTTTTACATATATACTTCAAAATGAAAACCTACTTTAAAGAAATCGAAAAGTTTTTCATCATGGTCATTTTCAAAAGAAGGTTCAGGTTTATCGAGATGTATCTCAATTATTGGCCCAAACTCATTTTTATCGGAATATTCAAAATATATAAGTCCATTTTCATGGATTTTGACACGAAGGCTTTTTCTTTCACTCGCCTTCAATTCCGATAATTCGCCAATAATAGGCATTCCAAATTTATTGAAGAGATATTTTGATATCTCTTCCATTTTTTTCGCTTCTGTTTCTTCCATTTCTTTTTCCTCCTTATAGGACATATGACATACAAGTATTTAAATGTTGTCATTCTTGGTAAGTAGTCAGTCTTAGGCGCATGAAACGGGCCATCCGGGATTCGGTCTCTTTTTTGAAGTTTTTCTCAATCATCCCCGGATCCCTTGGAGTCTCTGCAAGGGGTTTAATCATTGTATTAATATTGTTTAATCGTTATATAAAGATCTTTCGGTTGAAATACTATGGCGCTCATAATACCGTCTAAAAAAGTTATAATAAAAAATAAAAAAAAGTTATTGAAACTCATACCAGATGAGTTTCACGATCTTTTTCTCGACCGGATCCGGAGTGTCCGTCGAGAAAAAAAAGTTAAACAAAACCGCACACCCACTGGCGGTTTTGTAAACATTTTCTGCGGTTTGTGAATGACTGTCTCTGGCTCCCCCCGATTGATCCCACATTTCCCATTTCGCACCGATTTTCGAGTTTTTCAACTCAGAAAACGATACGGCGAGGTGCTCGATTGGGCTATTGACGTTGCTATAGCCGTTCCACCCACTGAGAGTGAACGCGGGTTTTTCAGCCACGATGTCAATCTCATCTATTCTTTCTATTTCTATTTCTTCTATCTCTTCTTTCATTTTTTTCCTCCTTATAGGACATATGCCATACGGGTATATAAATGTTGTCATTGTGAAAAATATCTGATTTTTTTCCTTTTTCCGAAACGGAACCAGTTTTTTCCGATAAACCTCTGGAATTTCTCCAAAGTTTCCTCGGGGTTTTTTTCTGATGTACCTCTACATGTCTATATCATTTCATGACCGAAAGAAAAGAAATAAAAAAGAAACAAAAAAATCAGCGGGCCCGCCGGGATAGAGGAAAAAGAAAAGAAAAGAAAAAACGGATAAGTTTCTTTTTCTTTTTATTTTTTATCGAAAAAAAATCGGATATTTTCAAGAATGACAATATTTAAATACTCGTATGTCATATGACATACAGGTGAAAAAATGAAAGAAGAAGAAGTGATTAGATATCTTACTGAAAACCAATTCAGTAAGATAATGGAAAAAAGTGAAGTATTGGGTTCGTTCACTAGGACGGCCATTGGTCTATACGAGACTGTGTATTTGGTTCTCGTCCCGGATGGGAAAAAGAAAAAACTACGTGTGATGGGGAAGTTCTCTGAAAGATTCGAGGGGAGGACACGCACGAGTCACTATATTGAATATATTTCTATTCCGGATTCGATCGACCAGTTCCATCTTACGATTTTGCAGATCGAAGAGATGGTCGAACCGGCCAGAAAAATCTTCCTCGACGTAATCGAGAAAGAAGACTTACCTGATTTTTAATTT
>NZ_JAVKSG010000177.1:0-2274 GCF_039583785.1 Mycobacterium sp.
GCGGCGAGCTTCAGCGCTTCGGCCATGGTCAGATACGGGGCCCAGGTGTTGGCGATCTGGGTGACGGTCATGCCGGAGGCCACCGCGTAGACCGCGGCCTGGATCGCGTCGCCGGCGCCGTCGGCGATCATGTGCACGCCCAGGATGCGGCCGGTACCGCGTTCGGCGACGATCTTGACCAAACCCCGGGTGTCGCGGTTGACCAGCGCGCGGGGCACGTAGTCCAGGGGCAGCACCCGGCAGTCACACGAGTACCCGGCCTGCACAGCCTCGGCGTCGGTCAGCCCCACCGACGCGATCGCCGGGGTGGTGAAGGTGACCCGCGGCAGCGCGGTGTAGTCCAGGGTGCGCGCGGCGCCGTCGAGGGCGTTGTCGGCGGCCAGGTTGCCGTGCGCGGCAGCGACATACACGAACTGCGGACCCCCGGTGACATCACCGGCCGCCCAGATCCGGGGGTTGCTGCTGCGCAGGTGCTCGTCGACCAGCACCTGCCCGCGGTCGCCGACCGTCACCCCGACCGCGTCCAGGTTCAATCCGTCGGTGACCGGGTGGCGGCCCGTCGCGACCAGCACCTGCTCGGCGCGGAATTCGCGGCGGGCACCGTCGACGACTGCGATCGCGGTGACCTCGCCGGCCGGGCCGCGGCGGACCTGCTGTAGCTGCGCACCCGTCACCACCGCGATGCCCTCGTCGGCGAACACGCCCGCGATGACCTCGCTGACCTGCGGCTCCTCCGCGCGCGCGAGCCGCTCGCCGCGCACCAGGATGGTGACCTTCGCGCCGAGGCGGGCGAACAGTTGCGCCTGCTCCAACCCCACATAGCCGCCACCGAGCACCAGCAACGACGCGGGCAACCGGTCGAGCGCCATCGCGGTCGTCGAGGTCAGATAGCCGGACTCGGCCAGCCCGTCGACCGGCGGCGCCCACGGCGCCGATCCGGTCGCCACCAGATAATTCGCCGCCTCGACCCGCACGGCGTCGCCGCCGTCGTTCGGGGCGACCACCAACGCCGGACCGTCGACGAAGGCGGCCTGGCCGCCCATGATCGGCCAGTCGTAGTCGGCGGCCAGGTCGATGTACTTCTCCGTCCGCAGTCCCTCGACCAGGCGGTCCTTGCCGGCGATCAGCGCGGACATATCCACCGGGCCGGCATCGGTGCCGATCCCCGGAAACGCCTGCGCGCCCGCGACATGGCGGGCCGCGGCGGCAGCCAGCAGCGCCTTCGAGGGCACACACCCGACATTCACGCACGTGCCACCGGTGGTGGCGCGTTCGATCATCGCCACGCTGCGCCCCTTGCGGCGGGCGGCGATCGCGGCGGCGAACGCCGCCCCACCCGAACCGATCACTGCCAAGTCATATCCGGAACCGTGGGTCATCGCCCGAGTCTCCTTCGTGTCGTGGGGTCTGGCCGGGCGGCCGCAACCCATCTTGGTATTCGCCTTGCCGAATAGCTTTAGTGAAGCATAGTATTCGCTTCAACGAATAGCTCTGAGGATGGGAGGTCGCGCATGGTCCCCGCTCCCGGCCGTGCCGCGAACGCGGTGATGGACGACGACTGTTCGCATTCCGCTACCGTGGCGCGGTTCTTCCGCGCCCTGTCCGATCCCGCCCGTCTGAAGATCCTGGAATACATCCTGGCCGGTGAACGCACCGTCGCCGAGTGCGTCGAGCACGCCGGGGTCACCCAGCCACGGGTGTCGATACACCTGGCGTGCCTCACCGACTGCGGCTACGTCGTCGCCCGCCGCGACGGCCGCAAACTGCGCTACTCCGTCGGCGACCCCCGAGTCGCCGAGCTGGTCATGCTCGCCCGGTCGCTGGCCGCCGACAACGCCGCCGCCCTGGCCTGCTGCCCCCGCATCAGCCGCTGAACGAGTCACCCTCACGTCGAGGGCATTGCGGATAGCCGTCAGGGTCGAGGCGTCTAGGTGTCCTCGATGATGGGGCAGACGGTGACCGGTCTGGTGTCCATGCTGGCGGCCGCGCGTGCGCGGGTTTGACTGAGGGTCGTACGCAGTGCCAGCAGTTCGTCGACGAGCGTGTCGATCTCGGTGATGCGTTGGTCTATCAGGTCCCGCACCGTGCCGCACGGGGTGTCGCCGCCCTGGTGGACGGCCAGCACGTGGCGGATGTCGTCCAGGCGCAGACCGAGTTGGCGTGCTCGTCGGATGAAGATCAGTAAGTCCACATCAGCATCGGTGTAGAGCCGATAGCCGGCGCCGGTGCGTTCGGCCGGTGGCAGCAGGCCCTTGGCTTCGTAGACCCGCATCG
>NZ_JAVKSG010000178.1:0-2262 GCF_039583785.1 Mycobacterium sp.
CCGTCGATCCCGTTTCCACCCTCGCCGCCGTGACCGCCCACACCGGCGATACTGAGATAACCCCCGTTCGGTTCGCCTCCGGTGCCGCCGTCACCTCCAGCACCAGCCATGCTGCCTGCTCCACTGGCGGCACCCCCGTCGCCACCGGCCCCGCCGTCACCGCCAGCCCCCAGACCAGGAGCACCATCTGCTGGGCTACCGGCGCCACCGTTACCGCCGAGCCCGCCGACCCCGGCGACACTGTCAAGACCACTGGCCGCACCACCATCACCGCCGGCCCCACCGCCACCCCCAACACCAACGCTCAGCAGCGGACCGAGGACCTCCCCGCGGCTGCCCAGACCGCCGGCCCCACCGTTGCCACCAGCGCCGGCGACGCTATCGGCACCGGTAGCCGCGCCACCAGTGCCGCCGTCACCGCCGTTGCCACCGATCCCGACCGCCCAATAACCCCCTATGCCGCCGGCGCCACCGTTACCGCCGGCCTCACCAACGTCCCCAGTGCCGCCGTCACCGCCGTCACCGCCGTCACCGACGAAATACCCACCGGCGCCACCGGCCCCACCATCAGCGCCGGCCCCGCCGGCGCCACCGGCGCCACCATTGCCAAACAGCCCAGCCACGCCACCATCACCGCCGGCCACCCCGGCCTGATCGCTACTCCAGCCGGCACCGCCGTCACCGAAGAACCAACCACCGCCGCCCCCGGTCGGGTCGGCCGCCGTCCCGACGTCGCCGTTGCAGATCAGACCGCAGTACCCGTCGGTGGCAAACAGTGGGTTGATCGCGTTGTCCAGCTGCGTGCCAAATGAGCTGGTGATCCACTCCTCACCGAGATTGTGCAGCGGAGCATAGATCAGGCCGACCAGGCCACCGGAGTCGATGTACCCGGTCAACGAATCAACACCCGCCCCGGCGGGATCCACGCTGGCGGCCGCTTGCGCCGACGACGCCGCCACTGTCGCGGCTGAATCCAAACCACCAAAGTCACCGACGTCAGTGTTGAGGGTGGTCAGCAGCGTGTCGGTCCAGGAGGTCAGATCTGTGGCCAGGGTCGGGTCAAAGCCCGAGATCGAGTCGGTCACCGACGCCACGATCGGCGCGATGACCGGATCCAATACAGCGTCGAAGTCAGCCCGCGCGGGCACCGCAGAACCAGTCGCCGCCGCTGCGGCGGCGACCAGCGCACCCAGTGCGCCCGGCAGCATCGAACGCCGCCCCCACCGACGACCCCCCGACGATGCAGCACCCCCGACACCGTTGCGACCAGACATTTACACACCCCTCACAGCGGGCGGGCGATCCACCACGACCAACGATCATTGCGAGCGCACACCACCGGACCGAGCCGCGACCGTCTCATCAACAATCACGACGCGCCTACACCGTGTCAAGCCCCGGCGTTCGATAGCCCCCACTTCCCCTTTCTCGTACTTTCTTCGGCCCCTCTTGTGCGCTCAGCACGACAGCACTCACGGCCCGGCGCCTCACCGCAGAAGCGATCGGTGACCTGGACGTTACTGAACACGTGCGCACCATCCTGGTCACCATCACCCAACGCGCCGAACACGCGGCGGAGACAGGGCCGTTGGCCGGGATCGGACGCTGGCTGCACACCCTTGGCTACCGCGGCCATATCACCACCAAATGGCGGCACTACTCGACCACTATGGGCGCCCTGCGCACCGCCCGCGCCAGCTGGACCCGCCACCAGATGGCCAAACATTCAGGGCGACAAAATGATATGGAATCCGCCCATCTCGCTGACGACGTGACGGCGAGCACATGCGGGCGACAGCAACCGATCGACACCGATGGGATGTTGTGGGAATTCGACCGTGCCGGACACGCCAGCGCCGGGGACCGCGTCCTGGTCATCTCGGCAGGCGTGGCGGGCTGCTCCCCATTGAGGAATACCGGCGTGCATTCGACAAGGGGTGCGCAGAGGTCGGGATTGAGGGGCTGGTTCCGCACGGCCTACGGCACACCACGGCCTCACTCGCGATCAGCGCAGGCGCTAATGTCAACGTCGTGCAACGCATGCTTGGCTACGCGACAGCGGCCATGAACCTGGACCTTTACGGGCATCTTCTTGACGATGACCTGTCTGCGGTCGCCAAGGCGTTGGGCAAGGCTATCGACAGTACTGCGGTATCACTGCGGTATTTGGAATCGGTTTCTAAAGGGTCGGAGCGAATACCTGCAGCTAATTAGCCCAGGGGCGGTAGCTCAGTTGGTTAGAGCCGCGGACTCATAATCCGT
>NZ_JAVKSG010000179.1:0-2245 GCF_039583785.1 Mycobacterium sp.
AAGTGCTGCACCACCTCGGGGTATTGATGGACCTCCAGACCCTGCGAGCGAAACTTCGATGTTGGGCGGTCAACCACCGTCACGCCGCCCGCCTCGCAGAACGTCGGCCTGGTGTCAAGCATCCGGCTCTGTGCGTCGCGGTTGACCACATCCGGGAAGCCTGGGGTCCGCGCAGATCCTCCGAACGGCTGATTGCGATCGGCGCGGACGACCAGGACATCTTCTTGGCGATGCTCGGGATTGCGCAGTCGTTGGACAAACTCGAGCGCCGTGGTTCGAGGTCCAGGACGCCTACATGCGCGAGTTCCGGCGCCCAGCGGCCAGCACGTCGCGCACGATGGCCTGGTGTTCGGCTTCCAACGAGGCGGCCTGGGCGCGGTTCAGCGCGCCGTGGGCATCGACATCACCGAACTGGTAGCTCATCGACATGAGTGTTCTCCGTGATAGGGCTAGCTGGACAGGATCTGCTGGGAGGCCTGCTCTTGCGCCTCGTAGTTGTTGGCGTCACGGATCAACCCGTCACGCACCCCGTGCAGCAACGCATCTCGTGCGGGTCGGTCATAAAACGGGTAGGCATAGGTCTGTCCTTGGGGTGGAGTTATCTGGAGCTGGCTGAGATTGCTGACGTCAGACGAACACCTGCTTGGGCATGACTTGTGGTTTGACGCCGTAGCGTGGCGCGCTCATGCCCATGCCTGCCTTGCCGCCGGCGGAGGCCATACCCGGCATCACTCCGTTCATGCCGCCTCCACCGCCCATGCCGGCGGTGTCATCGGCGGCAACGGTCCAGCCTGAGCCGGCCAGCGTGGTGTCGCCGACCGCGGCTGGAGCGGCCGCCGACCAGCCGGCCGGCACTGACATTCCGCCGACTGAGGACGCCGAGCCCATTCCGGCCAGCGTCGCGGCGCCGCCGAAGCCGCCCGAGGACGTGCCCGCCAGGGTGGTGCCGAAGCCCAGGCCGGCGCCCAGGGGGGCGGCGTCGCTGATGGTGACGCCGAACGGGGCGCCGGCAAGGAAGTGACCGAGAATCGGCAACGTCCCGCTCATCTCCGCGAGGTTCCAGGCCAGCGTGACACCGACGTTGTTAGCGATGTTTTCGACGATCGGAGTGCTGAGCAAGTCGTTGATAGCGCCGGGGAGCGTCGTCGCCTGCGCCGGGCTGGCGGCCGCGCCCACCGCGTTTTGCAGGCCGCCGAGGGTGTTGTTCAGCGTCGCTGAGCCGCCGTTGCTGCCGACGGCGTTGCTGACTGCGGCAGCTTGTTGTCCCTGGCCGGCGGGGTTGGTGTTGTCCGCCGGCGGGGTCAACGGGGACAGCGTCGCTGCTGCTGCCGAGGCGCCGGCATAGCCGTACATCGCGGCGGCGTCTTGGGCCCAGAACTCGCCGTAGAGGGCCTCGTTGGCCGCGATCGCCGGGGTGTTTTGGCCCAGGATGTTGGTCGCGACCAGCGCCGCCAGCGTTGCCCGGTTGGCGGCGATGACCGGTGGCGGGATACTGGCCGACAAGGCCGTCTCGTAGGCCGCCGCTGACGCCATGGCTTGGGTGGCGGCCTGCCGCAACTGCGCGGAGGTGGTGGTCAGCCACTCAATGTAGGGCTGGGCCGACGCGGCCATGGCCTCGGATGAGGGCCCCGTCCATTCCGAGCCGAGTTGAGAGATGACCGTCTCATAGGAGGCCGCGTTCGAGCTCAATTCCGAGCTCAGGTTGTTGAACGCCGACGAGGCGGCCATCAGCGGCCCGGCTCCGGCGCCGGAGTAGATGAGTCCGGAGTTGATTTCCGGGGGTCGCGATGCGAAATCGAATACCATGTTAGTCCCGTCTAGTGAGTGAGCGGAGTGTGCGTGAGGGTTAACCGGCCACCATTGGCCGCTTGAGTTTCTAGGTGATGGTGGGCTTGGGGATCGCGGGCATGACCGTGGGTTTGACGCCGTAGCGTGGGGCTCCGAAGCTGGAGCCGCCGCGACCGCCGTTGGCGACCGCGGGCATCCCGGCGATGTTGGACGTCGGCCCGGTCGACATGGCCCCGGGTGGGCCGGCGGCCCAGCTCTGCGACGCCAACGTCACGGGCGTGCTCGCCGCCGGGATGCCGGCTCCGCCGGCCCAGCTGGGCGGCACCGACATCGGCCCGATGGACGACCCGGTGCCGGCGGCGGCCAGCACCGGCGCAGCGCCGACTCCGCCGAGCCCACCGACTCCGCCGGCGGCCGCTGCCGGACCGACGTCCGAGGCCAGGGCACTGCCCAGTCC
>NZ_JAVKSG010000180.1:0-2241 GCF_039583785.1 Mycobacterium sp.
GACGAAAGTCAATCAGTGTGACTGAAATTACGTGAATGCGATGGGCACGCCCCACACAGGTGAGGAGTTCGGGATGCCGATGCTGGAGGATTGTCGTGGCCGGATTTGGCGTGCGCCGATGCGCTGGTTGCGGCGCGTGCTGGTCGTCGGGGGCGTGTGCGTGCTTGTCGGCGGGGGTATGAGCATGGCCGGCGCCGCCCCGGCGCGCGCCACCGCGGTCCTGCGTGTCGGCAGCTATCAAGGGATTCCCGGGCAGTTCTCGAGCATCCAGGCGGCGGTCGACGCCGCCCAGCCCGGGGACTGGGTGCTCATCGGGCCCGGCGACTACCACGAGACCGGCAATCGCGTTGCCCCCGGGCTTCCTGACACAACGCCGGGCAGTGCCGTGCTGGTGACCACGCCCAACATCTGGATCCGTGGCATGGACCGCAACACCGTCGTGCTCGACGGCACCAACCCGGGGGCGCCGCAGTGCAGTTCCGCCCCGGGCGACCAGAACATCGGCCCGGGCAACAAGGGGCGCCAAGGCCTGCAGGTCTACAAGGTGAACGGTGTCAGCGTGGAGAACATGACCGCCTGCAACTTCCTCGGAGCGCCGCAAGCTGGCCCAGGCGGCAATCAGATCTGGTTCAACGGCGGCCATGAGACCGGCAAATTCGCGATAGGAAGTTGGCGCGGCGCGTACCTGTCGACAACCTCGACCTACTTCGTCAGCGACACCGGTCCGACGGCCAGTTATGGGATCTTCGCCAACAACACCTACGGGCCGGGGCTGTTCACGCAGGTCTACGGGAACAACATGAGCGACTCCGCGATCTACATCGGCGCTTGCCCGGACTGCAACTCGATCCTCGACCACGGCCATGGACAGAACTCGGCCGAGGGATACGCGGGAACCAACTCCGGCGGGCACCTGGTCATCCAGTACTCCGAATTCGACAACAACAGATCGGGGTTTTCCACCAACAGCGAGAACAACGCCGACCCACCGTCGCCCCAGTCCGGCAAATGCCCCGGAAACGAGACCGGTCCGACGGGGACCCATTCGTGCTGGGTGTTCTGGCACAACAAGGTGCACGACAACAACAACCCCAACGTGCCCGCCCTCGGCACCGGCCCCGCAGCTGCTCCGGTGGGGACCGGCATGACGGTCGCCGGAGGCCGGTTCGACACCATCGTCGACAACGATTTCTACAACAACGGCGGGTGGGGCGTTGCGCTGCTCCCGTATCCGTCCATCGGTAAATGGAATGCGACCGCCAACTGCCACGGCGGCGTCGGTGCCAAGCCGCTAGACCTCTGTTACTTCGACGACTGGGGTAACGAGGTCGCGAACAACAGGTTCAGCAACAACGGCTTCTTCGGCAACCCGAGTAACGGCGACATCCTCGAGGTCTCAGGTCTGCATTTTCCTGGGAACTGCTTTCACGGCAACGTCGACAGCTCAGGCAAGGCCGTCAACGCCAAGAGCCTTCAGATCGCCCTCACAGGGGTTGCCACCGCCCCGCCCCTCCTGCAAACCTTCCCGCACACCATCTGTGGACTCCCGGGCGTCGGCGCACCGCTGCCCAGCCCTGCCGGTCTGGAGGTCCTCTGCAACACGCAGATCGTCTTCAACTGCCCGACCACTCCAATTACGAACTACCCGCGCACGACGGTCGTCCAGATGATGCCGCTGCCCTCGCAGCCGAGCATGCCCGATCCGTGCCAGGGCGTGCCGCGCAACCCGTGGTGCCCCACCAACCCGGTCACCCAACCGTCGTATCCCGTGCCGGGCTCCCCGGTTTCAGTTTCCTAGGAGCCTGGAGTGAACCGGCGGAGCAGATGGCGTGGTCGCAGGCAAGGTTGAAGGCGCACGGCGAGCCCGCTGTGCGCTGTGTTGGAGATCTGGCCAAGCCGCACATGAGAAGGCTGGCCGCATCGCTCATCGGCCTTCCGCGTGTCTGAAATTACCTGACTGCAATAGGCACACTTCAGACGGTTGATGGAGTTCGGGATGCTGATGCTGGAAGATCGTCGCGGCCGGATTTGGCGTGCGCCGATGCGCTGGTTGCGGCGCGTGCTTGTCGTCGGGGGCGTGTGCGTGCTTGTCGGCGGGGGTATGAGCATGGCGGGCGCCGCCCCGGCTCGTGCCACCGCGGTCCTGCGTGTCGGCAGTTATCAAGGGATTCCCGGGCAGTTCTCGAGCATCCAGGCGGCGGTCGACGCCGCCCAGCCCGGGGACTGGGTGCTCATCGGGCC
>NZ_JAVKSG010000181.1:0-2230 GCF_039583785.1 Mycobacterium sp.
GCGGCGGCGACGGCGGCACCGGCTTCGACGGCGGCGCCGGCGGTGCCGGCGGCAACGGCGGGATCGGGGCCCGGCTGCTCGCGGGTATCAGCGGCACCGGCGGCAACGGCGGCAACGGCGGCGACGCGGCCGGCACCGACAGTGTGGGTGGTGCCGGCGGTGCCGGCGGACACGGCGGCGCCGGTGCTCTTCTTCTCGGCGCCACCGGCGGTGCTGGTGGTCTCGGTGGTGCCGGCGGAACCGCCAGCGGCACCGACAGCGTCGGCGGCGCCGGCGGCGCCGGCGGTGTTGGCGGTATCGGCAGCGGTCTCGTAGCAGGCTCCGGCGGCGACGGCGGGCTGGGTGGTGCCGGCGGCGCCGCCAGCGGCATCGGCAGCACCGGCGGTGCCGGGGGCGCCGGCGGCGTCGGTGGCATCGGCAGCGCATTGATCAGCAATGCCGGCGGCGCAGGCGGGCACGGCGGTGCCGGCGGCGCCGCCTTCGGTGACAGCAGCATCGGCGGCCAAGGCGGCGACGGCGGGGTCGGTGGCATCGGCAGCGCATTGATCGGCAATGCCGGCGGCGCAGGCGGTCACGGCGGTGCCGGCGGCGCCGCCTTCGGTGACAGCAGCATCGGCGGCCAGGGCGGCGCCGGCGGCGCCGGCGGCATCAGCGGTGAGTTCGGTGGGCTCAGCGCTGGCGCCGGCGGCGACGGCGGCGCCGGCGGAGCGGCCTCCGGCATCGACAGCACCGGCGGCGCAGGCGGCGCCGGCGGCGACGGCGGCAACATCACAGCCGCGATGGAGGCACTCAAAGCCACCGGTTATGCCTCCTCCAGTACCACCCCTTCGGGGGAACTTGGCCTCGCCAGCAGCTTATTCGGCTCCAACGGCGGCAGCGGCGGCGACGGTGGGGCCGGCGGCGCCGCCATCGGCGACAGCAGCACCAGCGGCGACGGTGGGGCCGGCGGTGCCGGCAGCGACGGCGGCGTCCTCGGCGGCGGCCCCGGCGGTAACGGCGGCGACGGCGGCAACGGCGGCACCGCCGCCAGCGCCGACAGCACCGCCGGCAACGGCGGTAACGGCGGCGACGGCGGCCTCTTCGGCGGGGACGGTGGCGACGGCGGTAATGGCGGCATCGCCGCCGGCGCCGACAGCACCGCCGGCAACGGCGGCAACGGCGGCACTGGAGGCGAGAGCGGCGGCCACAGTCCAATCAGCGGTTCCGGCGGCCGGGGCGGTGATGGCGGCACCGCCGCCGGCGATGGCAGCACCGCCGGCAACGGCGGCAACGGCGGCAACGGCGGCGAGAGCGGACTCTTCGGTAACATCGGCGGTTCCGGCGGCAACGGCGGTAACGGCGGCGACGGCATCGACGGAGCCGGTGCCGGCCACGGCGGCGACGGCGGCACCGGCGAGACCAGCGGCTTGACGCTTCTCTACGGCCGCGGCGGCAACGGCGGTAACGGCGGCGACGGCGGCATCAGCGGCAGCGGAGTCGCCGGCCACGGCGGTGCCGGCGGCGCCGGTACCGCCAGCGGGTTGAGCACATTTAACTTCAAGACATTCACCGCCAACGCGATTGGCGGCGGTGGCGGCGCCGGAGGCGGCGGCGGCGCCGGCGACAGCGGCGTCGGCGGCGACGGTGGAAACGGCGGTGTCGTTAGCGCAGCTCCCTTTGACAGCGGCGGCACCGGCGGGGTCGGTGGCACCGGCATTGACGGCGGTGTCGGCGGCAACGGCGGCGACGGCGGCGCGGACAGCGGTCTTGGTGGCGGGACCGGCGGCGACGGCGGCACCGGCAGCGACGGCGGGGTCGGCGGCAACGGCGGCGACGGCGGCACCGGCGATATCGGTAACGCGGGCGCCATCAGCATCAGCGGCAACGGCGGAACCGGCAACGGCGGCGACGGCGGGGACGGCATCGGCACCGGCAGCACCGGCGGCAACGGCGGGGCCGGCGGTAGTACCGGCATCGGCAGCGATGGCGGCAATGGCGGCAACGGGGGCGCCGGCATGGACGGCGGCCATGGCGGCGCGGGCGGCACCGGCGGCACCGGCGCGACCAGCGGCATCGGCGGCGACGGCGGCAACGGTGGCGCCGGCGGCGCCGGCACCGACGGCGGCACCGGCGGCACCGGGGGCAACGGCGGCGCCGGCGGTTCCTACAACTTCGGCGAGCTTCCCAGCAGCAGCTCGGGCTCGAGCACCGGTGCTGACAGTTCAGCCGGCACGTCCAGCAGCCCCGGTGA
>NZ_JAVKSG010000182.1:0-2191 GCF_039583785.1 Mycobacterium sp.
ACAACACCGCCTGCAGCTCCCTCACCAGGAAAAACAGCCCGGTAGGGCGCATAACCCCGCCGTCCGCCTAATGTCTCAGATCGTGCAGGCGGGGGCGTGCCCTGCCGCGTGGGATGAGCCCGGCAGCCTCGCGGACTCGTGTGAACGAGGACTGGAATGACACGTAGACGTATCCGGTCCCCTTGCAGGTCACGAAGACCGGTCCGGCCGGGTCGGGGCGGGTGGCCATCCGGGCAGGCAACGCGATGTACTGCAGGAGGGCGTCCGTCGTCGACGGGTGCACCGGGACGAGCCGCTCGTGCGACTTCGCGGCCTTGATGGTCAGCAGGTCGTTGCGCTGGTCGATATCGTCGACTCGCAGGTTCAGTGCTTCGCCGATCCTCAGGCCGGTGGCGGCGAGCAGACCGATGACGGTGCGCAGGGTCGCAGCGATCCGCTCGTCGGCGAACTCGCTGTCGCAGGCGGCAAGCAACGCATCGATGTCGTGTTGGCTGTAGATGAAGGGAACGGCTCGGGGCTTGCGGGCTGCAAGCAAGCCACTGGGGATGATGGGGACCTCGACATCGTTGGCGTGCAGGTAGGCGGCGAAGCGGCGCACCAACGACAACCGGGTCGCCCACCAGGAGGGGTGCGCGTCGGGGTTGAGCCGGGCCCATGTCACGGCATCATCGATGGTGAAAGTCTCTGTTTGACCGCGGTCTTCGAGCCAAGTGCAGAACAAGCCGACTTGGCGTTGGAGGTCGTTGAGCTGGAATCCGAGAGACCGGCGCAACTGCAGGTACTCGTCGAGTCGTTCCCGCAGTCTCGTCGTCATCGCGGCACCTGCCCGAACGGGACGACCAATTCGCGCAGCGATGTGAGGTCGACTTTCGCGTAGGCCATCGTGGTGACCGTGTAGGCGTGGCCCAGAAGCTCCTGAGCTTCGGACAACGTGCCACCCGCGGCCAGCACGCCCATCGCGGCGGTGTGCCGCAGACGGTGCGCGTAGATCCGGTCGATCCCCGCCAGATCCGACAACCGGGCGATGATCCCCGAGATGCCCGATGTCGTCATCATCTGTCGTGGTGCCCGTAGTCGCACGAACACGGCTCGGTCCAGGGCGGGCGGCCGCTGCCGTAACCACGTCTCCAATGCCTGACCTACATCGACCGGGAGCGGCAACGAATGCTCGCGACCCTTGCCGGTGACCCTGAGTTGTCCACTTGCCCAGTCGATATCGTCAAGCCTCAGGCGGGCAGCCTCACCGGCACGTAGGCCAAGGCGTACCAGGATCGTGACGAGCGCCCGGTCTCGCGCCCCGAGTGCGGTGGCCGGATCGCACACGCCCAGCAGGGCCGCGACCTGATCGGTGCCCACACCCCGCGGCAACGATCGCCGCGTCCCGGCAGATCTGAGGATCCCGCCGCTCAGGTCCCGGTCGAGGCGGCCGGTGCTCAAGGCCCACCGCAGCAGGCAGCGGACCGATCCGAGGATGTGAGCACGCGCAACAATGCCGTAGGGGCGTCCACGCTCAGCGACGTACGCGTTGACGATCGATGCGTCCAGCTGCCACCACTGCACCGACCCGTCAGCCGCCATCAACACCTCCAGAAGGCCGGCCGCGTAGTGACAACGGGCCGCGATGGTCTTCTCGGTCAGGTCGCGCTGCTCACGCATCCACGAACACCAGGCCGCCGCCACCAACTGCGCCGGAGTGGGCGAATCAGCTTGATCCCCAGTAACACTCAGATAGCCGGTAGCCGTCAAGAACTTGCCGACCGTGCTGATCCACCGCTTCACTGTGCGGCATGGAAGATCTCGGGATCCCTCCACTTCGAGGAACCGGGCAAGCAGATCCTTGTCGATGTCATCGACCCCGGCGCCGACCATCTGCATCCACCAGCTCAGCCGTTCCAACACGTTCACGACCGCAGCCGCCGAACCCGGCGAATAGCCCAGCCCTGCCAACCATCTCGAACACTCGCCCAGCACCAACGGGGCCAAAGGGCCTACCGGGGTGCGCGGGACCCGAACCGGATACGACCGGGCCGTCGGCGATCTCTTCGTCACGGACCTCACCTCCAGACAATTTCCGTGCCTGAAGCGTGACCCCGACTACGCAACTATGCCGACCTTTTGCACCTCGACAGCGCCGTTGGCCCGCACCGTCGCAGGAACTGTCGGCATATTCTCGGGGTCGGCATAGGACACC
>NZ_JAVKSG010000183.1:0-2189 GCF_039583785.1 Mycobacterium sp.
CTGCGGTAGGTGTTGATCCCCTGCTCCAGGTACTTCGACAACAGCTGGTGGTACACCTTGAACCGCTCCGACGGGTGCACCTGAATGGTCTGAAGCGCCTGCGCCGCCATGTTCGCAGCCGCCGGCATGATCTCGTGCTTCATCACGTTCGCCGGGATACGCACATACTTCTTGGCATACCTCGTACCAGCACCTCTCGGAACGGTATCAACTGCACTCTCGGAATACGGCCCTTTATCGAGCCTCTCATCTCCTACGCTGAAGCTGTCACCATCGACATACATGACTACCCCTTTCTACCCTACGACCAGCGGCTGCAGGATTGCTTGCCCCGTTGCCAGGGCGACAAGCTCCACATACTGCGAGGTGGAGATATGGACCGGTCTACCGAGCACATGCGTCCGATTGAACACGTTGCAGGACGCCGAAGATGAATACGACTTGAACTGGGTGAACAGGCTGGTACCGACGATCAGCACGGGCTTCTCGAAGAACACGCAGAGCTGCACTGCGTTAGGCGTGAGAACCTGCGTATCACCTGCGGTGTCGGCGCCATTCGCTGTCCAGCCGTTACCGTACATGATGCCTTGGGTGAACAGCTTGTTACGCAGTGCCAGTGTGCCGGTGGTCACTGCGTTGACGGTGCTCGAAGATGCCGGCGGCTGCGGCTGGTGGTAGCTCAGCTCGAACTCACCGCCATACCACAGTGCATTGATGCCATTCGTTGACTCTGCCTGGTTTGTGAATGGCAAGACCTGCGATTCCATACCTACTGCCAGCACCTCGAAGGCCGTATCTGGCGACGTTGAGATCTGTGTCGTGATGAGGCCGATTGACTCATCACCAGAGACCGTGGTCGTATCCGTAGCCGCCAGCGTCGAAGAATCAAACACGAGATACTGTGCCCGCTTGGCCTGAGCAACCCTCCACCACTCATTCCGATCAAAGTATGGGACCACTACGTTGGCCATTGGAACTCTCCCTGCTCGTTGCTTCCTGCGCAACAGTATAGGGAACGGTGTGACGCTGCGGCGTCAGGGCTCTGACCTGGGGATATGATCTCGGTGCCCGGACCGAAGGCGTCCATCAACATGCGAACCCGCACCCGCCGAAGCCACCTCGGCTGCCCGTCACCTTCGATGACCCTCGCATCAACCGGCGCCTGGTGCCTGTGGTCGGCTCCGTGGGGTCCCCATACCTCTCTGCCCGTGTCGTCCAGCACGCTGCCCGTCCACGACCGATCCCGGGGCGGGTGGAGCAAGACGCCACGTGAGCAGGAGTAACGCCTGGCGCCCTTCGGGAGGCGGTCCGAGCCCTTCCCTAGGTACTTGGCCACGTAGCGTGCTATCCGCCGTATCGGGGCATCAGACACATCGACCATCCGCCCTAGTCCCACTTCTCTAGCCATTGCTCGAAGTCGTCTCCCGTCAAGACCACTACTGCAGAGACCGTGAAGATGCGGAGTACCGTCCTTGTGACCTTCGACGACCACGACGTACTGAAACTCAGCGATCGCACGGGCCAGCCTCTTGCGTAGCTTGGACCAGCAGGCTCGCAGGTACTTGAGCGCTTCGTCCGCTTCCTTGCCATTCCATGTACTTTCACGGTGTCTCCCTCCCTTGTGCCACTCTCCAGGTAACGTCAACGTAAAGAATGTCCTTAGATCGTAAAGTGTGCCGGCTTGGTTGATGTCCGAGATCAGCTTCTCTCGCTTCCGTGGGCCACAGAACTCGCAGTCCCACGACTTGCACCTGAACTGCACCACCCGTACTTCACCCGTCTGGCGGTTGTACAGGTTGTGGGTCCACGACCCACATATTCTGCCCCTGACCTGGGTGCGGTCAGTTGTTCTATAAGGCTTGTCAAGGGGGTCCGTCGGTGGTTCTCTCATCGGTTCCGCTCCCTGGACAGCGAGAAGCCCCGGCGTCCATGCCGGGGCCTCTCGCCTGCGTCCCTCGCTACACACCAGTCTGCTCCCAGCAAGGGACAGTATCAACCTCACCGGGCCGGTGTTGTTACTTTATTGTGCCCTTGCGCTGGTCAGAGCCCTGGCCCTGGACCGTGACGCCGGTGAGCACGCCCTGACCCTGAGCCTGATCCAGCCCGTGCTCCCTGCGGTAGGTGTTGATCCCCTGCTCCAGGTACTTCGACAACAGCTGGTGGTACACCTTGAACCGCTCCGACGGGTG
>NZ_JAVKSG010000184.1:0-2184 GCF_039583785.1 Mycobacterium sp.
GACGTGTAGTTCGGTGCGGGTTGATAGCGGTGTTCGCGACCGATCGGATTGTACGTCGCGCGCTGTGCCCCGGTCGACGGAGCGACTCGATGTTTTCGCCCCGAAGGGACTGGAAAAGCACCGAACCATCCTCCCGGTGTGAGATAATTGGGTGCAAGAAGCAACGATCTCAGACAGGAAAGGATGGTTCGGTGAACGCCAGGGTATCACGAGCTCGACACAGGTTGGTCAAGCAGGAGTCCGAAGCGGTGTCGGAGCGGTTGGATGGTGAGGACGTGTCGATCAAAGCTCGTTTGGCGGGCGCGGTGAGATGCAACCCGCACGGCCCGGTGCTCGGTCGGGGCAACATCGTATACGAGTTGGCGGATCGGGTTCGCGGTGTCGCTCATGGCGGGATCGGGTTGATCAGCCGGCTGGTCGACAGTGTCGACTTGGCTGCCGAGATCGACCGTAGCGTCAAACTGTTGAAGATCCACCGTCCCTACCACGAGTCTGATCACGTGTTGAACATCGCGTACAACATTTTGTGTGGTGGTGTGCGCCTCGAGGACATCGAATCCCGACGGGGCGACCAGGTGTTCTTGGACGCGTTGGGTGTCGAGTCGCTGCCGGATCCGACCACCGCCGGAGACTTCTGTCGCCGCTTCGAGCGTGACGACGTGATCGCGCTGCTCGAAGCGATCAACTCGGCACGCCTCGGGGTGTGGTCACGTCTGGGACCGCAGTTCACTTCCGGCACGGCACGTATCGAAGCCGACGCGACGATCGTTCCGACCACTGGGGAGTGCAAGCAGGGCATGGACATCTCCTACAAGGGGATCTGGGGGTACTCGGCGCTGGTGGTGTCGTTGGCGAACACCAACGAGGTGTTGTACCTGGATCTGCACGGAGCGAACCGTCCCTCACACGAGGGAGCCCCCGACCTGTTCGACCGTTCGATCAGCTTGTGCCGCAAAGCCGGCTTCACTGACATCTTGTTGCGTGGCGACACCGACTACGCACTGACCGGTAATTTCGATCGTTGGGACACTGACGGTGTGCGTTTCGTGTTCGGCTACGACGCGAAGCCGAACTTGGTCACCCTAGCCTCGACCCAAGACAACAAAATGTTTCATGAACTGCAGCGTCGAGCCGAACGAGCGATCAAAACTCAAGCCCGGACCAAACCGGTGAACGTCAAAGACGGCATCGTGGTCGCCCGGGAGTACAAGAAGATCCGTACCACAGCCGAAGACGTTGTCGAGTTCTCCTACCAGCCCGGCAAATGTGCGAAAGCCTACCGGGTGGTCGCGTTGAGAAAAAACCTGTCGATCGAGCGCGGCGAGAACGTCTTGTTCGACAAGTACCGCTACTTCTTTTACATCACCAACGACACCGAGCTCACCGCTGATGAAGTCATCCTCGAAGCCCGACAGCGTTGCAACCAAGAAAACCTGATCGGACAACTGAAAGGTGACCTGCGTGCCTTGCACGCCCCGGTCAACAACCTGGTCGCCAACTTCGCGTACATGACCATGGCAACACTCGCATGGAACCTGAAAGCCTGGTGCGCTCTGCTCCTGCCTGTAGACCCCGACGATCAGCGAACCCACAGCACTCAACGACACCAACTGCTCACCATGGAGTTCCGAACCTTCCGGGCCGCTCTCATCGACATCCCCTGCCAGATCGTCACCGGCGCCAGACAGTTGCGCTGGAGGATCATCGCCTACAACCCGTGGCTGAAAGCCTTCTTCCGGCTACTCGACGCACTCTGAGGCCAGCCAACCCCGAACCCACCCCCCAAAGCGCCCGAGGATCGCCGAGCGCTCCGATCAGCGCGCCCCGAACCACCCCCGCACACTCACCAACCCGCCCCCAGTCCCCTGCCGCACACCCCCTCGAACACCCCCCACATCGACCACCACTCACAGTCCCCACAACCGCCCTACAAGCTCACGCAACGTGTCCATGCCCGCCAAGCCGCGACCGGAACGCTTGTTTTAGGACGAGTACCTCACCCAGGACGAGGGCAACCTGCTCGGGGGCACCTCCCCCGACCACCACCGCCAGGACCTGTTCGGCTCGATCGTCAACGGCGACTTTCCGAGCTGGACCCTCTATGTGCAGGTGATGGACCCAGCGGACGCGGACGGCTACCGGTTCAACCCGTTCGACCTGACCAAGGTCTGGCCGCACGGTGAC
>NZ_JAVKSG010000185.1:0-2177 GCF_039583785.1 Mycobacterium sp.
GATTCGGGGATTCTTCGCTGATCCCAACCTCGCCTACATCACCGCCTAAGTCACCATACTAATGCACGCCTTAGTATGGCGTCCGTCGAAGCCCCCGAGCAAACGGCCCCAGACTCCGTCGACCGTCAGCCGCTGCCGGACCCCGGTGAGTCGGTCCCCAAGCTGGCGCTGCCCACCGTTGCGATTTTCGTCGGTGCAGTGATCGCTTTCGCATCGTCGACCGTCGGCTATGTCAACGGGTGGGCGTCGCTGTGGGCCACCATCCCGGTCAATACCGCGGTGACCTTCGTGATGTTCACCGTCGTCCACGACGCGTCGCATTACTCCGTCAGCTCCCAGGGCTGGGTCAACGGGCTACTCGGGCGACTGGCTTGGCATTTCGTCGCACCGGTGGTGGCGTTCCCGTCGTTCGGATTCATCCACATTCAGCATCATCGCCACGCCAACGACGAAGACCCCGACACCTTCGCCTCGCACGGCTCGGTGTGGTCGCTGCCGTTGCGCTGGGCGTTGGCCGAGGCTTTCTACCTCAGGTATTACGCGCCCCGCGCTCGCAGCCGGCCGGTCGCCGAGGTCGCCGAAACAGTGACGATGTTCGCCCTCAGCCTTACCGGCCTCGCCTTCGCCAACGTCACGGGGAACTTCTGGAGGTTGGCGGTCGTATTCCTGATTCCGCAACGAATCGGACTGACCGTGTTGGCGTGGTGGTTCGGCTGGCTGCCGCATCACGGGCTGGCGGACACCCAGCGCACCAACCGTTATCGGGCGACCCGAAACCGTGTCGGCGCGGAATGGTTGTTCACACCGCCGCTGATGTCGCAGAGCCCTCACCTGCTGCACCATCTGCACCCGTCGGTGCCGTTCTATCGCTACCTGCGGACGTGGAAACGCAACGAAGAGGCATACCTGGAGCGAAACGCGGCGATCTCCACGGTGTTCGGCCAGCGACTGAATCCGCGGGAGTTCCGGGAGTGCAAGGAGCTCAACGGCCGGCTGGCGCGGCTAATTCCGGTGCGGATGCCGGCCAGGTCCAGCTCACCGCATGGGGTGCTGCATCGCATCCCCGTCGCCGCGGTCGACCCCATCACCGCCGACGGCACCCTGGTGACCTTCGCGGTGCCGGAAAGTTTGCAGGATGCGTTTCGCTTCGAGCCGGGCCAGCATGTGACGGTGTGCACCGATCTGGGCGGGCGAGGCATCCGGCGCAACTACTCGATCTGCGCGCCGGCGACCCGTGCCCAGTTGCGCATTGCCGTCAAACACATTCCGGGAGGAGCTTTTTCGACCTTCGTCGCGAACGAGCTCAAAGCCGGTGACGTGCTGGAGCTGGTGACTCCCACCGGCCGGTTCGGCACCCCGCTGCATCCGCTGCAGCGCAAGCACTACGTCGGCCTGGTGGCCGGCAGCGGGATCACGCCAGTGCTCTCCATTCTGGCGACCACGCTGGAAATCGAGACCGAGAGCCGGTTCACGCTGGTCTACGGAAATCGCACGAAGGAGTCGACGATGTTCCGGGCCGAGCTCGATCGCCTCGAGTCCCGTTACGCCGACCGGCTGGAAATCCTGCACGTGCTGTCCCGCGAGCCCTTGCATACCCCCGAACTGCGCGGCCGCATCGATCAGACCAAACTCGACCTCTAGCTGACCGGGAGCCTGCAGCCGGACACGGTGGACGAGTGGTTCATCTGCGGGCCGGTGGAGATGACGACCGGCGTTCGCGAGTCGTTGATCGAGCATCGCGTCGACCCCGAACGCATACACCTCGAGTTGTTCTACGGCTGCAACGCCGCCCCGGCGGCCGAACGTAGCTATCAGACATCGACGGTGACCTTCACGCTGTCGGGCCGGCAGGACACATTCGATGTCGTGCCCGGCGACTCGATTCTGGAAGGCGCGCTGCACCGCCGCGGCGATGTGCCGTACGCCTGCATGGGCGGCGCCTGTGGCACCTGCCGGGCGACACCCGTCGAAGGCCAGGTGGACATGGACCACAACTTCGCGCTGGGCAAGGCCGAGCTCGACGCCGGCTACATCCTGACCTGTCAGTCGCACCCGACGACGCCGTACGTGACCATCGACTACGACGCGTGACGATCGGGCCGGCGCTTGCCCCCACCCCCCGGCGCTTGCCCCCACCCCCCACTCCCCGCGCGAGTGTGCATCTCACGACGCGACAC
>NZ_JAVKSG010000186.1:0-2176 GCF_039583785.1 Mycobacterium sp.
CTGACTTTCCGCATGTGCAGAGTGCCTTTTGCGTCCCCCATCACTCGTAGGCTGATTCGCGGATGCCGAGGAGGTTGAGCACGATCCGCTGCAGCTTGGTGAGCTCGGGCGGGAAGATCTGGACTACCGAACCATCGGGGCTGATGAGGTGCTGGCGCGCGAGGCCGCCGAAGATGTCGAAGACGCGCGGCGCGCTCGGGGCGGAGCAGCCACGCCCTTCGGGGTAGAGGGGGAGCTCCTCGATGCCTCGGGTTGCCATAGCCCGGCGGAGCTCGCGTTCGACGAGTGCTTGGACCAGCATGGCAATGAAGTGGCATGTCATGAGACCTTCTATGCGGGCAGGGTCGTGGAGGAACATCGGTGCGACCGCCTGTGGTCCCTTCAGCATGTGGTTGCGGCGCTCGAGGTGTGGTTGGTGCTTGTAGGCCACGAGTACCTCGGCGGCGCTGAGATCTCGGTCGCAGGTGATGAGCGGCCAGCAGCCGTCCGAGCAGGCGTCGTCGGCCACCACGTCCTCGCGGACACTGAAGTGGAGTCGGTGAGTTGTGGTCTCGATGCGTCGGTAGCGGGTGTTCGCCCCGGGGCGTCCCCGTGTCTCCTGGCGGTGTCTGACCGCTGTGGCTGTGTCGATCGAGAACCTGACCCAACGCGCAGCTCCGGCCGACTCGACCGCTTCTCGGGCTGCTTTCTCGATCGCAACTATGGACTTCATGCGCGTCTTGGGCGATGCCAGTCGCTGGTTCAGTTGGTCAATAGCGTCGATTCCCTTGGCGATGCGCGCCCGGCGTGAGGCTGCATCGCGCTCGACCTTGGCCGACGAACGCACCCAGATGACCCGGTAACCCTCGGCACTCGGCCACGCGGCCTCGGTCACCTCATAGACGTCATCGGGCTCATCGATGCGCCGGCGGCGCCGCAGGGCCTCGGTCCACACCGGCTCGTGATCGACGAGATACCTGCGGAACTGGCCGTCCTCTTTGCGGTTCTTGGGCAGGACCGACACGAAGCGACCCTTGTTCTTCACGATGTGGGCCATGTTCTCCTTGGTGGCGAGCTTGGCGTCCGCCACGTACAAGAAGTCTGAGCGTCCGAAGAGCGCAACCAGCGAGTCCCAGGTCTCTACGTGAGTAGTCGAGTCCTCCACGTTGCCATCCGCGATGCGACAGGCGATAGGGACCGCCCCATCCGCGGCCACGCTCAAGATGAACACGAGTTGCTTGAGGTCAGGGCGAAAGTCCTTCGAATGACCTCTGGCGAGGACAACAGTGCGCTTCGTGCCGCGTGCATGCCCGTCGGCGTCGGGGTACGCGCCGCTCAACGATACCGACGTCGAGTCGTTGTGGAGCTGAGAACAGTCGATCGAGAACACCTTCACTGCGTCGAGCACCAGTCGGTTGAGCAGGCTCGCTCGGTCAGCGTCGAACAACAACCCGAGTGCTCGGCCCACCCGGTCGTCGTTCAACAAACGGACCTCGTCGCGTTGGAGCCCGAGCAGTGCTGGGTCGAACGGTGCCGCCCACTCGCCCAAGGCGTAGACCGGTTGGTGGCTGAGCGCCAGGTTGCGCACCAAGACGCCGAGAGCCTTCGCGGTTCGAAGCTTCACCCGGTGGTCGGTCGTGGGGACGAAGGACTCGAGCCGGTCGTCGAGTCCGAGGCGGTCCAAGATGTGATCGACGATCGGGAGTGCACCGAGCAGCTCCGCTCGCAACTGGAACGGTCCGCCGACACGAGCAGGGCTTGCGGTCATCGCCCTACACTGTATAGAGTGATGGACATGAAGTGGTGGACCGTGGGTGAGCGTCCGATATGAGTGCCGGTGACGAGCAACGCAGCGCGCAGGCGCGCCGACGAGTCGTTGCCCTGCTCGAAGAGCCCGGCAACCTGCTCCCCGGCGGGCTCGTCGAGCGCATGATGAAGTGTGGCAAGCCCAACTGTCGCTGCAAGGCTGACCCCCCTCAGCTGCACGGGCCCTACATCCAGTGGGGTTACAGCAAAGGACGCAAGCGGTTCACCCGATGGATGAATCCTCAGCAGCGAGAACGCTACGGCCCTGAGGTCGAGCGGGGACAGCGACTGACGGAGCTCCTAGTCGAACTGGATGAAGCCGAGATCGGACGGGTCGAGCGAGCCGAAGGGTGGGGGACGTAAAAGACCATCCGCACATGCGGAAAGTCAG
>NZ_JAVKSG010000187.1:0-2167 GCF_039583785.1 Mycobacterium sp.
GCCGCTGCTTCGCCGCCGGCTGCTCCAGCGGGGTCGCATCGGGATGTGCCACGAGATCCGGCCGGGCCGGCTGCCCCGGCCGCGTTGACCCCGCCAGGCCTAATGTCGGCCACTCCTACGCCGGCTGGCGCCAGTGTCAACCCGGCTGACGTCATGGGGCCTGTGAGCGGGGGTCTCGGTGGCTTGGGTGGTCTTGGTGGTGGCGGTGGGCACGGTGGCGGCGGCGGCGATTTGGGTTCGATGTGGAGCAACGGGCTTGGTGGCCAATCGGGTGGGCCGCAGACGTTATTTTCCGGAGACGCGCTCGGGCACCACCCGGATCCTGGCCTGCAGCAGGGTCTGAACCAGTCAGCGATGAACAGTTCGGCGGCAAGCGCGGCGGCCAGCTCGGCGGCGCAGGTGCCACTGGCGGCGAGCGCCAACGCGGCGATGGTGGCGC
The DNA here is from genome assembly GCF_039583785.1 of Mycobacterium sp. Classification (GTDB taxonomy): domain Bacteria; phylum Actinomycetota; class Actinomycetes; order Mycobacteriales; family Mycobacteriaceae; genus Mycobacterium. The sequence goes on from NZ_JAVKSG010000187.1 coordinate 440, forward strand.
CGGCGGCGGCTCAAGGCATGCCGGTGACTTCGGATGCACAAGCGGCGGTGGCGGCGAGCGGCTCCGCTGCGAGCGGCATCAGCGGCGGTCATGGTGGCGGAGTGGGCAGTGCGATGAGCCCAGCTCCGATGATGTCGGATGCGGGGGCGAGCGCGTCGTCGCCGATGCCGTTGTTGCCGCCGGCGACGCCGCACCCGGCGGCACCGGTTTCGGCGACAGGGAGCGGCACAACCGGCACACCCGGCGCGTCGGGTAGCGGTTCGGGCGGCCCGGGTGTGCATCCGGCGTCGACCACCGGCGCGGGCCGGGGCGGTTTTGGTGGCGGGCCGATGATGTCGTCGCAGGCTGAGGCCGCGCCGGCGCCGATCCCGGTGTCGTCGGCGCGGGCGGAAAAAGAGGCGATCGCACAAGCCACACGGCGGCATGCCGGCGGCGATGTGCAGATGGCGTATCGGCTCGCGGCGGCGCTCAACGCGGACAACATGGTCAACAAGGGTGATTTCAATTTCTTCTGGATGACGGCGGTGAGCGCTGACGGTCAGATCGTGGTGGCCAACAGCTACGGGCTGGGCTACATTCCCGAGGTGGTCGCGCTGCCCGCGCAGGTGAGGATGGCCTCCGCTGATGCCGGTATCCCGGTGGCGGAGCGGGCCCGCTGGACGACCTATCCCAGCATTGCGCTGCAGGGGTGGGCGGCCCATCACAACACCACGCTGCGCGTGGTGATCGGCAGGGAACGGCATTTCGCCGGTATCGATCCGGGTGTGCCGACGCAGTTTATGGCCGACGAGGACATCCCGACCGGCGGCAAGATGGAGGGCCGTTCCCGGCTGGAAGTCGTTGCCCCCGCAGACGCTGCCCGGCTTACGGCGGCCGGTGACCTGGCGTTGATCGACCTGCTGCCCCCAGCCCCGGTGGACACCACCGCGCCGGCCGACCAGTGCAACACGCTGTGGTTCGACGTGATCAAGCACCTGATGAGCAGCGACCCCGATCGCGGGGCACGGCAGTTAGAGGCGTTCGCCACCTACGCCGCCCACGCCCAAGAATTGGCGCTGCGCCGGGCCCACACCTCGGTACACGCCGTCGAGCAGCGCCAGACCGTGGCCGACTGGTTGTACTGGCATCACCTTCACGGTGTGCTGGGCGAGGCGCTGGCCGGGGTGTGACGGCGCGACCGGTCACCGACCCCGGCTCGCCGCCGGGATGTGAGCCGGTGAAGCTGCCGGTCAACTCGAACACGATCGCAACCGACGCCGACGCCGTTCCCGGAGCCGCCATCAGCAGCCCTCCTCCGAGCGCGACGGCAGCGGACAGCCGTCCCGTCCGGCGCGCAACGGATTCGACTGTCATAAGTGGATCAGAGCGCAGCCCGCAGACCGCCATCAGGTGATCGCATTTCTTGCACTCTCCATGGGCGAGTGCTAAAAATGACTTGGCACTCGCGACTAGCGAGTGCTAGGTCGGGACGGTGAGGCAAGGGCCGCGTCAGCGGAGACACCCAAGCCGTCCGTCGCGGGCACTGCACCCGGCCACAGACTCGTCATCCCTAATCGGAGGAATCACTTCGCAATGGCCAAGATAATTGCGTACGACGAAGAGGCCCGTCGCGGCCTCGAGCGGGGCCTGAATGCCCTCGCCGACGCGGTAAAGGTGACGTTGGGCCCCAAGGGCCGCAACGTCGTCCTGGAGAAGAAGTGGGGCGCTCCCACGATCACCAACGATGGT
>NZ_JAVKSG010000188.1:0-2130 GCF_039583785.1 Mycobacterium sp.
ACATACGCCACGCCGGTCACACGACGATAACGGCCAAGGTCACAGCACTACGCATCAACTTTTCCGGCACCCTGGGCCAGTACGGATCTTCGTAATAGCTGCCCTCGGATACCTTGTGGCATATGCCGTGAAACCCTTCAGGCACCAGCTTTTCCAGAAAATTGATGGCGTCTTGGGTCGATGACCAGTTGTTGTTGCTGCAATCGGGGTAGAACAGCGTCATCTGTGCCAATGGCCCTTGTCGGCGAGGCATTTGGTGACTCGCACCATCCCGTCACTGTCGCGGCGCACCTGCCAGCACAATCCGTCCACGGCCTTGATCGCGGTGGCCACCGCCCCGGCTTGACGGCGAACCTCCCCGACCCGGGTCGGGCGGCCGTGCTTATTCATCGAGGATTCCTTTCATGGTGGCGGCCTGGGCGAGAGGTTTCGTTGGTGTTCGGGTGTTCGGGTGTTCGGGTGTCGGTCGGCGGTGGCGACCTGGCCCGTGCTTAAGGAATCCTGTGACGCGAATCAATCCATCGCGCTCACGACGGACCTCCCAACGCAGCGCGTGATCGGGTCTCAGCTTAGTTAGTTGCAGAGGCAAGGCAACTGCTTTCGGCTTGATGTAGGTCGATTGTCCAGCGCGGGTCGGCTTCCACTCCTATTCATACACATTGAAAGTAATTAATAGACATTGAAAGATTCAGCCCTGATGTCGGTTGAGCGGACATGGATTGGCGAGGCCACGTGGTGCGACGCGAACGCAGTATCAACGATGAAAGTCGCCTATCTCAGGATTTGGTCACTCCCCAAGTGGCTGGCACCGCGGCGCGGGACGTGACTATTGCGGACAAAGGTCCGTCCCGCGCCCGGCGTTATGGCACGTGATGCCGCGACTGTCACATAAACACTAGAATTGTTTGTGGCTAGTTAACGGGTGATCAGGAGCGGGGTTCACCGAGTCAGCATCCCAGGTTATCCGCTGATCGCTTTTGACCGGCATCGCTTCAAGGTCTTTGCTATCTAGGATCGCTTGAATGCAGTCAGTGCTGCCGCCAACATATGTGGTGAGAAGGTCGACTTCGGATGCGACACACCACTTCTGATCGCTTGGCCACCAGAGATTTGCGGACTGCGGCCTCTTTAGACCGAACGGGTTGGTCGCATCGTCAATCGAGCCTTCGATGACATACATCGGGCGCTCTGGCAGCTCCATAATTTCGGCATTCTTGACTTCAACGCCGCCGTAGCCAGTCCAGAGAGCGTACAAGACACTAGTCGTGCTGGTGAATTGCTTTAAGATCGCGCTGAGCTCTGTGACGGTCGCTGCTGGTAGCTCGCCTTGGCTTGGGTCTTGGTCATGTAATTTGCCGTGGTAGCTAGCTGCGTTCCACGTTCCAAGAAGCGATCCCCACTCCATGGCCGGATGCGCCACGCGGCCATTGGCTTTCGCAACGTCACGCCATGTGACAGCAACCCCTTCTGGCGATGAGTCCGAAAAGGTGTACGCAGGATGGAAAACTCGAGCATATGCATCGAATACTGGCGGGACTAGCGACGCTACATCGTACTCGAACGGGTGCAGGCTATCGAGAATCCACTGATATGAGGAAGATGGCATTTTGATAAAAGTCCTTATGTGGAAGGGAAGGTTATTAGGCGGGAGGTAGGGCGCAATTAATGTTAGAAACAGGTCCGTTATTTCCTATCAATCCGACGGGCGTGACATATCCGGGCGGAAAGACGACTAAAGCGCCGGCTGAGCCGTAGTAGTCTGCGGCAGGACCAAATATACATAGCGTAGCGGCATTTCCGCTGAGCCCGGTCCCTGAGCCTATGAATGGCGCCGCGATAGCAGCGATATTCCCGTCTTTATAAAGAATAACCGCCATCGATATGAATGGTACAACACCACCCGTGATTGTAACTTTTGCCACGACATTCAAGGTGCCGGGGACATGTGTTGATTTGTGGGCGTTAGCCACGGTAATCGCGGCGTTAATAATACTGGCTGCTGCTGCGGCAGACGCCCCGGGCTTTGCTGAAATCTGCGATGTAGCTCCGCCTTTAGCGGCTCTTCAATTTTAAACGGGCAGTTGTGATTTCGCTCTCATAGCGCGTGTCGTTGTATGAGGAGGCCCTTGG
>NZ_JAVKSG010000189.1:0-2112 GCF_039583785.1 Mycobacterium sp.
TCCTGGAACCACCCGTACTCGGCGGTCCCCAAGGTGTGGTTCCACGATCTGCTGCGCCCGGACGGTACCGCGTTCCAAAACGGCGAATCACAGACCATCAGAAGCCTGGGCGCGTCGACAATCGGCTAGCAGCGGGGGTCGTTCAGGCTTCGCGCGGATCCTGCGACCGCCGGCGGTGTGACGGTTTACCGGCCGGCTGCTTTCGCGATATTGGTGTACGCGTGGTTCGCGGATCCCGGTTACGCTCCATAACGTTGGTCGTACGGAGGAGGTCTCTGGTGGTGTTTGGCATGGAGCCGGCGGCGGTGGGGGCTTCGGCGGCGGCAGAGGCCGGGTTGGCGGCGGAGTCGGCGGGGACGGCGTCGGGGGTGGCGGGGGCGTTGGTGCCGCCGCCGATGGCGTTGGATGCGGATTCGGCTAAGTTTTCGGCGCTGGTTGCTGCGGTGGGTGCGGAGCATGTGGCGATGGGTGTGCAGCACGCGACGCAGCGGGGGTTGTACGCGGGGGCGCAGTCGTTGGCGATGGTGGATGCGGTAGCGACCGAGGCGTTGCGCGCGGCGGCCGCCGGCATCTAGTTATGGGTGTGCATCCGTGGCCGGGGATCGATCCGGCCAGTGCGTATCTGACGATGACTGGTGGTGCGTGGGCTGCGCCGATGCATGCCGCGGGTGCGGCGCTGACGGTGTTGGGTGGTCACGTCCAGGCGACGGTGGCGACTTCTGCGGTCAATGATGCGGTCGTCGGGGAGAACTGGTCGGGTATGGGCCGGATCTCGGCGGCGGCGTCGGTGGCCATGTTGAACACCGATCAGACGACGTATGGGTTGCTGTCAGAGTTGAAGTCGCAGTTGGTGAACGCGGCGGGGGAGTTGCATACCGCGACGGTGCCGCAGCTGGTGACCCATGTCCAGGCTAACGCCAATCGTGGTGAGTGGGGTGTGGATAACGCGATCAATCCGTGGGTGTTGGGGGCGTTGACGCCGCGGCTGATTGATTTGGACACCGAGTATTTCGGGTTCATGTGGCCCAATAACGCGTCGGCCGGTCTGCGGTATGGGGCCGGGTTGGATGCGTTGGGGGCGGCGTTGTCGAGCCTGTCGGCGTTGCCGTCGCTGGCGGGGGGTTCGGTGGCGGCTCCGGCGCTGGCGGCCGCGGATATGGCTGGCAATGCCGGGATCACGATGGCGTCGACGGTGATGAGTGCGACCGAGCAGGCCGCGACTGCGGCGATTTCGCCGGCTACCTCGGGGGCCGCGAAGTCCCGTTCGTTGGTGGGGCAGGCGCCGTTGTCGGCGCCCGATACCAGTACCAGCACCTCGGGGATGTCGCCGCTGGCCGCGGTGGGGTCCCGTGCCCCGGTTTCGCCGGTATCGCCGCAGGCTCAACCGCCGGCGATGGGCATGTTTTTGCCGCCGTCGTCGGCTGCGGCGCTGACTGCCTCGGCGCCGAGTGCGGCGATGCCGGGCAGCCCGCCGGTGCAGCCGATGTCGCCGGCCGCCGCGCCGCCTGGTGTGACCAGCTTCGCCAAGCCCGCCGAGCCGTTTAGCCCGCCCCCGCCGTCGGGCGGAAAGGCGGCCGGGCTCAAACCCGGCGTGCTCAACGCCGCCGCGTTGCGCGGCCCGGTCTCTGCTGCACCCACCGGCACCGCGGTGCTGACCAAATCCCTGACCACCGCCGCCAGCCTGGCCACCGAGCCCCCGGGGGACGTGTCACCCGAGGTGCCGCGGAGTCGCAATCAGCCGATCAACGCGAAGCCATCGCAATAATCAGTCGAGTCGAATTCGCCCATCGGCGAAATGCCGATTGGACAGCGTGACCGATCAATGCCCGGAGTGTCGGAAGCGCCGAGCGCCAGCGATCCAGGCCGCCGCGTTCACAAGCCCGGGATACCCGGGATGCCCGGAAGGCCCGGAAGACCCGGGCCGGGCCCGAGCGGGATGCCCGGAAGGCCCGGGATGCCCGGAAGGCCCGGCATCGGGGGTGGCGGCCCTGGAGCAAACGGTCGCGGCCCGGGGAAGGGAAGCGGCGGCGGCGGTACCGGAGCAACCGGCACAGGAGCGGGCGGCGGGGCGGCCGGAGCGGGCGGCGGGGCGGCCGGCGCGCGCGGCGGGGC
>NZ_JAVKSG010000190.1:0-2106 GCF_039583785.1 Mycobacterium sp.
TTTGACATGATCCTGGGTCTGTTGTATGTCCAAAGCGGCTATCTCCAGACCGACCTCATCACCGCTGTCGGCGCTGCCAAAGCACTGCACGAGGGACTCGGCTTCGACCCTCCCATGACCAACCCAGAGTTCAAGGCACTGAAGAAGTCCTTGCTTGAGCATGTCCCCGAGGAGCACGAGAAATGGCTACGCGAGAAGCTCGGACACAACACCCGCACCCTTCGGACCAAGCTTCTGGACCTCGCCGCGATCCCTGATGCCGAGGTGATGTCCAGGCTGCTGCCCAATCCCGAAGCCTGGGCGGACGCGACCAAGAAAGAACGTGATCCGGTCGCACATGGGGGTAAGAACATGAGCAGCGACGTGAAGCTACTCAGCGCCATCGTCAAAATGACGACCGCAGTCGTGTACGTGAACCTGCTGCACCAGCTCGGCGTCCCGAAGGAACGGCTGCTGTTCGCGGTGTACGACAGCCCCACGCTGGCATCCGCAATGAGGCTTGCAGGAGAACATTGGCCAGGGGATGACGGCGGCGCACTGTTGTAGGTGACGCCGCGCAGGCATATCCTCAGGTCAGCTCATTCCACGCGCCTCCGCTACTCGACACCCTGATTCATATGTGTGAAAATCGCGCATATGGATGGGACGACGCTCGGCACGCGGATCGCAGAGGCGCGCAAAGCTCTCGACCTTACCCAGCAACACCTCGCCACCAGCGTCGGGATCGACCGCACAGCTCTTGGGCTGATCGAGAAGGGTAAGCGCAAGGTGTCGGCGGTCGAGCTGGTGGGCCTCGCGGCTGCGCTGGACACCCCGCTTGCGTGGTTCGTGCGTGACCCACTACCGATGGTGGTGAGTCGGCGCTCCGACGCCGGGCCCAACCATGAGATCACCGCGAGGTTGGACCGGGAGCTGGAACTGTTCGCCGGCGATGTGGCCACGTTGCTCGAATCAGGGGTAATCAAGGCCGTCGCCGACCGTCCCTCCTGGGCGATTCCTGAGTCGTATGACGACGCCGAGAACGTCGCAAAGCAGGTGCGCGAACACCTCGGCTTAGACGCAGACCCGCTGCTGGACATTGCCGGTACCGCTGAGCGCTTCGGCCTGTACTCCTGCTCGTTGTCACTGGGTGACAAAGGGGCCGACGGCGCTCTCGTCGAGGTCGCCGATGGGGCGGCGGCGGCGGTGATCGACGGCGATGCCAGAGCCGGACGCAGGCGCATGTCGCTGGCACATGAACTGGGGCATTGGCTATTCGGCGATGCTTATGACTCCAACGTCACAGCCGAAGCCGAGCAGATGATCACCTCATTCGCTGCGCACCTTCTGGCTCCCCGCTCGGGTGTGGTAGCGGCTTGGGGGAAAAATAAGTCGGACACGCTGCGGGACAAGGTGATCCGTGTCGCGGGAGCGTTTCGGATGTCGTGGTCGGCGGTGATTCTGCATCTACGCAATCTCGGGGTGATCACTGACGAGCAGTACCGCAGCGTGGAAGGGGACAATCCCGCTATAGGTGAGTTCGCCAAATTGCAAATCACGCTGGCCACCGAGGAACTGGACCCTCCGTCGGTGTCCCCGGAGCTGACCGCCGCGATCCTGGCCGCGTACGTCGACCGTCGGTTGACTGCGCCACGTGTGGTGGAACTACTGCGTGGCCAGCTACAAGAGAGTGATCTGCCGCAGCAGCGTGCGGAGACCGCCGCCGACTACGTGTACCTGTTCCAGTCGAAGCGGTGAGCGCCGCTGCTGGCCGCTGGGTGATGGACACTTCCACATTCACCCACTTCTGCCGCGCGGACACCAGGGCATCCTGCGGCGGCTCGCACCGCAGGGAGTGATCCTGATCCCCGACACCGTCTACACCGAGGTGGAGGATGGCCGCGACCGCGGCTACGACATCCCCTCGATCGTCGACGTGCCATGGGTCGAGCTGGGTGTGCTCACCCCCGACGAGGAGATCGAACAGCTCCTCATCAAAGCGGAGATGCCGTCCAGGAAAGGAGAGCCGCCGACCAAGAATCTGGGTGAGTGTGCGGTGCTGGCCTGCGCCGTTCATCGGCACATGGTTGCAGTGCTCGACGACGGTGACGCCCGCACGGTGGCTAG
>NZ_JAVKSG010000191.1:0-2090 GCF_039583785.1 Mycobacterium sp.
GCCGAGCTTCGCGCCGAAGGCAAGGAGGTCTTCGTTCACTGTGCTGGGGCGGCCTCGCGGACGGCCGCGGTGGGGGCGCTATATGCGATGAGGCACTGCGGCCTCCCTGCTGCGCAAGCGTGGACGCAGGTGAAGTCTGTGCTGCCGTACTTCGCCCCGTCCGCGGAGAATCGGGACGCGGTCAACCGGCTCGCTTCCGCTAGCTGATCATCCGATCCGTCAGCTCTTGGGCAGCAAGCCGCGCGGCCGCCTCGGCGCTGATGCGGCCCAGATCCAACCGAGGGTGCCGCCGAAACCCAGATGTCGGCGCAGCGCATCCTCGAAGACCTCGTACTCACGCTCGCCTGGCCGTGTCGCGGCTACTTTCGCTGCGCGGGGTGGCGCCTCGTCGATGTAGACGGTGGTCTTCCTTCGCGTCGTTGCAATATTTTGACGGAAAAACGGCCTGCAGGACAGCGGCCACGCGTGGACGGCGCGCATGCGCATGGTCACGTGTACGCACAACGGGCGGCGTCGCGAAGACAACTAGCGGTAGGCGGTTGCCCGTCAATCGACGTGCGCCTGGATCCAAAGATGAGACCAAAGCCGACCCGTTAGCGGCTTTGGCCGAAGCCCCGTTCACGCGCTGCGCGGCGGCCCGGCTTGGCTAGCTTTTCCTGCCGCAAAGTCCAGCCACGCTTGAATTCGTTTACCGATACGTGGATCAGTCTCCGCGGGAAGCATCGAGGCCCGCTCCCGAAGTAGAGCGACGTTCAGAAGGCCGTCGCGAATCAGCGCCAAGACGAAGTCGAGGTCCTTCGGACGGCCCGCGGCGAGTTTTGAGACGGCGAGGTCGTGAGGATCTAGAAAGCGCGGTTCGGCGGGTTTTGAGGACTCGACGTCCCAAGTGACAAGCCGGTCCTTCCATCCATCGGGTTTGGTGGCCACGTCGAGGTGGACGCCTTCGGCATAGACGCCGAATCGTTCGTGAAACGGTGACATCTCGCCGATGGCGCCCTCGACCTCGTCCGCTTTGTTCATCCCCGGGTCATCAAGGAATGCGACATCGGCCTCTTGAGAGGCCGTGGCTTCCGCAGGTAGGTCGTCATCTTCAAATGACCCGAGGATCGACTGCGAGCCCAGCACAAGCACATCCGCATCGTGGGCGACGGTGCATGCCGAGCGGAGCAGATGCGCGAGCTGCGCTCGGTTCATGCCGCCGATGCCTGCTCGTGCTCCCGTCTCCAGTGATCTTTGAAGGTTCGAAGCACTTGGAGCCGCGTCTCGTCGGGCAGCACGCCGGCAAACGGCGAGTTTTGGCGCAGTTCCCGCGCTGCCTGCGAGGGACTGATCACGATATCCACAATCGCGTCTAGACCGCCGTCGAGCACTCGCTTCCACTCTTCGAGGTACCGCATCGTCATTCCGTCGGGACGATGCATGCTCTGCCAGCGATCGAGGTTGTTACGAGCCTTGGATATGACGGCATCTGGGTCGGCGAGCATTGGCGTCAGCAACGCCTGGTGCAGCCGCAACGACTTTTCTTCTTCGCGCGTGAGCCGAGTGCCCATCAAGCGGTCAACTTCGCGGCGTGGAACCCGCCGATGAGTGCCTACACGGACGTGCTCGATCTCGCCGCGGTCGCACAGATTAGCGACATGCTGGCGTGAAACGCCGAGCATTCGCGCGACCTCGCCCGTCTTGAGCATTGTCTCCATGCGACCCATCGTCCTCCTTAAACACCAAAAACACAACACCGCTGTTCAACGATCCATTGACAGGCTGCGGCGCATCGTGACGAAGGACGAAGAGGAAGACGGCCGCCGCCGCTCTGCGCGGTGTGGCAGCCCAAGGCCCGTCTTATCCTCAGAGCTCACGTCTCCGGCGGGCCGGCGGCGGTGATCGCGGCGTGGATCGTCCACAAGGATGTCAGCCTGACGATGTGGTTGTACGCGCACAGCCGGGCCGACGCGTTGAAGGCTGCCGGTGCCACTTTGGATCGAGTTGTGACGCCCTCGCAACACGCAGCCTAAAATCGTGCCAACAGCATTGCCGCAGCTCAGGTATGGAGCCGATGACGGGAATCGAACCCGCGTATTCAGCTTGGGAAG
>NZ_JAVKSG010000192.1:0-2086 GCF_039583785.1 Mycobacterium sp.
GCGCGAACAGGGTGCCCACCGACTGCAATGTCCGTTCGATCTTCGGTTTATCCGTCGGGCAGTCCGGATGGGCCGGCTGCAGATTGATCCCCAACGTGCAGCACGCCTGGCGAAAAGTCAGGGACAGATACGCTTTACCGTGATCACAGACGATCGTCTCCGGAGCGATCACGGGCCGCGCCGCGGCATCGGTCAAGCGCTGATCCACACTGGTCATGCTGTGGTGCGGCAGGACTGACCGTGACATCCGAAGCGCGTCAGCCCATCCCGGACGCATCGGCTCAGGCGTCAACGCCCGCGCCAGGAGCAACGACGCATCAACCGCCTTGGTCGTAGGGCGCAGAACCGCTGCCGGGATCGAGCGCGTCGCATTGTCGACCATCCCGGTCAACTCCACCCGATCGACCAGGCCGTCATCGAGGACCACCCGCACATCCAAAGGGGTGGAATCGATTTCGACCATCTCACCGGGCCGCACCACAGTGATCGACCCGAACGGGCCATCGGGCTGCTTGGACAGCGACCGCCGGGTCCGGGCCGACCCGAACGTGTGCCGGCCCTCGGCCAGCCGCTTGACCAGCCGATAAAACGTCGGCTGCGACGGCATCGCGGGCGCATCATCGGCGCCGTACGTCACCACCAATGCCTTTGCGACCCTTCGCTGCAAACGCTGCACCGTTCCCGTCGACAGGTCGGTCTCACCGTCGATGGCATCCCGCACCGCCGCAACGACCCGCTCGTCGACCCGGCCGAACACCGGCTGGCGCCGATTGTGCCGCCCGTCCACGACCCCCAAAAGTCCGTCGCGCTCATAAGAAAACCGACGCCGCTGCAACACATTCCGGCTCACTTTGTGACCTGCGGCACGTAACTCTTCGAGCTTGGCCAGCTCCCGTTGACGTAGGGAGCGCTTCGCCGTGTCGAATTGCGGGCGCGGTCGCGCGCCAGGGGTGGCCCCGGGCTGGCGGCCGGTCAGGACTTCCACGATGTGGCGCTCCCACCATCGAGCCTGCTCGACGGCTGCCTGAGGGATACCGGCCAGCATTTCCTCAGAACACAACGGCGGACGCGACCCCGACACCAACTCCAGCGCCGGATCGGCTACCAGTTGCGGTAGCGGCATCATAATCTGCTGACCGACCGCGTCGATGAGCCGAGCCGACCCAGACGACAACGTGACGATAGTGAAAACTCCAGCACTTAAACGGATTTCGTCTCCGACTCGGACCACGCCCGTCCGCACGTCAGCTCACCAACCAGTCCCGAGAGTAATCAGCGTGTAGTCAGCAAGCGTCGTACTGCACAAGTCGGCAACCAATCGGCTATGCCAGAGCAGATGATAGAGAACGGGTAGCACTACCACGGGAGTCCCAACAGCCAGCACGCCGGCCATCAACGGCCGGGACCGGTCGAAGACCTCTGACAGACGGTCCGCCAGACCTACCCGCAGTATCCGCGGATGCCGATAACCCGACAACCACCGCAGGTTCGACCTCAACACCGGATCAAGGGAGCCGACACGGCGGTAATCCCAACCGACCGTCGCGCACGTTGTCGCGGACCGATCGAACACATCACGGTCGGCGTCAGAGATCCGATCATCTTCGCGGACATCGACCACCACAACAGAACCGTCACGCCGCCGCACGAAGTAGTCGGGTGCATGCCGGGTGCCGTCCGGCCAGTGAATCCAAAACGGTTGCGACAGAACACCAACGACATCCGGATCAGCGTCAAGCGCCATCAATTGATCGCGCTCCACCCAGGACTCGTGGCCAACATGCGCACCCGTAGTGGCGAACCACCACAAACCGGGAAAATTGCGCTGACCACGAAACGACGGGAAGTTCCGGACCGGCCGACAATCCAACTCAAACTGCAACGCGGCACATCGGCCCAGCTCTTGACGCAAGCAGCCTTCGCGAGTGTTGAACTCCAAGTCCGCAACACTCGCCACGACCTGCCCTGCCGACACCGCCGACGTCAGCACACATAAACGTTAAGCCCGATGCCCCAGATTCAATGAGAAAGACACGCGCTTACCCCAGATTCGATGAGAATGCCCCAGGTTCGATGAGAACGGACA
>NZ_JAVKSG010000193.1:0-2044 GCF_039583785.1 Mycobacterium sp.
GTGCTGTTGGTTTCGGGCCATGGTAGTGCGATGTCGAGGTGGGCGAGGATGAGTCGTTGCACGGTGGTGAGCCGGTCGAGGACCAGCCCGCTGGTGGTGTAGGTGGCGTGCAGGTCGGTGAAGGCGGTCAGCACGGCGCGTGCGGTGGGTATGGCGTCGCGGTGTTCGGGCAGGATACCGGCAAGTGGGGTGTTGGGGCCCAGGGCGGCGCGTAGGCCGGCTTCGATGAGGCCGTAGATGAGCAGGGCGATGCCGATGACGGCGATCAGCGCGTGGATGCGGTCGTCGTTGTGCAGGAAGACCGGCCGCACGCGCAGGGTTTGTTTGAGGTCGCGGTGGCGTTGTTCGACGATCCACTGGTCTTTGTAGATGTCGAGCACATCGAGGGCGCTCAGCTGCCGGCCGGGTGGGTCGGGCAGGTTGGTGGCCAGGGCGTACAGCCCGTCCAGCGCGCAGGCGGCGGCGATGGCCTTGTGGTTGCGGTGCCAGGCGATGGTGGGTTTACCGTTGGCGGCCACGCCGGTGGTGACGGTGATCAGCTCGGCGATTCGGTGGCCGATGATGGTGGCGACCCGGTCGTCGACCTGTTTTTTGGTTTTGTAGTGGCGCCCGCCCAGGCCGTTGCGGATGCGGGTGAGCGCGTCTTCGGCTTTGGCCAGGGCGCGTTGTCGGGCGGCGGCCACGGAGGTGGCCTCCTCGCTAGACCAGATGTAGGCCACCCGCAGGTGGTGGGTGGCAGCGGTGTCGTTGTCGGCGACGTCACGTTGGCGCAGCACGCCTTTCCATGTGGTGCGCTCGGATTCGGGCAGGCGGCGTTGGCGTTGCGGACAGTGCTCGAGGGTGGGCAAGGTGGGCAGGCCGCCCTCGACGTCGGTGCTAAACCACGCGGCCCAGCCGGTGTCAGCGCGCAGCGGCACCACGAACCGCATGCCGGCGGCGTCGGCGGCGCACAGCCGGCCCAGGTAGCCCAGGCCGGAGTCGGCCACACAGATGACCCCGGGCGGGGCCAGTGCGCGGATGCGCTCGAGGGCCTCGGCGAAACACGGTGCCTCGCCCGACGCCCCGGGATGGCCCCGGTAGTAGACCGCAACCCCGGTGCGGGTGGACACCTGCATGGTCTTGATTTGGCGGGCGATGGTGCGCTCGGCGGCCCACCCCTTCTCGACCAGCGCCGAACCCTGATAGCCGCCGGTGAACCGCACCGCGGTCATGTCCAGGTGCAGCCGCGACAGATCGGCGCCGCAGCGGGCCGCGGCGGCCAACGCCAGCTCACCGCGCACCCGCTCCGCCACGGGCGCCAGCGCTTCTAGCGCCCGGCCCAGCCGGTCGTCGTTGAGCAATCCCGCTGGGACGCCGAACAATTCGGCCATCGCCGCGCTGGACGCCCAGCCCGCCACGTCATAGAGCGGGGCCGGCGCGCACAGCCGGTTGGCCACCAGCGCCGCGATCACCTCCCCGTGGGTCAGCATCGCCCGGCCCCGCATCGGGGCCGTCGCGTCGATGAGTTCCACCAGCCCCAACCGGGCCAGATAATGCGCCACCAACAGCAGCGGCCCGACGTGGCGCCGTGTGCCGGCCGGGGGTGGATCCAGCCGGGCGAAGGAGGCCGCCAGCTGCTCGAGTTGGCCCGACGCCTTCAGCTCGTCCTCGCGGCCCAGCGTGCGCAGCACCCGATGCCGCACCTGGCCGGACTCATCCCGGTAGGCTTCGACCAGCCGCAAGTACACGTAGCGTTTGCTGCCCTTGACGACCGCGTGGCGCTTGACGTACATGTCGGACCCATCCCACTTCCCTTGAGGTTGGCCCTACGTTATCGCACCGGAACAGGAATTACAAGCATGTAATTCAGTGTGTCTCCGTTATCACCGGCTCGCATGATTTGGCCCTACACGATCGTGTCATGCGCCTATCTCTCGGCGCACCGACCAGCGCCCATCAGAATCGAATATTCAACTCTCCCAATGGATTGCCACCACACCGCGACTCCATAGCTCGCCCTAGAAATCAGGCATTACGCTCGATCAGTGCGGAAAACGGGCCTAGC
>NZ_JAVKSG010000194.1:0-2032 GCF_039583785.1 Mycobacterium sp.
CGCATGAAGCGCCGGAAGCCCCGGTTCTCTTTCACGTCACCGAATACCGGTTCCACCGTATATGAGCGTGTCGCGTAGGCGGCCGCGCCCTCCGGGGTGCGCAAGCGGTGCTCCATTTGCTCCAACACGCTCGCATCGACCGGTGGTGGCCCGGTTGTCGTCCCGAGGTCCCGGGCAGCTTTGCGTTGCTTCCAGTCTTTCGTTGTTGCAATCAGCCGGTTCGGCCCCGGGGCGGTCGCGTTGTCCTCCGACCAGTAGCCAGCATCGGCGAGGGTGAGGCCGATGTCACCTTCAATGCCGGCAGCGCCAGCGCTGTGTTGTGTCGCTTCGATCATCGGGTGCAACTGGTTCACGTCGTTGTGGTCTTGGGTCGTCTCGTATCCGACCACAACTTGCTCCGCGTTGACGGCAGCTTGGACGTTGTAGCCCTGAATCCATCCGTCTTTGGTTTTCATGATCCGGCTTTCCGGGTCGGTGACGTTCGCGACGATCCTCTCCGAGCTTGGCGGCGCGCTCTCAGCTGCAGCTGCCGCCTCGGACACAAGCCGCTCTGCTGTCGCTACATCCACCCCTGGGTCGGTCTGCGCGCGTACCCTCACGGCTTGGAGGTCTGCTTCGGCCCGCCTCAGCGCTGCGTGCGGGTCTGTCGGTTTGCGACCAGGAAGCTTGCGGCCCTGGGCGGCCTCCACTCTGGCGTGCTCTGCCTTGGCCTCTTCATCCTCGCGAGCTGCTCTCTCTTGCTCCTCGATCTGCGCGAGCGCGGCCTGGAGTCGCTCCAGACGGCCATGACGTCCGCGTATCCACTCTGGAAGCAGTGTTTCGAACAGCACGGGCGAAGCGTCTTCTGCCTCGTCTGTCGCTGCCGCATCCCCAAGGATCTTGTTGATCTCTGCAACGATCCAGTCCTTCTGGCGGTTCTGGTCCAACGCGGCGTCCGACCCGACCTTGGTTCCATCGATAGCGATCTGACCGACGCTGGCGAGTCCCGCTGCATCACACACCTTCAGCACCTCCACGAACACAGACTTGATCGCCTCTTCGTTCTCGGCACGGAACCGGGCTATCGTGCGATGATCAGGCACCAGGTTCACGGCGATCACCTTGTAAGCCAGATCGCTTCGACACGCCGCCATGATCTTCCTTGATGAACGAACCCCGGTCGCATAGGCATAGAGGAGAAGACCGAGCATCATCTCGGGCTCATACGCCGGTCGACCAGGACCTTCAGGATGGATCTCGTGGAACGCCGAGGTGTCGATGAGCCTCACCGTGTCGATCACAAAATAGGCGAGGTGACCTTCCTCGAGCCACTCGTCCATGCTCGGTGGCAAGAGAAACAGTTGCTGGCGATCTCCCGACCGGTAACCGTGTGCCATGGCACGATATTAGCAGTAGAAGCCGGGCAGCACAACGCATTAGTCGCTCACCGGGCATGTTCCATCATTGCCGCAGGATGGCAATCCGGAGCTGAAATCCGACTGTATGGTCATGCAGAGTGCCGTATGCTTATGCAGCCCGGAGCGGTTTCGGGACAGCCTGCTTGGCGAAGCTCAACCGCACGTGCTCGGCTAGGTGGTTGGCGGGGAGGCCGGCGAGGTTGGCGAGTGCTCGGCGGGTGGCGATGGTGGTGCGCCGCCACAGCTCCCCGGCCCCAGCGTTCCAGAGCACGGCGGCCGGGTAGTCGAAGCAGTCCGGGCAGATCGGCGAGCCGGTCAGCGGGTCCTCGGGGTTGTGGACGGCCTGGCAGGCTTGTGGTTGGCCGTGGGGGCAGGTGCCGGTGGGCCGGGGCCGGCAGGTGCGGGGGCGGCCGGCGGGATCGGTTCGGGTGGAGTGGACGGGCCCGAAGCTGGGGGCGGTGAAGGTGGCGAAGATGGCGGGGTGGGTGGCGATGGCCTCGGGGATGCCTTTGCCGCCGCGCAGGCCGGCGGCCACCAGCTGGTAGGCGTCGGAGCGGTAGGTGGCCGAGCAGGTCGGACAGCGGGTCGCCCGCCGCTGCCCGCAGGCTTTGAGCAGCACGCCGTCGGGCAGGCCG
>NZ_JAVKSG010000195.1:0-2023 GCF_039583785.1 Mycobacterium sp.
GGCGGTTCATCGGGGTGGGAATGTGAACTGCAGGGTTCGGTTGTTCCACCAGGGGATGGGGGTTTTGGTGTCGGCGTAGCCGGCGTCGATGAGTTGGGGGTGGTGGCTGCGTAGGCGCAGCGCGCAGGTGACGCCGTTGTCGGTGACGTGGAGGGTGCCATCGTCGTCGAGGAAGTGGCGCCAGATGGTGTCGGGGGTGGCGGTTTCGTAGCGGGTGAGGTTGCGGGCGAAGAGGCGGTAGACGTTGCCGGCGAGGACGGTAAGGGTGGTGTCGAGGTCGACGTTGAGTGGCACGCCGGAGGACAGCGAGTCGAGGTGGAAGCCGGAAATGTAGGCGTCGAGTTCGTTTTCGATGGTCATGCGTTCGGCGTAGCGGGCGAACAGGTCCTTGCCGGCGGTGGTGAGGTCGTTGGTGATAAGCAGTGTGGGCTCGTCGTGGCCGATGTTGCGTACGGCGATCTGGCGGACCTTGGTGCCGACGCCTTTGAGGGTGATCATGTCTTCGTGCAGTTGTGGGCGTCGGTGGCGTCCGGAGCGGGTGATGGTGACGGTCTTCCATCGGTTGGCGGGAAGTGCTTGAAGCCGGTCGATTTCGGTTTTGCCGCGTTTGCGCAGGGTGAGCCAGCCGATGCCGCGTGCGGTGAGTTCGTCGAGCACGGTGTAGGTGGTCAGCTGCGAATCGAACACCAGCAGCCCGGGGTCTTCGCCGGTGGCGGCATGCCAGTAGTCGGCGAAGGCGAGGATCTCGCGGGCCTGCTCGGTCTTGGTGAGTTCGGCGTTGGCGTAGACCATTTCGGTGCTGGCATGGTCTTGGGCGAAGAAGGTGAGCACGGCGCGGGTGCGCTGTGAGCGGCGCGGCACGTAGTGTTTCTCCAGCACGGTGTGCTCACCGTGGTGGCGGATGGCGTGGAAGTCGAGGTTGAATCCTCCTGTCCCGCTGGCCATTCCGAGCGGGCGCAGCGCCTTGACCAGGCCGGTGAGCAGTTTGGTGTTGGATTCGCGGCGCACCCGGTAGGAGTAGGAGCCGGCGTGGGTGGCCTTGGGCAGCGCGGTCAGCCCGAGCGCGTGCGCGAGCCCGGCGTCGTCGGTTAGCGCGTCGATGTGGTGGGCGCGGTGCCGACGCGCGCACTTGGCCAACAGCAGCGTGCCGATCGACTGCCAGGCGGTGATCGCGGTGGTGGACGGGTAGCCGGCTGCGGCGACCAGATCGTGCAGGCCCAACTCGGCCATGACCGGAAACAACAGCAAGAGCCCGGCGTGCGGGCAGCCGATGGTCGCGCCGGCCGGCCAGTGCGGTTGCGGCCCTGCCTTGACCGGCTCCAGTGTCGCGGGGCTGCCGCGGCGAGTGTCGTCGCGGCGGTCCAGCCGGGGCAGCCCGGCCTCGTCGAGAATCTGCCACACCGTCTGCGCCGAGATCGGCGTGCCCTGCTCGGCCAGCACGGCGGCGATCTCGCCGACGCTGCGCCCGCCCGCACGCAGTGCGAGCACCTTCTCCCGCACCGCGGCGGTGGCCTTGCGCGGGCCCTTCGGGCCGGGCTTGGCCTCGGTGAACGGCGCGAGCTTGGCGGTGCGCAGCAGGGTGGCCATCTGATGCACCGTAGCGGTGGAGTAGCCGTACCGGTCGGCGATCTCGGCGGCAGTGGCGTCCTCGACGAAGTAGGCGCGCAGCGCCTCGTAGCGACGCTGGCCCGCGCCGCCGGGTTGGGTGAAATACTCCGCCCCCGGCCTCAACTGGTTTCCTTGAACAACACACACATATGTTAGAGCTATATCTGTGCCCGGTCCGTGCGCCACACCGAACACGTTTCCTGTGCTGTAACGAATTACATGCATGTGATCCATAACCGGCGATCACCGGCTGCGGGATATAGCTCCACAGCCAAACCGCGCTGGTTCTGGTAAATCTATTGAGGTCAATGCCAACTGGGGCTGCCCAAGCAAGCCGTCTACCAGCAGAAACGCGGCACATCCCGGCCACAGGCCGACTCGGGCCGCCGACCCCTACCCCTCCCGGGAATCGAGG
>NZ_JAVKSG010000196.1:0-2013 GCF_039583785.1 Mycobacterium sp.
GCAGAGACCGTGACGCGGGTGTCCCGAATGCACGGCAGGCCGTTCATCCGCCTCGGGTCAATGGTGATGAGGGAGAAGACCATTCTCTGATGTTACGCGGGCGCTTACGAGTGACCAGTTGTCGTGGTGCGCACGACGGTGGCGCAGCGCGCCGTTGACCGTGTCCTTCTTGGTCGTTGTTTTGAGCACCTTGGCAGCCGCCGCGAGGGCCTCATCATCGATATCGACAACGGTCCTTGCCATGCATAAACGGTACCGTCAAGGTATGTGTGCCTGCGGGTGAGAGATGTGCACAAGCACGCTCTACCGCATGGCTCAATGCACGGTGCCTCAGCCGCGAAACTGTCGAACATTTGTCGAACGCCCGTTAGCATGGGTGACATGCCTGCATCAATCGGTTTCCGTCCGACGCAAGATGACGAGCGCATCCTGCGCGAGGCCGCGTGGCCGGGCGAGAGTACTTCGGACACATTGCGCCGAGCACTGCGGCTGTTGGACCACGAGCGGTGGCTGGCGCAGTTTCGCGCGGACGCGGAGGCGCTTAAGGACGAGGATGTCAACGCGGAGCCCGAAGCCTGGTGATCCGCGGAGCGGTCTATCGGATAGATCTTGGGCGGCCCCGCGGCCACGAGCAGGGCGGCAAACGCCTGGGTTTGGTTGTGTCTCCGTCGGATTCGCCGTTGTCAGTCGTGGCCGTGATCCCCACGTCGACCTCGGCCGGCCCGTCCATTCACCGTCCCGAGATTGAGATCGCCGGTCGCCCGACGCGGATGCTGGTCGACCAGATCCGCTCGATCGACATCCGCTATGTCGTGGGCGACCCAGTCGACTACCTGACTCGCGACCAGCTCGTCGAGGTCGAGCTCGCGCTGGTCCACTACCTCGGCGTTCAAGACGCCACTCCACCGCGATCTTCATAACGTCCCGCAGCGTCGTCGACGATCACAACTCCAGGTGCAGGCGCAGCGCATCATCGAGCAGCGCAAGCTCGACGTGAGAAACCCGACCGATCCGCCGCTGCAGCCGTTGAGTCGCAACGGATCTGATCTGCTCGGCCTGTGCCTTGCAATCCATCGTCAATCCGGTTTTAGGGGCGGCCAACAGCACCTGGAATGGGTAGACGGTGGCGATATTGCTGCTGACTGGCACAACGGTCACCACGCCACGGCCGAGCCGGGCAGCGGTCGCGTTGGCTCGGTCATTGCTGACGATCACCGCTGGGCGGTGCTTGTTGGCTTCGCTGCCTTGAGCGGGATCGAAGTCGACCTGCCAGATCTCACCGCGTCGCATCACCGAATCCGTCGCCCGCTGTGTTCTCCCAAAGTTCGCCCTCGCCGACCGCCGACCATTCCGCCCAGGCGTTGTCGTAATCGGCTTCGAGGGCAGAGTGGCGAAGCATCCGAATCGCGCGTTGCACGCCTGCCGAGCGCGATGGTAATCCCGCTCGTTGGACGTAGGCGTCGAGAACCTCGGCATCCGTGTCGGACAGACTCACACTCAGCTTCATACCGGAATGCTACCAGAGTAGTATCGCTAGTAGGAGCACCGTCGCACCGAGTCGTGGCGAGTGGCGACGTGTCAGCAACGCCGTATCGGCCATACCGGATCGGCGCAGTCGCGGCCCTCGGCCGTCAGCTGCCGCTTGAGCACTTTGAAGGTCGCCGTCTTCGGCAGATACGCGGCGACCCGAACGTAGGACGGCCACTGCTTGGGCCCGAGGTCGGTCTGCGCGGCGAGGAACGCTCGGAACGTGTCCGCATCGAAATTGGCGCCTGGCGCGAGCACCAACGCGGCCATCACCTGATCGCCGACGGCCGGATCCGGCACCGGGTAGACCGCCACCTCGGTCACCTCGGGATGCCGCGCCAGCACCCGCTCGATCGGTGCGGTGCCCAGGTTCTCGCCGTCGACGCGTAGCCAGTCGCCGAGCCGGCCGGCGAAGTAGGCGTAGCCGCCCTCGTCGCGGTACGCGAGGTCGCCACTGTGATAGACACCGCCCGCCATCCGCTGCGC
>NZ_JAVKSG010000197.1:0-1952 GCF_039583785.1 Mycobacterium sp.
AGGGTGACGCGGGTGCCCATGCGGGCCAGGAACTGGCCCAGCTCCACACCGACCGCGCTGCCGCCGATCATCACCGCACGTGGCGGGATCTCCCGCAGGGTGGTGGCCTCCCGGTTGGTCCACACCTTCACCTGGTCTAGGCCGTCGACGGTCGGGCGCAGCGGCTGGGAGCCGGTGGCGATCACGATGTGCTCGGCGGTCAGGTGCTGTTTGTCGGCGTCGATGCGCCAGGGGCCCCGGCCGGTCAGGCGGGCGGTGGCTTTGACGACGGTGACGCCCTGCGTGCGGTAGCCGTCGATCTGGGCGGTGTCATCGAGGTGGCGGATCATGTAGTCGCGGTAGTCGCGCAGGGCCGGCCACTCCAGCTTGGGTTCAGAAAGGCCGGCGCTGTGCGCGGCCTCGGCGCGGGCCTCGGGCGGGCGCAGCAAGGTTTTGGAGGGGATGCAGGCCCAGTAGGCGCATTCGCCGCCGATGAGTTCGCGTTCGATCAGGGCGACCCGTAGCCCGCCCTCAACAAGGCGGGAGACGGCGGCCTCACCGCCGGGGCCGGCGCCGATGACGATCGCATCGAAATCAGTGGGCATCGTTTGGCTCCAAGTTCTCGGGGTGTTTTGGTCGACGCTGCTGACCCGGATGTGGCCGCCTTGCGTCCCTGAACTCCGTGCTACTAACTGTGTCAGGTTGACATCTATGACCGTAGGCAACGTATGTCAATGAATTCCTCCTGAACCGGCATTATTCTGACGTGGTTTCGGTGCATGTTCCGACGTGGTGTTAGGGCTAATGGTCGAGAGTCCAGCCGTGCCGTGATCTTCCTACGCCAATAGGTCGTTCCAGTCGCGTTCTTCTTGCTTTTTGAGTTCGTGTAACCCAGTTGTTGGTTGGCCCAGTTCGACTGCGGGAGCTGGCAGCGCATAGAAGTCTCCGATGCCTCGGGCAGCTTTGTGGCCACCGGTGTCGACAATGCAGTACGCGTGTCCGTCGAATATCGTGTCTGCTGGCGCGAGGTCTAGGTAGTGCAAGACATTGTGGACTGCGGTACGAGCCTGGCCTTTGGCCATGATCGCCGCCTTCGGAACTGGGGCGCCTGATGGCGTGGTTATGGTGGCGACATCGCCTATCGCCCAGATTCCGTCTTTTTTGGTCGCGAGGGTTTGAGGGTCGACCGCGATCCAGTTTTGCTCGCCGTCGATGCTCAGGGACGGTTGGTGGGGTGGGATGAAAAAAAGCAGGTCGAAATCCGCGAATGCGCCGTCAGCGAAGTCGATCTTCTTATTTGCCACGTCGACGCCACCGCAACCCATGTTGGGATGAAAACCGATGCCGGCTTCGGATAAGAAAGCCTGGACCTGCGGTCCGGGGCTTGGCCCTGCTCCGGGCATGGGTCGGGGTTCGCAGGTGAAGATCTCGATCTGGGTGTTTTGTCGGCGGCCGTGTTCGGTGAGGTAGTCAGCGATGAGCATCGCTACTTCGTAGGGCGCCGGCGGGCAGCGGAAGGGCAACGAAGGGACAAGCACCACGATTTTCCCACCGGCGAACGCAGCGAGCGCGCGGTGCGCGTGGGCTGCGTCCTGGATGCTGTAGCAGTGATGAGCCATGCCGGCGGCCGCCGCTTGTCCCAGGCCGGGGATTGCGCTTGGGTTGTTCTTCGCGCCCAGGGCCACGATCAGCGCGTCGTAACTGGTTTCGAAGTTATCGCCGGTGACCGTTTTGCTTTGCGAGTCGATCGCTGTAACAGTGCCGGTGATGGTGTGCACGCCGCGGAGGAATTGCTGGCTGGGTGTGATGGAGGCTTGCTGGGGGGTTGTCCATCCCCGCATGATCCACGGCAGGGTGAAGCCGATGAAATGCGTGAAGTCGTTGTCGATAAGGGTGACGTCGAGGTCGTCGTTGCCCAGACTTTGGTGTTGCTTTAGCTCGTGGATGGCGCTGAGCCCGCCGATGCCAGCTCC
>NZ_JAVKSG010000198.1:0-1945 GCF_039583785.1 Mycobacterium sp.
GCGTAGTAAGAGGGCTATGCCGATGAGTGTTGATGAAAAGGACGTCCTCCTGGTGTCGTTGACGGGCTCAGAGTCCCAATACATCCAGGAGGACGTCATGACCCAGGGTAGTGAGTTGTCGCGTGGTGACAAGCGGCGTAATCAGCAGTTGGCCCGGTTGCGGGAGCTGGTGCCGGCCCGTAACGCGGTCTTAGGGATCGATTTGGCTGATGTGAAGCAGGCGCTGGTCGTATGCGATCACGATTCGCGGGTGTTGGCCCGCCGGCGGGTGCGGGCTAAGGCATGGCAGCTGGGCCCGGCGTTGCAGTGGGCGCGCCGGGTCGCGCGCCAGTGCGGCTTCGATGACGTCACCGTTGGTTGTGAACCGACCGGACATCGTTGGCGGGTGCTCGATCAGCTTGCCACCCAACAGGGTTTGGCGTTGGTGTGTGTGCAGCCGCTGCTGGTGGGTCGGGCGCGAGAGTCTGAGGACTACACCCGTGACAAGAGCGACGACAAGGACGCGGTGCTGATCGCCCGGCTGGTCGCCCAGCTGCGTTGTTATGTCCCTGAACGTGCCGATGAGACCTGGTCGCGGCTGCGGCATCTGGGCGCGCGCCGGGAGCGGCTGATCACCCAGGCGACCGCGTGCGTGCAGCAACTGCGCGACCTGCTCGAATGCGCCTGGCCCGCGGTGTTGTCGGCCGCGGCGGACCCGTTCGATTCGACCACCTGGTGCGCCGGGCTGGCGGTGGTGCTGCAGCGTTGCAGTGGGCATCCAGAACGGCTGGCCCGGCTTGGTGTGCGACGGTTTGAGACGGTGGTGCGTCGGGAGCTGCCCCGCTGGGGTGGGCAGCGGCCCCGGCGGCGCATCATCGTGGCGATATTCGCCGCTCTGTCCGACCCGGCCGGGGTGGCCGCGCAGCGCCCGGGTGCGTTGGAGCGCGCCGACTGGGTGCTGGCCGATTGGCGAGCCGCCAAGGCCGGGCAGCTGCAGGTGGAAACCCGCATGGTCGAGATCCTCGACCAGCTGGGCATGACCGAGCTGGTCACCAGCATTCCCGGGGTTTCAGCGGTCGGGGCGGCGGCGATCCTGGCCGAGACCGGCGATCCCGCCCGCTTCGACAGCCCCCGCGCGATGGTCAAACACGCCGGACTGTGCCCTCGTGACAACAGCAGCGGCAGCGCCACCGGCCGGTCACGGATTTCCGGGCGCGGCCGACCCCGGCTGCGGCTGGCCGCCTGGCGCGCCGTGTGGGGCGCTCAACGACACAACCCAGTAATGGCTGCCCGATACCGGCACTTGACCACTCGAGCCGACAACCCACTGTCTGGCGGACAGGCCAAAGCTGCGTTAGCGGCGGCGTTGTTGCGCTGGCTGCACGTCATTACCACCAGGCGCATCAGTTGGGATGCCGCATTAGCGGGCCCCGTCGACCTGCCCGCGGCGGCCTAACCTCAATCCAACCGAATGAAACAGGTTGGGGCCAAGCTCCACTCGGCGTAGAGGGACCGACCTCGAACGACACCCTGAGCAGGCCCCGCCCCTTCCTCGCCGAACTCGATTGCGCGCTGTCGGGACAACACGATCCCGTTTGATGAACTACGTAGAGACGAGGAACGGGGTAGGCCCCCCAACCCAGTCCGTCACGTGCGCACGGGGATCTGGCTCCAGCCCCGGGCTCAGGGAGGCCTTCAGCTGGTTCTTGGATCTACTGACGTTTCCATCGATGTTTTCTGGGCCGCGGCCGATACCACGGGCAGGTCCCTGACCTGCCCCCGTCGCCTGCCCAGAGGGCGCGCAGAGGCTCGCGGGTCAAGGGTGACCGAAGGTCATCGCGCAGCGACGCGTCAGCGCCCTTGACGCGTGAGGGGGTTGCGCCCGTAGGCCGAGGCCGCGGCCCAGAAAACATCGATGGAAACCCAGGAGCGGGGCACTTGACTAAACGCACTTACGTTGGTGTCG
>NZ_JAVKSG010000199.1:0-1872 GCF_039583785.1 Mycobacterium sp.
TCAACGATTCAACGGGCAGCCCGAAGCGGTGGCGTCGCCGACCGGCCGGTGTGGCCCATGATCGTGCTCCGCACGCCCAAAGGCTGGACCGGTCCTAAAGTGGTTGACGGCCAACAGATCGAGGGCACCTGGCGAGCGCACCAGGTTCCGCTTGCCGCGACGCGCGAGAACCCCGATCACCGGGCACAGCTAGAGAATTGGCTGCGTAGCTACCGGCCGGAGGAACTCTTTGACGACGATGGTGCGCTGCGCCCCGAGCTGCGGGACTTGGCGCCGACCGGCACTCGCCGGATGAGCGACAATCCCCATGCCAACGGGGGACTCCTGTTGCGCGGTCTGGATCTTCCGGATTTCCGCGACTACGCCGTGTCGTTCGATCGACCCGGCGCGACGACACACGAAGCTACCCGCGTGCTGGGAACTTTTCTGCGCGACGTCATCGCACGCAATCCTGACCGCTTCCGCCTCATGGGGCCCGACGAGACTGCGTCCAACAGGCTCGGCGCGGTATTCGAAACAACCGACAAAGTCTGGCTTTCGAGGACCACGTCGGACGACGAACACCTCGCACCGGATGGTCGAGTGATGGAAGTGCTGTCTGAGCACCTGTGCCAGGGCTGGCTCGAGGGCTATCTGCTGACCGGTCGACACGGCCTCTTCAACTGCTATGAAGCATTCGTCCATATCGTCGATTCAATGTTCAATCAGCACGCCAAATGGCTATCAACCAGCCGCGAACTAACCTGGCGGCCCCCCATCGCATCATTGAATTACCTTCTGAGCTCGCATGTCTGGCGCCAAGACCACAATGGCGCATCTCACCAGGATCCAGGATTCATCGACCTGGTCGCTAACAAACGCCCTGAGATCGTGCGGGTCTACCTGCCGCCCGACGCCAACACACTGCTGTCGGTGACTGACCACTGCCTGCGCAGCCGCAACTACGTCAACGTGATCGTCGCCGGCAAGCAACCCTCATTGGCGTACCTGCCGATGGAAGAAGCGGTTCTGCACTGCACCCGTGGTCTAGGGATCTGGCAATGGGCCAGTACGGCGACAGCCGAACCCGATGTGGTCCTGGCCTGCGCCGGCGACATCCCGACCTTGGAGACACTGGCAGCCGCCGACATCCTGCGACGAGAACTGCCCGATCTTCAGGTACGCGTGATCAACGTCGTCGACCTGATGCGCCTGCTGCCGGACTCCGAGCACCCGCATGGCCTTACCGATCATGAATTCGATGCGCTTTTCACACGCGACAAGCCGATCATCTTCGCTTATCACGGCTACCCGTGGCTCATCCATCGCCTGACTTACCGTCGAACCGGGCACGATCAGATCCACGTGCGTGGATTCAAGGAACGGGGCACCACTACAACGCCTTTCGACATGGTCATGCTCAACGACCTGGATCGCTTTCACTTAGTCATGGACGTCATCGACCGGGTCGACGGATTAGCCGAACGCGCGGCGTTGCTCCGCCAACAAATGATCGACTCGCGCCTAGCCGCCCGCCGCTACACCCGAGACAAAGGTGAAGACGATCCCGAGATCGCCCAGTGGACGTGGTCGCCGAAGCCGCAGCGCGCCGGCTGACCCCGCGTGCGTCTGACATTCTTCTTCGTGCACGACGGTTAGCGGGCAACGAGTAGTGAGAAATCGTTCTGGCTCAACCTGATTCCACCGCTGGCACTAACAAGTTGGCAGATTGAGCTGGTTTTGTGTGCGCCGACTAGGGCTAGTTGAGTGGTCATTGCCCGGTCAGACAGATAGCCGATGAACGTGTTGAACGCGGTGACGGTGCGCAGCTGCACATCAGGATTGCGCGGACCTCTCGCCGCAACGTAACGATCGAGAGCGGCTTGCATTCGC
>NZ_JAVKSG010000200.1:0-1872 GCF_039583785.1 Mycobacterium sp.
GTCACTGGTGGGAATCTGAGACAGCAGATCTTCAAGGCCAGACATGGACCCGTCCACCTAACGTTGCTGGGATGGTGTGGTTGCCCAGCTGACACTAGCCCAGCTGATTTTGTCCGACAGGTGTTCTTTTCAGCTCAGTAGAGATACCTCAACGGTGCATCAGGCGCGCGGTCTCCAGTGCGACCTCCGCGGCCGGGAATCGCGCCAGTAGCGCGTCCCCCATCGCCGCCGCCGGCGTCAGCACTCCACGCAGGTCCGAGAGAACGTCGCGGTCCATCGCGAGCGCCAGGCCGCTCTCACCGAGCAGCACTGCGGTGGCCTTGTATCCGGGATCGCCCTGTTGGGCCATGGTGGCGATGTAACGGGCACCGGAGGTCGTGTTGGTGT
This sequence comes from Mycobacterium sp., assembly GCF_039583785.1. Taxonomy (GTDB): domain Bacteria; phylum Actinomycetota; class Actinomycetes; order Mycobacteriales; family Mycobacteriaceae; genus Mycobacterium. The sequence continues at coordinate 388 of NZ_JAVKSG010000200.1, forward strand.
ACGTCTCTACCTTGTAGAAGCCCTTTTCGCGGACGGCTTCGCTGGGCCCGGTGCCGGGCTTGGGCAGCGCGCGATCCACCAGTTTGCGCGGCAACAGCCGGAAGTAGCGGCTGCCCAGTGCCGTCGTCACGTTGCCGACGCCGGTGAGCACAGCGGAGGCCACCGGCGCCCCGACGGATGACCCGACACTCATGTGCTCGCTGTACCGGAACCGCCTGCCGTAGGAATAGTTCTGTAATGCGTTGCTGCGTCGGACAATTCGCGTGTTAGCCGGCGCCATCAGGAAGCCGGCCGTGTAGATGCCGGTCAGCTCCGGCGCGATCTGACCGCCGCGGCGCCGACGCAGATCGGGCTGCGGGCCGAGTTCGGGTTCCGCGCCGCGGTCCGGGCTGAGCGTGTAGGGATCGGCGAATTCGCGACGCACATCGGCATCGGCGGATACCGAGTCGAACACCTCCACCATCGACGCCAATGTGCCGCCGGAGAAGCCTCCAGAGAACGACCGCACCACGAAGTCGGTGTCGGTGAGTTCGCCGCTGCCGTCTTCGCGAGCGCGGCGATACAGCGCATATACGGTGAGATCCGAAGGGATGGAGTCGAATCCACACGCATGCACGATGCGTGCACCGGTGTCCTGGGCCTGCTTGTGATACAGGTCGATGCTCTCCCGGATGAACGGCGGCTCCCCGGTCAGGTCCGCGTAGTCGGTTCCGGCGGCCGCACACGCCGCCACCAACGGCAGACCGTAGCGGCTGTAGGGACCGACCGTGGTGACGACCACCTGCGTCGCAGCGGCCATGGCCGCCAGGGTCTTCGGCGACGCCGCGTCAGCGGTCAGAAGCTGCCACGACTGGGCCGATTGCCCCAGCGTGTCGCGGATCGCCTTGAGACGGTCGGCCGAGCGGCCGGCCAGCGCGATCCGCGCATCGCCCCCAGCCCGGGCCAGGTATTCGGCTGTCAGCTTGCCGACGAAGCCGGTTGCTCCGTACAGGACGATGTCGTATTCACGCGTTGCAGTCACGGGCGCGAGGCTACTCCGAGCGCCTCCGGCCCTTCGGCGCTTTCCCTGCGCACGTGCCCGGCCGGGAACGCCGGCACGCCCGCCACCGCCATGGGTCGGTCATTCGTCGGTCAGCCGCGACGGCCGCAGACCGGCCAGGCACCGATGCCCTGCGAGTGCAGCACATTCTCGGCCACCCGGATCTGCTCTTCACGGCTGGCCCTGCTCGCCGATCCCGAGCCGCCGTTCGCGCGCCAGGTGCCCGGCGTGAACTGCAGACCACCGGAGTAGCCGTTGCCGGTGCTGATGGCCCAGTTGCCACCGGACTCGCACGCGGCGATCGCGTCCCAGTTGACGCTGTACGCCTTCGACACGGGCGCCGGGGCTTCCTCAGGCTGCGGAGCGTCGTCAGCGGGCTCCGGCGCTTCCGGTGCGGGGGCAGCGGCCTCAGGCGCAGGAGGCGCGAGCGGGGCATCCGGAGCCGG
>NZ_JAVKSG010000201.1:0-1805 GCF_039583785.1 Mycobacterium sp.
ACGTAAGCGCAACAACAAAGCGCAGGCGCGCTCGGCAAACTGAAGCGGTCAGTGTTCTTACACTGCAAGCGGACGACACTCAGCTCACCGGCATCCAGGGCGCTCGAACCTGGTGCGGACACGGCGTCTTCGCCCACAACCTCGTCAAGATCGGCACACTCGCAGCATAAAATCAGACACCGCCACAAAACCCGCCCCCACCGAGCCGCCAGCCCAATCGCCGTTACCGCGGTGGAGACTTTTTCAGGTCGAAGTAGCTAATCCCCAGGCAACGACAGTTGGCCGGGCATCGCGTCGACGGAGGGAGACTGCGGAACGCGCAACGACGCTGGTAATGCGCTGCCCAGACACTGTCGCACCGACCCGCCCGGCGCCCGAGCTGATGTACGCGTGTGGGAGGAGCCGGACTACCGGGCCCTGCAGCGCAATCCTCCACATACGGCCGCTGAATCATCATTATCCGCCGCACGGAGCACGACCGTCATGTGTTCATAACAGATCCGCATGACACGAACCAGAGTTGTGTCGGCTCTTTGTCGATCGGCGGACCAGAGCGCGATCAGTGCTCGCAGCCCATCGGCGGTAATGGCGTCGGAGCCGGTCAGGTCGGCGATCAGCACACCGCAGTCGCGTATCACCCTGCAGGCGTACGGGCTCAAGTCGTCTATGTCCGACGCGTCGACCTCGCCGCTGAAAGTAACCACGGTGAATTCGGCGCCGGTGCGGATGCATATGCAGGGCTTGCGGCGATCGACGCCTGTCGCGCGAATTTGATGGGCAGCGTGGTGAGCGTCTTTGCTGTCAGTAATCACACATGTACCTCTACCGGCTCCTAATTGGATGATGGAATCGTCGAGCGCCTACGAGGAGCTGAAATCCAGAGCCCAGGTGACTGTCGGCATCGCCCTCCTCGACTGGATGACCACTGGTCACTTTACTGTGAGCCGCGTCACTACACAGGGAAATGTACTCGTTTGGCCTACTCTTTTTCGCAGTTCAGGCTCATGGTCCGGCACTCTCAAGAGAAGACCCCGGTGTGGCGGTCGTGGAAGGCCAAAGGCCAAGAGCATGTGGCGCATCCGCACATGGAGTGGGGCCGGCAGATGGCCTTCGTCAATCACTTCTACTTCTACCTGTGGGATCCCCAGTGGGGTGGGGCGTTCTGGAAGACCAACGCCTACGCGCCGTGGCCGGTGTGGATCTGGCTCAACGGGCACCTCCTGGGTGTAACGCCAGTGCGACACGCTCGGCATCGGCTACACCGCGCTAGACAACGGGTTCCGCAGTTGCGCAGACCCCGAGGCGCTGCAGCAGATCTGTGACCGCCTCGGGGCGAGCATCGAAGCGGGTGAACGCGATGGAACTGTTGGTGGTCGACTCCGAGGTTCGACCCGAAGCGGTACTGGTACACGCCTCAGGGGAGATCGATTCCAGCACCGCGGGCGAACTCCGGTCAGGTGGCTCACGCGCTGCAGCAGGCCGCAGCCTACGAGTCCCGAGTGCTCATCGTCGACCTGCAGGTTCCACAAACCTTTTGGCATGCGAGCCGAGGTGCCGCCAGCTTGCGGCGTTACTGCGCACAATGTTAACTTTATTAAAGGTTAAGTTTCTTACCGGAGCCGAACGTCTCGGCTAGAGTTCGTTTGCGGGTGATGACGATGTCGGAGGGGCGTCTTCTACCCGGGTGGCTGAACGACCCAGCGGGTCGTATTGACTCCGAGGGAGAATAATGACCGAAGAAGCGATCCGCACGGTGGACAGCTTTTCGGAAAGCGGCTCTACCGTCCTGATCTTGATTGACAACG
>NZ_JAVKSG010000202.1:0-1792 GCF_039583785.1 Mycobacterium sp.
GGCCCGGAAAGATCTCGCAGGGTGGGGCCAATCCACACCGTCACAGTGGGGCCACTTTAAGTTGACATTGCCAGTCATCGGCCATCGCGACAGGCAGATCCCAACCGGCGATCATCAACGCGATCAACACCACAGCCCCACCTGAAACCCCTCCTCGATTGTTCCTTCGAATGCGCCTCCCAACACCGGCTAGACCGCTACCCCCTGCTGGAATCAAGACAGTCATTCGCCGTCACCCCTTTCGATCGTGCGGTCTAATGCGCCGCCCAACTCAAGGCGATCATCTCCCGCACGTCCGGCCTGAGCAGTCATGGGGTGCTCTCGCCCGTGTGGGTCGCCGAATCGCGGTAGCCACACCATCTGATGTTCCTGCGCATCCGGTTCCCCGCCCAGGTCACATGTGCACGGTGATACCCGCGAAGCGGGCATTCCTGGTGACCGCTGGCGTCGCCGTACTGAGTATGGCTGGTGTACCTGGCGTGTTCCCGACTGCCCAAGCCGAGCAATATGTGCGGACCGCGTCCGGCAAAATGCGGTGCGAGGTCGAACCGAACAGGGTGGGTTGTCAGAATGCGCTGGGCTTTCCCAGGCGCCGGTCGATCCTCCGCTGAACTGCCCTCTGCCAGGCAGCTACTTGCGCTGCAGTGTGCCAAATGACCACTGGGATATCGCCAGCGTGACCTCGGGAGGGGTATTTGCCTGGCAAGAAGGCAACTTCGCCCCCGGCGGCAGCGCAAGCCCCCAAAACGATCTCATCCTCAACTACGGCCAGAAATACAACTTGCAGGTCTGGACCATCAATCCCGGGGTCCGCAACCACGATTCGTGGGTTTAGGAAGCGAAACGGTGACACCGTCAGCCGATCGTCATTATCGTACATAGGCGCGCTCGATGCGGATTTGTTGGGAGGGGAGCGTGAGCGCGCATCAACCAAGCTACCTAGACCTCAGCTGCTGACGCGCCCGCATCCCATCTGCGGGGCCGTCGCCCAGGAGCGCCAAACACCACTGGTTTCATCGAGCTGGAGAGGAAAGCCCATGCTAAGCAGGAGGTTTCAGAGCAGGGTTGGCTGCAGCGCACTGGTCGGCTGCTGGGTTGTTCTTACCGCGATAACACCCGTGGCGATCGCAGATTCTGGACGTATTCTGGCCCCTTTGGGGCCGCAACTTGGTCAGTCATGCAACGACCCGCTCAAGCTCGCTTACGATCCGTCGGCCGGTGAGATTGTGTGTACTCGCAATGGCCAATGGGTTTCGTCTACTAATCCGACTATGGTTCGCTCACTAGGAGCACCGTGCCCACCATCAGAATCTGAGCTGATAGCCAAGACGCCTGATGACCACATGATTGCATGCGCTTCCGGGGTCTGGTCACTCTTCCGGCCATGAAGATGAGTCAAAGCACTTGCCAGGAAAGCCGTCGGCGATCTTCATCGGTCAGCCGGGTACGGCCAGGAGCCGGCCGCGGGTGTACATACCGATCAGGGTCCAGGGCGGATCTGAGATGCCGCATCGGTGTCGGTCCCAGTAGGCGGTCGCCGACAGTACCGACAGTGCGTGGCGCAGCATGTTGCCGTTGTAGGGCAGTGCGCAGAAGGTGTCAGGGTCCAAACGCAGCAGGCGCTGTAGCCCGTCGCGGTAGATGCGGTCCAGGTGCGCGGCCGGCAGGCGACGCAGCCAGCGCCGTACCGTCGAGACCGGACGGTCGATGACGGTTGAGATATTGTCAAGACCTGTGGATGAGGGTGTTTCAGGCGACCTCCGTTTCGGTTGATTCGGCACCGGGCTCGGCC
>NZ_JAVKSG010000203.1:0-1771 GCF_039583785.1 Mycobacterium sp.
GTTTGCGCTCCGGGTTGTCTTTGACGGCTTTGTCGACGGCTTGCAGGTCGGGTAGGTATGTGGCGCCGTTTCGGGCGGCGTCGTAGTGGCGTTGCAGGCTTGCCGATCATCGAAGATCGCGCCCGGCTCGTTGGGGTGGGGGATGTTTTTGCCCGCCGCCCAGTCCGGGTGCTGGTTTTTCAGCGCGTCGGCCTGCGCGGCGGCGGCCTGGGCGTGGGCCAGTTCGTCAGCGAGGTGGCGCCGGTTGTAGTAGTCGTAGCCGCGATGGTCGGCGGGGTCGCACGGCATCCCCGGATGGTTGCCGATCATGTGGTCGTGGCTATAAAGCCAGTCTTTTTCTTCAGGGCTGAGCGTGTCCCATAGGTCGTGAAAGTGTGTCGGGTCCGCGGGCAGCGGCCCCGATAGCGCGGCGCGCACCCCGGGGCGGGTTTCGGCGGGACCGGTCGCCTCATTACCGCCGGTGGTGATCGCGCGGGCCAGGTCGGCGTCGGCGGTGTCGGCGTCGGCGAGGACCTTGGTGAGCCGCGCTTGAAGTTCGGCCTGACGCTGCCGATTGGTCGGGTGATCCATGTCGAGCCCGTCGCTGGGGCTCACCGTCCCGGTGGCGCGGTCGATCGCAAACCCCCATGTGTGGGCGTCGCGGTCGATGCCGCTCAAAGCGTCTTTGACGTTTTGCATCTCATCGGCCGATTTGCCGATCGCGAGGCCGGTGGCCTGCATTTCGTCGGTGTGCGCCACCAGGTGGGTGCCCAGTTTGTCCAGCGACGCCCGTGCGGCGTCCCCGGCGCTGCCCTGCCAGCTGGCGATCAACGGCAACCGGCTCAGCCCCTCGGTGACTTCCGCGGCGCTGGCACCCCGCTTACCCAACGCCGTGGACACCTGACGCACCGACCCCGCGTCCCAACGGTCGATGTCGACAAGGCTCAGCGTCATCAGATTTTGTCGGTGATACGGCCTGCACCGTCCTCATCGACAGTCGTGTATCGCCGGCCGGCGGCACGGAAAGCCTGCTCATGCCCGGCGATGGCGCCACACAACTGCTCGGTGGCGTCCTGCCACTCGGCGAGTTTGCCTTGCAGCGCCGCCGCCGAGGCCCCCACCCAGCCAGCGTGAGCATTCTGCTACCTCAGCATCAGCATCAGCGTGCGCGGCGCGCAGGTCCGCATGATGGATGCCCATACGCTCGGCCGAGATGTGCAGATCCATCGGATCGACTCTCAACGGTTCAGCCACCACGCCCACCTCCCTGCCGGTGTCCAGCACAGCATAACCGCCCCACCAGCAGGGGTTATGCACGAAATCGGCCGCCTCGGCGGTTCAGCGGGGTCGTGGATCGACGCGTTGTGATTGACCAGTTACCGTAGCGCGCAAGCCCGGCCGTTGAGGGCCGGGTTAGCGCATCAATTTCGGCCTACCGGGACCGCTCGGGGGCCGCGAGCAGCGCGGCGTGTAGGCGGGTGTGCGACACGAATGTAGGTGACGGAGGACGGCGCAAAGCCATCGTCGGTCAACGACTCAAACTGTCCGGCATGCGCTGGAACATCCCCGGCGCCACCGGCATCCTTACCCTGCGCTGCGCACAGGCCAGTAACCGCTTCGAACAAATCTGGACACATCCGCACAACCAGACCGCCACCGCCTAACCGGCCCAGAATCAAGATCAACAAAAACTACCTACAAATCTGTCGCACACCCAGCGGGGATGGAGCGGCCCGGATTTGTCGGTGGTGGCTGCGATGATGACGTTATGTCTTCGACCGCATCCGCCGGC
>NZ_JAVKSG010000204.1:0-1721 GCF_039583785.1 Mycobacterium sp.
GCGATGCCGGACAGGTCCGTGCCACTGCGACGGTTGAGATGCCAGTCCCTGATCTGCTTGCCTTTCGCCTTTTTCGCCTTGGTGCTCATGGCGGGAGAAAAGTTCACAAAGAACCCTCGTCGGCCACGAGCCAGACGAGCCCGGAAGGTATAGCCAAGGAAGTCGAAGCTGGTTGCTTCGAAGCTTCCCCGGCGTTTCGCGTCCTTGCAGTACACGATCTTCGTCTTCTCGGGATGCAGCTCTAGGCCAAGAGACCCGAGCCGTTCAGCGAGTGCGGCCCACAGAGTTCGGGCTTGTTCCTCGGTGTCGCAGTGGATGACCGCATCATCCGCGTAGCGCTCGAATGGCTGTCCCGAAAACTCCCGGTCCATCCATTTGTCGAACGCATAGTGCATGAAGAGGTTAGCGAGTAGCGGAGAGATCGGAGAACCCTGTGGAGTTCCCTTCTCTCGTTGCACGAGGGTTCCGTCTGGCATCTGCATGGGGGCTTTGAGCCACCGTTCGATGTAGAGCATAACCCATCGCTCGTCGGTATGGTGAGCAACCGCTTTTAACATCAGATCGTGGGGAACGCTGTCGAAAAAGGCCCGGACGTCCAAATCTAGAATCCAGTCCTGCTTCCAACAGCGCTTTCGAGTCACGGCCAAAGCGTCGTGGGCACTTCGCCCAGGACGATAGCCGTAGCTGTCAGGATGGAAGATCGGCTCAAGCTTCTCCTCGAGCAGCATCGCTGCTGCGGTCTGGGCGATTCGGTCCACCGTATTCGGCACCCCTAAAACCCTGACCCCTGCTCCATGGTCCTTCGGTATCTCCACCGCTCGCACCGGCCCAGGGAAGTAACTCCCCGAAGCCATACGGTTCCACAGCTTGTAGAGATTGCCTCTCTCGTTGTCTGCAAACCGCTCGATGCTCACGGCGTCCACGCCCGGCGCTCCACCGTTCGCTTGGACCTTCATCCACGCCCCGTAAACGAGACGCTTGTTAATATCAAACGACTTCACCTTCGGCATTGGTCCACCCTTGGACTCATCCCCCGAGGGGTTGGCCTCAAGTTGACCTTGGTCTGCACGGTCCCTTCGCTCCAGCCTCATTACAAGACCTTCATCACTACTGCGGACCGTCCCGCCCCCGTACCCCGCAACGGTACTCTGCCCCTCGGGGTTTCTGCCCCTCGGGGTCCTCCCTCTCGCCGGCCGGGTGGCTGCACAAGCCAAACTGAACGGCCGGATCGGTATCGGGGTGACAGGTTCTCCTGTTCCATGCCAGCGCCCACGACGAGCTCACGCCACCTATACACCGGACACCGCCAGGACAACACGCAGGTCGCCTCCTGACTTCGGGCTCGCCAAATGACGCGCCCTTCTCCCGGGCGCGGCGCGCAGGCCCGGTTCTGGTGCCGTCTTTCCATTGTTTCGATGCGTCAGCAGTGGTTTACACATGTTCGTCTTCTCGTCGCACACCTGGCCCGATCTAGTCGGGCCTTTTCCGCAACGCTCACCACCCCGGCTCTTGACCGACGCAGCTTGCGGTGGTTTGGGACCTCCCCCTGCAGGGCGATCCCGGAGGGCCTACCTCCATCACTGGCACAGCACGGTTCGTGCTGGCGACCTACTCCATCGCCGTCACTCCCCTTTCAGGACACACCGCACCGTCCATGGCCTTCGCCTGGTGCATAGAGGCTCGGCTCCCGCTTGTCCCCGCCGAAGCGGGGTCGGACATGA
>NZ_JAVKSG010000205.1:0-1654 GCF_039583785.1 Mycobacterium sp.
AGTGGTCTCGTTCGTAAGTTCGTCGGGGGTCATCTCCAGGCGGTCGGGTCGGTGAGGTAGAGGCCGCAAGCGGTGTCGAGGGCGTCTTCGGGTGGGCCGGCGGTGTGGCCGCTGGGCAGGACCGAGTCTTGGTAGCCGTTGTTGCTGGCCAGGTAGATCGCGAATCCCCATCGGGCGGCTGATCCGCCATAGCGCAGCCGCATCAGGGGCATGGTGTCGCCGTCGGGCATGGTTGCGGTGACGTAGGCGAACGCGCCGCGAAACCGGACGTCGACCCCGGCCAGTTGCGGCCACCGTTGGCGGGCGCGGGCGGACAGCCGCTGCTGCAGGGATGTTTTCGTCGATGTGGGCGGTGCGGCCATGCTCACCGATCCTGCCGGATCAGCGTGTCGTTGACCACCATCCATCCCGTGACGGGTGAGGCTGAAGTGACCAATGATAACTCGTCGTGGAGCACCATAATGTCACCGGCCAGCACCGAACGGATCACATTGACCGGCTCGCAGCGCCGCGAACTGACCCGGATGATCCGGGCTGGACGCACCGAGCAACGGCTGGTGACGCGAGCCAAGATCGTGCTCGCCGCTGCTGCCGGCGAACCCAACGCACAGATCGCACGGCGGCTTGGGATCTGCGAGGACACCGTGCGCAAGTGGCGTCACCGCTGGTATGAGGCACCGGGGGTGGCATCGCTGGCCGATGCCAAGCGCTCGGGCCGCCGGCCGACGTTCACCGCTGTGCAAGTCGCCCAGGTCAAGGCGATGGCCTGCACACCACCGGCGGACACGGGGTTGCCACTGTCGCGGTGGAGCTGTCCGGAGCTGGCCCAACAGGCAATCGCCGACGAGATTTGCCGGTCGATCTCACCGGCGACCATCCGCCGGTGGCTGGCCGAGGACGCGCTCAAACCCTGGCAGTACCGGTCGTGGATCTTTATCACCGACCCCGACTTCGCCGCCAAGGCGGGGCGGGTGCTCGACCTCTACGACCGCACGTGGGAGGGCACACCATTGGGCGCAGGCGATTATGTGATCTCCGCCGACGAGAAGACCTCGATTCAGGCCCGCTGCCGTTGCCACCCCACCCTGGCGCCCGGCAAGTCCCGCACGATGCGGGTCAACCACGACTACGACCGCGGCGGCGCGCTGGCCTACCTGGCCGCCTACGACGTCCACCGAGGGAAAGTGTTCGGCCGCTGCGAGCCCACCACCGGCATTGAACCGTTTTACCGACTCGTCGAACAGGTCATGACCGCCGAACCCTACGCTTCAGCCGATCGGGTGTTTTGGATCGTCGACAACGGCTCCTCCCACCGCGGCCAAGCCGCGATCGACCGGCTCGCCGAGCAATACCCCAACGCGATCATGGTCCATACCCCGGTGCACGCCTCCTGGCTCAACCAGGTCGAAATCTACTTTTCCATTGTCCAACGAAAAGTAGTCTCGCCCAACGACTTCACTGACCTCACGGCGATCATCGACCGGCTGGCCAACTTCGAGACCCGCTACAATCAGACCGCCCGCCCATTCAAATGGAAGTTCACCACCACAGATCTCGACGAGCTACTGGACAGGATCGACCACTACAAGCCTCGTCACGATCCCGCTCAACCCCGTGCAGCGTGACCCCCGACGAAATTACGGGCGAGACCACT
>NZ_JAVKSG010000206.1:0-1617 GCF_039583785.1 Mycobacterium sp.
CTGCTGTCCGCCGGCGGCGCGGCCCTGCTGGGCCTGACCGCGACCATGCACGCGGCGTTCGCCTTCGGCGACAACACGGCGGTGATCATCGGGCCCAGCGGAGTGCCGATACCGTCCAGCGACTACGTCACCGAGGTCGACGCCCTCTACATCGACCCCGCGCAGCCGTTCCCCGGGCAGCCCACCTACCCGGGAGTCAGCCCGCTTCCGCTGTTCACGCCCGAGGGGCTGTACCCGGTCACCGGGGTCAAGAGCCTGCCGTACGACGCATCGGAAGCGCAGGGCGTCGTCATCCTCAACGACGAGATCAACCAGCTCTGCCCCGACCCGCCGGCCTGCGGCGGCGACGCGACCGTGGTGTTCGGCTACTCCCAGAGCGCGGTCATCTCCAGCATCGAAATGGACGGCCTGGCCGCCCTGCCCCCCGACGCCCGGCCCGGCACGGACGAGCTTGCCTTCGTGCTGGTCGGCAACGAAAGCAACCCCAACGGCGGCCTTTTGGAGCGCTTCGTCGGGCTGTCGCTGCCGAGCCTGGGTCTGACCTTTACCGGTGCGACCCCCGACGACGTCTACCCCACCACCATCTACACCCTCGAATACGACGGCTTCGCCGACTTCCCGCGCTACCCGATCGATCTGCTGGCAGACCTCAACGCGGTCGCCGGCATCGTGTTCGTGCACACCCAGTACGCGAAGCTCAGCCCCGAGCAACTCGCTGCCGCGATCCCGTTGCAAAGCACCGCGGGGCCGACCATGCACTACTTCATCATTCCCGAGGACAACCTGCCGCTGCTGGACCCGCTGCGAGCGGTCCCCTTCGTCGGCCAACCACTGGCCGACCTGATCCAGCCGGATCTGAAAGTGATCGTGAACCTGGGCTACGGCCCCGACGACCTCGGCTATTCGAACACCCCGGCGAACCTGCCCACCCCGTTCGGGCTGTTCCCGACGGGCGTCAACCCGGACACCGTGCTGAGCGACCTGGCCAACGGAATTCCGCAGGGCGTCGGGGCCTTCCTCCATGACATCGGCACCGAACAGTTGCCGTCGCTGCCGAGCCTGGCGGGCCTGGCGGGCGCGTTGTCGTCGCTGTCGTCTCCGTCGTCTCCCGCGGATCTGCTGCCGTCGCTGACCGACGTCGTCAACACGCTGACGAACGTCGCCGCGGCGAGCTACGCGACCCTGCTGCCGACGGCGGACATCGCGACCGCCATCGCCACCACCCTACCGTTGTACGACACCACCCTCTTCGTGGAGAACCTGCCCAACCTCGTCGACGCCGTCGGCTACCCGATCGCAGCCGACGCGGGCCTGCTCTCGCTGGCCGGCGGCATCGAGTTCCTGGTCCTCGCCGGAGCCGCCCAATCCGTCGTCAGCGACCTGGCCGGCCTCGTCCCGTGACCGGCGCGCACCTGCCGGGGTCACCGGTCGAGGACACACCCGCCCGGTGGAGATCACCATGAGCACCACCATGTTCCCGTTGCTGAGATTCGGCCTGCTGTGCACCACGGGCGCGGCCCTGCTGGGCCTGACCGCGACAATGCACGCGGCGTTCGCCTTCGGCGACAACACCGCGCTCGTCATGGGCCCCAGCGGCTTTCCCATCCCGGCGCCGCC
>NZ_JAVKSG010000207.1:0-1585 GCF_039583785.1 Mycobacterium sp.
GATTTCTCACCGCTATCGAGGGCTGCATCAGCATCGCGCACCACGTTGCGGCATCCGAGGGCTGGGAGGCACCCGACTCGAATGCCGATGCAATGCGCAGCCTCGGGCGGCACGGCGTCATCTCAGCTGAGCTTGCCGGGGTGATGGCACGCGCAGCCGGGTTCTGCAACCTGCTGGTCCATCGGTACGAGACGATCGACGACAACGCGGTCGTCAGCTTTCTCGATCACCTGGACCAGCTTGACTACTACATCGGCAGCGCATTGGGGTGGCTCGAAGCGTAGGTGCGCCGGCATCGGCGTGCTACGTCCGGCCCGTCGCTCGTCCCGCACACACCGCCGCCGGACAAACGCCAGCACGGCCCGGGCCTTTACCGGCAACTGCTGTGCGCCACCTATCAGCGCGTGTTGCCAGCACAACGCGCAGACATCGCCGCCCGCCACCTTGTTGTCAATACCATCGACGATGAACCTGCCCGGTTCCACAAGCACTACAGGGACGTCGACAACCCCTCGACAACCGAGTAGACCACCGAATCTGCACCGGCAGCGGAAACGTCGCGACATCGGATCCGAACGCCGTGGGTTTTGACAGAGCCGTATGCCGCACGAAGCCCTCTCGATAAAACCGCTGTGACCACCGGCGATCGGCTTTGACCTGCACTGTCGAAACTCACGCTCCACACGGCGCAGTCAGTTAATGTTTGGACATCAATCGGCTTGGTGCCCGCAGGCAAAGCCGGGAAGGCAAGGCGCCGATGACAGCCATCCATTTCATCTCTGGCCTGCCGCGTTCGGGCTCGACGCTGCTGGCCGCGTTGCTGCGGCAAAACCCGCGGTTCCAGGCCGGTATGTCGGGTCCGCTGGCCGGCCTGTTCGGCGCCCTGTTGGGCGAGATGAGCGCCCGTAACGAGTCTTCGATCTTCATCGACGACGCCAAGCGGCAGCGCATCCTGCACGGGTTGTTCGACAACTACTATGCCGATTGCCGCGCCGAGGTGATCTTCGACACCAACCGGGCCTGGTGCGCGTGGATGCCGGCGGTTGCCCGGCTGTTTCCCGAAGCGAAAGTGATTGCCTGCGTGCGCGATTTGGCGTGGGTGATCGACAGCATCGAGCGGTTGGTGCAACGCAACGTCTTTAGCCCGTCGTCGATCTTCAACTACAGCGCCGGCGGCACGGTCTATACCCGCGCCAATGGTGTGGCCTCGGCCGACGGCATGGTCGGCGCCCCCTACGATGCGCTCAAGCAGGCCTGCTTCGGCGCACAACAGGACCGCCTGCTGCTGGTCCAGTACGAAACCCTGACCGCCGACCCGGCCAAGACCATGCACGCCATCTACGGCTTTATCGGCGAGCCGGGTTTCGAGCACGACTTCGACCACATCGACTACGACGTCACCGACTTCGACGAACGCGCCGGCACCCCCGGCCTGCACACCGTGGGCAGCACCGTCAAGGCCGAACCCCGCGCGAGCCTGCTGCCCCCCGACTTGTTCAGGCGGTTTGTCAACGACGCCTTCTGGCGCGATCCGGCCAATATTCCCGAGGGCCTGCAGATCGTCTGAGGCTTGGCCGACGCCGCA
>NZ_JAVKSG010000208.1:0-1559 GCF_039583785.1 Mycobacterium sp.
CGGGCCCGGAAAGATCTCGCAGGGTGGGGCCAATCCACACCGTCACAGTGGGGCCACTTTAAGTTGACATTGCCAGTTCGCGCAGTACGTCGCGGGGTATGCGGGATCCTCGGTGGAGCGGCGAGGCAACAGCGTCGAGCAGGATGCGGTGTGGTCGATGGTCGAGCTGCAAGCGCTGCTCGACGAGTGGATCATCGCGGTGTGGCAGAACCGTCCCCATGACGGACTACGCGACCCGGTAACGCCTGGTAAGGCGTTGACCCCCAACGAGAAATACGCCGCGCTGGTCGAGGTTACCGGCTACGTGCCAGTGCCCTTGGACGCCGATGACTACATCGAGTTGCTCCCGGTGCACTGGCGCACGATCAACAGCTACGGGATCCGGATCAACCACCGCACCTACGACGCCAAGGCGCTCAACCCCTACCGGCGTCAGCATTCCGGAGTCGATGCCCACAACGGAAAGTGGGAAGTGCACTACGACCCCTATGACGTGTCACGGATCTGGGTGCGCAATCACCATGACGACGGCTGGCTGGCGGCGACGTGGACGCACCTGCGCAGCGCCCCGGCGCCTTTCGGTGAAACATTGTGGCGCCACGCCCGCACGGTAGCCGACCGCAGAGGCACCCAGAAAGCCCACGAAGCCGAGATCGCAGCAATAGCAGAGGATTTGATGGACCGAGCCGCGGCCGGGCCTGCAAATCGATCCAGAGCCGACCGGCGGGTGACTGGCCGGACGAGCGCCGCCAACGCCGACCGCAGCTGGCCGACCCCACCCCTGTCATCGGACTGCGCGGCACCGCCGCCGGTGCGGCAGACCGCCCAACCTTTGCATGCCGATGATGACGATGAGATGGCTGAGGTGATTCCCCTGCCGGTGTTCGATGCGCGTAAGGAGGCTCAGACGTGGCGGCTGTGACCGAGGTTGCCCCGGTCGGTCAGCTCGAAGATCGCCGCCAGCCCACCACCACGTTGGAGGGCTGGCGGCGTTTTGTTGACGTAGACCCACCGGAGTTCAAGCTGCTCGACGACGACGCGTGGACCAGCCTCGGCGACGACGAGCGGACGGCCTACAACGAGGCACGGGTGGCACATCATTCTGAGCTGGTGGTGGTCACCACCTCGGCAATCGAAGCGATCACCCACCAGGGCCGGCTGCTGACCTTGCTCAACCAGCGTGAGATCGGGGCGAGGCGCGGCCTGATTATTTCCGGTGGCGCGGCGACCGGAAAGACCACGGCCATCAAGCAACTGGGCCGATTCCATGAACTGCGTACGCACGCACGGTTTCCCGGCGATGAGAGCCGCATCCCGGTGGTGTATGTGACAGCCCCGCCGAAAGGGTCACCACGTAAACTGGCGATGGAATTCGCCCGGTTCCTCGGACTGCCCTTGCTCAACCAGCGGATGAACGTGACTGACATTTCCGACGCGGTCTGTCAAGTGCTCATCGACGCCCGCACCGACGTCGTCGTGGTCGACGAGATCCACAACCTGAACCTGGATACCCGCGCCGGCGAGGAACTGTCCGATCACCTGAAATACTTCACCGAACA
>NZ_JAVKSG010000209.1:0-1532 GCF_039583785.1 Mycobacterium sp.
ATGTCATCCCTGAAGGGGCGGGGTCTGTCAACCCCGTTGTTGACCAGGGTTTTTGCTGGCTTTCGGCCTCCGTGTGGGCGGCATCGGGTAAGGACCGGGGTCAAGACGCAGCGCCCGCAGCGTAGCGAGGACGAACGGTCTTGATGCCGGTCCGGGCCGATGCATACTGCCCGGGGGTGCCGGAAAGATCAGCGGCGCGATTGTTTTGGGGGTTGTGAGCCTTCTTCAAGCAGTGATGGTGCAGATACTTTGGGGCAGGGCCGAACTGTTCCGGCTGCCGGTCATCCCTTCGCTCAGCGGTGTGGGCATGAAGCGGTGCGGTAGCAACACGCGGGGTCAATCAGGAGGGCGACCACGCCGATTGGGGGTCAGACATAGGAACGACCGCGCACGTGTTGTGTCCGGAGTGCTCACGCCGCCCTGGCTTGGTCGAGCGCGCGGATGTGCCCGTCGCGCAGCCCGTAGTAGACCAGTGTGAGCAGTTTGCGTGCCGCGGCGACCTTGGCGATGTTCTTGCCGCGGCGGGCTTCGATGCGGTCCTTGTCAGCGGCGATCTTGGTAGTCGTCTGATGACGCTGCACCGCCTCGATGGCCGCCCAGCGGACCAGCTTCGAGCCTTGTTTAGTGATGTGCCCGCGGTGCACCACGGTGTCGGACTCGCGGTGCTTGGGGGTCAGCCCGGCCCAGGAACACAAGTGCGCGGGGTCGGTGAAACGCTGCACGTCGCCGATCTCGGCGACGAAGACCGCCGCCAACACCGGCCCGATACCGGGCACCTGTTGGAGCGCTTGATAGCCGCGATCGGCGTCGAGCCGCTTGGCGATCATCTCGGCGAACCGCGCTTCGTGACCGTCGAGGACGTCGATGAGTTCCAGCAGTGAACGCACCCGCTCGGCATAAGCGGCGCCCAGCGCTACCTTGGCCAGCCGTTTGCGGCCCCCGATCCCGAACAGATCGGTCACCGCGATCAACACCCCGGCTTTGGCCAGCACGGCATGGACCTGAGCCTTGAGTCCGGATCGGATCGCGACGATCTTTGCGCGGTAGCGCACCAACTCCCGCAATTCGCGGGTGGGCGGTGGGGCGATCCAGGACTCGGGCAGCCGGCCCATCCGCAACAGATCGGCAAGATCACTGGCATCACGGACGTCGTTTTTCACCCGTCGATACCGGAATCCCTTGACTCCCAACGGGTGTGCCAAATGCACATGGGCTCCGCCGGCTTGCAGCACATCCACCGCCCAATACCAGCCGTACGTTGCCTCCAGCACCACCTCGGGGTCGGCGCCGGCTCGCTCCAGCTCCAGGCCCAACGCGACCGGATCGTTGACGATCCGCACCGCCGAGAGCTGATCGCCGGTGTCGGTTTGGCGAACGATCACAGACCGTTGCCGATGCAGGTCAATCCCGACGAACTGTTTTCCGTCATACTCGCCCATTAGGGGCCTCCCTTGATTCGTGGAAAGTGAACACCCCCAGCATCCGCCGGGACGTCACGAGGAGCGGAGGCCCCGCCCCTTCATCGCATCAGG
>NZ_JAVKSG010000210.1:0-1527 GCF_039583785.1 Mycobacterium sp.
AGCAAGGACTTCTTCAGTGCCTTGAACTCTGGGTTGGTCATGGGAGGGTCGAAGCCGAGTCCCTCGTGCAGTGCTTCGGCAGCGCCGACAGCGGTGATGAGGTCGGTTTGGAGATAGCCGCTTTGGACGTACAACAGACCCAGGATCATGTCAAAGGCGACGTTGAACTTGCTGCGGACTTCCCACCATCGGGGGATCAGGCTTTGGAAGTCGATGCCCTTGGTCGCCAGTGTGAAGAGAGCTTTCCGGGTTTCTACCGATGGGGCTTCGGGATCGCCAATGACGATGTGCCGTGCGAATGACGTGATCGCGGACCCTGCTTGCGCTGCCTGATCGTTTCGCAGCGTCTCGGAAGGTGTCAGGCTTTCGTACAGCACCGCGCATGGGCTGTCCATGGCGAACGTGAGCAAATCCTGGAATACCTTGCCGATGTCATCCCACTCGGCTATCGACTTCGGCTCCGACGACGCGATCCTGAAGGATGAGGCGGTGAAGGTGGAGGTGTCGATGCCGTGGCGTTGGGCATCGCCTGAAGGCTCTACATAGCGCCGCCGCAGCTCGATGGTCAGGTCATCCACCGTCACCGTGAGCGGCTCCGCCTGATCTACCTCGATGGACCACCTGCTTCCTCCGGGTAGGTCGGGGTGGCGCTCAGTGCGAAGCATGACATCTTTGCGGCGATCCCAAACAGTCAGATTCTCCAGCTCAATCGTTAACCCGCTGAACGCCTTTGCCTCTGGGGCATCGAGGAGGGCACCGATGAGAAGCTGCCCGACGTGGATTTCTTGTTCTTTTGCCTCCGGAGAAAACATCCCTCGCCTTGATCTTGTGATGAGGCAGTCCAGCAGCGTTACCGGCTTGCCGCCGGCGACACCGTGGATCACAGGGAACCGTCCTGAACCTTCGCCGAAAGCAAAGGCACCAGGTGTCAAGCGGGTCACACTTCCGTCGTCAAACCCGTGGAGAAGGGACAGGTTGATACCGGAGTCGGGCTTGTAGGTAAGGATGCCTTGCTGGTCGACTTGCCCCGATTGCCCTGGCAGCGAGAATTGACCACGCCAAGTCGCCTCGGAGGATAGGTAGTCGGTCACCTTTGCAGATTAGTTCTCGACGCCATCTTTCGACGCGGCTGCCTACCGCTGCCGCCAGCTTCACCCCCACTGCTTGCGTATGGTCCGCGAACAGCCGTTCCCATTACCTGGAAACGGGATCGGATTGAGCTGGCGAGTGGCGAGATATCTGTTGACCACCAGAAGCCCGGAGGTCATGAGGGCACGCGGGTGGATGTCGTTCTGCTCGGTGCTGATTACACCATCGTCGAGGACGTCGGGTGAACCGATCTGCTCACCGACGACATTGAATGATGTCCCACCGGGGTCTGCGCGGATCGCCCATCCGGCGACGTGAAACGGTGCGCGCCCAGCGTTCACGACGTGCCACCCCATTTTTTTTTTGGCGCTTCCGGGAAGTCTGTGGGTCATGGTGGTGTTGGGTAGAGCTGTAATCCGCCGAGGTGGAAGTAGATTG
>NZ_JAVKSG010000211.1:0-1504 GCF_039583785.1 Mycobacterium sp.
GATTACGAAGTCGCCGCCGAGGTCTTCGAGTTCGGCGAAAAAGAAACCGGGACACAGCTTCCCGTCTAGAAAGGCGCGGGTCAGGTTGCTGATACGCAACCTTGGCCCCGCTGTGAGTCATTGGGTGACGGTCGCGTGCTCCCGCTCGAGCGCGCACAGCCGCCATTGACCCGGTACGCCTTTGAGGTCGTGCTCGCCGCGATCGGCGAACCGGTGCCGCGAACCGGTGACGATGTCGCGGACCGTCGACGACACCAGGACCTCGCTGGGGCCGGCCAGGGCCGCGACCCGCGCACCGATGTGCACGGCCATCCCAGCGACGTCGTCACCGCGCACCTCGACCTCACCGGCGTGAATGCCCACTCGAATCTCGATGCCCAGCAACCGAATCGCGTCGACAAGGGAGTCGGCGCAGGCGATCGCGGCGCTCGGGCTGGGGAAGGACGCGACGAATCCGTCACCGGCGGTGTTCACTTCGAACCCGCCGAACCGCTCGAGTTCGTGACGCACCCTGCTGTCGTGGTTGTCCAGCAGGTTGCGCCACCGGCCGTCGCCGAGCGCCGCGGCGCGTTCGGTCGAGCCGACGATGTCGGTGAACATGATCGTGGTGAGCACCCGCTCGCCGCCGAAGCTGCCTCGCGCACCGGTGACGAACTTTTCGATCTCGTCGAGCATCGGTGCGGCGTCGCCGACCCAGTACAGCGCGTCTGCTCCGGGCAACTCGACCAGGCGCGCTCCGGGAATGCGCTCGGCGATGTACCGGCCGTTGTCGCTTGGACAAAAGTCACAGCTTTCGCGGTGCACGACGAGCGTCGGCGCGGTGACTCGTGTCAGCGTGTCGCGGACGTCGCAGTGCCGGACGGTCAGGATCATGGCGCGGGCCATGCTGGGTGAGGCGGCCCGATTGCCGGCCATGTCCCACCATGCACGGAATGCGTGGTCGTCGACCATGCTGGGCGCGATGAAACCGAGCATGTCGAAGCCCTGGTCGACGGCGTCCGGTTCGATCGCGACCGTCGTGTAGGGATCTTCCTCGATGATCTCGAACCCCATCGGGTAGTCGTCCGCACGCAGCGTCCGGGCCGCGCCGTTGACGATCACCAAGTTGCTGACGCGTTCCGGATAATCGGCCGCCAGGATGAGCCCGGTCATCGAGGCGAACCCCGGCGCGAAAACCGTCGCCCGATCGCATCCGATCGCGTCCATCACCGCGATCGCGTCTTTCGCCCAGAACTTAGGCCCGATCACGTCCTGCGACACGCGTGACGACATGCCGACCCCGCGCTGGTCGAGTCGGATCACCCGGCTGAAGGAGGCCAGCCGCCGGTGAAAGCGGTACATCGACGGTTCGGCGTCGATGGTGTCGATCGGGATGGACGGTCCCGGTAGCACCAGCACGTCGGTCGGCCCGTCGCCCAGTGTCTGATAGGCGATGTCAACCTCGCTGCAGCTGGCGTAGCGAGTCCGCGGAAACTGCGCCACGGCTACAAACTAGATCAGGAAT
>NZ_JAVKSG010000212.1:0-1503 GCF_039583785.1 Mycobacterium sp.
TGATGTTGTTGTGATTTGACGGCGTGTCGTGTTGATCTCGACTCGTTCCCGCGAATCATGGTGTGGTGCCCGCCGATTCGCGTCCATCCGATGAGGAGTTGGTCGCGCAGAACACCGCCCTGCGAGCCGAGAATGCCGCCTTGAGAGCGGTGATCGAGGAACTGCGAGCCGAGGTCGCCGAGCTGAAACGGCAGTTGGGGCAGAACAGTCAGAACTCGTCGAGGCCGCCGTCGACGGATTCGCCGTTCGCCAAGCCGGCGCCGAAGTCGTTGCGCCGTAGGAGTGGCCGCAAACCCGGCGGCCAGCCAGGGCATCCAGGTTCGACGTTGGCGCTGGTGGACAACCCTGACGAGACACTGCGCCATGAGCCCGGCCCGTGCGCCGGCTGCGGCGGCGATCTGACGGGAGCGCCACAGGCCGGGATGGAGCGCCGCCAGGTGTTCGACCTGCCCCCCATGTCCGTGCGGGTGACCGAGCACCAGCTGATCGCGCGGCGCTGCGGGTGTGGGGCCACGACCTGCGGCGCCGCGCCTGCCGGGGTGAGCGCTTCGGCGTCCTACGGGCCGCGGATCACCGCGATCATCCTGTATCTGTATGTGGGGCAGTTCCTGTCGAAGAACCGCACCGCCCAGGCGCTGGCTGAACTGTTCGGCACCCCGGTCTCGCAGGGCACCGTCGCGGCCATGGCCGAACGCGCCGCCGACGGACTCGACGGTTTCCTTGACCAGGTCACCGACCGACTGGCCGCCGCCGATGTGGCCGGGTTCGACGAGACCGGTCTGCGGGTTGCCACCAGCCTGCACTGGGTGCACTGCGCCCGCACCGATAAATACACGCTGATCACCTGCCACCGAAAGCGTGGCCGCGAGGCGATGGACGCCACCGGGGTGCTGCCCGGGTTTACCGGGGTGGCGGTGCACGACGCGTGGGCGCCCTATGACACCTACATCGACCCGGCACATCAGTTGTGCTGCGCGCATGCCCTGCGTGAGCTGGCCGGCGTCGCCGACACCGCGCCAGCCGAACACGACTGGTGCTGGGCCACCCAGGCCAGCGACGCCCTCACCGCGATGCAGCAGCTGGTAGCCGAAGCCATCGCCGCCGGCGCCGATGCGCTGGACCCCGACGCGCTGGCCGAGCAGGTCCAGCTCTACCGCTCGGCCGCCCAGATCGGGATCACCCAGACCGCAGCACGGTCGGACAAACCGATGAAAAAACACCACGCGCTCGCCCGCCGCCTGATCGACCGGCAAGACGACTACCTGCGCTTCACCACCGACTGGCGAATACCACCAGACAACAACGGATCCGAACGCGACATCCGCATGATCAAACTGCGGCAGAAGGTATCCGGCTGCATGCGCACCCTCACCGGAGCCAAACAGTTCTGCGCCATCCGAAGCTACCTATCCACCGCCGCCAAACACGGCGAGCACTTCTTCGACGCCCTCGTCATGCTCGCCGAGGGCCGACCCTGGATGCCCGCATGACCTGACCAGTTAC